>DFXX01000007.1 GCA_002381765.1 Bacteriovoracaceae bacterium UBA4097 | reverse complement strand
TTATAACTAATATGATTACTTCCCATGAAGACTTCTGGCCTTGATTCACCATAGTTCCCACGAGGATCGCAAATAACTTTTATGCGAGGCTGGCCCTTAATGCGTTTAATCTTTCTAAAAAACTGCAGTGGTTTATGAAAGCGATCATAGATAGAAAAGCGAGGCGCAAAATCGATGACTTCGAAATCTCCATCTTCGCAAAAAAATGAAGTGACGATGATGCCACTATTCTCGATATAACGTTGCTTCGTCGTGTAGGAAGTTTGCGGCACGACTTGAAAGCGTCCACCCTTCTCATCATCAAGTAAGGAGCCGAAGATAAAACTGGAATCCATCTGAGGCCAGCACATCCAATTTACCGCGCTGTGAGTGTCAATATAAGCGATATAATGACAGTTTCCAATAATACCCATGTTGTAACGATGTGCCTTTCTCATCACACCATTCTAGATTATATTTCCCAAGAATCAAACCACACGTCGTCGAACATCAAAAAGTGGAGAGATAAATGACCCGATGTCTACTTGTCAGTAATCGTTTGCCTGTTGCGTATGACGATAAGTCCCAAAGTTTCATTCAAAGTTCTGGTGGCCTCGTATCGGCCATCAAAGGTCTTGATCCAATGAAGGTGGGTTATGAAGTCCACTGGATGGGTCTCATGACCGATGATGTCGACAGTGAGAAAATCGATCAACTTAAATCCACCACTTTCGGCCACTTCAAGTGTCATCCTATTATTGTTCCGCGTGCTGCTTATAGCTCTTATTATAATAAATACTGCAACAACGTCATCTGGCCCCTCTTTCATTATGAAAGATCTATGGTGCACTACTCTCCTTCTGGTTGGAAGAATTATCAAATCATCAATCAAATGGTAGCCGACGCCATTCTGGAAGAGGCCCGTGATGATGATACGATTTGGATTCATGATTTCCAACTCATGTTGGTTCCTGGTTTTGTCAAGGCCAAGAGACCCGATCTCAAGATTGGTTTTTTCTTACACATTCCTTTTCCCAGTTCAGAAATTTTTCGTGAGCTTCCACAAAGAAAAGAAATCCTCGACTCTCTTCTTACCTGTGACCTCGTGGGTTTTCATGACCTCTCCTATGTCACTCACTTTAAATCTTGCGTGACTCGCATCTTAGGTCAAAGCCCAGAGAATACTGCAGAAAGGAAATGGGGTGTATATCCTATTTCAATCGATACTCCTCATTTCCAGGAGCTCGCCCAGGCAGATGCGACGAAGGCTTTGGTCGAAAAATATCTGACTTCAAAAGGCGATAAGAAGTGGGTTCTAGGAGTGGACCGTCTTGATTACATCAAGGGTCTGGTCATGAAACTCAGGGCCTTCAAAGACTTCTTGAGAAAAAATCCAGAGAATGTGGGCAAGGTCCAAATGGTTCAAGTAGTTATTCCTTCCAGAACCGATGTTCCAGAATATCGTCTACTAAAAGAGAGAATCGAGCAAATCGTCTCAAGCATCAATGGCGAATTCGGTAGCCCTACTTATATGCCTGTGAGTTATATCTATCATTCGGTCACCCCTAATGAACTCTCGGCCCTCTATCAAGTCAGTGATGTTCTGCATGTGGGAAGTCGCAGAGATGGAATGAATCTTGTCAGTCTGGAATATGTTGTCTCTCAGAGAGAAAATCATGAGGGCACAGTTCTCTTGAGTGAATTTGCAGGTGCCCACTCTACTTTGAGTTACGCCTTTTCCATCAATCCTTGGGATATCGAGGGAACGGCCAGGATGATGGGAGAAGCTCTTCACTGTCCGAATGATGTCAAAAAAGAACGTATGCAATCCATGCAGAGGTTTCTTGATACTTATACTTCTTCAGATTGGGCACAAGTCTATCTAAGAGATCTTCACAAGGAAATTAAAGTCAAGGAAGAGACTGTACCGGTTACTAGTGAAGGCCTCTTCAGCTGGATGAAAAATCTCAGACAGAAAAAAATTCTTTTCTTCTGTGATTTGGATGGAACTCTTCTTCCTATTGCTCGTCACCCATCGGAAGTGCAGATGAGAGATAAGACCACGAAGATCCTCCACGAGATTGCTCAAAATGAACGTTTTCAGTTTGTTATCGTGAGTGGTCGAGATAAGGAATTTCTTCAGGATCATTTTGTTACTCGAAATCTCAACTTCTCCCTGGCCGCTTGCCATGGGGCCTATTCATTCTCAAGAAAAGATGAGAAGTGGCATTCTCTGGTTCCAACAGAATCCCATAAATGGCGCGAAGGCGTGTTGGAAGTTTTAAAGATGTATACCAATCGCACACCTGGAAGCTTTATTGAGGATAAGGGGCATGCTCTGACATGGCATTACCGCAGCTCTCCTCCGGGCTTTGCAGATTTTCTAGCTAATAAACTTTATATCGAGCTTGAGGAGAGCCTCACTTCCCAGCCCGTACAGGTCATGAGAGGAAAGAAAGTCATCGAAGTGAAATCCATTCACGCCAATAAAGGAACATTTGTTCAGCATTGGCTTCAGCAGCTTCATGATAATGAAAAGCCCGATGTGATCGTTGCCTTAGGGGACGATACCACCGATGAAGATATGTTCTCCGCCCTCCAGGATCAGAATGATTTTAGTGCTTATTGTATTAAGGTCGGAAGCGGTAAAACTAATGCCCGGTATTATATTAAAGATCAAGCTACGGTAGATCCCCTCTTAGAGAGAATGCTCACGAGTCTAGGCGGACACTAATGAGATACCTGCTTCCCAATCCCTATCTTCTGGGATTAGGGATTGCACTCCTCTCCTATATCCTGATCTATGGACTGAAACGTCTGCTTTCTACCCGCATCGGACAGTTTGTTAATCTTTCTCAAAATAAATGGGATGACATCGTTGTCCATACGGTTGAGCAGACGACTCACTTCTTCATGTTGGGCTCCTCCCTTTATATTGCCTTCCAGTATATTCCCCATGAGAAGGAACTCTCTTTTTATGTAGACCGGGCCTATTTTATTCTAACCATGCTTCAGGTCATGATCTGGGGCAATCACCTCCTCGAAAAATATATCACCAGTGCTGTTAATAAGAGGACTAGGCATAATCGGGCGGCCTCAAGTTCAGTCAATCTCTTAAAGCTTCTGGCCAAGCTTGTTCTTTTCTCCGTGATCTTTCTCTTCACACTGAATAACTTGAATATCAAGATCACAACAATTCTCGCGGGTCTAGGTGTCGGGGGTATTGCCGTTGCCCTGGCCCTGCAAAAGATCCTGGGAGATCTCTTCTCCTCACTTTCAATTGTCCTGGATAAACCATTTGTGGTGGGTGATTTCATCATAATGGATCAGTATCTGGGAGAAGTGGAAAAGATTGGTCTTAGAACAACTCATATTCGAAGCTTAACCGGTGAGCAGATTATTTTCTCCAACTCTGATCTTCTAGGAGCACGCATACGAAATATGAAGCGCATGCATGAGAGACGGGTCTCCTTTGTTCTGAGTCTAACTTTGCAAGTGGATCCAGACGGTATTCAGAAAGCGGTAGATATCATTACTCATATTCTGACTCACAGAGAGAGAGTGAGATTTGATCGCTGTCATCTCATGGCCATCAGCCGAACTTCTTTTGATCTGGAGCTAGTGTATTTTGTCTTAACCGACGACTATAATATTCATATGGATATTCAGCAGGGAATTCTCATGGATATTTACCGAGAGTTTCTAGTGCATCAACTGCCGTTTGCTTATCCTACTCAGACACTTCATCACCAGATGCCACCTGAATACTTAAAGCAAAATTCTCATCTAGATGTGGGCCATAAGTCCTTGTCCTGAGACATAGAGTGAGAAGAGACCATCAAGCTTACCTTCGTATTTGAGTTCCAGCCAAGGGTGAGCAAGACCAATTATTTGCTTAGTGTACTTTCCGCGAGCGACGACCTTAACCGGTCTCTTGGTGGCATTATGTTCGATTTGCTTTAAGGTGCGCTCAATATGCTCTACCTGGCCAAAGTCATAGATAAAATAAACATCGGCCATCGGAAGAATGAAACTATTTGCGGCCAGATCTTGGGCCACTAGCTCGCACTTTCTTAGTCCTAACTCTTGATAGACGCGATTGCCTTCATCAACGCGAGACTTAACAAACTCATAGCCTTGAAAGGAGTTCTTGATATACAGCCCACCAATAATTATCCCCATTCTCCCATAGGCGGCACCTAGATCAATGATATGTTGATAGGGTCTGATTTTTAAGAGCTGCAAGATACGCTGAATTTCAGAGTATGGAGTTTGCAAAGTCTTAAGATCAAGTCCCACCCATGTTTGGATCCCATTATGAATATTTGGTCCCCAGGTCTCGAGGCTTCCATCTGGATCAAAGCCCTGGGCTTCTGCGATGAGCATCTCTTCAATATAACGAAGACGAAAACCCAGAATATTATCCAACATCTCAGCGTGCTGCTGTTTAATGACTTCATTCGCTTTAGGGGACTTGAAGAAATCAGGATTCTGAATCAAACGGATTTTTTCGTCAATCGATAGATGAGTAGCTTCCAGATTATGGAAATCCGAGAGCAGTGAGAACCTGGTTCTGGGAAAGAACTCTAATTGCACAAAACTTACTTAACTTTATGAGGAGTATAACCCAATTCTTTAAGAACAAAGATAACTCTATCATCAGGAAGATTCTCCACCTTGAGCATCTTCTGACTGACATTCACATAGACCTTAACCGCCGGATTCCCCTTAATGAGTTCGGTCTTAATCGCCTTTTCACAGTGACTGCACGTCATATCATCCACTTTAAAATGACTCATAGTATCTCCTAGAGGCTGCTTTTATTATTCTCAATTTCTTCCAGAAATTTTCTTAATTGCTGCACACCCGAAATTAGTGCTTCTTCAGCACTATACTGATGATATATTATAGCAACATGCCTGAAGATTTTATGAGATTCTTTATTAATGATATCTACTTCTGCGTGATAATCTTCTTTGACATGATGGATAGTTATCCGACCTAAAAGATAAGGATTATTTTCTAGATCAATATACTTCTCAGTGGGAAAATGATTCATCATTAAATGTGCTCCCGGATCGTCCGAAAAGTCAATTTTTAGCCGAAGGATAAGAGAGATGAGCTCACTTCAAAAGATGTTCCCCAGCCTTTCCAAATTCTCCGATCTGGATTGGGAGTCAGTTACCCGGGAATATGAAGCCACCAGTATTGGCATCTCTTTTCCTGAGTATTTACAGATTAAGGCAGAGCAAGGTGATTGCCCTCCTTACTTATTTGAACTGGCCTTCTATGAACTGGCGGCCTTTGAAGCCTCGAGCTCCGTGGCTCCCTTCCCTCATCAACCGGGGATCTATCTTAACCCCACTGCCCTGTTTCTTAATCTGGAGTTTGATATTCCTAGGATGCTGGAAGAAGCCGAACTAGGAAATATCGAAATCTTTGAAAGATCGCATATCCTCTGCATCTACCGCGATAAAGATGATGTGGTTAATTCCCTGGAACTAGATGGACCGAGTCTGGCACTCTTAAGTGAGTTAGAAGATGGCCCCATAGCAAAAGTGAGTGAACGGAATCAGAATTATGAGTCTTTAGTAAAGCGCGGACTTATTCTGGATCTGATTGAAGCCTAGTAAGACTACTTCAGAAGAGCATCCAGCGTTTCATACACACAGTTGCAAGCAGAACCCGGCTTACAGGCCTGACCTGAAAGGGTTGGTAATTGAGTGGCATCTAAAAGAAGTGGTTTAATTCTCTCGAACCCCATCTGAAAAAATTCCTTGGGTTTCATATTGAGAGCTAGCTCATCTTGCTTAAGTGGTCGCCCTAAAGCGGCTTCCACCTTTTGCACAAACCTATCGCTATCAACCCAACCATTATCCTTTCCATGGTAGTAAAGCACTTCATCGGGAAAAACCACGATGGGAATAAGCCGCTCAAATTCTGTTCCATAAGCAAAGGCCATGGCATTAGGAACCAGGCGCTTTTCATCTACTAAGAGTGCTACTCTTTCATTAGCACCAAAGTTTTTAGCAACTCTATTATCCGACACTGAGAGGAAAGGCGAACCTACCGGATCATTAGCGTGATTTCCCATGGCGACTAAGAGAGAAGGATTATTCTTCACTCCGGTCAAAGTATTTTTACCCATATCCATAACACTAAATCGATCCCGCAGGGTGGTGAGTGAGCGCAGTCGTCTGGTATAATTCCCCTGATTTTTCATGAGTACGGTAGAGAGAATTCCCACATCCTTTGATTTAGGCTTAGTCAGAACCCCATAATCATCCATACCTCTAAAGACAACTTTGCGATTATCTAAGTCGGGATGCTCAATAGATTCCAACCAGGTTTTCCAGGCATTTTTTTCTGAAGGCTCCATCAAATCCCAGGGAAGATAGGTGTCGAGCATCTTCCTCACACCAGCGCGATCATTATTCATCACAAGATCATTAAACTTAGTTCCCTGTTTTTCTAATTTATCAAAGACTGGCCGCATGGCCTTCCAGGCAGTTTGAGCTTTTCTGGCCTCCACGCGGGCCTCCTTGGCCACAGGTGTGTAGCGGGACTGAGCATGGGCCAGTCGCTCTTTAGCATAGTTCTGGATTTTCGCAGAATTCGTTCCGTCTTCAAACATGGCTGCTTGATTTCCCATATAAGTCAGACCAACAGTGGCAGCTTCTACTTCCATACGAGCAAGCTTCTCAATGGAGCGAATACTTCCGGCCTTGGCATTGGCCACGGTCTCCGCCCATTCATAGGGATGCTTAAAATCATGCCCTAAGATTTGTTCTAGATGAACCATTTCTTCAAACACCACGACAGGACTCTTGAGACCTTTCTCAGTCATTTTGATTTCTATAACAAGCTTCCTCTCTACATCATCCAGCACCGGAACAATTTGCGCCAGTGATCCTCCACTTAAGCTATCAACCTTAGTCAGACGAACTGAATAGTTCATGCGACTTCCATCAGAGTTTTTTAGCTTTATAATATTCTCCAGCCGCTTCTCTGGGACATCTCCCACACCTTTAATAGTTTCCAGCAGAGCAAGAGTCTCCTTATTGGGAGGAAAAAAAGCAGTGGTGGTTAAGGGGCCAGTGAGAGATGGGTCGGCGACCTTAACAAATTTAAGAGCGCCATTTCTATTTTCGGTCGAAGCAAGACCTCCAAACTTAAGTAGCCCCTCTTCATAGAGCGAACTAAGTGTTGGAGTATTATCACTTAACACTCCCGGGATGGTTATCCACTGGGCGGAGGGAGTTGAACTACCGATAGAAACCTTAAGGAATTTTTCAAAATCTGGATCGGCGGATTTGAGCTCAGCTAAGAGTCGCCCTAACTCCTTCTCTACTTCCGGTGTCGCGGCGGAGAGATGAATATTCACGGCACCCATGGCAGGATTAAAGCGTCCATCCAGAAAGCTATTAAGAACGGAGAGCTGTGGGAGTGCCCCAATATTCTGAGTCTCCATCATAAGTCTTACTAAGCGATCATCGGCTCCGTTTAAAGCAGCTTCAAGTTTTGTCGTCGTAAAACTTTTTTGAGTCTTGATAAAATTTTGAAGTTCATCCTTAGTATTAATGCCTTTAAGTTCAGCATCTCTTAAAACCTGCAGGGCCGAGACGGGATCTCGCGAGGGAGCAAGCTCCTTAAGCCATGAAGATAAACCAGGGGCCCCAGCGGGAATGCTTCCCGGAGCTTTTGCCTTAGCGGTGTTGATGATCTCTGTCATGGAGCTGATCTGCGCCTTTCTTCTGACTGAAGAAGAAGCCGTGGCCAGAGTCTCGTCCTCTGATCCCACTAGATCCGAAATAAGAAGCATCACATTTAAGCGGTCATCTTTGCCATTAAACACACTCGCAAGATAGCCAGTTTCCACCTCAACCACTTGCGAGGACTTCTTCGCAAAATTAAGCCAGCTGTGAGTCTCTTCGAATGGAGTTTGCACATTCATGACCGAAGAAACTTTCTTTGCTCCCACCGGTTCAAACTTAGCATCTGGTCTTAGCTCATAGGTTTTACCCGAACTATCGGTAGCACTCGTCGGGATAACGAGATCTCCTACTTTGAGATTAGAATCGGGTAAGGCACCTGCCGTACCAATATAATTAATTTCCTGATGATTGGTCGCTTTAAGAGCGCCGGCAATGGGAAGGACTTCATCTCCCCACACATTGGAGAAAATCCTCCAACGCTGACTTCCTCCATCCTTTCCTTCAATCACATAGTCCGAAACCTCATAACTTCCTCGATCAAGACTAAAAACCGCAAATGGCTTTACCAAGAGATCATTCTTAGTCAGCAGTGGAGTCGCCTTAGTATAGGCCTTCTCGATAGCACTATTATTTTTCATGACAAATTCTGACATGTTTTCAGAACTATCCGCTGCCTTCTGCAGAAGCTTTAGTTCATCGGCCGAGAGAACAAGTTCCAGCTGGGCCTTGTTTTTATCAGACATCTGAAGCAGGGAATTCATCTTCCCGATACCTGTGAAGGTTTTTTCAAAGGCCCCTTTCTGACCAATGACAACCTTATCCGCCTTAGGAATAGTGCGAAGAACCTGGGTGAGATGCTTCTCCTCACTAGCTAGCTTACTGGCCGCATCTCCCACCACCGCCACCGGAGGAGGTGGTGCGAGAACTCCATTGGTATTTTGCCAACGGACGAGTGCACTTTGCATTTGAAAATGCTTCAGTCGATCNNGGATTATAATTGCGGGCCTTAGTGGCCACTTTACCAATAATGCGTGAACCACGAAGCTTCACGTCTTCTTGAAAATCTCCAGCACTACCGACATAGAGTTCCACTCTTCTTTGAGAAGCAGAAGCTTCCCAGAAGACTCCTCGAGTCGTGCGGTCTGAAGCATAGGCATCCACATCCAAAAGCACTTCACTGGCATCGGCCGGAATGACTTCTAGTGGTGTGGGGGTTCTCCCACTCGGAAGTTTAGAGACGATTTCATCTGAGGAAGCTTTAGCGGGAGTATTTAAGGCAGTCACTAAGTAGGCATCATTGAGCTTACGCTTATAAAAACTATATCCCCACTCCACATCCTGGGGCTTTACTTTTAATTCAGGTTTTTTCTTGTTTAGAATTTCTAGAATGAGGCCATCGTAGTTCATGGCATCTTTGAACTTTGATTTATCAAGCCCCATGCTCATAATTTCTTTAG
>DFXX01000064.1 GCA_002381765.1 Bacteriovoracaceae bacterium UBA4097 | reverse complement strand
CCTTCAAACTCGAGCATATCTCTTAAGGAATTTCTTATATCCTCATCATCATCTACCGTAAGAATCTTTTTGCTGCGCTCTTGCATATTTTTCTCCCAATCGAGAAGGAGGATATTCAAGCAATTATTGTCGAGTGGCAAAGAACTCAGCGTTAGACTTTTGCATAAGTATCTCAACCTTTAGCAAAAACCAATTTATGCAGAAAGAGCCTGAGAACATTTTTGAAAGAAAGCTAAAAATGATAAAAGAAAAGGAAGGTAAACTAAGGAGGGTTTCATGCAAGTTTCAGAAGTTATGAGTCAAGGTATTGTAAGTGTTAATATCGACGACACTGTGAAGAGAGTAGCCGAACTAATGAAGAGTGAAGACGTGGGTGGTATCCCGGTCTTAGAAGACAATCGAGCTGTAGGTTTTGTGACTGATAGAGATATTGTTATCTCTTGCGTAGCAGAGGGATACGATCTTGATCAGCCAATTAGAAAGGCCATGACCAGTGAGGTCTACTGTGTTGATGAAAATCAAAGCATAGAAGAAGCCTCACGCCTCATGCAGCAAAAGAAAGTTTCTCGTATTTTAGTAGTCGACCAGAACCAAAGTCCAGTTGGCATGGTGAGTTTGCAAGATCTCACTCAAGAAGATGAGGATTTAAGTGCTGAGACCGTTTCTCGTATTAAGGAGCAATAAATGGCAGTTGAGATGAAAGATCAAATAAAGAAAATGAAGGCTCCTCATTGGTTCAAAAATTCTCTTTATCGTCTTTATCTCAAGAGCCCCCATAAGCTTCAATATGCCTTGGCCAGATTTGGCCTAAGGCATATTGCAAAAAAGAAGACCAACGAAGCCGTAGAAATCATCAGACATTAGCGATCTAGGTTTAAACCTAGATCGCATTTTATAACCGATATAATCTCTATCAAAAAAAATATTTTCATTTTCTTGAAGATCTCTCACCACTTATGCCATGATGAGTCCGAACCTTAAGTATAACTTAAGACTAGGCAGGATGCTTAGTCGCGACAGCTAAGGATGGTCAGCCCATGGTATTGAAAAACTTTTTTTCTTTTCTCATTACAATACTTATCTTTTACACCAATAGCGTTTCTGCTATTTCAGAATTACCAATCGAAGCCAAAAACTTCGACGTAAATGTAAAACTTACTGGTTTTAATCAAGCACAAAAAGAGAAAGTTTATCAGGCAATTGAGTTGATTAAGAAAGTTATCGTATCCCATGAATTTCGAGAAAAGGTGCTAAATAAAGAATTCATGGGCAAGAAAGGCTTCTTTGATAATGCTGGATTAAGCAATGAGGAAATCTACCATAAAATCCTACAGGGCGCCGAAGAGAAAGGTATCACAGAGGCCAATAATACAATGGATCTAGATCTCAAGCTTTACCAGGATGACAGTAAGACTATCGGATACACCTATCCGCATATTGTACGCATCTATGTGAATAAGAAGTACTTTGATAATTTTGAACCTTATCAAGTCGCGGACAACTTATTTCATGAATGGCTGCATAAGCTAGGCTTTAAGCATTCAGTTAAAAAAGATGATAACCGAGTTCATTCTGTTCCCTACTCGATTGGCTACCTCGTACGGGATCTTTCACAAGCTCATTACTCCTTAACGAATAAAACTGCTGTCAATACAATTATGCTAGAGCAGGAATCTCAGCAATCTAACTAAGCGAATTTTATCTCATGATCTCTTCACATAAACTAGATATAAGTTATGTGAAGAGAAAAAATCCCCCCCATTGAATGCTTTCCTCACTATGGCAAAATAAAAAGAATTCAAGGCAGGCATCATGATAAGAAACATAACTTTTTTCACCCTCATTCTATTCTCATATCCAACGGTCTCCCCTGCAAACGAATCAATTAACAGTAATGATTGTGAAATGATCAAACAAGAAGATGGTTCAGTTCACTCGAAATGTACGCTTATCGAAAACTCCAACAATTCGCCCGTGACAGATATAAGAACTAAAAAAATTAATACGAATACAAACGCGTCCCTTATTCCTTCACAGGCACATACCTGGGGCGCCAAGGTCTACTATAGTAACTTTAGTGAGAACCAGGAAGCCAAGGTTGAGAAAGCAATAAGCTTAATCAAGAAAGTCATCGGCAGCGAAGAATTCAAAGAGCGAGTCTTGAATTACAAGTTCAAAGGTAAGAAGAGATTTTTTGATAGCGAAGGTTTTAGCAATGCTCAGATTTATCAGAAGATTCTAGATGGGGCAGAAATAATGGGTAATACTCAAAAAAATAACACCATGGATGTTGAGTTAGAATTATATCATGCTGCAACTAAAACTATCGGCTATACCTATCCCAATGTGACAAAGATCTGGATGAACAAAAAATATTTTAATCGCTATACACCTGTTCAAGTAGCAGGAAATCTAATGCATGAATGGATGCATAAAATAGGTTTTGGACATGCCACTAAATGGTCCGAAGAGCGAGATCACTCTGTGCCCTATGCCATCGGCTACATTATGGAAGAGTTGACCAAGCAGCATCTTTAAAATCTACGCACCATCTCTCCATTCCTTTAGATTTATTATCTTTAATGAGCTCTTAGCTAATGTCATTATGACTCCTTAAACAAGGAGGTTCTGAATGATAGTTTCAGAAGTTATGCACAAGGGTGTTTCAACGGTTCAAATAAATGACTCCATCAAAAAAGTAGCGGCCTTAATGAAACGGGAAGATATCGGAGCAGTCCCTGTTTACAAAAACGAAAGACCTGTTGGTTTTGTAACCGATAGAGATATCGTAATTTCATGTGTTGCTCAAGGGCATCCCATTGATGATCCCATCTCTCACGCTATGAGCAGAGAAATTGTCTACATATATGAAGATGATAATATTACCGAAGCCGCTCGCTTAATGAGGGATAATCAAATCTCCCGACTTTTGGTACTTGATCGTGGGGAAAACCCAGTCGGAATGCTTTCCCTGCATGATTTAGCTGTTGGAATTCCTCGTAACAACATTAATTCAGAAGTCATGACAGACATTAAGCAATGAGAAAATGTTTCTTTTTATTACTAGGTTTACTGCTTTGCCTCTCCTTAAGTGGCCTAGGGCCCAATTCTCCAGCAGAGAAATTATCCCAAACTGAATTGATTAATATAAACGAAGAAATGAACAAACGCTTTTTGCTTAGGGACTCGTTTAAAGAAAAAGGCAATAGCGGAAAGTACCTCAGGATTCATTCACAAAGCAGGAGATAAAATGAAAAAAATATTACTTTTAACAATCGCTTTTTCTGTATTCAATGTATTTGCTCAAACCAGCGATCCGGGAGTTCCATCAGATCCATCAGATACGGCCGTCATGGGTGGGAGTACTCCCAGTGGAGCACAGACTAGAAATGATAGAGAACGTGTGGAAACACTGAATTCCATAGAGAAAATGCAAGAAAGAAATAATAATAGCTCCATTCAGGCCGAAGCCCAGGAAGCCACCGATTCAGATGGCGAAGATTATGATCGTGCACGCAATAAGAAAGAACGAAAGGCCCAGAAAGATAATTAAATAATTGGGGAAGAAAATAGTCTTCCCCAATTATGTTCACTTCGCTTTATCAATCTAAATTAGTAAGAGAAGTCTTAGGATATCTCAAGTTTCAATCTCCTGGGCAAAGCCGCAAAATAAGCTCAGGAGGTGTGCTATGAAATACTTTATAGCTATCGCATTATCCCTTAGTCATTTAAGTTTCGCTGATAATCAGGAGTCAACTGCCCGTATCGATGAAGAAAGTCTGGAAGTTTTTGAGAAGCCAGAAGGAAAGGTCCGATTAGAATCCGCTAAAAACCCTAGAAATCGCAGTTTCCCTGGAAGTTTTCGAAAAATTGGAGGGGAAGATGAAAAGGTCCAAAGGCAAGAAGATCTTGATGACCTTCCGGAGTTTAAGCATGATCCCTATATTAACTCCGAAAAGGATCCCAGAGATTAAATCACTTTAATTTCTTGGCCTTGAAAGAGGACGTTTTCTCCAGCACGTACTTTGCGTCGCTTACGGGTATCTACCATACCATCTACCTGAACTAGTCCATCTGCGATCATATGTTTGGCCACAGCACCACTTTCGCATAGACCAGTAACCTTCAACAGATCACATAAAGGAATGAACTCTTCGCCTGCTCTTAATTTAAATTCAATCATCTGATAAGGATAATTGGTTAAGTATTGACTAGCAATACCTAACCAAAAAGTTTTTATCGGAGCGAGACTCTAACCGGCATTCTGGCCTCCAGCTTTCCTAACTTACGACTGGCCTGCTTAGAAGCTTCTCTTACGACATCGCCAACTGCTCTTTTAATTTCCTTACTGGAAGCACCCGAAGAGATTTTCCTCATGGCCTTTTTCATTTTCCTTTTAAGAAACATAAACACTCCTTTTGTGAGTTGAATAACCTGAGAAAAGACTACATCTGCGCATAATTTCCTGGAAAGACTACCTGCCATTCTTAAGATGATCTTAAATTCATTTACTAACATAATCCTGCTTTAATGCTTTCATTGGAGGTTGTCATGAGGACTCTCCTAATCATAATGCTGATAGCAAATATCCAGGGCCACGCACAAGTAAAAGAAGGCAATGATGATGTCCTGAAAAAAACATCTGATAGACTTTTTCAAGATAAGTACAGAAAAGAAGAAATAATTATCATAGAAGTGGACCCCGTAGAACAACAAGAAGATATAAGAAATTACCGCTATGACGTCCCTCCCAAAGGGCGCGAGTTGGATGAAAATAAGTCTCAGGAGGAATAGATATGGATGAGACAATCCTTAGTATGCTTAAAGAAGAGCACCAGCAAATAAATGCCTTGATGTGCAAGATAGAAAGAACCAGGGCCAGTGATCTTAAGCATGAAACCTTCGAGGAACTAAAAGAAATCCTTCTCACACATATGGAAGGTGAGGAAAAAACCCTATACGCCAAGCTGAGAACAGATGTTTATGATGAAGGAGCTGCGGAGATCGCCAACAATGCAGATTATGAGCATCAGGAGATTAAAGATCTATTAAAAATGGTGGAAGAGCAGGAAACTGGAAGCGAAGACTGGAATGAGCTATTTGCGGACTTAAAAGAAAGTGTCATGTCTCATGTTCAGTATGAAGAAACTCAGCTATTTAGTGAAGTAAAAGAAGACTTCTCTCGAGATGAACAAATCAGTATTGGTACTCAGTTTGAAGAGGCCAAAAATCATGCTTCTTTCCATTAGAAAGAAGCATGTAAGAAACTATTTCTTTAATTTAATAGATTTAATAATAACTGAATCCATAGGGACATCTGAATGACCTGAGAGATTGCCAGTTTTAACAGTCTTAATCCTGTTCACAACATGCATACCATTTGTAACTTTTCCAAACACTGCATATCCGTATCCAGAATTTGTAGGAGCAGTATGATTCAGGGAAGAATTATCATTCACATTAATAAAAAATTGAGCAGTTGCCGAATGGGGGTCAGAAGTTCTGGCCATAGCAATTGTCCCTGTATCATTGGTAAGACCATTTCCTGCTTCATTTTTAATAGGTGATTTTGTTTTCTTTTCCTTCATTCCCTCTTCGAAGCCACCACCTTGAATCATAAATCCATTAATAACTCTATGAAAGATAGTGCCGTTGTAAAACCCATCATTAACATAGGCCAGGAAATTTTTTACAGTTTCAGGAGCTTTGTCCTGATTAAGCTCTATCTCGAGTGTACCCATGGAAGTATCCATGATAACAACGGGATTTGCCCCAAAAACTGAAAAAGAGACGAGAAATAAAAAAAGGGTAAAGACTTTCATGTTGCTTCCTCAAAAAATGAATAATGTTCAAGGATAATTATACCTAAAGTTTTTGTATTCAGGAAGTAAATTGACCTTCATCCCGCCTGGCATCGGCTTCAAACTTGTGAGAAAGGGTTACCCGGGTCCCACGATCGAGACTGGCCAGGACCTCAGAAAGAATCATTATGGGAAGATCAGTAGCTTCTTCATGACAAACTGTACAATAGAGAATTTTTCTGTCCGGTGTTTCAAAAACTTCATCAACGGTACAGGCCACGTAGCCAGCACTATTACTGAGTTTAATGCCATAACTAGTTTTCTCATGAATAAATGTCTCGAATTTATCAACATCTCGAGATGATTTCAGACCAAACGTTCCAAATTCACGTATTTGGTTAAAAGACAGCAGATTCAAAAGAACTTTTCGACTTTGTTCGATAAGAGAAAGGCTTTTATTAAATTTAGAAACAACCATTATTATCTTTGGTTTTTTTCTGTTTAAGCTGGCTTCAGAAATCCAGGTAATAACAAAACCGGCACTCATTCCATTATGGTTGGCAGTGGCTATGAAAACCTTATTGTCGTCATCATTAACCAGTTTACTCATAACATTGGTGCAAAAAGATTAGCACTACGACTGCTAATGGCCTTCAGCACATTCCTTTTTCTATTAACGATTTGTATTGCCGACGAAAAATCCTTCTGAAGCATCTCTGTCACCTGTTGAGTAAACTTTCTATCAGATACAATTGAAGTGACTTCGAAATTTATAAACATCGATCGGCAGTCAAAATTAACTGAACCAATCGTTGAAAACTTATCATCAACCAGCATAACTTTCTGGTGTAGAAAGCCTTTATTGTATTTAAAAATCTTTATTCCGTGATCGATCAATCTTTCCTGATAGACTTCTGAGGCCAATTGAATGAGATGAGCATCGCTATAGGCAGGGATTAAGACTTTTACATCGACACCTCTTAAAGAGGCCAGAATGAGAGCATCTACCAGGCTTTCAGGTGGAACGAAGTAAGGATTCGCAATCCAGAGTCTTTCATTGGCCGAATTTATAAGGGCAATGTGAGCAAGTAGACAGGTATGCCTCTCATCTGCCGGTCCGGTAGGGAGAATCATGACAGCTGCATCTCCCTCGGATTCATGGATCTTCCAATCAACATCCATTGGTACTTCTTTTGAGAAGTACCAATCTTTTGCAGAGGCCAGTTGCGCAGCAATTACCGCTGGCCCCTCAATACGCATATGAGTATCTCGCCAGTCCCCCCACTTGGGCCACTTTCCTAGATAATCGTCTCCAATATTTAGACCACCTATAAATCCAACTCTGCCATCGATGATGAGAATCTTTCTATGGTTTCTAAAATTGATCTGAATTTTATGCTTTAAGATCTTATCATTAAAAGGACCGACTCTTACACCTGCTTCCTTTAAGCGCTTTAAAAGACCTGAGGAAATATTATTACCAATATTATCATGAATAAATGTGACTCGAATATCTGACTGTGCCTTCTTAATTAAGAGTTCGATGAATTTTTCTCCAATCTCATCTTCTCTAAAAATATATGATTGAAAGATGATATAATTTTTTGCATTTTCAATTTCTCTTTGCATGGAAGCATAGGTCTCCTTACCATCGATTAATAGGCTAACCTGATTCTTCACTGTAAAGCCCGGCTGACTGCTATTACTTAAGGTCGATGTAATTAAACGCATCTCCTCGGAAGACGCGGTAAAAGAAGAACTAATGGGATCAAGCTCATAAAATAGTTTCTGGACTTTTTGGTCCATTAAACGTCTTCTCACATTATAACCTTCAAATTTTGTCTGACCAAAGACCAGAAAGAAGGGAACGGAAATAAAGGGAAAGAGCAGTAACGAAATAACCCAGGCCATGGCCCCTTGGGGCGTTCTGGCCTTCAATAAGGCTGAACAGGCACAGAAGACACCAATGATATAGCAACTGATAAAAAAAAGAGTGAGACCATTATCTTCTAGCATCTCGGTGGCCATCCTAATTTTCTTGGAGAACCAAAGCGGGGTCATTCATGGAATCCATTACCCAGGAATAGACATCGACACCTAATCGTGCAGATAAAAGAATTAGAATTAACCCAGCAAAATTCATGGCAAAACGCATTCTTCTTGGGTTACCCAAAAATGTCATTAGAGTTGAAGATGCAGAGGATAAAGCTAAAAACCAAATCAATGAATAGAAAGCAGCTCCAGATCCCAATGCTACTCTTTCTGATAGTTCTGAAAATTTTGTGGAATATCCTCCTATAAGAATAATGCCATCTAAGTAAGCGTGAGGATTAACGACACTAAATGTGATTGCTCCCAGAATACTTTTAATTAAGGTATTACTCTTATTCTCAGTCTCATGAGGATTGAAGGTTTGCTCCACACTCCGAAGCTTTCCTAATCCATAATAGATAAGAAAACTGATACCTAAAATACCAAATACGATTTTAATTTGTGGGTACTCTTCCAGGAGGGAAGCCGTTCCAAGGACCCCCAGCATAATGATGAAATAGTCACAAAGAAAGCAAACAAAGGAGACTAGTATGTGATGCTGCTTTCTGATTCCAGTCTCAAGGATAAAAATATTCTGAGCTCCAAGAGCGAAGATAAGGCTGGCCTGGAGAAGAAAACCTTCCAAAAATACCTGACTCATTTCTCCTCCTCATTCTTCAAACTCTTTCTAAATTTTTTCAAATTTCCCACAAGCTATAGGCAAGCTTTCTTCAGGAGTATGACCATTGAAAGATATTTGAGAGTTGGTAGTCTCACCAGCTGCGATACCATAGATAACTACACTACGGTTGATTAAATTAAGTTGTTCATCCTTCGGAAGCTTCGCTAGATACTCATGCGCGGGAGTTTCGCCTGCATGAAGATCAGAAAGCAATTGGTCTTGGAAAGTGGATCTCTGATAGACGTAATTTCCCCATTCATTGGATACTGGTCCGAAAGTGATGCCTGAGTTTTGAGTCTTTAAATCATCATCCAGAGGAATAAGCATTTTTCCTGTTTGAGACAGGGCCTCCTCAATATCGATTACACCATCTTGGTTAAGATCATGAGTAACATCAGGACACTTCCCCCTCTCATGAATGGCCTGGAGATGTTTTACGCCTGCTGGAGTATCTGTCATAGCACTCTCGATAATTATTTCTCCATTCACAATTCTTACCTCCACAATGCCTGAAGGACTTCCAGATAACTGCTTATTGAGAGGGGTGAGAACCGCCCGATAAACATCTCCTGATTGTCGAAACTTTCTCTCCTCTTCCCGCTCTTGAGCATGAGACGAGGAAGAACTATCACTCTTTCCGCAAGCAGTCAGAAGGAGCAGGGCCATACAAGGTAAGAGAACAAGCCGGGTAGTTTTATAATAAGGATGGGCCATGACTAACTCCTGGTGCAGAGAGTTCAAATTACGTGCAGCTCCTCAAGAAGCAAGCTTGCTGCCAAAGCATAAGTGTCTGATAAGGAGAAAAAACAGACGTTTTACTGAGGCAAAATGGTCAGACGAGTGGCAGAAGTCGCCAGCTTCCAAGATAACGGTATGAGTTTTGAACATGGATGAGGAAGAGGTAAATATGAATGGAAAACAAAGAACCTGCACAACCATTTTAGTGGTCGAAGACGATGATGATATTAGGAGCGTCATATTAGATCTGCTAGAGTCAGAGGGTTATAGGACCCTGGCGGCGGCCAATGGTAAGGAAGCCTTAGATGTCCTTAGTTCATCTCCCAAGCCCTGCCTTGTGCTACTTGATATGATGATGCCTATTATGAATGGGAGAGAGTTTTTGGACATTATCATGAAGGATTCTATGCTCGCTCCCCTGCCCGTACTCATCGTTTCGTCCGTGGCAGATGTCTCAAATAGTAAGGGCTCGGTAGGCTTCCTAAAAAAACCTATCGACATCGATGTCATTCTTGAAGTGGTGGGTCAATATTGTAAATAAGAGAGTGGGGCTTTTGGCCCCACTAAGGATTCATACCTTTATCAGTAAAACTGCGGATTTTATCAGCGATTCTAGGAGGCATCATATTGACCACCATATCTACGGTCGTTTGAATAGGACCTTCTTTCTCGACTTCAGATTTCAATCTCTCAAAGGCTTCCGCCATGACTTCCGCCTCTTCTTGAGAAAAAGCATTATAGGCCTCTGCGAATATATCTGACTCTTCCTCTTCCACATGGTGCTCAAGCGCATCTTTCAGCTTATTAGCAATCGGTTTCCATTCCATATTAACCTTATCCATTACCTGTAAGGTTCTAAGTAAGGACTCAGCTTCCATATGCTCTTGATAACCATGAAAAACGACTCCCTTATCAGCGTTCACAGCTCTCAAGGTGTTATAGAAAACAGATTCCTCGGCCCGTGAGTGAGGAATAAGTGCATTACTTATTTCTTGGATTAAGACGAATCGGTACTCGTCATCATCATCTAAAGCAACTAGTTCATTCAAGAATTCTTTGATCTCTTCATGATCTCTTTTTAAAACCTCGTAGATTTCCATAATCCTTTCCTTTGTTGTAGTTTCACTCACTAAATGATGTGCAATTTCCTTACCAAGTCGAATTTTAAATTATTCTTAAGTACCAAGCAGGTAATCGGCATGCTCCACTGAGTGAAAGAAGGAGGCCCCGATGGAAAAGATTCGTGTATTGACCCTAGTAGGAGGCATCAGCCGAGATTCTTTAAATAAGAAGCTCTATCATGCAGTCAAAGAACGTGCCCCTCAAAGCATAAAGATTCTAACCTTTGATATCAGTAAGATCCCGTTTTTCTCTCAGGATATCGAGAATGATCCGCCTGATAGTGTTATCGAATTTAAAGATCTCATTAGAGAAGCAGATGCTGTCCTCTTTATAACACCTGAATATAACCGCTCATTTCCTGGAGTTTTGAAAAATGCTATCGATTGGGGATCAAGACCCTATGGTCAAAACCTCTGGGATAAAAAACCGGCAGGAGTCATGGGTGCAACAGTTAGTAATGTGGGAACATTTGGTGCTCAACATCACTTAAGACAAGTTCTGGCGTATTTAAATCTCTCTGTCATGGCCCAACCAGAATTTTATTTCACATCGAAAAATTCTTTCGATGAGAAAGGTGTTCTCACTGACGAAAAAACCAAGAAATTTATCGATCAATACTGGAGAGCTTTTTCTGACTGGATAATAAAGCTAATACCTTCTTCTGAAAAAGGAGAAAGTCGAGAATTCGCAAAGGACGAGCATCCTCCTACTCACTGATGGGTAGCTTCTCGATCCTTAGTTAAACGGGAAACAAACTTATGGGCCATAAGAGTTGCCAAAGTACCAACGATAATTTTTGCTTCACTTTTGGCAGCAAACTTCAAAACTTTCTTGGCCACTTTCTTGGCAATAAACTTTTTAATCATAGGAAGCTCCATTTTTATATGTTTCCAGTCACCAATACTAATAGGAAAAGACTAATAAAGATAAGTGTTGATGCGCAATTGGAAGATTACGCAGCTTCTCTTAAATTGGCCGATTGCAAATCCCTACAATGAACTCATCCAAGGAGATTCTGATGACAAAATCATTCTTAATCATACTAGCAATCATATCCACTCCCCTTTGGTCTCAAGATCAGGAGCTACCGGCAACTCAAGAAGAGGAATACTATGAGGGGTATCAGGTAAATCCTAATGCATATCCTGAAGAAGAATATTCAGATATAGAAAGACAGGAAGAAGAGGCTTTTGAATATATTCCTGAAAACGAAGCCATGGAAGAAGCTGAATGGGAAATGCATGATGACTACCCTCATGAAGAGTATCCATTAGAGTATGCTGAATAATTAGGGAAACTCTTCAGGGGTCTCTATAATATTGGCGCAGGCTATGGGCACCCCCATATGTGGGGGAAAGCCGCTAAAAGCTTGAACCGTATCGGGTAGTTTATAATAATAGGGAACGCCATAAATGATGAGCACTCTTTCCACTAGGTTAAGTTCTTCATTTTGTCCTAGTTTTCCTAAAGCATCACCCTGTTGTTTATCTTTTTCTCGCAGATCCTTCATCATCACCGGAGCTGACACAGCTTTGGAATAAAAGTATTTCCCTTTTTCATTTGAAGTTGGATACCGAGTAAATGAAGCTGCTTGTGATCTAAGATTATCATCTAGTGGAATGAGAATCTTTCCTGATGCTGAAATCACTTCATGAAAATCAAGATAGCCGTCTAAATTTACATCATCTTTTGCCTGTGGGCATTGGCTTCCTTCATGGATAAATTGTAGATGAGTAACCCTCTTCCATTTTGTTCTCAAAGCTACTTTTGCATAGAACTGAATATCTTGTAAAAAGAAGGTTCCCTCGCCAGTGACTTTCCCACTAATTCTGGAGTTTAGGGTTATAAGCTTACCTCGATAAAAGCCTTCCTGCTCTTGCCGGGGCCGCAATAGCAAATTCTCCCGATAAGGATCAGTTGTCTTGCCGCAGCTTAAAATCAAGGAAAAGAGAATAAAAATATAGTGCCCTGAATTCATATTCTCAAAGGCAGCAAATCTCTGGCCGGCCAAATTGCTCAGGATAGGGGCCAGGCCCTCAAACTTCTGTGGCAAAAAGGGACACTTATCTATGACAAATTTAAATCATGCCAGTTCTATTCTGCACCAGTCCACCGGCATCCAGCTCGACACGCACTTCATTCAGGACATCCTTAACCCCCGCCACTTTCTCAACCACGAATTCAGCGGCTTTCTTAAATGATCTTCGCTCAACGGTGCCTTTAAGTGTCACAATCCCATTTTCAACCGAAACTTCAATATGACTGGGATCCACTTCGGGAGACATAAAGAGTGCTTCACATGCCTCTTCTAGAATTCTTTCATCTGATCGCTTATAACCCTTTGGACCGGTACCCCTAAAGTCTTTTCTCGTTCTATCCATCTGTGATAGGTTTCCATAATTTCTTTCTGATAAAACTTCATTGTCATCAAATGGTACAGTGACATCCCGTGAAAAAGAAGATTCTCCTGTGATAGCGTACTTATCATCGATGTTTCTATCTTCTTGGCTATTTGCATCTGACGAATAGTGACTGGTTCTATTTCTCATGATCTAAACATCCTTGTTAGTCGTTAATATATTTCGGAAACTTATTTTTTTGTTTTTATTATTGATCTTAATTTCTGCTTGCCCCATCTCCCTTATTCTAGATTCGGACATAACATCCTTTACTTCAGGGAAGAATGTATCAAGCACGGCCGATAGACGAGCAGGACCTCCAACAAAAACATCTCTTTTAGGATTTATCAAGCACTTCAAAATTACTTCAGCTGTTAATTCGGGTTTATTAGTTGCAGCTGGCCTCACTAGACAAACCTCCACTGGAATTTTCCGCGCCTTAATTTCGGACCTCATGGAATCTGTTAGAACTTTAAGCGCCGCTTTACTGGCAGAGAAAATTCCTTTTAAAGGTTCCATCGAAACAGAAACTTCATTCGCAAGATTGACGATAACGCCTCCGAGATTACCCATTGCCTCGATAGCTACCAAGGCCGTAAGTCGGCTGCCCCAGAAGTTTATATCAAACATGCGCCTTTCTTCTTCGATATTACCCTTTAGCAAATAACCATCAACAGAGAGAGCAGCGGTGTTTATCCATGAATCGATACAACCAAACTCTTTAAGGGCCATCGCCTTAATCTTCAAGATGACCTCGTAGTCGGAAATATCGCCAGGAATCGCTATCGCCTTAAACCCGAGAGAAGTGATTTCATTTACACTTCTATGCAAGGCTATTGCGTCAAGTGAGTTCATAACAACATTGGCCCCTCTACTTGCAGCAAGCTTCGCGGTAGCAAGACCAATACCTTCGGATGCTCCTGTTATAACAATAGTTTGATTTTCAATTGCCTTGGGTTTCCACTTAGTCATCGCCTCTCCTCTTGCTCTTTTAAATATGCAAAAAAAGTACCGGCCCTTTTCTAAAGAACATTTAAGTTTTCTTTCCCTGGTGCTCTTGATCTTATGAAGCTTAGGAGATCGTCATGAAAAAAATATTATTAGTGATATCATTACTGACGCTTTCAGGACTCTATACGGGATGCAATCGCGTTGAAGATATTGAAAGAGAAGAAGAGATAGAAGACAGTGAGCTGCGGGACTTTGATCAAAGTGAGCCACTCTCTTCTGATCGAGAGATTCAATATGAACGGGATGTATTGGGGAATGAGGAAACTACAGTTCCATAAGGCAGTTCTCTACCCATTTATAAAGTGATTCTGCTTGATAATGAGGAGAGGGAAAACCACCTTGGTTGGTGGCCGAACCAATGAGAACAGTTCTGCAACCCACAGCTGCCCCGGCAGCAATGTCAGTAAAGTTATCCCCGATCATAAAGGATTGAGAAAAGTCAATCATCCATTTTTTCTGGGCTTCTTCCAGCATACCTGGACGAGGCTTGCGACAAGAGCAATCATCTTTATCGGTATGAAAGCAAGCTTTGATCTCATCCAATGGAAGAAGGGACTCTAGTTTATTATTCACTTCAGTTACCCGCTCCATTTCCACCCAACCTCTGGCAACATCTGGTTGATTGGTGACAACGATGAGGAGGTAGCCTTTATTCTTTAAGAGTGTTAGAGCGTCCTCTACTCCATCAAAGAGTGCGAATTCTTCGAGGCTATAGGGGGCACGCTCCTTACCCATTCTAAAGATAGTTTTATTTAAGACTCCATCTCGATCAAGAAAAATAGCTTTATTCATCTAGTGGTGTGAAGTTTCTGATTCACCTTGCTTTTTAGGGCCTATCGATAGGTAATTCTGAACGTCACGTACTCCCGAAATATTTTCAATTGATAGTTCTGCCATTTTTTTAGCATCTCTCCTATCAATCTGGCCATCTAAGTAAACTATGCCATTTCTAACTTTTACTTCTATTTCTGAAGCATCTACATTGGGCTCAAGAGAGAGAGTCTCGCAAACATCTTCATAAATACGCTCATCTGACCTGGCGTAACCTTTAGGCCCCTTTCCAAAGTGCCCAGCGTCATGCCCCTTCAATGCTCCTCCATGTGGTCTATTCGCATCCCGATCATAACTAGCATCATAGTAGCGATCCATACCTTTTCGGTGATTCCAGTTATGCAATTCTCCGTTCTCGAAGGGATTATCGTCTCTGGCATATCTTTCATCCGCCGATCTTCGGCCACGATTCTCGGCATAAGCACCACCCAAGGTATTGGCAGTCTTATGAGTCATGCCAATTTCTGCTTGATGATCTTTCCACTTCTCATACTCGAAGCGAGAGTTGCGGTAACGGTCCTGTTTAAGTCCCGTTGCATCTCCATCGTTTTTTCTTTTACCTATTTGCTTTGAACTCATATCATTACTCCTTAAAATTTAATTCCTAAGAAATCTTAGTCCTCGATAGCGATTACCTAAATAATCAAAGGCCTTGTGAGTAAGCATGATAAGTGAGCTTTCAAGAAAGAGGCGCCCTCTTTTGAGAACCCAGATTCCAGCCACCACTAAAATTATCTTTCGATAAAACATATTGGAAATCATGCATCCTCCTTACAGTTTAAACAACCCTCAACTCATTCCGAACGTCCTCCACACCAGGCAAGTCTTCTATGAGATACTCCGCCAGTCGCTTTGCTCTTCGGCTATTAACCTTTCCTTCAAGGATAACACTCCCATCTTCGACCTTAACTCCAATTTCAGAAGCATCCACATCAGGACTTCTCATGAGAGCGTCACAAACTTCTTCATAAATTCTGTCATTTGAGCGTCGATAATTTTTAGGACCAAGCCCCATAAATTTCCTTTGCTCGTTATACTTGTCTCGGTTAAGCCAATTGCCTCCTCCGACAGTTTTCCCACTTACTCCTGGATACCCTTCGTTTTCTCGATAGTCCGGTCCCGCTATCCTGGAGTAATCATCATTTCCATAGCGTTCTCTATCCCACTCTCTCCAATCATCTTTTTCTTCAATATAGCCGCCTGGCTCTGAGTACCTACGGGTGTACATATCTCTGAAATTGTATTGATCTACTGGACCGTATTGATTTCTTTGTCCAAATTCATTCTCAACGACATCTGTTTTTCTTTTTCTTTCTTTTTCATAAGGTAGCTTATCGTCCATGTGTTCTGGAGGACCGAATCCGTAACCGTCCATTCTGTCATTATAGTTAATTTCATCATTTTTACCCTGTCTTCCCTCATCCCTGTTTTCTTTCATATGTTCTCCTCTCATGCTTAGTCCTCTATTCCCAGATACCCTTCATCATCATCGAGAAATGAATCACTTGAAGAGGAATCCGGAAATTTATTATCTGAAGTTATATCGTTTAAAATTTCATCACCCTGGGGAGTAATTGTGGTAGTTATAGTGGTGGTAGTTGTTATGGTGGTAGGAAGCTGCCGTGGGGGACGTCTATTTACAGGAGTGGTTTCTTCATATTCTGTCCGAGGGGATGAATTAAGTCGCAAAATCTTTCCACAAGCAATAGGCATTGTTCTGTAATTGGGTTCTCCCCAAGCACTTCCAACTGTTGCAGGAAGATCCAGGTAGCCTTGGACACCATGAACAACTAGAACTTTGCCTGATAGATTAAGTGGTCGATTAGGCCCCAGTTTTATAAAGTCACTGCTTAAAGCAACATCCACTGCCCTTAAATCAGACATAATATCAGATCTTGAAGTGCCTCTTCGATAGACATAGCTTCCAAAACGATTAGAAACGGGATAAACGCCCTGCCCTTCAAGCTGTGAGCTCAAATTTCCATCAAGAGGAACTAATATTTTCCCATAGGAAGTTCTGCCTTCGTTAACATCTATGAAACCATCCTTGTTTATATCGTTATTCCAATTAGGACATGAAGTGCCCATATAGATATTTTGAGGATGAAGAACATTTGCAGGGGATTTTTCCAACTTAACCTGAACAGCAAAGGTGTTGTTTCTTATCGTTATGTTGGCCATACCTCTTCCCTCCTCAATATCTGGATTCACTGGTCTTAAGATGGCCCGATAACTTCCTTCTTCTTGTTGAATTTCTCCATCCTCTTCTTCTTGAATTTCTTCCAGACTCTGTGATTCGTCATCAGCACTTCCGCAGGCCGCTAAAAAAGAAAAGACTAGCAGAATGATAAAGAACTTTTTTGCTTCTTTCCGATTAGGCCCTCGCATTAAGTGCTCCTCAGAAGATAATTTTCAACATCCTTGAAGCAAGACCCACGCCAGACATAAATGGTTGAAAGGTGGGCCCAGGGAAATTTGACGAGGCAAATAGGCACAACCTCAAGTAGAAATTAATAGAGTCCTCTACTAAGACTAAGTCCCTCATCTTTTGAATTAGTATTTTCATCAACTTCATCTAAGCGAGATATCCATCCTTCCACATGTTTTTCAATCGTTAGATGATTATGGATATCATTCACTCCACAAATATCATCTACTAGATCCTCAATCGCCCGTTTCGTTTGGCGGTCTTCGACAACTCCATCTAGAGTTACAACTCCTTGGCTGACATGGACTTCCACACGCCCAGGATTGATTTCTGGGTGCTCGGTTAGGCACTCACACACCTCTTCTCTTATGCGTTCATCCGAGCGCATATACCCCTTTGGGCCCTTGCCTTTGAAACTTTGCTCCTGGAAGGCTTCTGAGCGAGGATCCCTCGACCAGACATCGTAGTGCCCAGCATTCTCGTAGGGATGTTTTCTGGCAGAATGGGGACTCTTTTCTCCAAAACGATTTACTCCAGGAAAACGCCCAACTTCATGATTTCTGCGTGACATAGAAGACTCCTTTGAATGAGTTCATGCAACTTATTTAAATTAATTGCAAATCAGAGACCTTTCTCAGAGTTGCCAATTAAAAGACTCAAAAGTCAGGATAATTTAGCTGTTTGAAACAAATTAGGATTTTGTAAATAGCAGGAATTGGGCGAAGGGAATCGGAAAAGGAAAAGTGTCGTATAATTCGTAACAAGGTTTAACAGGATTTAAAGGAGGGACGTTTTGCTCAAATCCAATTATTCACTTATTAACATTGACCATCAGATTAAGTTAGAAGATCAGAATTTTAGTCCGGGTTAGAAAGAAATAAAAAATCAACATTCATAGGCCGCTCCGTAAGGAGCGGTTTTTTTTGGTATTAAATATATCGCCTCACCATCCCAAGTATTTCATTTTCCAAGAAGGGTTTTTGTAAGCAAAGTTCGCCATCTATATAGCCGTGGCCAGTCACGAACACGACTGGAATTTTATTTATTTCATCTAATTGAGACTGCTCTCGGCGAAATTCAAGCCCACCCTTTATGGGCATCATTAAATCCACTAAGATGAGATCGGGGAGATCTCTCTCATGAATAAGAGAATTAAGTCCCATTTCACCATCTTTAGCTGTGGTCACACTATAACCTTGGTCGACTAATATCTCTGAAATGGCCAGACGAAAGTCAGTATCATCATCGATGATCATAACCTTTTTTCTTTTTCTCAACCAAATTTCTTCAGTTAAATCTTTACCATCATTATTGTCTGAATTGTAGATGCTCTCCAACATGAAAACCTCCTGAGCATGATTTGGTTGATGTTTGCTCGAAACGAATAAGCAGTACAGGAAAAATGAATAATGCTCTGGAATAATTGCGAAGAAATTCTTTTGATTCAATGTGTTCTCTCTCTTGCCCTTGGCCAAACTGAATTTCATTTTTAGATTAACTAAAATATTCAGACTCTTGAATCACTCCTAATATGGATCAAAGTCTCTCTTACAAAGGAGTTCCCTATGAATGAAACATCATCTCGTTCCGAAGTAGAAAATAAAAGTAAGAACATTACACCTCAGAAGCAAGATAAGCAGCCGGGGGATGAGCATAAAATGCATCCTGAACCCGCCTGCCATCCCTTTTATAAGGGAGTGGATAAATTCAAGGATCAAGTTGTGATCATTACCGGTGGAGACAGTGGTATCGGACGAGCGACGGCTCTGGCCTTTGCCAATGAAGGAGCAGATATTTGCATCATGTACAAGAATGAAGACAAGGATGCCATTGAAACAAAAACCATGATTGAAGCTTATGGTAGAAAATGTCTTCTCATCTCCGGAGATATAGGAAATAAAAAATTCTGTGAAGAGTCTGTTGAGAAAACTGTAAAGACTTTTGGTCGTCTGGATGTTCTAATAAACAATGCAGCAGAACAACATGTTCAGGAAGAATTCGAAGATATATCTGAAGAACAACTTGATAGAACTTTCAGAACTAATATCTACTCTCAGTTCTTTTTAACTCAAGCTGCGCTCAAACATATACCAGAAAAAACCGGAAGCATTATCAACAATGCTTCCGTCAATGCCTACAAGGGAAATGCAAAGCTTATGGATTATTCATCCACTAAGGGTGCCATCATAGCCCTTACAAGATCACTGGCGCAAAATCTTGCGGAAAAAGGAATTCGTGTTAATGCAGTGGCACCGGGACCAATCTGGACTCCCCTCATTCCTGCTTCTTTTGATGAAGAAAAAGTTGCCAGTTTTGGAGAGCAAGTCCCCCTAAAACGTGCCGGTCAACCCAACGAAGTGGCCGGAGCCTTTACCTGGCTTGCGAGTAAAGAAGCTTCTTATGTTACGGGTCAGGTTATTCACCCTAATGGTGGTTACATAGTGAACGGCTGATTACCTATCTACTACTGTAATGAGGGCATCCAATGCCCTCTCAAAGTTTTTGGTTGGGTATTTTTTCTGCAAACGGTTTAAAATATCCAACCGCTTATCAAAATCGAAGTTCGCTTCAAAGAGTTGCTCTATAAACTGCTGGGTAATTATGAAGATGCAAGAGAGCTGATTAAAGCGTGACGAATTGATGCCTAAAGGAAAACCTTTGCCATCAGGAAGTTCATGGTGCTGCTCAATGATGGTTAATGTCTCACTTGGAACAATTCCTCTTTTGAGGTTTAAGTGGGCCACTATATCTAATGGATGCCTTCTTATTCGCTCTGGTAGCTCAGTTCCATTTTTCTCCCACTCACGAATAAGAGGAAAGTCTTCCTTTTCCAGTAACATGTCACAAAGAATAGCAGCGAGGGCCCCTTTCTCCTTTACAGGGTCAGACTTCCAGGGAAACTTATCGATCACTAATGACATGAGATAGCTGGTAAGAATAGTCCTTAAAAACTCTTCCGAGCAATTTTTTTTAAATCTCTTAATAAAAGCATGCAATGTGGGTGATTCACTAAGCAGTGACATGGCCCTGCCATTAATCGTCGTAAGAAGTTTAACCGTTTCAGAATCCACTCCGAGCTGATTAATAAGATTCTTTACTACTTTCATGGCAGCTTCAGTTGACTCTACTCTTTGCTCATCGATTGTTTTTGGATCATAAAAAGTCTGGGCCGACATAGATTCTTCGATTCTATTCATGATTTTTTTGCAATCCTCATGATGGAGGAAGACTTCTTTGACTTCTTTTTGCTGAAGCTTACGTAAAATATCGATGAATTGATCGTCTGAGTAATTTAGTTTTACATACTTATTGTTAAGATAGAGGTGAACTTCAATCCCTTTGAAAGATTCTGCAAATTTGATCAGATGAGCAATTTGCATTTTTGCCAGATTGCGAGTTGCTTCCAATTCAGTCCCTTCGTTATCTTGCTATTCTAATCTATCTCCCCAAAAAAACAAAATGTTAGAAGTAATGAAAAGCTGCGTAAGCAAAACCTTAGGCTAAGCTTTAGATGACAATAATAGTAAGTTTCTGTGAAGATGCCCTTAAGTTTACGTAAGACAGGGGACGTTTTATGCATTTGCTCTTTTCAACTTTTCTCTTGGCCTTAACTTTTTCACTGCAGGCCAATACAAGCTTTACTACACAAATTCATGATATCGATTTGGGCAACTCTCCAGAGGACGAAACGCTCATCTTTCTTAGCAATGGTAAAGTGTCAAAACTCACGCACACGAATAATGACACTTTGATGGCCTTGGAAACTGCCAGAGATCAGAGCTCCTGGGTGAATATAACGCTGGATAAGAATCGAAATATTATTGCCCTTAGCTCCAGTGACATGATTGGGACGTCGGAACCTTTTCTGAATAGAAATCATTTTAAAAGTTTAGGAACATTTAAGCCTACGGTCATTGAATCCATGACTCGGGCACGGGAAATTTTCGACGAAGCAAGATATAACCCAAAAGAATCTCAGTGCTATAACAGAGCTCATGTCTGGTCCTATGAATGGCGAGTAAATCATAATATCCTCACCTCTAAAATATGGCTGTTTTTCACTCGTAAATACATCAGAAAGTATAATTTTGATTGGTGGTTTCATGTAGCTCCTATGCTTCATGTAAACATCGGTGGACGCATGATGGAGAGAGTGGCAGATATCAAGTATGCCCGCGCTCCCCTGCGAATTAAGCAGTGGACTGATATCTTCTTAAGAAATGATGCTGAATGTCCTTTAGTTGAAAACTATTCAGACGGAGCAGATTATCCTGAAAGCAGATGGTGCTACATTATGAAAAGCAGTATGTATTACTATCAGCCAGTTGATTTAGAAGCAAATGAGAAATATGGCACCGATAGAAGTTCATGGAATGAAGAAGAAGTAAGAGGCTCATACCTAGAAGCTTTTGATATACAAATCTAATTCAGATGGAGAACACCATGAGAAGTTTATCCTTTATCCTTGCCTCTACTCTAATCCTTTCTTCATGTGGTCCATCCTCTGGGAGTTCTCAGGAAAAAGCAAAATCTGAAAGGACACAAAACGAAGCCACTGCTGGAAATTCTCGCCCTCCCGTGGTGAAAGAAAAGAATGAAGGTCAATACATGGCCAGGCTAAGTTCATTAAATGAAAATGTTGCTGGCTTTATTACTGGAGCGGCGACTATCTCTAGAATAAAAGATGAACTAGTGGGGGACGTGAGATTTTCGGGTGAGGCCCTAACAGCTGGAATTCTCCATGAGCAAAACATTCATATTGGTGATCGATGTCCCACTGCTGCTGATGATCTTAATGGAGATGGATTCATAGATGCGGTGGAAGGATCACTTGTATATGGAAAAATCATCATACCTTTGGATGGAGATCTCAATTCTCAGAGAATGGGTGGAGGAATTTTTCCTGTTGCTGATGAATTCGGTGGATATATCTACTCTCAAGTAGCTTCCTATCAGAAGTTTATGGAAGACTTAAGAGAGATCGATATTAATTTAGATGATCAGATTGTAACACTTGCTGAGGGTGAAGAGTTTGACTTTGAAAATAAGGTCATTGTCATTCAGGGCGTTTCTGTCAACGCAGATTTGCCCGATACCGTTGTTAGCAATAACCAATTTGCAAATTATCAAAGCCTTCCTGTGGCCTGCGGAATCTTTTCTAGAGTTCATCAAGTTCCTGGAAGATCAGATAATGGAAATAGAGATTATCCCCTGCCGGAGGTAGATGGGGACAATTCAGTTATCTACGATGGTGCTAACCTCCCTATCCCCCCTAAGGAAGCTCCTTCAACTAATACGCCAGAGACCAGCGAGCCTCAAAACTATGGAGAGGGTGATTAAGAGATTATTTTCTTAGAGATCTCTCTCTCTTTAGAATCAAGAAGCTTCTCATCAAATAGGCCCTTATCGATCCATCGCTCAGCGATGAATCGAGTATGCTTATCACTCTGACCTAATTCCCATTCAGCATGATCTAGCAAAAGTGAAGCGGCATAAGTCCTTGCAAGCCCCATGGCAAGTATTCTTCCTGAGGCATTCATATCTTCTTCAGCAAGTGATTCCAGATCAGTAAGGGCCTTATTTAATCCCTGAGCAGCATCAAGAACCCTTGACTTAAGAGTAGCTAATTCTTTATGAGTGATGGCGTTCACTCGATCATCAATGTCCTGTAAAAAGGCCCCCCCTGCATTATCTTTTCTAATTGCTCTGAGGGAATCCAGAGAAAGCACATTAGTTGTTCCTTCCCAAATCGAAAGAACTTGGGCGTTTCGAAGAAGTTGAGGTAGCCCAGTGTCTTCCACATATCCTGCTCCACCAAAACTTTCTAGTACTTCACTGGCCATGGAGACTCCTTCTTTCCCAGTAAAAAGTTTGGCCAAAGGAATGAGTAAGCGTAAAGAAGAAGACTCCTGAGGAGTGGATTTTCCAGTCTCTTCTTTGCCTAAAAGCTTAACTGCATGGAAGGTCAAATGAAAGGAAGCTTCGAATCGGACTTGAAGATCTGACAGTGTCTCAACATGCAGTGAATGATCCCACAGCAGCCTGCCAAAAGCCTTTCTCTTTTTTGCATAATCAAGAGCAAGGGCAATACCTCGCCTCATGTATCCGACAGCACAACAAGCATTATAAACTCGGGTGATATTAAATAAGGTGGCAATGGTTCTTACTCCGCGACCTTTCTCTCCCACTAAGGTAGCAGGAGTCCCATTCAAGGTTAGTTCCGCTGTAGGTAAGGCGCGAGTACCAAGCTTGTCTTTCAATCTATTGACTTGAATATTTTGTAACTCCCCTCTGGCGTTACGTAATTCAACGTAGAAGAGACTTAACTTCCCAGATTCATCTCCATCGATCCTGGCCAGAGTCATGGCCATTTGAGATGTGGTGGCCGAGGTAAACCACTTCTCACCGTAAAGCTTCCATTTGCCATCAATAAGTTTAGCAATAGTGGAAGTCTCACTCACATCAGATCCACCGGATCTCTCTGTCATCCATTGTCCGGAAGTCCAAAATTCCATCGGATCAGTCGAAGTAAGATGTTTATAGGCCCGCTCCTTCATCTCAGGAGTTCCATGAAGTTCAATTAAACGAGCTGCTCCATCTGTCATGGCCAGTGGGCAACTGTAGATAGCCGAAGAGGGATGAAACAAGTAGAGCTTGGCCAATTGATAGATACGAGAATATTCTCCCTGCTGACGCTTATATCCTAGAGAAATTAATCCTTCTTCTGCCGACACTTTATCCAGCTCATACCAAGCCTTGTTAACTCTAATTTCATCAATTCGTCTTCCCCATGGATCATAGGGAATATGAACTGGTTCATTTCTTTCTGCTTCCTCACCCATTACTAAAACATCAGTAACAACTCTCTGACCGAAACGCTTGAGATCTTCCTCGATGTTTTTTAGCATCTCAGGGCCAAGAGCTCGCTTAAGATAAGACTTAAGGACTCGATCCGATTCATATTGGTTTTCTAATTGGGGGGCAAGTTGAAAGAAACTCATATATTAACCTCACTATAAATAAATTATAGAGGGATTCCTTTTAGCTTAAAAGACTTGCTTTCATTTAATGCTGGATGACACCCTTATGTGATTTGGGAGAACGGGCGGGAGGTGAACCATCTTTATTCTGAATACTTCGGTCGGTATCTTCAATTCTCTCTTTATTGCATAATATTGAGGCAACGTTCTGATTGAATATTTTTCCAGAGCTCACATTATCGATTTCACGACATTTGGGATCCAGATTAAAAATGATTGACTTAATTGTTCGGGAAGAATCACTTTGGTAATGTGTAAGTATGAGTTCCTCTTTCTTCTGACAAAGATGAATGGGAACTGGTCTCTTCTTAAGCTTATTTTCCACTTCCCAACATTCTCCAGATTGAGTTAAGAGATAATCAAACTTTTCTGCAGGAAGCCCCCCCATGCCCACGCAGCTTTTACACTCGGGTGAAAAATCTCTCACATACGAAAAATCCCCTTTGGGTAAACGACACAGGTGATGACACTTCATTCCTGAATAAAGCGTGAGATTCATTTCTGGAATAGTATATCTTAGCTCACGATCCATATTGTCTAATTTAAAAAAGCATTGGCGACAAGTTGCAAGCTCCAAACCCGATTTGGCCTTCAGAGCTATACCCAGCACTGAATTTTTCACAGGTCGGCACTCATCAAAGCAATCTTCCCCCGGGTAAAGCCTGCGATCGTAAGCAAAACCTTCGTAACCTGCCATATTAGGTGCCTTCACATCATCTGAATATGTCTCCCAGATAGTGTTTGGGTATTTTTCTTCTAAATGATTAAAACATTTTGTTCGCTTGATCTGATAATCAGCAATTTTACAAGACACCTCAGCACAGTAACCATTGCTAGTCTTCTTCCAATGAGAAAGAATTTTATTGTCAGGAGAGCTGTTGCCACAAATCTGATAAGGATTGGTCTCGCTTGCAGCCTTTACGGAATTTATAAAAGAAAAAATAGTAAGGAAGACGAAGAGATTGAACTGCATGAAACACCTCAGAAAAAAGGTATCACGGGAATAAGCTCAAAGACTGCTAGGTAAATTTAGCTACCTTCTCCGAGAATTTTAGTAGGTTTTCTAACTTTTCTTAGACGTAAGTTAAAGTCTCGTAAGGCCACACTTTGAATAAAGTTGGCAGCTTCTTTGGGAGAATCGGTAAAATACAGATATTTCGAATCGTCAGCATTAATGGTCTTGGCCTCTACCAGACGCTCTTCAATTAAGCTTCTAAGAGGTTGCCAAAAATCAGTCCCCATAAGAACAATTGGGAAATTTTGCATTTTTCCAGTCTGAATCAAGGTCAGTACCGTAAAGAGTTCATCGAGGGTTCCAAATCCACCTGGCATGGCAACAAAGCCATAAGAGTACTTGGCCAGCATAAACTTTCTGACCATAAAATATTTGAACTCGACCCAATAATCAAGATAGGGATTAGGCGTTTGCTCTCGAGGCAAAGTGATATTACAACCGATGGAAGTCCCCATAAGATCCTTAGCACCCCTATTAGCGGCTTCCATAACGCCAGGACCACCTCCCGTCATTACGCTAAAACCATGGCGAACTAGTTCTCTCCCCATTTCTCGAGAAAGCACATAGTATTGATGATTTTCATCAAACCTAGCTGAACCAAAGACCGTGACACAGGGACCGATGAAGTTCAACCTACGAAAGCCCTTAATCATTTCACTAAAGACATGAAAGGCGTGGAGAAACTCAAAGGTTCGGGAGTGAGGGCCTTCCAGAAAATCCTTCTCATCCTGATCTCCTGAGAAATGACCCCATTCTGTTTTATTTGACGCTTTCTGTTCATCTTTCATGAATAGACACTAGCAATTTATTCAGAACTGAGCTAGATTTTTTCAATGGAAAAGCATTGCTGCCATTCACCACTTAGTGAAGAATCCGCTAAGGAATTACTAGGCCATTCAGGACTTAATCGCACTAAGGTTAAAGTAAGAATTCTTCTGGAGCTCTCTAAGTCATCCCGTCCGCTTTCGGTGCAAGATCTGCATGAAAAAATGAAACAAAGCTGTGATGTATCGACGATATTCAGAACGATAGCTCAATTCAAAGAAAAAGATCTTATCCAGGAAGTAAATTTGGACGAGGGTTTTTTTCGTTACGAAATGTCACATCAAGAAAACAAAAACAAAAAGAGTCCTCAGCACAATCATCACCATCATCATGTAAGATGCAGAGAATGTGGTGACATTCAACAAATTGAAAAATGTGACTTAACAGCTTTTGAGAAGGCCATTGCGAAATTAGGCTTTACCGAAATGGAGCATAGACTGGAATTTACCGGCCTATGCTCTCGTTGTGCTTAAAACTGGAACTGAGCTCCCACGATCATATTTCTTCCTGGCATCGGAGCCATCTCTTTTAGAAATGAGACATGATTTCTTGCTTCCACGTCAAATAAGTTTCTAACTCTTACAAAAAGATTATAGGCCGTTTTGTCTCCAACAACATTATAGGCATATCCAAAGTTTGTTAAAGTATATGAGTCAGTGCTACTCTCCTCAGGAGCTGTCTTCGTTTGGTGAGCAACATATTGAACTTCTACGTCCGTTGACCATTTATTTCGTGTATATTCAAGACCTAGACTTAGTCTGGGAGGAGAGATGCGAGGTAAATTATATCCCGAGTCAGTATTCTTAGCACGAACCCAATCAAACTTAGTAATGGCCGTGAACATACCGTTCTGATATTCGGCAAGATCTCTTTGGGCCTCCAGATCGATACCATAAAAAAGAGCATCTACTTGCTCAAAGTTATAGATTTCGGATCCACTATCAACATCATCTTCCCCAGTAGGATTTAGGGAAATATAATCTTTGAATACCTGAGTAAAGATGCTTCCGGTAAATCTTTGTCGCTCGCTTTGAGATTTAAAACTAATCTCTAGAGCAGTTGCCTTTTCTTTAACAAGTTCAGAATCACCTTGTTCATAGGCATCGGTGGCAACATGGAGCCCTTCAGCATAGAGCTCCTGAAAGTTTGGCGCTCTTTCAGTATATGAGACGCTGGTGGAAAGAGAATTTTCTTTATTGAACTTATACTGATGGCCTAAGGAACCGCTAAAAAGGTCAAAATCCCGTGATTCTTTTTCGCCAGAGGTTCTATCGATTTCGGCATTTTCCATACGTGCTCCGAAGCTAAGAGCATGCTTTTCATTTAATGTAAGCTCATGAAAAGAGAAAAGAGCAATCTTTTGATTTTCGCTTTCCGGAAGAAAGGCTTCTTCACCTTTAGATGAGAATTTATATATTTCTGTTTGAAGCCCGATGACACCTTCAAGGTTGGTTGATTTTGTTACTGCTTCTAATCTTGTCTCATTTCCTTGATTCTTAAACCTAGTTGCTGTTTCTTCTCCTTCGATTTCTTTATGAGAATATTTCGAGAAGGCCGACTTAAGCTTAATCTTTCTTATCATCCAATCACTCGGTCTCCATTCTCCATGAAACTCAAAACGATTTTGAATCATATCGATTGAAACATCTTCCTCAGCTACTGTGCCATAGGTCGTGCCAAAATTATTAAATGACACACCAAAGTGACCCTGATCTAAGATCTTCGAGACTCCAACAGCAACATTATCCTGTTTATTGAAACTATTTGGTAGCTCCCCTTTTTTTCGGGCTTCCCCTCCTCTTGCATGAGAGGCAATCTTCTGATCCTGAAGATTTCTGGTTGATCCATCTACATGAAACATCCACTTGTCTTTACCGTAATTCAAATGAAGAGCAGAACTTAAACCATTGTTTACCGTTTCTCCTTGAACTAGACCTTGAGAAAAGAAGCCTTCCTCATACTCAGTATGAATACGATTGGTAACTAGATTGACTACTCCTCCCACAGCGGATGAGCCGTACAGAAGGCTCATAGGGCCTCTTACAACCTCAATCTGCTCAATAGTAAGGACATCCACCGGGATGGCATGATCTAGACTTTGAGTCGAGGCATCTAAAGTTCCTAAGCTATTTTGTAGGACACGAACTCTGTCCCCATCAAGGCCTCTGATAACGGGCCTGCCTGCATTAGGACCAAAGCCGGTACTGTTAACACCTGCTTCCTGCTGAAGAGTATCGCCAATGCTAGTGGATCTTCTCTTCTGCAATTCCCTTCCTCTTAAAGTGGTCACGCTCGGAATAAAATCAACTAAGGTTTGATCTTCACTGTGGTCAAAAACTTCGATCGCTTCAAGTTTAGTATCTATATGGGCGTAAGCGAGGCCTTGCATTGAGGCCAAAGAGATCATCATGAGCTTTTTCATAGAGTGTCCTTTAATTGCAAGTCAGTTGCAATTTAAAATACCCATCTTTGTCAGAAGAGTCAAAGAGAATACTTTTTGGCCATCCGTGTTAACAACAAGTAATAGGAAAAAATCTCTCTAATGCTTATACTCATGACTGTATACTTTCCTTTAGGGAGGATAAGCAGGAAATTTAATAATTGGATTTTTAATGACTACAAAAGCCTATAAAATTCTTCTCGTTGAAGACGATGATAATATCAGGGATATACTTTGCGAAATCTTAAAAGACGAGGGTTATGAGGTCGTCCCTTCTGTAGATGGTCAAGAAGCTACCGAGATTTTGCAAGAAAAGAGCTTTGACCTATTGATCTCAGACTTTAGGATGCCCAGAATGGATGGAGCAGAACTATTAGAGTGGTGTCGAAAACACAAGATTCACTTTCCGGTAATCTTTATTACGGCGAATGCCAATCTTATGCCTTCCGAAAACCTGGCCTTAAATGATTGCTGTGCGGCCCTGCTACCAAAGCCCATCGATATTGAACAGCTTATGGCGGCGATTGAAGATGCCAAGAATAGAGATCATGATAGAAATTGCAAGCAGTGAGAAGAAATTATGCGTTGGCAGTATCTAAAAGAAGGAGATTCGGTTGATATCATTGCACCAGCTTCTCACTCACCTGACTTAAAGCTCAGTGAAGGTCTAGGTTGGATTTCCTCCCTTGGACTTATCCCTAAAGTCCCCCATGATCTGATTGATCCGGATATATTTTTTGCATCATCATTAAAGCAACAATTAGCTCATTTTAAAGAAGCTCTCTACTCAGACTCAAAGGCCATATGGTGCTTAAGAGGTGGCTATGGAAGTATGAGGCTAATTCCCTATTTAGAGAAAATGAAACCTCCCAAGAAACCCAAGCTCTTGATTGGATTCAGCGATATCACCTCACTTCATCTCTATTTAAACCAAAAATGGAATTGGCCTACTCTTCACGGCAGAACAATCAGTCAGCTTGGGTTGAATATTCAATCACCAGATAGAGAAGAGCTGATTGAAATACTGCTTGGTCGAAAAAAAAAGAAAACCTTTGATCAGCTGAGACCCCTCAATAAATTTGCCGAAAAAGACTGGAGTATTAAAGGCAAACTCGTGGGCGGAAATCTCCGCATCCTTCAGTCATCGCTCGGAACAGATTGGGAGCTAGAGGCCAAAGGAAAAATCCTCTTTGTGGAAGATGTTTCTGAGCGAGGCTATAGCGTGGATCGAATGCTCGAACAACTTCATCAGGCCAAGATTCTCCATAAAGGTGTCAAAGCTCTCGTTTTTGGAGACTTTAGTGGAGGAGATGAGAAGAATGGTGAAAATCATATTCATTATGCAATTCAGCGTTTTGCCCAGAGAGTAAACTATCCCGTTCTTATGGGACTGCCATGTGGTCATGGTGAAGAAAATTTTGCACTCCCGCTTAACACAAAGTGCGAACTAGTTTTAGGTGATAATTCTCACCTAATATGCGATTACGGCGGCAAATAGAACCCCTTATCAATACCATAATTCTCAGGATAAAATTTAAGAGGAATTAAAGTTAACTGCTAGTTAATTTCTTGAGTACAGTCTTGTTGAAGATAACAACTAAGGAGCTGTTTATGAAAAAGATTTTATTGTCCCTTACTGTCATGTCACTCTTAGGTCTATCGGTTGCTTGTAACCGTGGAGATCAGCAACAAGAAACTGAAATGGGCACAGGAACCACAACTGAGCGTATGGATACTGAAACAGAAGCCGGAACAGGCACTGGGCTAAATGAAGAGTCTCGCGATTCGGCTACAGATCCAGCTGCTTTCCCTCAAGAACAGGAATCAGGTGAAATTGATTCTGCTGGAGAAATGGACTCTGCTGAGCCAAGTGCTTCTGAAGGAATGTAATTCTTAGATGGTCAAAAGGTAGCTAATACCTTTTGACCATTATAACCGACTATTTTACAAGAGATATTCATGGACATAGAGTTAGCAGTGAGAGGTTGTTTTTGGATTAACTCTCACGGATGTATTGCAGAAGTTCCTAGTCTCAAAATGACGACCATCGGCCAAAGTATAGATGAGTCCCTCTACGCCCTACAATCAATGTTGGAGGAAACTTCCCAAGGAAGAGATGTAGAGTACTTCATTGAACTTATCGGAGGGAATTGCTTTCATATCAAAAGTAGTAATCCTGAAGTCTTTAAAGAGCTCATCTCGTATAAGATCTCCAATAAACTAACCCCTTCGCCTTATTTTTCTTCTCCATCAACCTAAGCACTGAACGGCTTTTCCCTCTAGTGCCAGAAGTGTTTGAATTATAAAATAATCAGATGTCCCATTTACCTACCTTAATCAATGATCTAGCTATCATTCTCGGTGTTGCTGCCGTTGTGACCCTTATTTTTAAAACTTTAAAGCAGCCAGTAGTTCTGGGCTATATCCTGGCCGGTCTGCTGATCGGCCCCAATGTATCAATTCTACCTACTATTACCGATACCGAAACGATTAAACTCTGGGCAGAAATTGGAGTGATATTCCTCCTCTTCGGACTGGGTCTTGAATTCAGCTTTCGCCGTCTGGTCAGTATTGGCCCGTCTGCAGGAATTACGGGTCTTTTTGAAGTCAGCTTCATGTTAAGCATGGGATACATCCTCGGAAGACTACTCGGATGGGATCATCTTAATAGCTTATTTCTTGGTGGAATTCTTTCCATATCCTCTACGACGATCATTCTTCGCACTCTGGAAGAGCAGAACCTAAAATCCAAAAATTTTGCTTCCTTGGTCTTTGGAGTTCTGATTATTGAAGATCTAGCGGCCATTATCCTCCTGGTGATACTTTCTACAATTTCAGTTACCAGACAGTTTGAAGGAGAGGCCCTCTTATTTTCTGTCTTAAAACTTCTCTTCTTTCTGATTCTGTGGTTTGTGGCAGGCATGTTCTTTATACCTACTCTCTTAGACAAAACTAAGAAAATACTTAATGAAGAAACTATTCTAATTGTAAGTCTAGGACTGTGCTTGGGAATGGTTCTCCTTGCTAATAGTGTGGGCTTCTCCCCGGCCTTAGGTGCATTTATCATGGGCTCACTGCTGGCCGAGACAAATGAGGGCAGGCGGATTGAGCACATCACTAAACCAGTTAAAGATTTGTTCGGGGCAATTTTCTTTGTTTCAGTTGGTATGTTAATCGACCCCACTACGATTGTAGCCGAGTGGAAAATGATACTTATTCTTTCGGTATCTCTTATTCTTGGGAAAACCCTTTTTGCGACCATTGGAGCTCTTATTTCCGGTCAACCTCTTAAAAGAGCGATACAAACAGGAATGACGCTAACTCAGATCGGGGAATTCTCATTCATTATTGCCACTCTTGGGCAAACATTGAAGGTAACCGATGAAAAGTTTTACCCCTTAGCAGTAGCAGTTTCAGTTACCACGACCTTCACCACTCCTTATATGGTGGCCTTTTCAGGCAGGGCTGCACATTGGTTTGAATCCAAAATGCCTCAAAAGCTTCTATCCAATCTGAACAGCTATAGCTCCTCTACTCAAGCAGCAGGCGGTTCAAGTGAAGTTCAGGCCTCTTTGAAATCTTTCTTCTTAAGAATCATCATTATTTCTACTGTTATCATTGGCATTAGCCTTATCGGAAGAGGATTAATTCAATCACATCTTTTAAGAAGACTTGATTCGCTTATCCTGGTTAACGTATCGACCTATGTTGTAACCCTTCTTCTTTCGACTCCGTTTCTCTGGTCATTGATAAATGGAAAGATCAATTACCATTTAAGATCTATTGCGCAATCCCACCGCCTTGCCTACTTAAGCCATTCATTAAGCATCTTTAGGTATATCGCAGCAGTAATACTAATTGGTGTCCAGATGTCCTTCTTTTTCTCCAGCATCGTCACCTCAAGTGTTGTTTTAATTCTGGGTCTTCTCTCATTCTATCTATTCTCAAAGAATCTGGGTCATATCTATGATTGGTTTGAAGAAAAGTTCCTCTATAATCTCTCACCTAAGGTGGTAAAGGGTGAATCAAAAGTACCCTTAAAGACTCCCTGGGAAGGTCATATGAGTTATTTTGAAGTCTCTTCTGAGTTTAAGGGGCTTGGAAAGACTATCGCTGAACTTGCTATAAGAGAACTCTTTGGGGTCACGATTGCAATGATTGAGAGAGGAGCAAGAAAGCTACCTGTACCTGGACCAAAAGAAAGAATATTTCCTCATGATAAAATCTGTGCCATTGGTACTGATGATCAACTAGAGGCTTTCTCAGTCTTTCTTAACGATAATACTCNNTTCACGGGTAAGACCATTAGGAACTCTGGAATTAGAGAAACTACCTTTGGTTTGATCGTGGGTCTGGAAAGAGCAGGACTTCTTACAGTTAATCCTGATATCTCAACCATTTTAGAGGATGGAGATCTCCTCTGGATCGCAGGGGATAAAGAAAAATTAAAAGAGTTAGATAAGGCCTGATCAAAGTTCAGAGCGAAGTTTTTTAAGTTTCAGAATATTTTTTTCGACTTCTTTAGTCTCATGCTTAATGAATTCCAAAAGAAAATCCTTGGTAATTTTACTTGAAGCTTTCTGCATGACTCTTTTTTTTGTCCTGAGAAGCGAAATCATGTAATCGATATAGCGACTATCGAACTCTTCAGTTTCAGAAAAATGCAGATCTTCTGGAAGAGTCGGTCCTGCCCAGTAGGATCTATTAGGGACTTCCTCAAAATAGCCATTCCTCCAGCTCTTCATCTTTTTAATATCTCTATTTTCATCTCTCACTATTTTGCGGCTCATTCTTTTAATATCCAGATTGTCACTCTTCTCCTGTACCAGGGCCCCACTAAGGGTACTTTTCTGATAATACTCCATCATATAATCTAGAAAGTAGGCCTCATAGGTGGAAGCCTTAGCTTGAGTCATCAAAAAAAAAGTAAGCATTAATAAGAGTTTATTGCATTTCATGAGTGCACCTAGAAGAAAAAATAATGGCGGGCAGTCGCCGCCATTATTTTAATTAGTATCTAAGCGTGCTGACTTCTTAGCACAGATTGTTCACGAGAAAGTGGCTTTCTAAAATTAGTCACTGATCCTAAGGCACCTCCAGCAATGGCCGCTAAGGCCCCGAGAGCAACCAATAAGAAGAGAGTCCATCCAGCTGATTTCAAGGCCGTAGCAGCTCCTTCCTTAGCTTGGTTAACGGCCTGTGAAACCTGAGTATTCAATTGGGAGATTCGTGCATCTGCTTCAGCGGGAGAGATCCCGGCCTGACGAGCTAGATAGTTTTTTGCACTTTCTACATTGCCATTCGCCAAACGTGTTCCTACACCCATGGCGACAGTACGGGGCTCAGATCGCAGATTTAAATCTCCCAAGGCATCTTCAGATAGATTACTTACGGTATTGGTAATAGTTTGATTCTGACTCGCCTTTTGGACGCCTTGACCGATAAGATTAGCAGATCCTCCCGCAAGATTTCCTGCGGCTGACCCCACCATGCCTAAAGTAGACATCATTTGATAGAGAAAGAAGCCAAGAAAAAGTGCAGCTATGACCAAACCTTGGGCCGAACCAATTCTGCCCGTTTGAAACTTTGAGACCCTCGCGGCGAAGTAACTACCAGCAAAGATCGAGAGCAAGGCAGAGACTAGAAACCAAACACCTGTAAAAATACCAGCACTTCTTAGGCTTGTTTCATCATCCATGCCTATTCCACCAAAGGCCATTCCAAGTCCTAAAAGTCCAATCATCGAAAAAAAAGCGATGAGTGTACCTGCAATAACCGATCTCCAGCTAATAAGTGGATGCATAGTCGCGACATCAGACTCCAATGCCAAATCATCATTTCTTCGAACATTATTTTTCCTATCCATTATATTCTCCTTTGTTCTCGGCCATGAATAAACTAACAACAGGATCAATCCTCCAAACACTATGAGCAACATGCTGTGAATCTTAACTAAATGAATACAAGAAATATAAACAAGATAGTTCGGAGTGAAATAAAGCAGGATGCAAGAACGTGAAGATGAGCACAAAATGTCCCTCGAGCAAAGGAGCCTGCTATGAAGAATCATTATATCCTTCCCAAGAATCCCTATAATAGTTTGAGTGAGTTTTATGAAGAGAAAGGAGAAGCCTTGGCCTATGCCCGTAAGATGTCTGCTCAAGATATCATAGTGGAGCTCAAAGCTTCCCTTCTTCGCGGAAGAGGTGGAGCGGGTTTTCCTACTGGTCTAAAGTGGTATACCTTATTTCAAGATCAGTCTCCTAAGAAGTATGTGGTGGTCAATGCCGCCGAAGGAGAACCGGGAACCTTTAAAGATCGACAGATTATCAGAAAGAATCCTTACTCTATGATTGAAGGGGCCCTCATCGCCGCTCATGTCCTTAAATGCAATGAAGTCTATATCGCTATAAAAAAGAGCTTTGTAACCGAACTCGCTATTTTACAAAGAGCGATAAAAGAATTTAAGAAAAAAGGTCATCTGAATAAAGTCAGCATTCATCTGGTGGCCGGACCTGACGACTATTTATTCGGAGAGGAGAAAGCACTTTTAAATGTGATAGAAGGCATTGGCCCCTTTCCAAGAGAAGCTCATTATCCTCCATACGAAAAAGGACTCTTCAGTACGTCTGCTTCCGCTAATCCCGCTCTGGTAAATAATGTTGAGACTTATTCTAGAGTGCCAGAGATCATTCTTCGGGGAGCAGAAAGCTTTAGAGCAATTGGAACAGAAAATACCCCTGGCCCCCTTATCTGTACCCTATCGGGAGATATCAAAAGGCCGGGTGTCTATGAAGTACCGGCAGGAATACGCTTTCAAGATTTAATCAATGAGTATGGGGAGGGGCCGGTAGGTAATAGTCCTATTAAAGCAGTTCTTCCAGGAGTCTCGACCGGAGTATTGGTAAGAGAAAACTTTGATGTTCATCTTGATCATGCTTCTATGGAAAGTGTCGGAAGTGGTCTAGATTCCTGTAGCTTTATGATCTTTGATGAGACCAGAAGTGCACCCCGTATTGCTCAAGAAGTTGCAAAATTTCTTTATCGCGAATCCTGTAATCAGTGTACTGCCTGTAAAACAGGGCTCGGTATATCATCTATTAGCTTAGACGCCCTCTTTACGGAGAACCCTGATGACAAACTTATCGAAAGGGCCATTCTAGGTGCCAAGAGTGCTCCACAGAGTAATCGTTGTTATTTGCCGGTTCAAGGCAGCATTCTGATACCAAATCTCATACGAAATTTTGAGTATGAATTTCGAGACCTTTTATTAAACGTAGGTAACCACAAACCTGTGCTTCTTCCCTTCATAGTAGATTACTTGGAAGATAGAAATGAATTTATCTTTAAAAATGCTGCTATGGATAAGGATAGACCCTATGAACAAGACTGGGCACCAGAGGATAAGAATTTCATGGATCGAGGAACATTTTAGACGTATTATATTCGAATGAAAAATGTTGCTTTAATTGCTCATGATAATTTGAAGAATGATATGGTGGAATGGGTTAAGAAACATCA
>DFXX01000088.1 GCA_002381765.1 Bacteriovoracaceae bacterium UBA4097 | reverse complement strand
CTTTTTGAAGATCATAACTTCGGCCAGCAACCGGCCCCTCGGCTACGATAATAATGGAAGACTCCTTACCACGGGCCATACCTCGCTTGATATCATCAACGAGTTTTTTATGATCTACGGCTTCATGGGGAAGAAGCACGTTCTCGGCACCGGTACAAACGCCAACCTTTAATGCGATCGCTGAAGAATTTCTTCCCATCACTTCCACTAGGAAGGTTCTTGCATGAGAGTGAGCAGTATCGCGAATTCTATCCACTGCCTCGATGGCAGTCTGAACAGCAGTGTCAAAACCAATAGTATAATCAGTTCCAGAAATATCATTATCAATAGTTCCTGGAATACCCACTACTGGAAAATTAAATTCATCGCACAGGGCCTTAGCACCATTGAATGAGCCATCTCCTCCAATCACCACTAGAGCTTCGATGCCCTCTTTTTTCAAAAGATCTATCGCTTTTTCTCTATATTCTTTTTTCATCCATTCAGGGCAACGAGAAGTCTGAAGAACAGTTCCCCCTCGCTGAATAATATTACCCACTGAAGAAGGGGTCATGTTCTGAAACTCACCATTTAAGAGACCCGCGTATCCGCGCTTGATTCCAGTCACCTTTATTCCATTGAAGATGGCCGTTCTCACGACTGCTCTAATAGCACAGTTCATTCCTGGAGCATCTCCTCCAGAGCATAATAATCCAATATGAGAAAAAGTCATGGTCGTCCTTTATACAAAGATAGGGTTACCAGTGAAGTCTTTTGGTTTAGGTATATTTAATATTTTTAAAACCGTTGGAGCAACATCTTTAAGCGCACGGATCTTACTTTCCTGACTCACCATAATGTCGATGTCTTTTAGTTTTGGATGCATCAAGCAGAACGGAACTTCCGAGTCAGAGTGTGAGGTATGAATGCCTCCACCATTATAAACCATCTGATCGGCATTGCCGTGATCGGCAGTGAGGATCATAGCAATGCCTTTCTCTAGGCATTTCTCATAAAGCTTTCCGATGCATTCATCAAGAGCTTCAATTGCCTTAACCGTGGCAGCAAAGTTTCCAGAGTGGCCCACCATATCGGCATTAGCATAGTTCACGAGATAGAAGCTAAAAGATTTATCATCGAGCTTTTCTAAGAGATTCTTAGTCACGATAGCTGCGTTCATCTCTGGCTTTTGATCATAGGTCGCTACATCTCGCGGAGAAGGTACAAGACTTCTTTCTTCCCCAGGAAAAGGAGTTTCCTCTCCACCATTGAAGAAATAAGTCACATGGGCATACTTCTCGGTTTCAGCAATTTTAAACTGCTTCTTACCAAGGCTAGAGATATAGGCGGCGAGAGTGCCCTTGATTTTTTCTTTATCCAAGAGTACCGGAAGATCAGGACACTCATCAGGCACATAAGGAGTCATGCACAGAAAGTAGCCGGCCTTAACCGGAAGGGGAAACTCCTTAAAGTTGCAGTCATTCATGGCCAGTGTCATCTGACGAGCGCGATCTGGGCGGTAATTAAAGAAGAAGACCGAGTCACCGTTTTGAATGGCCCCTTCTTCTGAGAAGAGAACCGGCGTGATGAACTCATCGTAGATACCTTTCTTATATTCGCTTAGGATATATTCTTCAGGTTTCTGATTGGTGATAGCACCCTGGCCAATCATCGTATTATAGGCGACTTTGATTTTTTCCCATCTTCTATCGCGATCCATGCCAATGGAGCGGCCCTGCATACTGGCAAGCTTAAAGCCCGGAACAGCAAGAATCTCTTTCAGATAATGAATACCTGAATCTTGCGAAGTATCTCTTCCATCCATAAAGGCATGCAGATAAATTTTTATATCTGAGTGCTCTTTTAAGAGTTTTAATATCTCTTTTAAGTGATCGATATGAGCGTGTACACCACCATCAGAGAGAAGTCCCATAAGATGAATGCGCTTGGTTCCGCTTTTTGTTTTTTGTATGAGTTCCTGAAAGCGAGGAAAATCTTTGAAGGTATTTTTTTCGATAGCTTCATTCAGACGAACCAGATCCTGCCTCACTGGTCTGCCAGCACCTAAATTTAAGTGACCCACTTCCGAGTTTCCGGCCACTCCCTTAGGAAGTCCTACGGCTTCTCCACCAGGTTCGATGGTGGTAAACGGATAGTGATTAAAAATGTAATCGATGTTGGGAGTCTTAGCTGCTTTCACAGCATTCATATGTTCATTGGGATTATGACCAAAGCCATCCATNNTTCCTTAGTTGTGGTAAGGATGTCCGGACCTAATTGTTTGGGCCCGATAGAGTTGTTCTACTAGGAGTATTCTGGCCAGTTTATGGGGAAATGTCAGCTCTGAAAGGGAAATCCTCTCCTGACAAGACTTAAGAATCTCCTCAGAAAAGCCTTCAGCTCCAGCAATGAGGAAGATGATCTTTGCGGGGCGTTCTAATAGCTGGGCAGTCCACTCTGCAAATGCCACTGATGTGTTGCGTTTGCCCCACTCAGTCATAGCTATCAGATGAGCTGCACCACCTTGAGTAAGATCCTTGACCTTTTTCAAGATGACTTCGCCTTCAGCCTCTTTGTTTTCGGCCGAAGCCTTCACTTCATGAATGATGAGTTCTGGATTGATGATGCGTTTTAGATAATCTTTTTCCACGGCCTCAAGATGCGAGTCTTTGAGCTTTCCCACCACAATAAGGTGGATCTGGCGGGCCATGGTTTAGAAGAAGCCCTTAAGGTCTGCCTTCTCATTAGATACGTTTGTCGGTGTTCCAAAGTAGAATTCCTCCGGAATCTTAACCTGAGGATTCTTAGCAAAGATCATATCAAGATCATATACATCACGAGATGGGCCGTTGAAGATGTGAACGATGATGTCACCAGTATCGATTAGGATCCAGTCGGCCGATTCATAACCCTCGTAAGAGACGATGTGAGCACCTTGCTGCTGAAGATTACCGGAAATTTCATCTGACATGGCACGAGCTTGAGTGGCGTTCTGAGCAGTGGCGATGATTGAATAATCACAAAGCGCACTGGTCTTTCTCATGTCAAAGATCTTTAAATTATCACCCTTGAAGTTAGCAAGAATCCAGGTCGAGGCCATGGCATGATTCAATGGAAATTCGAAGTCCTTATTGGTAATGACCTTAGTAACTTCAGTTTGAATGTATTCATTAATTGCCATGAGTTCCCTCTTTTGCCTTTTCTTGATCTATGATTTCTTTGGTTTTTAGCATGAGTTGCTTCAAGAGATCAATATTTCGCCCCGAAACACCCGAGATAGGTAATACCCGGCGATCCAGTTGCTCTTCCATAGATGAGCGAAACTTCTCAATTTCTTCCTCAGTCATGGCATCGATCTTCGTTAAGCAGACGATTTCTTTCTTATTTAATAATTCAGGATTATGTTTACCCAATTCATCACGCACGATGGAGTAGGCTTCAATGGCCTCAAATTCTTCGAGGAACATAGAGCAATCAATCAGATGAACCAGAGCGGAAGTTCTCTCTATATGTTTTAAGAACTTTGTTCCAAGTCCTTTGCCTTCTGCGGCACCCTCGATGAGCCCTGGAATGTCGGTTACAACCAGAGTTTTCTCACCTAGCTGAACTACGCCTAAATTAGGCTCTAGGGTGGTGAAGGGATAATCAGCGATTTTAGGACGTGCTGCACTGATGGCACTTATAAGAGTGGATTTTCCTGCATTAGGAAGTCCTATAAGGGCTATATCTGCTAAAAGCTTTAGCTCAAGTCGTATTGGAATTTCAATCCCAGGCTGACCATTCTGAGCGAAGCGAGGAGTTTGGTGAGTGGAAGACTTAAAGTAAGCATTCCCTTTTCCACCGAGACCACCTTCAGCTGCCAGATACTTCTGACCATGCTCTGTGATGTCGCAAATGAGATCTCCGGTTTCACGATGATAGATGAGAGTCCCCACGGGAACCTTCAAGATCATGTCGTCGCCATCGGCCCCTTGCATATTTGAGCTAGCACCGTTGTCTCCATCCTTCCCTTTGAAGGTTTTGAGACCACGAAAGTGCATCAGGGTATTTAATCCCTCATCTCCCATAAAGTAGACGTTACCGCCATGACCGCCATCGCCGCCATCCGGTCCACCCATGGGAACGTATTTTTCACGTCGGTAGCTCACACAGCCTTTGCCGCCTGCGCCCGAGTGTACTTCAATATCAACTTCATCAATAAATTTCATAATATAAAAAAAAGGGGGCCGTTAAAGCCCCCTTAGTATCCTAAAGATCTGTAAAGATCAATTAAGCTGGAAGAACAGATATAATTTTTGTCTTCTTATTGTAGAAAGAGAACTTAACAGTTCCTGGAACCATGGCGTAGATTGTGAAATCACGACCCATCTTAACGTTTTGGCCAGGGTGGAACTTAGTTCCTTTCTGACGAACGATGATTGAACCGATATCTACAACTTCTCCACCAAACTTCTTCACACCACGCATCTTTGGGTTAGAGTCACGACCGTTAGAGGTACTACCACCCGATTTCTTATGTGCCATATTATGGATCTCCTAACTTTTTAAAATTTCGATTAAAATTACTTCTTGGCCTTAGCTTCAGCCTTGCTTACTCCGCCTTGTCCATCGCTGATTTCAGTGATGAGAAGACCTGTGTAGCACTGACGGTGACCGTTCTTTCTACGGTAAGCACCTGGCTTGCGCTTCAACACGAGAATCTTACGTGTGCGACCTTGCTTAACAACTTTAGCTGTTACCTTAGCGCCACCAACAACTGGTGCACCAACGATAGTCTTATCTCCACCAACAAGAAGGACTTGATCAAAACTGATCGATGATCCAACTTCAGCTTCAATCTTTTCTACGTCAATCAAGTCACCTGCTTTTAGCTTGTACTGGTGACCTTTGATTTCCACAACTGTGTACATGAGAACTCCTTAAAGATAACCACCTGCCGGGGAGGACTGGCCTACTTTTCGCCCTAGGTGAGTTTTAAATGAAAGGTATTTTTAATGGTTATATCAACAACTGTCAAGAGTGGGCCGGTTTGCTTGGAGAGAGGAGCCTGTTTTAAGTAGCTGTTTTTAGGTTAGCCGCTTAAAAGAAGGCCCTGAGGGCGACTCCTACATCGGTGGTAACTAACTTTTGCGCCGGCTGATCGGCTTCTCCACCCTGGGCCAGGGGACTAAAACCAAAAAGCTCAGCTTCTATATTCTGAGTCAGGCTATAGGTGCCCTTAGCAATGAGATAGGTAAAGCCCGATTTGATGTCATGGACTAAGGTGCCCTGAGCTTTAAACAGGGGATGGAACTCGTACTGGTTGGCAAGAGCTATAAAGTATTCGGTAGGTAGGAAGCGGTCTCCGAAGGAATTGATATCGGCGAGAGTATTGCGCTTCTGATAACCCGCTTCGGTGCGAAGATGCCATTTGGCGGTGAGCTGCTGATCGAAACCGAGAAGTACGTCCCAGAGATTATCTGACGGCTTCTTGTTCACGTATTCGGTTTGGAAGAGGACTTGTGAGAAAATGAGAGCATCAGCTAAGCGGTAAGCGGCCTGGCCGCCGAGCTTGTGGCGATTTTGGTCTTCGCCGATGACGTAATCGAGTTGAAGTTTATCGGTTGCTTGATATTCGCCGTGGGCCCAGAGGGTCTTATCGATTTGGCCGTCGTACCCCTCAATGCGTTTATCTCCTAAAAAGTAGAAATTGATGGTGTATTTATCACTCACAAAATAAGTGAAAGCGATCCCGTCATTTCCCTGGGCCACTTGAGAAATAGCAGTGAGACCCGTAGGTTGATTGAATGGATTCATGGGATTGAAGATTTCACCCAGGCCGTAGTTAATGTACATGCGGCCAATGGTGAAGCGATGTTCATCGAAATCCCACTGGTAGTAGAGCTTATTTAGTACGGATTCGGTTCTATAGTTGTTTTCCTGATTATCATATTGAAGCTTAAAGATATCTCGAGCTACCAGGCGATTGGGAAAGGTATAGATTTGAGTCGCGATGTAGGGCTCACGCTCTCCCAAGGGAGTTGGCGAAGGATCATAGAGCTTAGAATAGCTTTGTCTCACAAACCAGTTAACACCTATATGGGAATCTTTGAATTTAAAGACGCCATTTAAGTTTCCGTAGACCAGATGAAACTGTTCTTGATCCCAGTCTTGAAATAAATCTTCCTTGGCCTCTTCATTATTCCAGGAGTGGCGGGATTGCGCCTCTAGATTACCTGAGATTTCTGTCTCTACGGCATAGACGGAAGTTGAAAAAAGAAGAGCAAGAGAGATAAGGGCTAGCATTAATTATCCGTTAGGTTTTTTTGGGTAAAGTGTCCTGGACTGAACTTAACATCAAATTTCACGTTTTTATAATCCAGGATAGTCTTCTTAGTCTTGTCATCTTCAGGCCGCATTTCCCAATGAGTAAGAAACTTATGGCCATCAAAGGTCTTTAAATTATCTAAGGTCAAAGTTCTTCTAAGAGTATTTTCTTTATCATAATAGCGATAGGTTCTGGGAAGGCAATCCGCTTTAGATGAATAGGTCACGATCTTGGGCCACATGACTTTGGAGTTTTTCTTAGCGGTATTTTCAATGACCTTATATTCAACTCCGTCGATTTTTTCATCTTTTAAGAATTTATGTTCATAGTCTTCACTCATAGATGATGCTTTAAGGATATCATCATTGGTAAAGTCGGACCCCATCCAGCTAGCAAGCATCATAGAGGAAGAGATAGCAATCTTTCGCTTAAGTTTAGGATAGTATTGCCACATATTGTTTTCCACTCGGAGAGTTCTGATACCCTTCTCCTTAGCGGGAGCGATGATGGTTGAGAGGGCGAGATTTCGGCCTTCTACATCTGATTCAATACCAAGAGTTCGGGTGAAGTTAGGGTTTTGAATGGTCATGACCATCTCGCTACTGGACTTATCTC
>DFXX01000027.1 GCA_002381765.1 Bacteriovoracaceae bacterium UBA4097 | reverse complement strand
TGGATTTCGACCATTCCACCTGACCCATTAAGAAGCTTTCTTCCGTTGAATTCTGAACTCTGGGAAATCCTTTGGATTTCTTCCAGGAGATTCTTGAACTCAATGTTCGAGAAGTTTCTCTCTGTGTCGCCGACCGTATCAGATGCTGCCTGAACGGAGAGCTCTCTAAGGCGTATGATGATACTGGATATCTCGTTGAGGCCGCCTTCTGCTGTCTGAATAAGCGATATACCATCATCTGAGTTCCTTTTCGCTTGTCTGAGACCTCTGATATGACCTTTCAGCTTTTCACTGATCGCCAATCCAGCTGCATCATCTGCCGAGCGAGTTATCCTTTCACCACTGGACATCTTCCTAAGATTACTGTCCAAGTTTAACTTAGTAACACCTAGAGCCCGTTGCGCAGCTATACTGGCAACGTTCGTATTTATTCGAATTCCCATTTTTTAATCTCCTGTAAGCATAACTGAACCTCCCTGTTCATTTAAGAGGACATACTGTCCAATTTGTTTGTTAGTATTAGAAAAACAAACCTTTTCAATCACCTGTTAAATACACCCACTACAAGTTTTGCAGGATTCGTTTTACATCAGTTTCTTAGTACCGCCTCAGGGGCTTTACCCCTGAGAAGCAGCATTAATTAAGCTGATAGCATTAGTGGTAGACTGGTTGGCCTGTGCTAACACCGAAGTACCTGCTTGCATCAAGATGTTGGTTCTAGTGAGCTCTGAAGTTGCTGAAGCAATGTCGGTATCTCTGATACGCGAATTAGCTGCAGACAAGTTTTCACTGCTGACCTGAATGTTGTTAATCGTAGATTGAAGACGGTTCTGAAGAGCACCGAAGTCAGCTCTGATACCAGACACGTTTTGAATCGCCTGATCAATAGCGGCCAAAGAGTTCTGTGCAGAAATCTTATCCGAAACCGAAGCCAGGTTAAGACCAAGAGCTGCTACGTTTACATCCGCAGACGAAGCATCAAAGGTCAATCTATCTGATAAAGGATCGTTACGAGTACCAATCTGGATATCAAATACAGATCCAGTACCGTTAAGAAGAGGAACACGGTTAAATTCTGTAGAGTTCGCGATACGATCTACTTCTGAGAGCAATTGCTCGAATTCAACGTTAAGGAATTTTCTTTCTGTAGCACCGATAGTATCAGAAGCGGCCTGTACTCCCAACTCACGAAGACGGATCATAATGTTTCCGACTTCTGCTAGGGCACCTTCAGCAATCTGAACTAGTGAGATACCATCCTGAGCATTTCTTTCTGCCTGACCTAGACCTCTGATCTGGGCCTTAAGGTTTTCTGAGATCGCCAATCCTGCAGCATCATCTCCTGCACGATTAATACGACTACCTGAAGACAACTGCTCGAGCACTTTCTGCTGAGCACCCTTAGTGACGCCTAAGTTTCTCTGCGCGTTTAGCGATGAAACGTTAGTGTTAATACGCAAACCCATAAATCCTCCTTGATTGGGTTTCACTCTTTCTCAATCCGTGAGAGGAGTGATGAAGGTTTTTGTGACCCTCATGCATAACTTTTCGACAATGCACGAAAAGACTTTAGTTTGATTGTAAAAAAATTCGACATTACTCCCTGAAAGCGTCTAAAATATTGAAATTACGGAGAAAACCCATGGGCAAAAATTTCCCCCAAATAAAAAACCTAAGAGAAAAACCTTCATGTTTTGAGGCAACACTCAAATTGATTGAAGAATCTTTCACTTATAAGCACCCTCACTCCTTCCAAACTGACTTTGCTCCCCTCGTGGATGAGAGCAATCATGAGAATTGCTTCATTCTTATAGATGAGAACGATGCTGTGCTTGCTCATGTAGGAGTGAAAGAGAGAAAAATCCAGATTGAGAATGAAATTTTCACGGTGATGATGCTCGGGGGAATCGCTGTAGATAAGGGTCATCGAGGACAGGGACATTTCCAGACATTGTTTCAAGATGTTCTCGCGGAAAAAAGAAGTGACGCAAGCCTTTTTCTCCTCTGGAGCGATCAGGAAAGTTTATATACCAAATTCGGCTTTCATCTTTGTGGAGAGCAGTTTGAACTCTCCCAAAAAAAACATGCTAACGAGTTTAATTTAACCACTTATGCACAACTGACATCCTCTCAGAAAGAAGATGTTAAACACCTCTACAATAATTCTTTTAAAAAAATCTACTTATCAACAGAAAGAGATGCCACTGACTGGAAACTCCTGGAGAAGATCACCTCTAGCGAGTTCTACTACAGAAGTGAAGCTGATAAAATCACAGAATACTTTTTCAAGGGCAAGGGTCAGGATCTGGGAGGTATTATTCATGAGTACGGCACCAATCAAGATATCTCCTCGCATCTAGAGGCTATAAGAAATTATGGTAAAGTCTGGATGGGAGCACGTTTTATTGAAACTGAGTCATTGCACTATCAGTTTATGCTGGCACCGGCAGATACCCGGAACTTCTGCCGCTTCATTAAGCTTTATACCAATGGACTCATTGAGCTGAGAGATCTCAATCTCATAAAGCAAGAAGCCTACTTTGATTTCAACCAGGAGACTCTTGCGTTAACTATAGAAGAGTTTCTCAGGGGTATCTTTGGTCCAGCCCCGTTTGAAGAATTAGGAGACATGAAACCTATCTTCTTTAGTGGACTTGATAGTATTTAGGTTTAAACTTTAAATAGAAACAAATGGAACTATTTTGAAAAGTAAACTACCTATTAATCTAGAGGAACTACTCCGACAAAATATTGTAGAGGGTGAGCGTATTGAATATAAGAAAGGGTGGAACCCTGATCCAATTATTCGAACCATCTGCGCTTTTGCCAATGACTTTGAAAATTTAGGAGGAGGATACATTGTTATTGGACAGGACTGCGACGATGCTGGGCGCCCTATATTTCCCCCTGTAGGACTTCCAGATAATCTTCTTGATAAAATACAACAAGAACTTCTTAGTTACTGCTACTTAATTCAACCAAATTATTTTCCCATAATTAGCATTGAAAAATATCAAGATAGAAATCTAATTATCTTATGGATACCTGGTGGTCAAAACAGACCTTACAAGGCACCCAAAGCAGTAACTGCAACACATAAGTCTAACCATTACTACATACGAAGATACTCTAGCACGGTAGAGGCAAAAGATGAGTACGAACAAGAATTGCTGAGTTTGGCTGCTTCAATCCCATTTGATGATAGAATGTGCCAAACTTCATCAATCGAAGATCTCAGGCTTCCAATCATTAGAGCATACTTAAAGGATATCGATAGTGGCATATATCCTGAATCAGCAGGGATACCTCTTGTAGAGTTATCAAGACAAATGGCTATTATAGACGGTCCAAATGAGTACGTTAAACCTAGAAATATAGGGATCCTTTTTTTTAACGAATCTCCCGATAAGTTCATACCGGGATCTCAAATTGATGTAGTTACCTTCCCTAAGGGAGTTGATGGAGGAGAACTCATTGAACGAACTTTTAAAGGTCCTATTCATCAGCAATTAAGAGATGTCTTACAATATATTCAAAATACAGTTTTAATTGAAAGAGTCATAAAGGACCCTAAGAAAGCAGAAGCGACACGAATCTATAATTATCCATACGCAGCTCTAGAAGAAGCGTTGGTAAACGCCGTCTACCACCGCAGCTATGAGCAAAGAGAACCTATTGAAGTTAGGATAAATCCCAAATCCATAGAGATACTAAGTTATCCAGGGCCACACCCATCGATTAAGATAGAAGGTTTGAATAGCGGTAGTGTTGTTGCGAGAAGATACCGCAACAGAAGAATTGGAGATTTTCTAAAAGAACTTAAGCTAACAGAAGGCCGCTCAACAGGGATTCCAACTATTAGACGATCACTTTTAGAGAATGGATCTCCTGCAGCCAAGTTTAGTACCGACGAAGATAGGTCATATTTTTTAGTAGAACTTTTCTCGCACCCGGAAGTCACCCCGGAAGTCACCNNCACCCCGGAAGTCACCCCGGAAGTCGCCCCGGAAGTCACCCCAGAAGTCAGGTTAATTCAAGCACTTAACGGAGAGATGACAAGAGGAGAATTACAAAAAGCTCTTAAGCTAAAAGACGCAGAAAACTTTAGAAAAAACTACTTACTACCGGCCCTGGAGAATGCGTTAATTAAGATGACTATTCCTGATAAGCCCCAAAGTAGTAGACAAAGATACTTCTTAACAAAGAAGGGGTTACGGATGAAAAACAGCACAAATAGTTAGCAAGGATAGGAAATGAAAGTCACACTTACAATTTTTCTTTTAATTAATTCTATGCTCTCGTTCAGTGCCGTTCGCGAAGAAAAACTCTTTGATTGCGCTCATCTCGATGAAACCTCCGTCGTCGATCGCCTCGTTGTTTCTAAATTTGCTTTGGGTAGGAATCATTATTATGAACTAGAAATTAAACTCATGATTCAAGGAATAGAAAAGAGATATTCAAAACGAGTCAATCTGATTACCAAATATGACGAAAGGGTTCTGCATTTTACCAATGGCAATCATCGCTTAAAAATCGACCGCACCTTTCCACGCGAAGGAAAATACTCTGCATTTGGTCGAGTTCCCGAGTATGACATTCACTCGTTCAATTGGGTTTGCAAGGACTGGGATTAATTAGAATTTTCTCATCATGGTGATCCTCACCAGAAAGTAAGCCGCGATTCCCCAGAATATCCAACTCAAAAGAGGGATCTGAGTTAAGGAAGAGATATAAGCATCCTTCACAAAGAGAGCACCACTCAAGATAAAGATACTCGCGAGTAGAGACATGCCCAGGCTGTAGAATGATCGGTTTAGGCGATTGGAAAACTTCTCAAGACCTTTTACTCTAATCTCGACCGAGTATCCATTGCGGGAAGATTCTTTGAGAAACCATTTCAAATGCTTGGGGATAATCCTGAGTGAGCTGATGACATCCTTGCCCACCCACATAAGCTCTTCCTGGGCATTCTTTTTAGAGAGTAACTCTCCCACCAGATGCTGAAGATCCTTGTCCAGCACCTTAAAGATATTTACGTCCAGTCCCACGGACTTTCCGACGCCATCAAGTGTCATCAGGGCCCGGAAGATGATAAACCACTCTCGGGGCAGATAAAGCTCATGCTTACTGAGGGTGGTTATTAATCCCCTCACGAGCTCTGACATATTGGTTTCTTTTACACTCAGTCCAATAAAGGGAGAAATCGCATCTTTAATATCTCGGATAAGTTCTTCATGATCTGGTATAGAATCATATTCAGCCACGTCTAAAAATTCGTAGACCAGGTTATCAAAGTTATAAGTAATCACGGCGTAGAGAATAGCAACTAAGTTCGTTCGATTCCTCTTACTGAGAGTTCCCATCAGACCGAAATCGATAATGCCTATTCTTCTGTCTTTTAATACAAAGAAATTACCGCCATGGAGATCGGCATGAAAAAAACCATCTGCTAGTAAAGTATGAGTAAAGAGTTCAATACTTCTCTCGAGTTTCTGAACAACATCCGGTCCTAATTCCTCTAATGAATGAAACTCATTAAATGGTCTTCCTTCTAAGTACTCTAGGATCAAGACCTCTTCAGTTGAAATTTCTCTAAAGACTTTAGGAACGACGAGAAATCCGTCTTTATCAATGACTTCTAAATTCTTCTTAAGCCGCTCACAGTTCTGGGCTTCGATTTTAAAATTAAGTTCACTTTGAGTACTTTTAAAAAAGTCAGATATCATGCGCGACATGCCCATGAATCGAATTTCTGAAGAAACTTTTTCAATATTCTGAACGATAAATTGTAGTATTTGAAAATCGGTATTGATGGTCTTGGCTATCCCGGGACGACGAACCTTAACAACGACTTTTTGACCGGAGAGGAGTTCTGCTTTATACACGACTCCAATAGAAGCAGTACCAATGGGCTCCTCATCAAAGTTAACAAAAACCTCTGGCAGGGCCTTTTCTAAATTATCTTCAATGACCTTGCGGGCCGTATCAAAAGGTATGCCTCTGACTTTATTCTGTAGCTGCTTAAGTTCCCTGATCATTGCGGGATCAAGGATATCTTCTCGAGTGGCCATTAATTGACCTAGTTTAATAAAACTCGGTCCAAGCTCTTCAAAACTAAGTCTCAACTGTTTACCGAAGATTCCCCACCATTCTTCACTCGTAAGATCTTCGCGTTTTAGAATAGAAACTCGTCCAGGTAGAACAAATCCAGGAATCACTTTATCCAGGCCAGATTTAACAATTAGCTCAGCAAAGCCATTACGACTCAATACCGTCAAGATTTCACGAAAACGTGAAGCATTCTTAATGGTCTGTGTAATGCCTATACCGGTCTTGATTAAATCCATATTTTTGAAGGTCGCTTTTTATCTTATGGTAAGTTAAAATGTCACCAGACCAAAGCCTGAGTTAAAAGAGAAACTTTTTACCCTATGATAAAACTGACTATTATTCTCCTATTCATCCTGGCGCTCCCAGTTAAAGCTGCAGAAACCTGCAGTCGGATAGCTACTATTAATTATCAGGAAGTCCTAGTAGATGTAAGCAGTAATAATCGAGGAGAAGGTCTGCGCTACTACCTGGAGAGAGATCCTGTTTCTAAGCAGCTTCTGGACGAGTATCAAGAAAACAACCGCCCTACCTGGAAAAGTGCAGCCCTAAGTACTTTGGGAACCGGCATGATCTTAGGTGGTTTTCTCAGAAGCAATGAGGGCCGAGAAGAAACCATCACCAGCCGCAACTCACTTATCTTTGGAGGCGCCGCTCTTATTGCCGTGAGCTATTTGATCTCTAAGACCAATCAATATAATAATGAGTATCTTCTCACTAAGTCGGTGGAAGAATATAACAAAAGAAATACCCCAAGAATTTACTTATCCCCTACAGATGCCCAAGGTGGCTTTGGCATCGGAGTGGGTCAGGAGTTTTAAAGTGTCTCTACAATGTCATAAATGTGGGAAACCACTTTCAGATACCTATAAAATATTAGTTAGTCGCTCTGACACCTGTGCCCATTGCATGGCGGATATTCGAGCATGCAAGATGTGTCAATTTTATGATCCAAAATCATATAATGAGTGTCGCGAGTCCAATGCTGATCGTATTCAGGATAAAGAAAAAGCCAACTTTTGTGATTACTTTAAGATTGGCTCTTCTTATAATGATGCAGAAAAAGAACGTCAGGATTTAAAGGCTCGAGCAGACGCCTTATTTAAAAAATAACACGACGACGACAAGGATACTTATGAGCGAATGTCCAATGACATTGAGTGGAAAAAAATTGCTAGAAGCTGAACTTGCCCAACTTATTAAAGTTGATCGGGAAGAAATTAAGCGTGCTATTTCTGAAGCCAGGGACCTTGGTGACTTAAAAGAAAACGCAGAATACCATTCGGCCAAAGAAAGGCAGTCTCTTATAGAAGGCCGCATTCTAGATGTTCAAAGTAAACTTGCTCGAGCGCGCGTAGTGGATGTTTCAATCATCAAGACTGATAAAGTGGTATTTGGCGCCACCGTTGAAATTTTTGATAATCAAAAAGAAGTCACACTTACTTATCAATTAGTAGGCGAAGACGAAGCGATGACCGATCCTAAAAAGATTTCCTATAACTCTCCCCTAGGAAAAGCATTAATTGGCAAAGAAATCGGGGACGAAGTTATCGTTAAAGCACCAAAGGGTGATTTGGTCTATGAGGTCCAGGACATCAAGTACGCTTAATATCCATTGGTTTTCTCCCCTCTCTGCTTTAACTTCTGGAAAGAAACCTTCTCCCAGCATAGTCAAGCTCAGTGAAGCAGGAATAGAAACACTCTATGATCTTTTATGGATCCTGCCTCTGCGTATTCACAAAATGCCTCCTCCGCAACCTTTTACCGAAGCCGAGTTGAATCAGTACATAAAAGGATCGGGAAAGGTCCTGCATGTGGATATCAAGCCAGCCTTTGGAAGACGTGGGAAGGGAAACATCCTACTTTATAATGGTTATATCGTTGTTAAAGATGATCTCTCCCATGAAACCATGAGTCTTAGATGGTTCAACCTTTATCCCAATCAAAAAAAGCAGATTGAGCAGCTTGATCATCTCCTTTTTCTGGGACAAGTTCAGGAATATAAGGCCCAAAAGCAAGTCATCAATCCACAAATCTTGAGCACTCTTAGTGAAACTCCCGAATATATCATTGAGTATCCAACCATTAATAAGCTTGCTGGAATTCATGTTAAAAAAATACTAGAGCTCATTCCCAGCGTTTTATGGAATGAAATTCCTCAAAGACTACCAGAGCTCGGTTACGACAATGAGATGACCTTAGGGCATGCTTTTAAGATCATTCATGGAAAAGTGAACGCTGGAGACTTTAGTCAGGAACTTAAGAATCAAGCGGAAAGACGCCTCATTTACGAAGAATTTCTAGAAGATCAGTTAAAAATTCAGACCCGAAGAAAATTTTTAAAACTCAAGGATGCTCCCAAGTTAATCTTGGACAAACCTACATTAAGTAAAATGATATCTTCTCTTCCCTTTACCTTGACCGATGATCAGATGAAGGTCTTTGACTTCATTCAAAAAGATTTGCTCTCTGGTCATCCTATGATGAGGATGGTTCAAGGAGATGTGGGGTGCGGAAAAACTATTGTGGCCTTTCTAGCTTCCCAAATTGTAATCAAGAATAAACTGCAAGTGGCCCTCATGTGCCCCACAGAAGCTCTGGCCCAGCAACATTATGAGAGTTTCACTGCTCTTAATCCTGAGCTCAAGGTCTCTCTTCTTCTTGGATCCAGTAAAATCAAGGAGAGAAGAGTCCTTTTAAAAGATCTGCTTTCGGGAGAGACTGAGTTAGTCATCGGCACTCACTCACTATTCCAAGAAAGTGTGGTCTTCAAGGATTTGGGTCTTGCCATCATTGATGAGCAACACAAGTTTGGAGTTGAACAGAGATTAAAGCTCATTGCCAAAGGTGAAGGCTGTCACTGCCTCATTATGACGGCTACGCCAATACCTCGAACTCTGAGTCTCGCTCAATATGGTGACCTTGATATTGCATCCATTAAAACGATGCCGGCTGGTAGAAAGCCCATAAAAACTCGCATTACTGAAAAAGTTAATTATCCAAAATACGTTGAATTCGTAAAGTCACGCTTACTCCTGGGAGAGCAGGCCTACTTTGTTTTCCCTGCCATCGAGGAAAGTGAATCTCTCGATATACAAAACGTAAAAGACAGCATCAAGCGCTACCAGCAGACATTTAAGGGCTTCAAAGTAGCTGCTCTCCATGGCCAAATGAAGCCAGATGAAAAAGAAGAAGTTATTCGTGCTTTCAAAAATAAGGAAGTAAATATCCTGATTTCTACCAGCGTGATCGAAGTGGGAATTAATATACCCAATGCCACCATCATGAGTATTTATAATCCAGAGCGCTTTGGACTTAGTTCTCTTCACCAGCTGAGAGGTCGTGTGGGTCGTGGTGAAAAACCTGGCTTCTGCTTTTTGGTACTAGATAAAGACGTCTCTCCCGAAGCTTATCAGCGGCTACAAGTCATTGAAGGCAGTTTAGATGGATTTAACATTGCAGAAGAAGATCTGCGCTTCAGAGGGGAAGGTGATATTTTTGGAGTAGATCAATCAGGAACTACTTCTACCAAAAAACTCGCCAACTTTATCACCCATTCAGATATCCTGGAAAAAGTTGTGAGTGATTTGGCCACGCTGCAAGAGAAGCGGCCAGAGATATTGGCCCCACATTTTGAAAGACTCGCAAAAGATCAAAAAATCCTAGATACTATCTAAGAGGTTCTATGATTCATTTCGAAATAACTCAAAGCCCAGATTTAAATGTGCTTACCAGCTTTAAATTCCAGAAGAATGAAATTTATCTGGGTCGCCGTGCCCATGATCTCTCTATTGCTGACTTCACATTAAAGAATATTCATCTTTTGCTGGAGGTACCCGAGTCAGAACTTTTGATTCATCCCCAAAAAGATGTTGATCATTATCTCATTAATGGCAAAAGAGCGACTTCTATAAGAAAACTCAAAGTAGGAGATACTGTTAGTTTCGGTCAAAGTATTCTGAAGATCATCGCTTTTGAGCGAACAAGCTTTCCCAGTAAGAAAGAATTGCTGGATAAGAAATTGGCAGACCTCATCGCAGAAGGATCTCCCAGGCTTCAAGTTATTGAATCTATAACTAAGCAGATGAAATAATGTTTAAAAAGAATGATGCAAACTTTTACAAGACCCCTGATAATGAGCAGATCTTTTATCTTAAAAATTTCTCTCGTTTGGATCCTAAAAAACCCGTCTTAGTTTTTAACTACGGGCTTGTATGCAGTAATCATCATTGGAAGTTTCAAATCGAGTATTTTGATAAACTAGAATATCAGATTCTTATTCATGACTATCGCGGACACTTCCAATCTTCTGGAAACAATCATTTGGAAAAGATAACTTTTAAGCAAATTGCCCAGGATATAAATGGCCTATGCCAGTTCTTAAAAATTGAGAAGGCCATCATGCTAGGACATAGTATGGGAGTTAATATCTGCCTCCAACTGGCCAAGGACTACCCCCAATTGGTCTCTTCCATGGTACTTATTTCCGGAACTTTTATGCCGGTAAAAGACATTATGTTTGATACTAATATCATGGAGTTTTTAACTCCATTGGCCCTGGCAGGGCTAGAGAAATATCCCCAATTTATGAAGAAGGTCTGGTCTACCGGAGGAATGAATCCTATTATTCGTGAAATAATTCATACCACTGGTTTTAATCGTCAGATGGTATCTAAAGAATTTATCGAAATCTATCTCAACCGTATGGGTCAGCTCGGAGTAGATATGTTTTTTCAACTCTTTAAAGAAATGACAATACAGAATATAACATCAAGCCTGGATCGAATGACTGTTCCAGTCCTCATCATGGGTGGGCATAACGACAATGTTATTCCCAATCATCTCCAGAGGACCTTGGCCTCCCTACTACCAAATTCCGAGACTTATTTCTTGAAAACCGGCTCCCATGTTCCTCAGGCAGATTTCCCTGAGTTATTAAATGAAAGAATCGATCTGTTTATTCAACAAAATTCACTTTAAGACTTCTTGCCCTGCTTTAAATACCTTATATGGGCTTTTCAAAATGGCCAGATCATTTAAGGGATCTTTCTTATAGACCACGAAATCAGCATACGAACCAAACTTTAAATCTCCCAGCGCTTTATCACCGATTAGCTCACCTGCGTGAAGAGTTGCCATTCTGAGTATATCAACAGGACTTACCTTACATTCACTCAGGAATATCAGTGCTTCCATGGTAGATTCTCCAAAATCTATTCCGAATTTCTCTAAGGAAAAATAATTGTCGGAGCCAAAAACAAGCTCAACTCCCGTTTCTTTCGCCTTTGGAATTTTTGAACAAATTAAACTGAGTTCTTGAGATACATGATGAGGCCTAATTTCAGTAAGCTCAGGGCGCGTTAAAATTTTACTACCAGTACTTGGTACCCAATACATTTTCTGAGAAGCCATTTGCTTCATTTGGACTTCATCAAGATTTGTTCCATGCTCAAGACTATCTGCCTTTGCATCGATAGCGGCTTGAATCGCCTTAGGCAATATACCATGAACTGCAACTTTTAAATTATTCGCATGGGCCCTACTCACCCACTCCTTTAAAACCTCAGGGGAAGTCAATGTATGATTAGGTTCTTCATCAGCATAAAGTTTGACTGTTGCATGATTAAAATTATCAAGTCGTTTTATTACTTCAGGGCTTAAGCGTTCATATTCCTGTAGGATAATTTTCTCCGAAGTCCCCGGAGGAAATTGGCCCCATTTGGGTACATGACCCGGTCCACTAGAGTAGATACGTGGGGTAGGTTTTCTGATCATGCGAGGATCGATTCGACCACTATTGCCCAGATCCCGAACGGCAGTAAAGCCTTTCATCAGGAGTGAATGTCCTCGTCTCTCTCCCAACGCAATTCGATCCTTCAGAGATGTCTTGGAGACAAATTCAAGAAGCCCTTTAGAAAAATCTTTCTCAAAAGTAGGGTCAGATAAAAAAAGATGAGTATGGGCATCGATCAGACCGGGTACAATATAATAGTCACCAAGATCGATTACTTTCTGCTTATTTTCTTTTTTTATTTTGCTAATTGCTTTGATCTTGCCGGATTTAATCTCTAGAAGTTGCCCATGCAACCAAGACCCTGTTACCGGATCAAAAACATGACCTGCTTTCACTAATACATCTTGTGAGTAGGCATTTTTTTCAAAACAAATGAAGCTTATAATTAGTATCCAGAAGATGACTTTACTCACTTAACATTCCTTAAACGTATTTGCTATTTTCATCCCTTTCTCAGTAAGCGCTTTCTCGCTTAGATCATAATCAACAGCAATTCTCAAAATACTCGATAAGTGAATGCGATCTCTGCCCAAATCCTTAGTTCCTCCCTCAAGGAGCTCCTGCCAATGCCAAAAACAGTGGACAGGTCTTGCATAGAGTGGTGTGGCAAGGACTCCATCTTCGGTAAGTGATTTTGCCAACTCACTTGCCTGAAGAGGATCAGCACACCTAATATGAATATGAGTCGAGCAATCTCCCTCTGGATCACTCACTTCCAGAAGTTTATCTGAGATGATAGATAATTGGCTTAATAAAACTTTCTTCTGAATTCTTAACTTTTGAATTATATGGTCTAAGCGTGAGAGCTGCTTTCGCATAATCACGGCAGAGATCTCCGACATCCGCATAGAGAAGCCAACTTCGCGAGGAATGTCTGATAGATAATCCTTATAGGTCATTCCAAAGCTCACCGGAGCATCATGAAGCATTAAGGCTTTTTTGTAAGTATTTTCTTCTGGGAAAGCCACTAGTCCCCCTTCTCCACAAGAAATAATTTTATCAACATTAAAGGAGAAACAGCTGGCGTGGCCAAAAGATCCGAGCTTCCTTCCTTTATATTCTCCCCCTACTGCCTGGGCTACATCTTCAATGATAAGCAGCTTATGAACCTCTGCTATTGAAATAAGGGAATCCATATCTGTAGGATACCCATCCATATGAACGGGAATGATTGCTTTAGTTTTTGGGGTGATTTTTGAGCTAATAAGACTAGCATCAAGAGTTAAACCTTTACCAATGCTCGCTACGATGGGAATAGCTCCCACATGTAGAACCGCGGTTATTGTTGCAATAAAAGTATAGGAAGGAACTATGACCTCATCTCCCTCACCAACTCCCAGGGACTTCAAGGCTAAAAAGAGAGCATTGGTACCGCTGGTTACAAATAGTGAGTGCTTCATACCTAGATACTGGGAGAATTCTTTTTCAAATAATGAGGAATGAGTAGCAACATCCCTACCCTGATATCGGAAGAACTTCTTGGTTTTAAAAAGTTCTTCAAGATCATTTAATTCTTCAGATCCAATTTCGTACATAATGGCCTCAATCTACTTTCTGATTATATAGCTACCAATCACCATCGTCTTAAGACAGGTTTCATCGAAGAATCGCTTTGCATCCTGAATATTCTCTACGATTGGCTCATTCATCACATTAAGACTGGTATTGAGAAGAATAGGAAGACCTGTCAGCTTTTCAACTTCTTCCAAGAGATCATGAAACACTTCATTTTGCGTATAATGCAAAGTTTGCATTCGACTAGTGCCATCGATATGTGAGAGATCCTTTAGAATTGTTCTATACTCCGCTCGTACCTTGACCGCAAATGACATGAATGGATTCTCAAACCCTTCATCCACTTCAAAATATCTGTGGGCCTTCTCCCATTGAACGGTGCAACCGTAGGGTCTAAAATCTTCTCTGAATTTTACATTTTCATTGAGATAGTTTTTTAAATTCTCTTTCTTAGGACAAGCAAGAATACTTCTATTCCCTAATGCGCGTGGCCCTATTTCGCTTCTTCCCTGAACAAAGGCAATGACTTCACCTGCACTCAGAAGTTCTGCTATGTGTGTCAGATAGTCTGAGCGTTTAACGATCTCAAAACCTTCAAACACTTCAGAGATGGCCACTTCATCAGGAACAGAAGCCTTCAATCCTCTATATGAAGTTAGCCTATTCCAAGAAGTGGCAGTCCAAGCATTGGGATTTTGCTGAATATAATGTGCGTAAGCACAACCCAGACTAATTCCTTCATCTCCAGGATTAGGTGGGATGAAGATTTTACTAAACATTCTTTTCTCAACAAGCTTACCATTGAAAGTGCAATTAAGCGCACAACCTCCGGTAAAGATTAGGTTCTTCTCGTCTGGATAATGATTTTGGACTTTTTGCAGATATTCAAAAACAAAATGCTCGAAGTTCTCCTGAACTGTTGCCGCTAAATTCTGATAAATTTCTCGATGGGGAGACCCTTCCCATTCCTTTTTACTTTTCCCCTGATACTGCTTCTGCCAGTCCAAACTTTCTAAATAAGTGGTAAACGATTTTAGAGTGCCAGCACTTTTTCCAAAAGGAGCGAGTCCCATGACCTTGCCAGCTTCAGTCTTGTTATTGAATATGAACTCCGAAGCTTTCTCATAGAATATCCCGATGCCCTCTGAGAAATTTTGCCCCTTAATCTTACTAGGGAGAAAGCTCAAAAATTTTCTATCCAGAAGTGTGAGTTCTTTATCCTTCCAACGGAAAAGTGAGAGGTATTCATACTGCTTTATTTGGGCTGCATTATCCTCAACTGTTCCCGCGCCATCCAATACCAAAAGTAAGCACTCATCAAAAGGAGAAAAGGCTAGGCCCGACCAAGCATGAGCTAGATGATGTGGCAGAACTTCGAGTTCATTTTCCATGCTGGAGAATTTTTCAAGACCTAGAAGCTTCAAGCGCTCCAAAAAAGGAAAGCGACTATTGTAGTAGATCTCAAACTCAAGAGGAGTCTGAACATCGCGGCACTCCAGGATACCAAAATTTTTATGTAAAAACTGGGACTGCAAATGACTCAACGGGGTTAAGGGCCAGGCGCCAGAATTCTTAATTCGATTGAATCTTTCGGTTAGGACGACTTCTGCATCATGGGGATTTTGCCAAGGAATAATGGCAGCTCCCGAGTTGAAAATGGTTTTGCCCAATCCGATGGAGTAATCCAGACTCATTGACTCTCCTGGTGATTCTTTCAAAGAGTGAAATTTGCTAAAATAGGATACTATCACTCTCTTTCGCGTGGCAACTTTATTGGCATTAATACCACCTTAGCTTACACTGGTGGTACTGGAGTTTTTAATGTCTTTGCCGGTAAACGTGCATACAGAATGGGGTCCCCTAAAAGAGGTCATAGTTGGCTCTGTTTTTAATATTAGCCCCCATAATGTAGATCTCTCCTTTAAAGTCTTCTTCAATGATAATATCCAGGATGTTCTACTCAAAAACTCCATTCATTTACAAAGTAAACTCATCCAGGAAAGGCAAGAGGACTTGGACAATCTTGCCCAGATCTTAAGTGGATTAGGAGTTAAAGTACATCGTCCAGAAAAGCTTATGGAAGTTAAGGAGTTTAATACCCCTTACTTCTCAGACCATATGTCTCCTTCAGACAATCCTCGGGATCAGATTCTAATTTTAGGAAATAGGATCATTGAGACTCCTTGCATCTGGCGGAAAAGATTCTTTGAAAATGATCTCTTAAAGAAGATTCTGTATCCCTATTTTCATGCCGGCTCTCAGTGGATTGCTGCTCCCCGACCAATGATGAAGGATTCTTCCTATGATCTGAGTTATGCCAAGAATAATGTAAATATCGATCCCGAACTAATTAAGAATCAAAAACCTCATGAATTTGAGATGATGTTTGACGCTGCTCAATGCCTGAAGTTTGGAAGAGATATTTTGATGAATATTTCAAACGAGAATCACGCCCTCGGGAAAAAATGGCTAGAGAATCTTTGGGGAGATTTCTACCGCTTCCATGAGGTAAACCTTTGTGACCACCATATCGATGGAATGCTTATGCCAATTGCCCCAGGGAGAATGCTCATCAATTCAGGCACCATGCCTGATAAGATTAACCTTCTACCTAAGAAGTTTAGAGAATGGGAAATGATTCCCGTGAATGTGTCCTGTAGGGAAAACTATCTTACGAATTTAGCAAGTATCAACATCTACGCGAATGTCTTTCCCATCGGACCAAATAAAATCATCATTTTTAATGAATCACTAGAACCAGACCGGCTCTTTACTCAAACCCTTGATGAACATAAGATCGAATATATTCACATCAGACTCAGGCATTCACGACTTTTTGGCGGAGGGGCCCATTGCGCCACCCTGGATCTAGTTCGTGACGAAAAGCTGGAAGATTACTTCTTATGAGCACATGCCTGGTACCATTTAACCAGCTTTACATTCACTCCTCGGGTGAAGTCTATCCGTGCAGTTTTGTGCAAAACAATCCTGATTTCATCTTGGGCCATATTCAAGAGAAGAGCCTGAAGGAAATCTGGAATTCAACTGCTGCTAGAAAACTCCGAGAGGATCATCAAGGTATCCTTCCCACTGCTTGCAAAAATAATCAACAGTCTTTTCTCTGTCACAAGGTCATCACCCGGAGTGGCTTTAACCAGACTGACATCAAACTTAAACGCTTAGATATAATGCTGGATTCGGCCTGTAATTTAACCTGCATCATGTGCACCAATATCTATGATAGGACAGGAGGACTTAAGTCTGATTATTTTTGGAATAATAATGCAGAGACCTTGGCCAATCTTCAAGAAATTGAACTCGTGGGGGGAGAGCCGCTAATCTCTCCCCACTTTGAGAGGATAGTTAATCTTGTGAGTCCTATTAACTCCAAGTGTGAGTGGAGAATAACCACCAATGCTCACTTTCAGATCACCGAGAAGCTTCTGATTAACTTTCAGAAAATTAATCTTCAATCCCTTAGCATTAGCCTTGATTCACTAGTGCCGGGAGTATTTGAAAAGATCAGACAGAGATCCCAGTTTGACCTGGTTTTTGATAACATCCAAAAACTAAAAAGATCCATTCCTAAGATAGAAATTAATATGGTGGTTCAGGCCATGAATGCCAACGAGGTAACTGATCTCTATCAATGGACAAAGGAGCAAGGATTTCATTTTTACCCCATCCTTCTCCTCTATCCCCAAGATCACTCGATTCTTAATCGCTCTAAAAAAGAGAATAGAGAATGGCTGCTTAAACTAATGAAAGAAAATGAATTCCTAAATTCCAAGGAAATATTTTTTCTCATTAAAAAAGCTCTGGGAAACCTCGACCTTCAAAGGGATCCAGAAGTTCTTGAAGCCTATTTAGATCAACTTAAGTTAATGGAGAAAATCATTGCTTGATCAATTCATCTGTCCCATTCCCTGGATATCTCTCAGCTTGGGTGCTAAGAATGCTCCCAGACTCTGCTGCCATCAAAGCACTTATAACCTTGAAGGGACCTTAAACATCTCTGATGCACTAAAACTTCGCCATACCCAGAAAGTTCGTGACGAGATGATAAAGGGAACTGTTCCCTTAGAATGTTCGAGCTGTTTTCAGCTAGAGCAATCCGGATGCAGATCCCCCCGTTTAGATTATTTGGATCGTTTTAAGTATCAACCCGATACCAAGACCCAAATTAAGTACTTAGATATAACAGTTGATAATGACTGTAATTTAGAATGCCTTATGTGCTCTCCTGTATATTCTAAGAAATTAAGTTCATTCTATGAAACACAGTTAAACACGGTAAAGACCGAAGCCTGGACGAGCGAACTCTCCCTTTCGGATATCCAACAGATGCTTCCAACCTTAGAGCAGGTTACTATAACTGGGGGAGAACCCTTTCTTTCTGAAAAATCTCTGACCATCATGAAAACTTTAGTAGAGAGTCCAAGAGCTCATGAGATAGTCCTAAGAATTTTCACTAACCTCACTCATCTCCCATTAACTACTCTTAAAAACCTAACCAAGCTTAAACGCTTAGAGCTCATCCTGAGTCTTGACTCCATCGGGGAGAATTATGAACTCATGCGTTTCCCCGCAAAGTGGGAAAAGATTCTCTCTCATCTCAAACTCATAAAAGAGGCGAAGATGCAAAACCTAGATCTGCATGTGCACTCTGTACTTACCGCTGTGAACTGGACTACTGTTGGAGAACTGATTAAATTCTTTGAGCAGAATGTGCCAAGTTATAACATTCTGCCAATTTTTGCCGAGATCGATACTCCACAGCTTCTTCATCCCAGAGTCTTACCGGAAAAACAATTTCAGCAAGGTAAGGAGTTAATCCTTTCAGCTCTAGCGTCTTTGACTCCGCAGAATGATTGGCATAAACACCAAATTATAGATCTAAAAAATCTCGTGGATAAAATTGAAGGAGCGGCCCATAAAGATAAGTATCTGGACTACCAGGTTTTTATGCAGAAGATTAAAACCCATCGCAACAGCAGGTTAAAGCATGTTTAGCTTATCCCCTGAGCTTAAGATGGTTGAAATTGAAATAAATCACCACTGCAATAGAGCTTGCTCCTACTGCCCTAATTCTGTAACCGAGAGGAAAGAAAAGGGCGAGATGGATCCAGAGCTTTTCGAAAAGCTTATGACTCAGCTGACAGAGGTTAATTATAAGGGAAGCATCTCATTTGAGTTTTATAATGAACCCATGCTCGCTCGAAATTTTGATTGGTTTGTAAAGACCACTCGTCAATACCTCCCAGAAAATCGCATCGATCTCTATACCAATGGGACTCTCCTTAGCATGAGTAAGTTTAAGCAGTGCTTAGA
>DFXX01000023.1 GCA_002381765.1 Bacteriovoracaceae bacterium UBA4097 | reverse complement strand
ACAATTTACACAATGTGAATAGGTTTTCAGATGCTCATAGCTTCGATGAGCGCAACGAGGACAGTGGTAAAAATTCAGCCTTACATTTCTCATTCCTCCCCCCTTTTACTGAGTAGAAGTCTTCTTTAGAGCAAGCGAAAGGCCAAGATAGAAGGAAATAGAAAAATGAGTTATTTCAAAGCTTTCTGCTGTTTCGGTTTCTTAACAAATGGTTGCAAGAATAGTTGTGCTTTTATTTAAGGAGTAGCAACCTACTACTACATTTATGGAGGATTAATCAGGGGGGCTTGAAGATAAAATTTTTAGTTCTGCCCTTGCGCGTAAGCAATAGAGGGATAAAGAAATGAAAAATAGAAATAAATTTAAAGGATTTACAAGTGTCATACCAAATTCTGATATGACATAGCCAGCGTACATAGGATGTTTAATCCATCTATAGATGCCGGTTGAAACAAGCCTCCTCTTAGCAGGGGAAATACCTATGGATGCCCCTAGCTCAATTGTTGCTAAGGAAACTAAAAGGAAACCAATAATGGCCAATATATCTGAGACGAAAAGTACTGTTCTTGAAGCTTCTATTGATGAAAAGTAAAACAAGGGCATAGACGCTGAGATATATGCCAATAGATTCGTACGAAGAGTGGATTTAACTAGTGCTGGTGATCTTCTTAAGAAAAAGTATCCTGCTGCAAAATCCCTTAGAACAAGAAGTAGAAAAAATAGAAGTTGAGTTTGATGCCAGCGATAAAACGCAAATACACCAAACCCAACCATCAATAAAGACCCAAAATATTTCCCTCTATCTAGTTGCATACTAAATACCAGGACCATCTCCTGTTAAGCGTTGATACTTTTCCTTCACAAAAATGCGATTCAAAGCTTTATCTCCACCAATTGCTTGGAGGTAGCGAAGAGCATGGTTGGCAAAAGCTTCTTCAAAATCCTCTTCTGTTTTAATATTTGGGAAATCTTTTCTCAGTTCATAAGAAGCATCTTGGAATGATTCACCATTGGAATCCGCCCTTCGCTTAATCTCGATTAAACTGATGATTGCAGTTTCTTCTTCCTCAAGAGAAATAATAGTGCTTTCAAGAGCATATACACAAACAGTTTGTATCATAGCTCCAACTGCCAAAACGATGGCCAAACTTCTAGCAAGATTCTTCATTTTTAGTTCTCCTTAGTTAATAACAAATTCTTCAATTAGAGCCGAAGTATTCTCCGCTTGATCAAAGTGAACAAAGTGACCAGCATCTTCAATCACTTTGAACATGAAACCACCAAGCAAAGAGTCCCCTCTCAATATTTCAACAGGCAATAGCCTATCCTGATTACCAGAAATAAAAATTCTTTTGATGGAAGTTTTTTGGATATCCTTCAAAAGATGTTCCCTTAGGGTCGCTTCAGTTCTAGCCCCCAGATAATTCTTTGTATTTACAGAACCTTCCAAGAGCATATTACGACCATTCTCAACATTCGATAGTGAGAAATAAAGATGAGAGTAACTAGCAAACCATCTTTTATAGTTTTCATTTGATGGATCATTCATAAAAACATCATCCATCTTTATTTGGTCCAACGTTTTACTTTTTGAACCATTTACTTCAACTTCTTTGAAAGCTTCAGAAGAGAAAGGGCTTGCGATGCAGATAATACCCTTTATCTTAGGAGATATTCTGAGAGCTAAATCAACAGCTTGAATTCCCCCAAAAGAATGACCACAAAGATAGACATTCTCAAGCTTTTCAACTTCAATACTTAGCTCTTTAATCTGCTCCTCATAGCTAAGTAATTTTTTAGCTTGATCCCCGTAAGTTCCAGTAGGATAGTAAAAGAACACATTAATATTCTTAATAAATGAAGCCAATGGCTCAAATGAAACTGGACCTAGTCCTGGTCCGCCCGGAATCAGAACTAGGTTTTGAGCTAATGGCCTAAATTCATTTTTCAGTTCAATCTTCGCCATACTCTTTAGCCTATTTGTAATGATGGTCTTCCTGCACCATTACTCTCTACTACATTATTAAGGTTGAATTTCTTAATCCATCTGTGGAGTGTTGTCTTATGAACATCTAATAAATCAGCAGCCTTTGTCCTATTACCATTTACTTTTTTAAGTGCCTGAATAATTTCTTCACAGGTATAAACCTTGGCTTCGGAGGTATAAGTAGTATCACTTGGATTTTTATTCAAAGCTTGTGCAACAGAATCAGAGTCAAGGCTCCGTCTACGAGAATAAACAACAACCCTTTCAATGACGTTTCTTAGCTCTCGCACATTTCCAGGCCAATAATACTTTTTAAGCATTTCTAATCCGCTAGCATCTATCCTAAAAAATTCCCCCTGGGTGATTTCATTTACAAAAACACGAGTATAATACTCGACATCTTCTGGACGATCTCTTAATGGTGGAATCTTAAATGTGAAAGCATTGAGTCTTTGGAGAAGGTCTAGACGGAACGTTTCATTTAGAATCATAGAATCAAGGTCTCTGTGGGTGGCAGCAACAAAACGTACTTCTACTTTCTTGGGAGTTAACCCACCAACTGGAAGAATCTCCTTTTCTTGAATAACTCGTAAAAGCTTTGCCTGAATTGCTGAACTACAATCGCCAATTTCATCTAAAAAGAAGACTCCATGATGAGCCTGCTCTAATAGACCACCTTTATCAGAAGTTGCTCCCGTGAATGATCCCTTTTTATGGCCAAAAAGCTCGCTCTCTGCCGTTTCTCTAGGAATGCTTGCCATATTTGCAGCAACAAGCTTTTTTCCTGACATAGATGCAATATATTTTGCTAAAAATTCTTTACCTGTTCCAGACTCACCCAGAATGAGGATTGGAGCAGAACTATTTGAAGCAAGGACTTGATTTATCTTAAAGAGCATCTTCTTCATCAAAGGAGATTCAGTTTTAAACTCAAGTTCACTTTCGGGTTTATTAAATTTCTTTCTTGATAAGGCCTGAGTAATAGCAGATCTTATGGCGATTTCAGATTCTTCGTCTTTAGTAATGAAGTCCACGAGAGGTCTCCTCATGGTCTCAACAATCCTTTTAGTGTCATGATCGCTACTCAAGACTATCATTGAAACTGTGGGCTTCTCATCTTGAATATAGTCAATTAAGCTTAAGCCATCCTGATCATGGCCTTCGAAATTTAAGTCAATAATTGCTACTTCCACAGATATCTTATTAAGGATGTCTTTTGCCCCTATAACGCTACTAGCAGTTTCTACCCGATACTCGTCACTTAATAAAAACTGGTTCGTTTCTAAAATGTCCCTATCATCATCAACTAATAAAATAAGTGGCTTATTCATACCAAATCCCCTTCAAGTCTCACTTCAAAACATGCACCACCAAGGGGTGAATTTTGATAAATTATTTTTCCCCCATGGGAACGGACAATATGATTTGCACTGGCCAGTCCGATGCCCATGCGTTCTGTTTTGGTTGATCTACCTCGTCCCTGCAAGTGCAAAGACACTTCCTCCTGATCCATACCTTTTCCATCATCACTAACTTTTATGCTAACTCCTCTCTCGTAAGGTAGTAGCTCAACCTGAACACAGCTTAAGGCTGCTTCAACGGCATTCGTAACTAAATTACTTAAAGCTCTCCCCAAAAGTATAGGATCGTGAGCTTTTAGAATTTGGAACTCTGGAAAGGTTGTTCTAATCTCGACCTTTGGCTTATCAAAGGATGCCATATGAGCGTTTTCTGTAGCACGTCTAACTGATTCAACAAGATCATCGTTTTTAAGTGAGATTTCTAGTCCAAGATGAGATCTGGCAGACTTAACTTGTTTAAGAACTTGTTCAGCTAGATCAACAATGCGCTTAAGAGCGTTTTCTCTATCCTTTTGCGTGGCCCGTTCAAGGCCCATAATCTTTAAATGGTTTCTAAGGGCTGTGACTGGAACATGAAGATCATGAATAAGATTTTTGTAAGCGTAACTGGCCATCTCCTTGGCTTTGCTTTTAGCTATCTTATCATTGGACTCTAACAGTTTATTTTGCGTGTCTAGAAAAGCTTTTCTAATGCTTTCAAGCTCAGAGATAGGAAAGGATGGAATCTCAGAAGTCTCAAAGCTTCTCTGAAACTGACGTATAGCTTTCTCAAGAAGACCTAGATGTTCAAGGCTTTTTTGCGATTCGCGAACAACTTTCTTAATTATCCAGTTAATAACTAAGAAAGATAAAATAAAAGCGCCAATAGAAACGCCTACAGAGACGTAGAAGATAGAATCTGTGTTTAAGTAAATCCCTATCTGAGCTTTACTCTCATTCCATCCTTTTCCTCTTTCTGCATTGGCAAGGCTCAGTAACCTCCCATTATTCAGTTTAAGGTCAAGGAATGATAAAGATTCAATATCATTCTCAATCCTTTCACCAATACGATTTAGGCCGAGGGTAGATGCGATAATCTCATCTCTATATACGACTTCAATCTCCGCTCCTTGTTTTGTAGAAACGGCCCTAATAAATCTTTGAATTTCTGGTCTGTCTTGTGTCTCTAGTAATGCTGCGACATGTGGAGCTATAGATTCTACAAATGTCTGATTTGAATTTGCGAATTGTTTTAGAATAATCACAGCCGTAAGAAGTGAAATGAATATGGCAGTAACTAGAGGTATTCCCATCTGATAAGATGACATTCTATTGCTGACAAAATCTTTAAAGGAGATTACTTCATGGACTGAAGCTGGTTCCATAAACCTTTCTCCTTTAAACAATCTTGATTCAAAGAAATATTTCTATAATCGGTATAAGCAACTGCTAACAAATTCGGCTTAAATCCCTCCACACATTCATGAATCCAGTAATGAGCGCGTGAATGAAAAAGATTTACTGTTAGTGATAACTCATCGACTCTTTTCGCAAGAGCGAGCTGGAGCTTTTGGCGTTTTATTCTATCTTGAGTGTGTCTTGAATCTAAAATAAGCTCATCAATCTTTCGATCCTTGATCCCGCTAAAATTATCAGGATTTGTTGATTCAAAGTTATTCAACAGAAACTCTGGGTCTGGATAGTCCACGATCATGGAAACCATGAAAGCTTGAAGAGACTTTTCATTATATGCCTTCATCATCTCTTCCCAATTCAACGTTACTACTCTAATGTTCCACCCTTTCTCGATTAGTTCATCTTCAAAAAAATCTGCCATTTCATGAGATCGTGAAAGCTCTTCCGGAATGTAGATTGTCACCAAATCAGCGGGAACCTTGGTCATAGTTATTTCGTGACTAAGCTTTGATGTTTCATGACCTGGAAAAGAAGGTGGAATATAACCAAATGCAGACTTGGCATCTGGGAAAAATCTATTTTTGAACTTTTCGGTATCAATACTCTCTTGAAAGAGTCTCCTCGTTGCAAGGTTATCAAATGGTTTAACTCTAGTGTTAAGTCCAATGATCCATGTATCGGCGACAATAGAACTTATATCTTTACCAGTTTTAAAGACGTTCTCAGCTCCACTCATAGGCCAGCTTGATAAGTCATGGATCAGGCCAATAGCAGCCCTACTCATAGCTTCCTCTTGGTTAAGAAGCTCCAAAACCATCCTTGCTATTCTAGGTTCAACTCCGTGATACTTAGAAAATTTAGCCAGATGAATTTGATTGTCGTTTATAGTTTGAACTTTAAAAGGACCTGATCCGATAGGTTTTTTAAAGAAGCCCATGTCATTGACTAGTTTCGCTGGAAGTACTTTAGCAGTTCCACCAGCTAAGACATAGAGTATAGGTGGAAAAGGTTTTTCTAATTGAATTTCAATGGTTAAATCGTCAACAACCTTTAACCCTGTTACACTATCACTCTTTCCAGTGAAGTAATCCTTAGCTCCCTTTATGACATCATAGAACTTATAAACGAGACTTTCTGAGCTAACATTTCGAGATAAAGACTCTTTTACATCAAATGCAGTTACAGCCTCACCATTATGGAACCTCGCCTTAGGATTGATTTTAAATGTTAGGACAAGCCCATCGCTACTTGTTGACCAAGAATTAGCAATGGCTGGTTGAATTCCGTAATCTTCAGTAAACCTTAGTAGCCCTTCATAAACCAGCTCGGAGAAAATTAAGGATGCACCATCATTCATTTTAATAGGATCGTAGGAAACGGGCATCGAGTAGATAGCCTTGATATAAGGAGAAGATATAATCTCCTCAGAATTTTCTTGAGATTGTAGGCCCTCAACATTGAAGAATCCCATTCCCAACAGCAAGAAAGTAATTGTTACAGCGAATTTCATCCATTTCCTATTCAAGTTAAATCCAAATATGCTTTAATCACCATCCGCAAATGGTGTGCCAACAGTTTGACTTATAAACCAGTCTTTCTTTAAACATCTAGATAGAATCATTTGGATAGTAACCGTGTAAGAATTACTTAGTATTGCAAAGTTCTACAGCTGAAAATGAGGAATTGGCCTAAGGGCCATCATTGCGAGGTGTGGTAGCAAGATGCTACGGTCCTATTAGTAGTGCTACTATTTATGCTACTTTTCTTGCAATTTAGTAGATTTGTCTATAGCTCATAGAATGCATATTCTGCAGAAAGAGTTAAGTCCTAGAGTTGAGAGATTACTTTTTCAAAACCTCTTCAAGTGACCCCCTTACTTCTCTAAGCCTTATCAATCCTTTTTCATTCAACTCAAGTTTCAAATTTAAACTTAAGCCCACAAGATAAAGTTTGTTATTCTTCCTCACGTCTTGCTGCAGCAATGTAAAATCTCTAGAAACAGCTACGTCAACGCCGGTAACATCTTTGAAAAAGAAAATGATAGTTTTAGATGTAAAGTTATTCAATTCGCTATGACAAGCTTGAATAACTTCTCTTGATTCTTTGGAAATACGCCCTTTAAAGGTAACTACAACAAAATCGTTCTTTTCGATTATCTTAAACTCGAATTTCATGTTCTCCATTTAACCTTGCGTGGAATTATTGAAAAAAGTTCATTCAATATAGAGTAATTAATGACCTTGGCCTAGGTCTTCCCTTTCCTTAATGGGTTATTATGCTTAACATTAGCTGAATTGATTGATTCAGTGCTAGGCATAAGTGATCTTGATCTCATGTAAAGAGCACCATATCCTTCTATCCCTGCACGTACAACACCCTCCAAAAATGTGACTTCGTGGTCAGCAAGTGATTTAGCAAAATCTTTATTTAGCTGAAGCTTTAAACCTTGGCCTTCAGAATATAACTTATAGATACTATTTTTTGAATCAGAGCCAAAAAAGCATAAAAGTCCTGCCTTCCACTCATCAAGAAGATATTTACATTCTGGCTTCGAGAGCAACTCATCCACTATTTTACCTTCAGTAATTCTTCTCCATACAGCTAAACGAATAGTGTCTGTTTCCTTATCTAGATCCTCAACTGAGCTGAACGGGGTAGCGCGGAGCCTTTCTTCTGTGCCATTCTTTTTCCGAACTTTATTATTGCTGATTTTAGGCATAATTAATCACCCTCCTAGGGTTGCGCTAGGTAAAAGAAAACTTACTTCATTTATATTTACATGACTTTCTTGGTCTTGATAGAGCGAAATATTATGAACCTTAATTTTTAACAAACCTCTTATTTTTTTAGCCCAAAAGAGTCAATATTAGCTATAATGAGATTATAGCAAAGAACACAATTAAAGTTAGAATATAATATGAAAGTACTTATCATTGAAGACGATTTATTAATGCTTGAAATGATGAGCGACATATTATAGGTCGCTCATCATGATGTTAAAGCTGTCAGCAATGGATATGAAGCTCTGGCCTCTCTTCAAAGCACAAACTTCGACTTAATAATCTCTGATGTTCGAATGTCAGGTCTTTCAGGAATAGAGGTTGGTTTCGAGACGAGAAAAAAGGGAATAGCTACTCCTATCTACTACTTCTCTGCAGAAGTTGATGGGATCAATTTTTATGCCAACGATTTAAGCATGATTGGAAATTCAAAGTTTTTTGATAAAAGTGATTATTCTTCATTACTAGATTCTATTAATGGGATGCATACGAAACAGAATGACAGTGACAACAAATAAAGCCCACCTGGGAATGTGTTAACCAAACCTTAATCAAAGTAAAGGTCAAAAAAAAAATCATTTCAACATTCTAAATATATTATTTATACCGATACATGTAGCAGCGTTAATAAAAATACAGACGAGGGAATTGTGAGCGATGCTGAAAAAAAAGATAGTAAAATACCAGAAGATAATCATATCTATAGGCTTGCTTCTCTAGGACAGCACATGCTGGAAGTCGATCATGAAATCCAAAACAGTCTTGCTATTATTAATAGTAACTGTGCAATACTTAAGAAAGTTGTAAATGTTGGCTCTTACAGCTTCGATCTAATAGCTGAGCAAGTTAAAAGTATAAAATCAGCTACTGATAGAATTTCTAGAGTCTCTAAATCACTCAAGAGCCTTTCTAGAGATTCTTCCGTTAGTGACTTAGACCATTTCACCCTCTCAGAAGTTATCGAAGATATAATGGGACTATTAAGTTTAAAGATTAAAAATCGTTGTATTGACTTTTCACTCCTCGGTGATCAATCGGTTCTAGATGAGAGCCTGTATTCTTCTCGTTCTCTGCTATCACAAGTTATCGTTAATTTATTTTCTAATGCATTTGACGCTATTGAATTGCAATTAAATCCTCTTATTAAACTTCAGGTTTGGAATGACGAGTATGCAATTTATCTAAGCTTAGAAGATAATGGCCCGGGTGTTCCTCTTGATATGAGAGAGAGGGTATTTGAGCCCTTTTTCACCACTAAGAAGGTGGGAGCGGGGACAGGTATTGGGTTAAATATTTCTAGGAAGATTATGTCTGCACTCGGAGGAGATATCTATCTTGATAGCAAGATATCATCCAAATTTGTTATAAAGATCTTAAGGCATTCAGGTGTTATAAAGGAATAGAACTCTCTTAAAGAGCGATACTTTCAATATTCAGAAAAAAAGCTGAAAGAATAGTGAATTTTTTGGTGGTAAAAATTCAGGAGAGGATTGAAGTGTTGAGCTTTACTATTCATTGGATTATAGGATTACTACAAACTTCCGCACCTATTTAATTTGATGGAAGGTGATTCCAGATAAAGAAGTAATGCCACCCTTAGAATTATGAAATGAATTTGAATTTAGATAATTACAATAATGGCTTTCCAACTCTTGAACCCGCCATTACTTTAACTGTTCCGCTATTCTCATGAATTTTACCATTAACGGTACCATAAACGTAAAGATGGCCTCCATTGTTCTCAATGTCTCCATTGATCGTTCCGTGAATAAATGCTTCAGAGTCTTTTTCAAGTATCAATTTGCCTATTATCATTCCATGCATTTGTAAATTAACACCAGAGTTCAAAGTCACACAACCAATGATTTGACCTTGTAAGCTGCTGCTCTCAACCATATTTACGTCATTTGTGATTTGATTTCTAATGATTGCCATTCAATCCCTAATATTTCCGCTCATGATTAAATTTCATTACCTTATGAAGATGGTCAATTTGATCTAAAAAAGCAAGCAATAATTAAACTCTTACTATTAAGCGCTTAAGGGGGCTGTATGATGTGCAGAACGGGGAGAATGCTCAGAGGATTGCTATTATAGCCATAATCGCCCTACTTGTCTCACTGTCTATTTTCTTACTCAGACGTAGCAAAACATCAAAGCCTTAGAATTATTTAAGCACATGCAGAGCATTTCTTTTGGGACTTTAGCCATAGATCCCATATTGATGTACCAATCAACCCTATGACAGCTGTATAGGTGAGGTTACTGGCGCCATCAAAGTAATGGAAGCGACCAATGTAGAGAGCAACTGAAAAAATTGCTCCAAGCATAAGTGGATAGATATTCTTATGGCTTTTTATATAAGAAAAAAGAAAGCCGCTTAATGTAAGCAAAAGCATCATTACAAGAACAGATTTTAGAACAGCTTGAGTGATGATAAATCCGAGACCAAGGGCCGAAAGAAAAGCAACTGCTCCGGGGATGCAAGCAGGGCATTTTAAAACCAGTAAAGTTGATATTCCTGCGCCTAAAAATGCTCTCATATTACGAGAAGGTTTATTAGAAACTTTTAGTTCACGAAACTTTTTAACTAGTAATGATTCATCTACTGAATTCGAAGAATCAAACGTGCAAGAAGCAATATCTCCATTAGTGTAAATACCATAAACGAGTTCATGCCCTTTAAGGACGGAAGGTGAAGAAACTTTTCTAAGCGAATCGCCCTCTGGTAATTCATTCTGCAAAATGACCTTAAAATCGAATACTCCTGCAGTCAGTAGGCCAGCTCTAATATTCTTTGCTTCGGGACATCCTTCAAAATAGACCAGCGTCACATCATTCATTTTTTGTCTCCATGCCTTCAATGATCGGGCATTCCTGCTGACTTTTCCTGGTCTCACACTCATTTATCAGTTTCTTTAAATTCTTCTCAATAGCTTTTAGGTTTTGAATCTTAGACTGCACATTCTCCAACTTCTCAGAGGCCCTTTTCCTTACGCGATCACATCTTCCGGTGTTTTCGCTTCTTAACTTCAATAACTCTTTGATCTCTTCCAACTGAAAACCAAGCTCTTGGGCATGTTTAATGAAAGTAAGCGTCCTTAATGAATCGTCGTCATAGAATCTAACTCTCTTCGAATCTTTTCGCAATTTAGGAACGAGAAGTTTTATTCGTTCATAATAACGAATGGTTTGTATGTTTACGTGAGCTTTTTGGGCTAGTGCACCTATTTGATACAGTTCTTCTTTCATGCTCAAGATTCTACAACATATACCTAGGTACAGGTGCAAGAGATTTCTAAAAAATGATTTTTTCCTTGCACATATACTAAGGTACAGATGGTAAAGTAAGGATCTAGCAAAGGAGATAATTATGACTAAAAAAAAGATTGAAGTATTCACCTCTGGATGTCCTGTATGTCAACCAACTGTGGATCTCGTAAAGAAAGTAGCTTGCTCATCTTGTGAGGTGGTTGTGTATGACCTTAATAAAGGCTGCGACTCTAATCAATGCCGAGAGAAAGCCGAAGAATTGAATATTACGAGACTACCTGCAGTGGTCGTAGATGGAAAACTATTAGATTGTTGTAAGTCAGGGGCAATTACTGAACAAGCATTAAGGGCTGCTGGCATAGGATCAATTTGAAGTGTAAAGGGTGCCTCAATTAATCTTTGGGGCACTAACAACTTAAAATAAATGAATGTTTCAGTTCTCTTGTTCTCTACTTCTCAATGTTTTGAAAAAAGGCATCAATGTACTTAAAGGCTGGGGTAATGATAATTCAAAAGTAGCTTTAATGAATAATCTTCTTTCATCTTATAATTTCCATTTTTGATATGGATGCCTCAGAACTAAATTTCACTTTCTTTACATATGCCCTTAGTTATCACTGACGCAGGTTGGTTCCTTGAAAATAGATCTCTCTGTTTATTCCTAGTCCTCCTCCTATAAAAAAGTGTTACTCCCGTGCAGAAACTAATCATCAAAGCAATTCCGCTTAAAAAGCTTATAATGCGTCCAAATACTCCAAAATATTCTCCAGTATGAATGGGAAAAATTATCATTCTTTTAATATTCCAGCTTGATGGGTCCTTATCAGAATTAAACGTCTGAACAATTTTCTTTGATCTTGGATCAAGTATGATTCGTTCATAACCGTAAAGAAAATGATTATCCCTTAAGCCATAACTAACTTTCATGAATCCGTTTTTAGTATTTGAAAGATGGACGGAAATAAGATTTTGTCGAATGGCTGGAGTTATTAAGGACAAAGAATTTAACTGATCCTCAAAACTTACAGAAAATTTATGGGCTAATTCTTCAACTCGTGGAGGAGATTTTTTAAGAAATTGAGAAACATAGTAAGGTACATCAAATACTGTAAAAAAACCTGTAAGCGCTGAAATGAGCAGAGGGGCCGCAAACAAAAGACCTAACAAATGATGTATTTTTTGAACGAAACGTTTTTTGAATTTAAAAGTCATTTTTAGCTTTAGAAGGGAGAATGACTTAGGTAACCAAACATAAATCCCAGATATAATAAAAAAAATTACAACAATTCCCATGATACCAACAAAATAGCTTCCCACTTTACCCATGAAGAGATTTCCATGCATAAAGAGCATCATGGCAAAAATATTGCTCACCAAATTCATCTCTCCTATGACCGCTCCAGAATATGGGTCTACTGTCAAAATGCTTGGTAAAGACCTGGCAGGATCATTGAATTGTATTATGTAAGCTTCCTCTGGCCCATCACCTGGATAAAGATTCGTCATCGTCTTATCCGGACCAAGGTATCTTGCTGCATCAAGTAAAATAGTTTCTAGAGATAAAAGATGTTCTCCTGGTATTACTGTGAAAAGTGAAGGATAGAACTTAGGCATAAGTTCAGGTCGAAAAGTAACGGCTGCACCACTCATGCCCAATAGAAATATTATTGCTCCGAGAGTTACTCCAAGCCATCTGTGTATTAAGAAGATTCTTTTTTTCATTTCACCTATTTCTTTATTTCTTCAATGGGGATTTAGGCTGAGTATCTAAAGCAGCTTTAACCGAAGCGGCTAAACTCTTGGCTGGTCCAATTCCCCAATAGTGAAGGAAGACTACCCTTGGTTTTTCGTGTGTCATATGATTATGAATAGCAACTACTTGAATGTTCCCTTTCCTTAAAGCTTTTAAAACGCCCTGTAATTCATCCTCATACATAGCAAAGTCACCGATGACTAATGCCTCTTGGTCAGTTCCAGAAAAGGCTGCCCAAGTATTAACACCCATTGCTTTTCCCATAGTGTATCCATGCATTTTGGTTGGACGACCAATACTGATTTTATACACACCATTTTTTAGCTCACCGGCATGTCCAATGACTTCCACCAGGATTTGTTCGGTTAGCTTAGTTTTGGCAGGATCTATGTTTGCTGTTGGAAAAGCAGGCGGATTTTTCATAGTTTCTTTCAATTTAGCAAATACTTTCCCAACTGCACCTGCTAGGAATTCTTCAGTACCCATACCACCTATATGCATGAAAAAGATTCTAGGTTCTTCTTGAAAAAAATGGTTATGGAGAGCGGTCACCTCTAAACCGTTTTTCAGAGCAACATCCATTACCGCATTGACTTGTCTTTCGGTCATGACAATGTCACCCATTGCCATAACTTGATCTCCAGTTTTAGTAAAGGCAGTCCAGGCAGTCAGTCCTAAAGCTGGAGTAAGTTTTACTTTTCCTACTTTCACTTCTAAATCGTCTCGGGGGAAGCTCACTTTGAAGACACCTTCAGACTTATTGTAATTTCCCTTTAATCCTGTCAGCTCCTCTATCTTAGCGATGTTTAGCTCTGGCTTCTTACTTCCAGTTTGAGCAAAGACTTTAGATTGAAGACAAAAAATCATAGACGTCAAGGCAATGAATGCTTTAATGGTCATAACCGCTCCTTAAGTAACGAACTCATAATTAAGATTTATAATTCCAAGAATGCTTTTCCAAAACTAAAGAAAGGCACCATGTGTATAAAGCATCGTAGACTTTCATGCCTTCTTTCAATAATTCCTGGTCGTCCTGAAAATTTTCACCAAGACCAAGAGATATTGCTAAAAGGCCAGCTGCTTGAGGAGAGCGTTCAAGAGTGTTTGTGTCAGCGGCACGTACTATATCCGCCAGCTTCTTCAAGGCAATATCTTGAAGATCATATTTTTTGATAAAAGCATCGAAGCTACAAAGCTCACCAACATGAGTAAGCTCTACTCCGGGAACATCATAAGGAATGGCGCTTGTCTCTGAAGCAACTCTCATCACTTCTGCAGATGGAACATAAAGGAACTCTGCTTCTTTATCAATGAAGCGCTTTATAAGCCAGGGACAAGCTATTCTGTCTATCTTAGGTCTCTCTCTTGTAACCCATTTCATGTAAGACTTCCTTTGATGATATAAAAAATGTAGCCAATCACAGCTGCAGATATAATGAGAATCGGTTCTTTAAGCTTGAATTTCATTAGAAGGGCAAGTGAAAACAGGGCCATCAGGATGGAAGGTATATCAAGTAAAGTTCGTTTACCCATTACCCAACAAGCACCAGCGATAGCACCCACCGCAGCAGCGGTTACACCTGTGACGACATCTTTGATAAACTCCTTGCGCGCAATTTTGTAGTAGAAAGGAGCACAGGCAACGGTGATGAGATAACAAGGAAAGAATGTTGCAATGCCAGCAACTATTGCACCCGATAAACCCATGACTAAATAACCAATGAACGCAGTAGTAATAACCACTGGTCCAGGAGTTATCATGGCGACGGCAACGGCATCTAGAAATTGTCTTTCGTTTAACCATCCAAATTCAGAGACAACTCCAGAATGTAAGAAAGGAACGATTGCTAGACCACTACCAAAAACTACCGCACCTGCTTTTGTAAAATAAATAGCAATCTTGGTTAAAGTTTCATTATTGGCCCCAGCACTGGAACTTAAAAGAACAACAAATATAAATGCCAATTTTGATAAAGAGTCCTTAATCTTGTACTTTCGAATTATCGCAAGCAAGATCCCCGAAAAAAGAATCAGGAGTATGCTTTCTTCCTCAAACAGGCCTGTATAAAAAGCAGAAATTAACCAAATTAAAATTGTCCAATGACTAGCTTTAGCCGTTTTTTTAAAGAGAGCATAAGAACTATTCGCAATTACTGCTATTACAGCTGGCCCAGCTATATAAAATACTGATTGAATCCAAGGAAGTGAGCCAAATTTAATATAAAGATAGCCTAAGACAATGCACATAAGGAATGACGGTAAGCAAAAAAGGAAACCTATCCAGGCCGCTCCTAAACTACCATGCTTCAACCATCCAATATAAATTGCCATTTGTGCGGCCAGCGGTCCAGGGGCCAGTTGTGAGAGTGCAAAACCCTCGACATACTCTTCCTTTGTTAACCATTTCCTTTCTTCCACCAGATTTTTTTCCATCAGCTGAGTCAAGGCAGCTGGTCCACCAAAACCAATAGTTCCAAGCTTGAGGAAGTAAGAGCTTAGATTTTTAAAATTCAATTCCATATTTCTAGTTCTCTTGAGCAGGATTAGTTGTTACAATTGTAACATTATTATGGAAAAACGTAACAATAGTCAAAATTATTCATGGATCATCTTCATTCATCAGCTGCCGGCCAAACCGGAAGCATTGCGTATGAAAGTATGGAGGGAATTACAAAAAATAGGTGCCTTTCAGTTAAAAAACTCCACCTATATGATGCCTGATGCTAATGGCTGCTACTCCCAGTTAGAAGAATTAGCAAAGGAGATACGCGGGAATAAAGGTGAATGCTATCTCTTCAGGACAAATGACATTAATGGAATTAATGAAGAGGTCTTAAAGAATAATTTCAAGGCCAATGCTGATAAGTCTTTCATAGAACTAAATCATGAACTTATTTCATTCCTGGCCTTATTAAAAAACATAGAGCGAACTGAGGATACGCTTATGCAACTAAAGCATGAATTTGGGAAGCTTTTAAAAAAATATGAGGACTCCAAGAAAATAGATTTTTTTGGATGTGAAGAACAGAAGAAAGGAAAAAAGCTTATATCAAATATAGAAAGTCAGATTGAATTGCTTCACGAAAAAGACAGTGTCCCTAAGATTGAGCAACTACAAAAGATGGACTATCTCGGCAGGACTTGGGTTACTCGTAAAGATGTTCATGTCGATCGAATAGCTTCTGCATGGCTAATAAAAAACTTCATTGATCCTAAGGCAAAGTTTAAATTTGTAGGGGTTAAACATTACAAATCTAGAAATAAGGAATGTTGCTTTGACATGTTCAATGGTGAATTCACACATGTCAAAGACCTCTGCACGTTTGAAGTTTTGGTGAAAACTTTTAATCTAGGGAATGCTGGACTTGATTCAATTGCAGAGATTATTCATGACTTAGATTTTAAAGATAATAAATTTGAATTAAAAGAAACATCTACTGTTGAAATTATTGTGAATGGAATTATCAAAGAATATAAAGATGATATGCAGAGAATCGAGCAAGCTACCCACTTTTTTAAGCATTTGCTCATTTCATTTCAGCATAAGGCTTAACATTATCATGTCATTATCTTCAAAGTAATTAAATATCCTCCACACATTATTACTGTACTTATCGCAAGGGAAACACCGAAGTTCCAGCCCCGATCAAGAAGCATTGGAAATACAACAAACAGAATCAATGATGGAATCACCAGATAAACAATATCCTTGGACATTTGACTGATTTCTCTATTCGTTCTGCCTTCATACTTCATAAAAAAGAAAACTAAGAAGGAGGTTAGAGGAATTGATTTAAGAAGGGCTCCACCTATTGTTGTCTTCTCAGATAGTTTAGTGACAGTTGCAATGATAATTGCTGATATTAAAACCTTAACAGTAAAATACATTTTCTATTCTCCAATGATTGCTAAAAGATCCGCTTTAATCACCTGATACTCTTTTTTCTTTTCCAGATATTGCTTTTCATACTTGTAGTATCTTTGCATGGCCGTTAGAGCATCTAATGAATTTTTCACCCCTCTATCGTATTCTTGAAGGGTAAGTCTAAGATACTCTTTACTCTTCTTAATTCGATCAAGAATGTAGTGCATGACTTCATGGGTATGCATTAAATCCTCTTTGAGCATTAAGAACTTCGCTTCCGTCTGACGTTCCATATGCCTTGCCATAATTCTTTTGGCCTCTGACTTATAATGATCAGAAGTAGCTTCAACACTGCTCTCTCTGCCATCAAAAAGGTTAAAAGTAAGTCTTATACCCACGGCTTGAGCATCTAAACGATTCCTCTCCCTATAGTCCCGATTTACAAGTTCAAAATTGTAGTAATGGCCTCCGTAGAGATCGAGGCTGGGAGTCCAATAAAGTTTATTAATTGACTGCTCTTTAGCGAATACTTCTTGTTCAAGCTTCAAGC
>DFXX01000028.1 GCA_002381765.1 Bacteriovoracaceae bacterium UBA4097 | reverse complement strand
CGCTTAATCTGCTTCAGCATGGCTCATCTATTGCTACTTGGACCCGAGAGCATGTGAAGCTCGCAGAAAAATTCGATATAAAAATTCTCGATACCAGAAAAACAACTCCGGGACTCAGATCTCTTGAGAAATATGCAGTAAGAGTCGGCGGAGGTTTTAATCACCGCTTTGGCCAGGCCGATGTGTGGATGATTAAAGACAATCACAAAACCTGCATGGGTGGCCTAAAAGGTGCCTGGCACTTTTTTAAAGAGCAGGGGACTTTCTATAATGATGTGATCGTTGAGATTCATGATTTAAAAGAATTGAAAGAGGCGATCTCTCTAGGTGTGAAGCATGTGATGCTGGATAACTTCTCACCGGAAGAAATCAAGGAAGCCATTAAACTCAAAGTGAGTGGCATGACCTTTGAGGCTTCTGGGGGCATCAGATTCACGACTCTTAAGGATTATCTGATTTCAGGACTAGATGCCTTGAGTATCGGGGCCCTGACCAATGCAGCTCCCAGAGTCGATCTCTCACTTAAGTTCAGGATGATATGAAAGATTTTAATACCGATGTACTCATAATTGGATCTGGGATCGCGGGATTATCGGCGGCGATTAAGCTTGCGGAAGAAAACTTGAAGGTCACGATCGTGACTCGCGAGAAGAAGCCCGAGATCACCAATACCTATTGGGCGCAAGGTGGAATCATCTATAGTCCTGAGAGCTTAAACGATCAGGAAGATCTCATTAATGACATCATTAAGGCATCATCCTTCACTTCCAATAAGGAAGCCGCAAAGATTCTCTCTACTCGCTCGGCTGAAATTATTGAAGAGATGCTGATCAAAAAATCTCACACCGATTTCGCCAAGAACGCTGAGGGCACACTGCTCTTTACCAAGGAAGCCGCTCACTCACGGGATAGAATTATTTATAAGGGAGATATGACTGGTAAGGCGATTCAAATCTCACTTTTAAATTATCTCAATGATTCAAAACGTTTTCCCAATGTGAGTTTTCTGACTTCTCATACTGCTATCGATTTGATTACTCCTAATCACCACGGAGTGGATATTACTCAGCGCTATGAAGAGAATCAGGTCTTAGGTGCTTATATCTTTGATCAAGCTGAATCCTTAGTTCGAAAGGTTCTCTCTAAAGTTACCATCCTTGCCACTGGAGGAATTGGAGCTCTTTATCTTCACCACTCAAACGCAGAAGGGGCCAGAGGGGATGGGCATGCCATGGCCTATCGGGCCGGTGCCTCTGTCAGCAATATGGAATTCATTCAATTTCATCCCACGACCTTTTATGATCGCTCTTCTCATCGCCGCTTTCTGATCTCAGAGGCCGTAAGAGGCGAGGGTGGACGACTCATTAATTCTAAGGGCGAAGCCTTTATGAAGAAATATCATCCCGATGCTGAGCTTGCTCCTCGTGATGTGGTGGCACGAGCCATTTTAGAAGAGATGATTAGAGAGAAGGAAGACTGTGTTTATTTGGATATCTCTCATAAAGATGAGGAGTATCTCAAAACTCGCTTCCCAACCATTTATGCTCACTGCCTAGATAATAAAGTGGATATGGCCAAAGAGCCCATTCCGGTAGTGCCTGCTGCTCACTACACCTGTGGAGGAGTGAAGACCGATCTCTTGGGACGCACCAATCTTAAAAAACTTTATGCTGTAGGTGAAGTTGCTTGCACCGGACTTCACGGAGCTAATCGGCTCGCCTCGACTTCATTACTAGAAGGACTTACCTGGGGATATATTGCTGCTGAGGATATCCTTTCGGGAATAAAAGATCTGGCCTACTATGATGCTGAAAAAATCAAGGACTGGACTCAGGCCCATGAGGAAGTTGATCTCGCTCTCATTACTCAGGATCAGATGACCTTAAAGCAGACCATGTGGAACTATGTCGGTCTGTCTCGCTCACAGAATCGCCTGGCCCGGGCCCGCGCTATGTTCATCGAACTTCAGGATGAAATCTCAAAATTCTATAAGCATGCTCAACTGCATGATGAGCTGATTGGTTTAAGAAATGGAGTGGAAGTGGCCTTTATGGTGCTGAACGCTTCTATGAGAAATAATCAATCGGTGGGCTGCTTTTATCTAAAGAATCAGAAGTAGCAGTAGAAGCCTCTTCTTGTTTCAACTTCTCCAGCGTCGTCCCTTATTTCAATGGTCCCATTAAATTGTCTCGATTTAAGAACTTCTCGGGGAGTGCGATCGAGTACTACTTTGGCAGTCTTACCGATTCTATTTTGGACTCGCTGATTATACTGAAGGGTCGTATTTTTCATCACTACGATACTAGTTCTGGTGAATCTCACCAATTCGCTATTTAATTCAAGACTCAAGGTGCGGGCATTACTTATGCTAAAGATATCCACCACAGTCTCAAACTTCATATTAGCGATCGGTCCATCGACCTGACAGCTCGCGTACTCTGAAGCTCTAGCGGTACTCATCACTAGCATTAAAAAGAGAACAATAAATTTCATGGCCCATCTTAATACGACCTAAAGTAATTAATAGAAATATGAAAAGGGTAAGTAATAATTATAGGGCCTTGAAGTAGGCCTGGCCCAAAAGGCCAATATTTCGGCGAATGAAGTTTTGCCGTCTGAGGACAAAGTTAGTGGGATGCCTAGGATTCCATCTGCGGGGATTGGGAAGAATGGCCGCAAAGAGCTGGGCCTCACTGGGATTTAATTGAGCAGCACTCTTCTTCCAATAATACTGAGAAGCCGCCTCTGCCCCATAGATCCCGGGACCCAATTCAACCACATTGAGATAAACCTCTAGAATCCGGCGCTTATCCCATACTAGTTCAATCAGCGTGGTGAAATACACCTCTAAGCCCTTTCGCAAATAGGTGCGAGATGGATAGAGGAAAACATTTTTAGCGGTTTGCTGACTGATGGTAGAGGCCCCCATCTTAACCTTGCGTTTTCTATTGGCATCGATGGCGCGACCAATGGCCTCGATATCAAAGCCAAAGTGATGAAGAAACTTAGGATCTTCCGAAGCAATTACGGCTTTTTGCAGATGGGGCGAGATCTTCTCCAAAGGCACCCAGCTCTTATGAACAGGCACCCATTTGCCACCCATGCCGTACTCCACACTTCTCCATAAAACCAGGGGAGTGTAATAGACGGGAAGCCACTTAAGAATCAGTACCGATAGAATACTAAAAGCAAAGAGACCCAGAAAGGCCACTATAAGCCGCTTCTTAAGTGTCTTAAGTCCTGGTCGATACTTGGCATATTTATTTCGGATATAGCCCATATACTCGTTATTTCTGTTTTTTCTGGAGTCTAAGCATTTTTCTCAATTAGACCAGCATTGTCTGAAATTATAGGAGAGTTGTCACGCCGCATCCACCTTGTTAGTCTACTGTGACTTTTTTACAGGGAAGCTGCCTAAGTAAATGACTTTTCATTCGTGATCCTTTAGAACAGGCCATTCCATTATTCACAGGTGATTCATGATTCAAGAACCAAAAAAATTCCAAGAGAAAACTCTCTTCTTCACTTCTCTCGGCTGCTCTAAAAACCTAGTCGACTCGCAAGTCATGTTAGGCCACTTGAACCTCGATGGCTTCACCATCGCACCCACGGCCGAAGAAGCCGAAGTGATTATCGTGAATACCTGCTCGTTTGTGGAAGCCGCTAAGGTTGAATCCATTGAAACGGTTCTGGATCTCGCGGCCTATAAAGAAGAAGGCAATTGCAAGGCCCTGGTTATGTCGGGTTGCATGGCCCAGCGATACTCCAATGAACTTGAAGCCGAGATGCCAGAAGTCGATATGTTTATCGGAACCGGCGAGTATCATAAGATCGTGCCACTTCTAAAAGCCATGGAAGAAGGCAAGCTCGAGAAAAAATCATTTGTTGAAATCCCGAGATATATCCACACTGAATTTGATCCACGTCTTAATACCTCGCCTTTTTACATGGCCTGGTTAAAGATCTCCGAAGGCTGCAATCGCAATTGCACTTTCTGTATCATCCCAACCCTTCGTGGAAAACTCCGCTCGCGCTCAGTGGACTCTCTGGTTAAAGAAGCCGAACAACTTGCCGCTACTGGTGTAAGAGAACTCAACCTCATCTCCCAAGACTTCTCCGACTACGGTGTGGATCTCGCGGGCGGTGGAAAGCAAGAGGGCAAAAACCCCATGATCTACGAGCTTCTCTCGCGTTTAGAGAAAGTCGAAGGCATTGACTGGGTTCGCGTATTTTACTTCTACCCAGATGATCTCACCGAAGACGTTATGGATCTTATGGCCAAGTCCACTAAGATCACCAAGTACCTCGATATGCCCGTTCAGCACTTTGCCGATGGGGTGCTTAAGCGCATGAATAGGAGAGTGACCGAAGAAGTCATTCACCAAAAAAT
>DFXX01000011.1 GCA_002381765.1 Bacteriovoracaceae bacterium UBA4097 | reverse complement strand
GGTCAGGTGGAATGGTCGAAATCCAAGTTGGGATCCATAATGATCCAACTAACGACAGGATTCGATATGATTCCTCTGAAGCTGACGCTACTCTTGAAAGCCTTGGGCTCACAGCTGAGTCTATTGGAACTAAAGAGGGAGCACAGTTATCACTTGCGAAGCTGGACGATGCTCTGGTACGGATCAATGGAACCCGTGCCAACCTCGGTGCCCTACAGAACCGACTGCAATCAGCAAGTAACAATATTGCGATTACAGAGGAGAACTTTAGTGCAGCGAACTCGCGGATTCGCGATGTAGATGTGGCCTCTGAAACTGCTGATATGGCCAAGAATAATATTCTTGCCCAAGCTGGAGTCTCAGTACTGGCCCAAGCGAATCAGGCCCCGAACTTTGCCTTGAAGTTACTAAGTTAATTACACCCACTCACCTTGCTCCGAATGGAGCAAGGTTTTTTCTTTTTCCCTCGTTTCCTTTTTTCCAGCTCATGTTAAAATTGGGCATGAAAAAAACTATCCTGATCTTTGGTATCTCATCATTTGTTGGAGCAAATCTGGCAAGGATACTCTCAAAAGATTTCCGGATAGTGGGAACCTATCTTGATAACCCCGTTAAGCTTCCAGGTATTACCTGTGTTCCCTGCGATGTTTTAAAGAAAACCTATGTCAGTAAGATCATGGCCATCTTTAAACCTGATTATACGATTTATGCAGTCGGATTAAGCTCTTTGACGGCCTGTAAGCGAAACCCTAAACTGGCAGATGCTCTTAACTCAGCAGGCGCCGCGAACTGCACCGCTGCTAGCGAGAGGTACGGGTCCAAGTTTATCTATCTCTCTTCTTGTTTTGTTTTAGGCGGAGAAAACACTCTCTATCGAGAATCAGATACTCCCTTTCCAGTCACCACCTATGGGAATTCTCTTTCCTCTACTGAATTTTATATTCAACGTTCAAGCTTAAATTATCTTATTTTGAGATGCGCTCCACTCTATGGACGAAGTTATAATCCTCTACATCCTAACTGGTTTGAAATTGTCCAGACAGCTCTAGCTAAAAAGCAGATTCTTCCAGCAGATGATTCGGTTTACACTGGATTTCTGGATATTGAGATATTGGGAAAGGTTTTGAAATCTTTATTGGAATCAGGAGTTAACAACCGTCTCCTTCAAGTCTCTTCAAGAGACACCCTTACTCGCCTGGGATTTGCTAAACTTTATGCCAAGGTTTTTAAGAAAGATGAGAATTTCATCGAATCCACTTCAGGAACTTTCCCCTTGGAGGCGAGCTACAAGAACACTCAAAAAAATACTTCACCTCAAAATTATTTTCAGATGGATGTTACCAATGTGGAGAATCTACTTGGTATAGAAATGCCCAAAGTAGAGGATTCTTTAATTCTTACTTATCAGCGTTTGAATGCTTAGCGGGAAGAGTTCTTCACAAACTCTGTAAGATAATATTTAACCATAGGTTCGATTTCGATGGGTTCACCCTGAAAGCGCCATGAAATATTATTGAATGGACCGACATGAGCCTTGATTTCATGGATGGCATGAACGGATTGGTTCTCATTAGCAAGTCTCGCAGCAAAGAGTCCGCCATTATTAGATAAAAAACCAATGCTAATAACATCGGGAGCTCTGCGAGCAACAATCAGCTTTAATGAATTTCTAAAAAGAATGAAGTCATTCACGGTATTGGATATACGGAAGACTTTAATGCTTCTAGAAGTATCTCGGTTAGAACGGTGCTGATTAAACAGCGAAACATAGAATTCAAAGCGGTCCTTAAGCTTGTTCATAAAGTTTAAAGAAGACTCTTCCAGTAGCTGCTGAGTATTTAAATGATCATTAAAGCGAATGACGCCCGATTCTTCCATGTTCACTTCTTCCAGTGCCAAAGACTCAATCCAGGAGACATTCTGATAATCATTTACATTGATGAATTCCATACTTTCATTGTTTGGCTTGAGAGCGATATCGTCAAGATAAAAGAGTAAGAGGGGGAGGGAAAGCGTAGTCGAGAAAAAGGTCCGGAGAAGCGGTAAACGGTTTCGCGCCCCTAGAAAACTAGGTGGGCGCAATTAGTAATCACTTTAGGCTTCTCACATATCTGACTCAATACTGAGTCAGGCAAGCATGCACACCATGATCAGGGACCGCTCCCGAAAATAAAATCGTAGGGGCGAAACATTTAGCTTCCCCCGGACCCATAATCATCATACCTCAAATTCTTTGCATCGGGCAGGGGAAGAAAGGGTCAAAAACTTTTTTCTAGGATGTCTTACTAATATGATTTTAAATACTTAGAAAATGGTGTGGGAATATTTAACTGAGCGCTCTACTACGGTGTTATAATAAGATTTCTAGTTAAAGGTCCCTAAAGTTTTTGCTCAAGAGAGACGATATGTTTTAGGCATCCTTTAAGGAGGAACTATGAAGGGTAAGATCATTGCTTATCTCAAAGATGAGACAGGGCAAACCTCCACTGAGTACATCTTGTTGGTGGCCGTGGTGGCGACGATTGTTTTTAAATTCAAGGACGCGATTACTAAGAAGCTCTTCGGAGATGGCGGTAACGGCGGTATCTTGAATACAGTATTGGATGAAAGTAAATTTACCAACATCATGGATTAATCGTAGAGAACCAGTCAAACGATCGGAGCTTTACGGTTATCCAGCCCTTGGTTATCATTCTGATATGGTAATATCAAAATCTCGCGGTCAAGCGACCGTCGAATACGTATTCATTTTGGCTGTCGCAGTACTTCTGAGTTTTGAAGTCACTCGTAGATTTTCCACATTTTTTCAAGATCAACTAGGAAGGGTAGGGCATGTCCTATCCAGCCATCTTATTGTTGGAGTCTGTCCTACCGAATGCTTCTATGCCGGCTACTATAACGGTTATAAGCCGTAATGAACCACTATCTTTTTTATGCAGTTTCTTTTCAGCTCATACTGGTGGCATGGTTTGACCTTAAAAAAAAGACTATCTCCAATTACTGGCCAGTGCTCAATGCCCTTACTGCCATTGCGGTTTATCTAATTTTTCCTCAGATCTTTGAGTTTAGTTGGGCCATTTTTCTTTTCCCTGTGGGGTATATTGTTATCGGCTTTTTGCTCTTTTTAATGGGCATCATGGGAGCTGGTGACAGCAAGTATCTGGCTTCTCTCTTTCTGGTCCTACCAGTCCAATATCATCTTCCCTTCTTTGAGAAACTCCTGATTGCGACTATACTAATAGGAGGGATTTTACTGACCTTCAAAATAGTAATGAACTTTTCTAAGCTAAAGGCCTATATGTGGGCCCAGTATTGGAAAGGTTTAAAAGAGACGATTCGCTCGAAGTTCAGTTATGCCCCTGTCATTTTACTGGCGTGGATTTTTTTAGGAGTCCAGGAATGGAGATAAAAACCCAATCGGGTCAAACCATGGTGGAGTATATGCTACTTCTGGCCGTGGCATTATCTCTCGTGATCACTTTCTATAATAGTCAAGCTTTTAAAAGACTTTTTGGAAATCAGGGCTCTCTGGGGAAAACAATTAAGAATGAGTCGGAATTTGCTTACCGCCATGCTTACATGAGGAATAAAACGGAAGATGTACCGAGAGAAAATCGTAATGGTTCGATTCATCCATCCTATACCAATCCTTCAGGTGGATCTCGCTTCTTTAGCGCTAAGGATCCCTATCCATGAAGCCAAGCAAAGTTAAAGAGAGCGGACAATCCACCATCGAATTTATTTTCACCTTTGCTTTCGGGGTAAGCATTATTTTTTTGGTGTTCAATTCTGCTCTTAACTACGCCACAGGATATCTCGTTCATTATGCCACCTTTATGGCCAGTAGAACTTATCTCGTGGCTGACAGTTATGTCGGAACCATCGGTCAGACTGAAGCTTCGATGAATGGGGCTGAACAGAAAGCTCGCCAGACTTATGATAAATACATGCTACAGATTTTTGATGTTCCTTCATCCGGATTTAAGGTGAATCCTCCCGGCAATGATTCTGCCACTTATCTCACGGTAGGTGCTGCAACAGTATTCGATTTAAAAATAGATGCACTTGGAAAGGTTACCGGGCAATCGGTATTAGAATTAACTTCGGAATCTTTTTTGGGTAGAGAGCCGACTCGTGCCCAATGTGCCAACCGGGTCTGCTTTGGTATGACAAATTCAGTAAACTGCTCAAGTGCTATGGATGTGACTTTATATGATAACGGCTGTTAAGCAAGAGTCTGATCAATCGGGTCAGGCCCTTATAGAACTTATTATTTTTCTCCCCTTGATGTTTACGCTGTATTCTATGATTAGTGGTTTTGCCAGTGCCATCAACGGTTCCATCAATCAACAAAAGGCAACACGCGCTTATTTCTACTATCGCGTTCAGAATAATTCCACCTTGCCCAAGCCCGCCGCGGGCGATGCTAATCAAACTTATCTCTCAGAGAATTGGCAGAAATTCGGAATGTATTTCTTAGGTTGGATGGACTATTTAAAGGATGAGATTAGTCCTGTAATGCCTTGTTATCGCATCACTATTCCCCTTACCCCTAGTAATGGTGATACCTGCGAGGAGAGTTACTCGAATGAGACTTCGCAGTTTATCAGAGTAGGAACCGTCTATGGTGCTTGTGGAGCTACCTATGCCAGGCGGCCCGGTTCCACCACTGCTTTTAATGTTCCCGATTTTGATGGCTCGAGCTTTGCTGAATTACTTGATAGAAGTAGTTGCGAGATACATAGGTAAATTTCTCTTTTTGCTCTCTGCCTTCAAAAATCTGCTATGATTAAGTCATCGAAACTTCATTCAAAGTTTAGGAAGAACAATGAATAGCAGGGCCTTTACTACCAGTCTCTTACTCGCTGCCGTTGCAGTGCTCATGATTTACTCCTACATCTCTAGTCGTGAAACAGAGCTCGTAAGTGAATATGGAAATATGACTCCCGTCGTAGTGGCACGAGAAGATATAAAAGAATTAGAGATCATCGATGATCGTAAAGTCAGACTGGAAAATATCCCTGCTAAATTTCAAATGCCAGGACACTTTAAAAGAGTGGAAGATCTTTACAATACCATTGCCTCTGTTCCTATCAAGAAGGGGGAGCAGATCACCGTTCCACGCGTAACCTATCCGGGGGCGCAGTCTGGTTTATCCAGACAGATTTCTATAGGAAAGAGAGCACTTTCAATTCAAGTTACCGAGGGCTCAGCTGTGAGCAGGCTCTTAAAGCCAGGGGATCGAGTAGATATACTTGCACTAGTTGATTATGCAGCCGGCAAGAAGGAAAAGATGAAGGTTAAGACCGTTCTTCAGGATGTTCTGGTGTTATCAACAGGTCTTTATGTTACGAATTCTGTCCCCATCGTGAATATTAAAAGTGATAACAATAATAATCGCGAGATGAAGTTAAACTCTTACACTAACTACAATACCGTGACTCTGGAACTTACCCCTTTTGAAGTTCAGAAGATGGTGTTTTTAGTTTCTTCTGGAAACGGCATTACCCTCTCTTTAAGAAATAATGATGATAAAACTATTGAGAGAATAAGTGCCACTCGTCTCTATGATGTTTTAGGCGAAGATGCGGCTGAAGCCAAAACCTACTTTGCTGAGCAGATGGCACGCGAAACAAACAGGACCGGAGGCGGTGGTGGTCGTTAAAAGTCACCTTTTTCTATTGTTACTTCTCGGGACAACCTCCTTCGTATACGGGCAAGGCACCACTGCGCCTGCGACTGCAAGTCCTAGTACCATCACCGAAAAAGAACTTGAAGTTGCTATTGGTATTGATGCGATTGAAAAGACTGATTTTGACTTTAATACCCGAATGACGATTGGTAATGAACAGTTACTTAAACTCATTATCGTGCCGGAGAAAAGAGAGATCATTTTTAAGGGCCTTAAGCCTGGTCGAACGACAGTTACCATTCGAGATAATCTTGGAGACGTCCGTCTTCGTTATACGGTTGTCATCACCGCGACCGGGAAATCAAATGTGGTTTCTGAATTACGAGAACTCATCGGTGATGTGGAAGGATTAGAGATTGGTATTCGCGGAGGCAAGGTCTTTGTAGGTGGAGAAATAGTTGTTCCTGATGATATCGGAAGAGTTTCCAAGGTTCTTGCTAGTTATCCCGAAGTCTTGACCCTGATTGAACTATCTCCACAAACTCAAAGAGTGATTGCCCGCAAGATGGGTGATGAACTTGCCAGAAATAATTTAAAAGATGTCACGGTCAGAGTGGTGAATAAAGCCTTCTGGCTGGAGGGTGTTGTAAGTAGTGTGGATAAGAAGAACCTCGCCTTAATCATTGCTAAGGCATATCTTCCGCCAAAAATTCTTTCTCTTTCTGAAACAGGAGAAGGTCGATTTGCAACTCCTGGAGATGCCTCCGACATTATTGATTTTATCGCCATCAATGAGAAAAAAGATCCTCAGCCAGCTCCTAAAATGGTGAAGGTTTCTTCTCAATTCGTAGAACTCTCAAAGAGCTATAATAAAATCTTTGCTTTTAAATGGGCACCACTGATGGGTGAAGACAATAGCAGTATCTCATTTGGACAGACTGAAAGTGGTAATGTCACTTCGACTTCAGCGGGAACCTTGAGTGCCACTATTAGCAATCTCTTCCCGAAACTCAATTCCGCAAAGACCGCGGGGTATGCCAGAATTATTCAATCTGGTATGGTTATCATGCGAGATCAGAAGAAAGGTACTATCAGTAAAGATACTACTATTCCCTTTGCTGTGGGGTCAGGAGACTTTACGAAAGCTTCTTCAGCTTCCATTGGTCTAAACATGGATATCGAACCTCGCATTCTAGAGCAGGAGAAAGTTGAGATGGCGGTGAATATTTCGGTCCGACTATCTGTCGGCTCTAATACTCCTCCAATTACAACCAATAACGCTATATCAACCAACATAGTTATCAAATCAAAAGAATCCGCTGCTATTGGTGGTATTGTACAAAACCAATCTACCACCGATTATGATAATGAACCAGCAGCAGGTGGCGATGGAGCTACACCAGCGACTCCATTATTCAGGCTCTATCGATCAAAGGCCTATCTCACTCAAAAAAGTCAGTATGTCATTTTTCTTACCCCTGAAATAATCGAATCGGCTTCTGTTGGAACAGAAGAAATCAGAAAGAAATTCAGGAGAAGAGAATAAATGGCCGGTCATATAATAAGTATCATTGGTGGGAAAGGCGGCGTGGGGAAATCCCAGGTAGCTGCTAATCTGGCACTTGCTTATGCAGCCGAGATGCGAGCTAAGACTCTACTGCTTGATTTTGACCAGAAGGCCTGTGGTGATCAGAACATCATCACTGGGATGAAATCAAAAAAGAATGTGAAAGAATTATCAGAGTTTGCGGGTGCCATTGATCCTCGTTCAATCCAACTTTTCACATCTGATCATAAAGCGGGAATTTCCTTCATTGGAATGCCAACTGAGCCGATTGCGGCTAATCAGATTAATGAAGAAGGCTTGGGAAAGGCACTAAAGGCGATTGTAAACATCTATCCCGTGACAATTATCGATGCNNTGCCGACGTATGTATTCAGAACTCACCACCATGCTATTTCCAAAAGATATGATTCAGATATTGGTGAATCAGGCAGTCAACGGTCATCCTGTAACTCCTGATGTGATTGGTAAGCAGATTGGGAAGCCCGTCTTTCACGCTATTCCTAAAGATGATGCTAGTTGTATTGCAGCTCTTTCACGATCAACGCCTGTTCTAGTCGGGGCCAAAAACTCTGCTTTTGCTACTGGTGTAGTAGACTGTGCCCGCAAACTCATTCAAAAGAATGTGCTGAAAACTCTTGAGAGACTGGCCAAGCCCCAAGATGTGGCGATTCCATCCCAATCAAGCTCAGCAACAGCGGGAGCTGGGGACGATAAAAAGAGAGATCAGTGGACAGAACTGAAAAGTCGGATCCATAAGGCTCTTGTGGAAGAGATGGATTTAAAAAAGCAGGATGAAAACGATCCGAAGGCCAAAATTATTCTGCGCGAGCAAACTAAAAAGATGGTAGTAGAGCTCTTAGGCAAAGAAGATACTAAATCGGTTTTAGCTAACCGTGATGATATGAATCGAATCGTGAAAGAAATTTTAGATGAGGCCCTGGGACTAGGTCCATTGGAAGATATGCTGGCCGATAAGACGATTTCTGAAATCATGGTAGTGGGTCCTAAGAAGATTTACTATGAACAAGGTGGTAAGGTTAAGAAGTCTCTCATTACTTTTACCAATGACCGTCAGGTTATGAATGTTATTGAGAGAATTGTGGCCCCGATTGGTAGAAGAATCGATGAAAAGACTCCCTATGTGGATGCTCGACTCCATGATGGTTCAAGGGTTCATGCGATCATTCCTCCCTGTGCTATCGATGGATGCTGTATCACCATTCGAAAATTTCCGGATAAACGTCTCGACTATAAAGAATTAGTTAAGTTTGGTTCTATGACAGAGGGGATGGCGGACTTCCTCCGAATTTCGGTGGAAGCTCACCGCAACATGGTTGTCTCGGGTGGTACCGGCTCCGGTAAAACCACACTGGTAAATATGTTGGGTGGGTTCATTCAGACCAATGAGCGCATTATTACTTGCGAAGACTCTGCTGAATTGAATTTTCCTCAAGATCACGTCGTTCGACTTGAAACTCGTCCTCCTTCTCTAGAAGGTGATGGAGAAATTGATATTCGCTGCTTAGTGAAGCAAACCCTGCGAATGAGACCTGACCGAATTGTAGTGGGAGAGTGTCGAGGTGGGGAAACGCTAGATATGCTACAGGCCATGAATACGGGGCATGATGGTTCAATGACTACAGTTCACTCAAACACTCCAAGAGATGCTATTAGTCGACTTGAAACTCTTGTTCAATATGCGGGAGCAGGCCTCCCACAAAAAGCTATTAAAGAAATGATCGCATCGGCAGTTCATATGATTGTTCAGCAATCACGACTTGATGATGGTTCTCGTAAGGTTCTCTATATCACAGAGATTGGTGGGATTCAGGGAGAAGTGGTCACCCTTCAGGATATCTTTGTTTATAAGCAAGAAGGCATTGGGAAAGATGGAAAGATTCAGGGCAAGTTCATGGCCACGGGATTTATCCCTAAGTTCATCGAAACATTAGAGAAGAAAGGTTATAAGGTTCCTAGAGGACTCTTTGTAAACAAAACATGATGTTGAAGATATACGTATCCCTATTCATCTATCTTATCAATATCAGTGCCTTCGCACAGACGGTTAAACCTAAGCGGCAACTTGATTTCATGCTTGATGTTCTGGGAATGAAAGGAATTCTCGCTGCTATTGGAATCATGACCTTTGGTTATACTTATAAGAATAGTATTAAGATCTTTAATTGGATCGATGAGCAAACTTATGGAACAAGAGATTATATTCTCACTAAGTTTGAGATCATGTTTATTGAAGTTGATCCTCAGAAGATTACCTGGGCTCTACTCCTGATGTCCTTTGGTTCCGGCATCGTTACTTTTTGCATTCTCGCCTTTCTAGGTAAACTTCCTCTGGCCATCGTTTTAAGTATTGTTGTTATGGTGGTGGGATGGAAGAGTCCGAGACATATCGTTGATTTCTTTGAGAATAAGCGAAAGAAGAAGTATCAGGTCCAGATGGTAGATGCCCTTAATCTTATGGCAAACGGAATTAGAGCAGGTCTTACCGTTCCTCAGGCCATCGGAATGGTGGTGGATGAACTTCCGGCACCAGTGAGTCAGGAGTTTAATCTGGTGCTTCAGCAAGCCAAGATTGGTGTTCCATTGGATGAAGCCTTGGAGAATTTAAAAAAGCGCGTCTATACCGAAGATAATGAAATGTTTGTAACCAGTGTGACTATCCTTAGAGAAACGGGTGGTAACCTGGCCGAGACCTTCGATACGATTGTAGCCGTTATCAGGGAAAGAGTAAGACTTCAGCTTAAAATTGAAACCTATATTGCTTCCGGAAAAATTCAGGCCTACATCATCGGGGCCATGCCCTTTCTTATGATCATTATGTTTGGCAGCGGAGATCCGGATTATTTCCCTCTTCTTTTCGGAACAGTGCTGGGGATTGTCGCCTTGATGCTTATCTGTGGAATGGTGGCATTGGGGATGTGGGTGATTATGAAGATAATTGATATTAAAGTTTAGCTATAAATCGTCCGATAATTAAATGGGTTATAACTATCTGTAAGAAGGTGAACTATGAAGATTTGGAATGGACTCTCTCTCGCTTTGATGACCATGTTAATGGCATCATTTGCCCATGCTGGGGTGAATTTAAAGAACGGGAATTTTTATATCTCCTACACTGACATTGTTGTCCCTGGCGGTGGTAAGAAATTAGAAATCACCAGAACTTATAACTCAAAATCTACCGAAGTAGGTTGGTTCGGATTTGGTTGGGGAAGTGAGTTTGAAACTCGTCTTGAACTTTCTGCCGATGGATCAGCCATTATACACGAGCATGGCTCAGGTGCCAAAACTCGATTCACTCCTAAGACTGCGATCGATGCCGTAGCTGCTTCAACAAAAATTGTGAATGAAATGAAGAAGACAACACCGCTTTCTGAAAAGTCGGCAAGTGATCTGATTCAAAAATTGGCCAAGAATGCAGAGCTTCGTCATACCTATGCACTTAATTTCGGCATTCAGGCTACAATTGCTCCGGGATCAGTTCTTTACACCAATGATAGAGGCCCTCAAGAGCTATATGTCACAAAAGAAGGTTTTCGACGTTCTCACGGTGATGGCAGACAAGATTATTTTAATAACGAAGGTCAGTTAACAAAAATTTCAGATAAGTCGGGATACTTTGTTTCCTTTACTTATGCTAAAGGCAATCTTCATTCGATTAAAGATTCTCAGGCCAAGCAGATCTTCTTCTCTTGGTATGCAGATGGACAGGTTAAGGAGATTTGGTCGGCAGGGGATAAGAAAACTCTCTACAAGTATAATGATTCAAACCTTGTGTATTCTAAGGATATCGGAGATAACGTTTACGAATATAGCTATGATAAGTCTCATAACCTCTCTGAGATCAGCTATAGCGACAAGACTAAATTGAAAGTTGATTATGACTCGAAAACATTCTTTGTAACTGAAGTTGTTGATCGTAGTGGAGAGAAGACTCAGTATCAGTATGGTGCTAATTCTACCAATCCAGATGATCACTACTGGACAATTGTAACCAAGACTGGATTTGACGGAAAACCAGTGGCCAATCGTTACGAGTATGAAATCAAAGCTAAAGCAGATGGTTCTCGTTATACCTACCGTATTTTAACTGTTATCAATGGAATTAAGACAGATACTATCTATGGGGATAACTCTCTTCCGCTTAAGATTGCCAGAGGTAACCATGTCACTAACTTTGAATACAATCCTCAAGGTCTATTGACTAAGAAATCTTCTACTAAGGGTGATTTCGTAAATATCGAATACGATGGAAAAATTAATAAGATTTCTAAAGTGACTAACAATGAGGGAACGACTCAGTTTGCTTACGATGCTAAAGGGAATCTTACTAAAGCTTCTAATAATCATGGGAAGACTGTGGTTCTGATCTATGATCGTATGGGTAAAATTTCTAAGATGGTAGATCAGGAAGCAGCAGGAAAGCATCGTATACTAGCTTTCAAATATAATGCTCTTGGGAAGCCGGTAGAAATCGAAATGGAGAAAGTAGGAAAGATCAACGTCGCTTACGATAACTATGGAGAAATAAAGAAAGTTGAGTCAAGTGATGGTCATAAGATGGCATTGCAGGTTACCCAAGCTTTCCAGAATCTTTTGACAATTGTTAAGCCTGCTGGCGTCAACTTAAACATGTAAAGATAAGGGAGTTTCATATGAAAGCTTTAATTATAACGATGACAATGATGATAGCCGGGCTGGTAAGTGCCAATCCTGGTCTAGGTGAAGCCGATCTAAAGGACTGTGAGTGTAAGACCTGTTTGATTGAAAATGGCGTATGCCTGAGAACTCAAACTAATGGCGAGAGATACGTCCCGGATAAGAGCTCTAGTAAGCCTAAAAAGGACAAGAAGAAGTCTTCTGGTGCGATCCAGGGCTAATACTAGCATAGCATTTAAAATGATTTTTCAAGGCCCCTCGTAAGAGGGGCCTTTTTTTTGATCAATTTGTAGACATATATACAGACCTGTCTAAAGTTTTGACAGTGATTGATGACTTTACTAGTACTTGCCTATAGAGAGAACTGGCATGACCCTTGCTTACTATGTCCGTATAGAAATTAAGCTAGGGGGATAACTATGAAACACTTAATGGTAATAATGATATTCGCTTCTTTATTCTCAATTTCAGCCTTCGCGGAAGAAACTTCTACGGATTGTGTGATGATGAGAGAAATGAATGAAAGAACCAATCCGAAGGCCAATATGAGCAATATTAAGCAGAAGCTTAAGAAGCCTAAGGTTAATGGAGTTACTGCTCAATAAGATTCTGACTTGGTGGGGAAGGCTCATGCCTTCTCCACTGTTTATTTATTCGTCATCACTTCATTAATTTACACAAACATCACTAATCCCTTTCTGAATTATCAATACTTACAATAGTGAACTTTGGCATGAGACTTGGATAATAGATATTATCAGGAGGTTCTTATGAAATTATTCTTTTTAAGCTGGGTAATCGCTCTCTCTACTTTCAGTGCATTTGCTCAGGAAACGTCTACAGAATGTGCAGCTATGAATAACTCACGGGAGAAAATTGTAAAGACCTCATCTAAAGTGAAGAGCATAAAAAACTCAGTCACGAGAGAGTAGTCTAACGCTGCTTTCGGATAAGGGAGTCAAGATCTTGCTTCTCTGCAGCTGTAATGTCTTCCTCTGGATCATGGTTTGATCTGACTGGAGCCGAAAGATTGTTTTTAACGGTGTCTTGAATTCTGGGAAGGGAGTTATTAAAGATTCTTTTTGAGTAGCTCTGAGTGGTTTTATAAGAGCTCGCAATAAACTTTTCGGTAGCACTTTGAACGGTAGTTGTTAAAGGAGATATTACTCCGTAGATATAGCTAAACAAGGTTCTGCGTTTTACCGTGATGGAAAGAACCAGAATTAAACATAGGGAGATGCCAAGAACTTTTAACAAGTTTAACATTTTAAATATTCCTAGTTAATGATGGTTAGACTGTATTGAGTAAGGATCGTAAAGGAGTGAGCAGCTAGCTCAAGCTCATACTTATGGCACATCCCTCTGACTTGAGTATGAACCAGACTAGGAATCATGCTTAGTTTAGGAGAGGAGAGTTTAAGCTTAAAGTGAGAAAGGTCATCATCAAGGCTAATTTGACGACCAATGAGAATATTCATCGATTCAACGAAGAGTGGAAAAATATAATTTTTGTCTATCGGGCTTAATTCATGACCATCAAGACATAGGTAGCAAGTGATGCTTCCCTTGATTTCCCCGGAGATTTCAAATTGAACTTTGAGATTGTCTTTAGAAACGACTGGATTCAAATCATTCCTGTGTACTAGCCTTACATCTTGCAGAATTTTGAGTTCCTCAATACGTGCTATTTCTATCGGCTTTAAAACTTCCATGTTTTCTCCGAGATTAACCTTTCATTATTTGTTGCTGAATCTTGTCTAGAGAATCGATAAGTTGCTGCTTCTCAATGGGCTTGGGAATAAAATCACTGGCCCCAGCACCAATGGCCTCTAGGACGATATGCTCTTGCGATAAGGAAGAGACAACGATGACGTAAATCCCATTATAGCTTTGAGTGATCTTTTCTGTAAGTTCAATCCCGCTGATCTCGGGCATTACAATATCGGTTATGACGACATTTGGATCTGTGTCCTTAATTGATAAGAGAGCAGCCTCGGCTCCGGAAGCTTCACCCACTATAATGTGACCGGCCTGTATCACCATCTTACTCATCAGACTTCGTGCAAAGTCTGAGTCATCAACAATGAAGACCTTTAACGATTTTTTTTCACTCATGCAAAATAGGATAGCAGATTTAAGGGATAAGAAAAGAAAAAGGCCTCCATTCGGAGGCCTTGTTTTCATGCAGCGACTTGATTTGATTTTGGTTTTTTATCTTTCTCTACTTCTTCCCCGGTTTTACGTTTATGTTGATCGAGGTTAAGTTGACCGTTCCAATCTACTAAAGCGATCGAAAGTACTTCCTGGATATTTTTCACCGGAATGAAGTTAAGCTTCTTGCGATACTGGGCGGGAATTTCCAGAATATCCTTTTGGTTTTTCCATGGGATGATTATGGTTTGAATCCCTGCTCTCATAGCAGCTAAAGCCTTCTCTTTAATTCCACCTACCGGAAGAACCTTGCCAGTCAAAGTAATCTCTCCAGTCATAGCGATATCTTTACTAATATAGCTACCAGTTAGAAGCGAAGTAATAACCGTGGCCAGAGTAATCCCAGCGGAAGGACCGTCTTTAGGAATGGCTCCTGCAGGAAGGTGGATATGAATTTCATTCTCTTCAAAGAATTTTTCATCTATTCCAAGATCAGTTGCGTGACTTCTAATAAAGCCCATAGCTGCGTGAGCAGACTCTTTCATTACGTCACCAAGTTGTCCGGTCAAGGTAATGCCTCGTCCTTTCATCTTAGTGGCTTCTATATGAAGGATCTCACCTCCGGCTGCAGTCCAGGCAAGTCCTGTTGCGACACCGATTTCATCATACTCATTAGAATCTTCACGTGAGTAGTAGGGAGGACCAAGAAGCTCTTCCACCGTACTTGAGAAGATATGTGTTTTAGCGTGGTGACCAGAAGCAATCTTCTTAGCGACCTTTCTGCAAAGAGCTCCGACCTGACGCTCTAAATTTCTAAGACCGGCTTCCCTGGTATAACCCGAGATAACTGCCTCTACACCTTCATCGGTAAATTCGATGTGCTCATCATTAATTCCATGCTCATCCATTTGCTTAGGAATGAGGTATTTTTTCGAGATTTGAACTTTCTCTTCTTGCGAGTAACCAGCAAGATTGATGATTTCCATACGGTCACGAAGTGGACCCGGAATTTGTTCAAGTACGTTTGCCGTGGCAATAAACATAATTTTTGAGAGATCGTAATTAATGTTCAGATAATTGTCTCTGAATGTGCAGTTTTGTTCAGGATCTAGTACTTCCAGCATGGCCGAAGCTGGGTCACCTTTAAAATCACTGCCAAGTTTATCTATTTCATCCAGAAGAATAATGGGATTGATAGTCTTACACTGTTTCATCGCTTGAATGAAGCGACCGGGCATGGCCCCGACATATGTTCTACGGTGACCACGAATTTCTGACTCGTCCTTAACTCCCCCAAGAGAGATACGAACAAATTCGCGACCGGTAGCTTTTGCGATAGATTTACCAAGAGATGTTTTACCTACTCCAGGAGGACCAGAGAAGCAAAGAATTGGACCTTTAGCTGCTCCACCTTTGAGGCTTCTTACGGCCAGGTATTCAAGGATTCTTTCTTTAACTTTTTCGAGATCAAAATGATCTTCGTCCAGAATATCTTTAGCGAACTGAAGATCTGTGACTTCTTTGGTCTCTTCAGACCAAGGTAGATCGATAATCCACTCGAGGTAACTTCTAAGAATGCTGGCTTCTGAAGAATCCGGATGCATTCTTTCAAGTCGACCTAGTTGCTTAAGAGACTCTTTTTCTGCTTCCTGAGGAAGACTTTTTGCAACGATCTTTTCTCTTAGCTCAGCAAACTCATCATTCTTATCAGAAGAGTCATCATGTAATTCCTGCTTCATGGCCTTGATTTGCTCTCTAATGAAAAACTCTTTTTGGTTTTTCGCGAGATCATCTTTGTTATGAGCATTGAGTTTTGATTGCTGAATCAAGACATCTAATTCTTTAACCAGGATTTGATTAATAAATCCGAGTCTATCAACAGGGTCAAGAGTCTCAAGGACCTGTTGAGCTTCAGAAACTTTTAGATTTAAGTTCGATGCAACAAGATCGGCCAGGCGACCCGGATCTTGAATATCTTCTAACACCATAAGGATATCAGGAGAGAGAACTTTCCCAAGAGAGATTACTTTCTCCAGATTTTCTTTTACTGTTCTTGCAAGAGCTTCGATGGTTGTTGGAGTTGCTGTGACAACTTGTGTTTCAACCTTTTGAGCTTTCACTTGATAAAATGGTTCAGTCGCAACGAATTCTGTAATTCTTGCTTTGGCCAGACCCTGGATAAGAATTTTAATTCTTCCATCTGGAAGCTTTCTCATACGCATGATCATGGCAACTGTACCCATCTCATAGATCTCAGATGGACTTGGATTTTCTGCCGTAATGTCTTTTTGTGATGCAAGAAGAATTAATCTGTCTGTATTGTTTAGTGACTCTTCTACTGCTTTGATAGAGGTTTCACGCCCTACAAAAAGTGGTAAAATCATAAATGGGTATACAACTAGATCTCTAACCGGCAGTAAAGGGAGCGTTTCCTTGAATTCAATCGCTTCTCCCTCATAATTCGTCACCATATTTAACTCCTCTGGCGTAGTCTCTTCCGTGAATGATTACAGAAAATGAATCGGGATATTTGGCGCGCCTCTTTAAAGATATTTAAGTTAAAATAAAGTTTTTTTTAGGTTAATAGCTGAGAATGTTGGTTTTTGAAGTTATACTTTAGAGGTGAAAACAAGGCGTTATCAGCTTAATTAAGAATGGTTTAAACAGACCAAAGGATTCAAGTATATGAATAATTCAATTGGGATCGTGATTTTAGCTGCTGGAAAAGGCACCAG
>DFXX01000052.1:3900-4856 GCA_002381765.1 Bacteriovoracaceae bacterium UBA4097 | reverse complement strand
AAGCCCTCGAAAGAGGGCTTTTTTTATTCCAAGAACTTGCACATCTTACTGACGCTCCCGTACAATTTAGTATGGAAAAAAAGATCTTAAAAATTCAGTTATATATTCTGTTTGCTCTTACCTTCGTGAATTTGATTTACTTCTATTTTCGCGATGTTTTACCAGATAATTATTTTGAAATTACCTATCAGAATGATTCTATCAATTTCCTGACCTATTACTTCTTCAGCTTCTTAGCTAATTTTGGGTATTGGTGTGGAATCTGGGTTACGGCCTCGTTTATTGTGTTCGCTATCTTGCACTCGGTAGTTCTAACAAAAAAAGCCGATACCAAGTATCAAATGGTTATCGCAGCTCTAGTTCCATTAACTCTTTTCTTGTGCTATTTGCTGCTTCCAGCTTCCTTAGGTGAAGGTCTCTTTTTCCTTATTCAGGAAAATGTAAGCACTCTTACTATTCTCACTTCAGTGATTTTCTTTGCACTCGCATTCTTCTATCTCGTTTCAGAGAAATATTTCTTCAAAACATGTCATTTTTTATGGGATCAAATGCTGGAAGTTGCCTCAATGATTAAGCGGGCTGACTATTCCTCACTTAAAAAAATGTCCTTTAAGGATATGACTCAAGCCCTGCGTGAGTCTGTTATAGAATTTATTTCTAAATTTAAAAGAGAGCCTGAGCTAGAAGCCGCTACGGCTCCCTCTCCAGTACCTTCGAGACTAAAGATTACCAATTCACCCAAATACACTCAACAGGCCAAGCCTGTTCAGGAAGTTCTAGAAGAGGTTGAGGATGTTGAAGAAATCGAAGAGGAAGATTACGAAGTAGAAGAGGAAGATGAAATTGAAGAAGTCGATGAAATTGAATTTAGTGATTCCGAAATCGATTCCAAAGATGAAGATGAAGATGAAATTGAAGAAGATGTAGGTGAAGATGAGGTAGAAGAGCTGGAAGAA
>DFXX01000052.1:993-3859 GCA_002381765.1 Bacteriovoracaceae bacterium UBA4097 | reverse complement strand
TTTAATATTACTGCTAAGGTCATCAATGTACTCAAGGGACCAGTGGTTGATACCTTTGAGCTAGAATTGGGTCCAGGTGTAAAAGTCGCTGGTGTTACTAACCGTACAGATGACTTGAGTCTCGCCTTGATGGGAGCTCCGATTCGAATGGTTTATCCCATGAAAGGAAAGTCCACTATCGGTATTGAGGTTCCTAGAAATCCTAGAGATCTCATTTATCTGGATGAAGTTCTTAAGGCCCGGGCCTTTAAAGATTCTAGCTATCGTCTGCCGATTGCTATGGGGAAAGATGCTTATGGAGATGCTGCGATTATCGATCTGGCTTCGACTCCGCACTTTCTAGTGGCGGGTACAACGGGAGCCGGTAAATCGGTCTTCATCAATACCCTCCTAGTCTCTTTGATCATTAAGTTATCCCCTAAGAAACTTAGATTGATTATGATCGATCCTAAGCAACTCGAATTGGCCCTTTACCAAACACTCCCGCACTTAATCATGCCGGTGGTGACCGATCCTCAGATTGCTTCTATTTCACTGATGTGGGCAATCGATGAGATGGAAAGACGTTACTCAGTTCTGAAAGACTTTGGTGTGAAGAATATCGAAGGCTTTAACAAGAAAGTTAAAATAGCGGGGCATGAACTCCTGTGTAAAATTAATAAATACTATGAAGACGTCGATGCGATGGATTTTGAGATGCCATACATTGTGATCGTGGTGGATGAGTTTGCGGATCTCGTCCTTTCGAAATCTGGTAAAGCCATTGAGAACTCGATTAGTCGCCTTGCTGCCAAAGCCCGGGCCAGTGGTATTCATATTGTTCTGGCCACTCAGCGGCCTTCTACCGATGTAATTACCGGGGTAATTAAGGCGAACTTCCCAACCCGCGTCGCCTTTCGAGTGACTACCAATATGGATTCCCGAGTTATTCTGGATACGATGGGGGCGGAGAAGCTGTTAGGGAAAGGGGATATGCTGTTTAAACAGGGAATTGAGACCCTGAGAATGCATTCTGCTTATGTGGATGAGGATGAGATTGAAAATCTGGTGAAGAAGCTTTCGACCATTCCTTCTGAATATGATCCAGGGGCCATCGAATTTATTGAAAATAATGGATCGGCCAATGAAGAGATCGATGGATATTTTGCGGATTCAGAGGGGATAGCTCAAAAAGACGATAAATATGAAGAAGCCGTAAGAGTTGTTGCGATGCATAGAGTCGCCAGTGCTTCCTTTCTTCAAAGAAGACTAGGAGTAGGATATAACCGAGCTGCTAACTTAGTGGAAGAAATGGAGCGTCAGGGCATTGTTGGTCCAGCGCAAGGTTCTAAACCGCGGAAAGTTTTAGTGCCTCCACCTAGCGATTCAACGCCTTGATTTCACTCTCAAAGCCCTTGCCCTAAACGGTATGGCGTGCTATTAACTTCTGACCAGAAATTAACATGTCCATTAGGACAAATCTAATCACTTTATTTGGTTGGTCCATCTAGCGATGGCAAAAAGTGATTCGATATAACCACCAAGGAGTTTTCATGTCTAAATTGAACGTCAAGCAATTGCTTGAGGCCGGCGCCCACTTCGGTCACCAAACACACAAGTGGAATCCAAAGATGAAGAAGTATGTTTTCGGTGAAAGAAACGGAATCTACATCATCGATCTTCAGCAAACACTTCCAATGGCAGAAAGAGCTTATGAGTTTTTAAAGAAGACAACTGCTTCTGGTAAATCAGTTCTTTTCGTAGGAACTAAGAGACAAGCTGCAGATATGGTTAAGAAGACTGCAGAAGACTGTGGAGCTTTCCACGTTACTTCTCGTTGGTTGGGTGGAATGCTTACTAACTATAAAACTATCGCTCTATCGATTGATAAAATCCGTAAAGTTGAAAAGATGAAAGAGAACGGAGACTACAAGCTTCTTACTAAGAAAGAGCAGTCTAACGTTGAGAAAGAAGTTGTTAAACTTGAGAAGACTCTTGGTGGTATCAAGAATATGAGAAAGCTTCCAGGAGCTATCTTCATCATCGATCCAAACAATGAGCACATTGCTGTTAAAGAAGCTAACGTTCTTGGTATTCCTGTTGTTGCTATCACTGATACTAACTGTGATCCAACTGGTATCGAGTATGTTGTTCCTGGTAATGACGATGCTCTTAAATCAATCACTCTTTTCCTTGATTACTTCTCAAACGCCATCATCGAAGGTGGAGCTAAGACTCGTAGAGATGCTGGTGACGATGCTGGCCGTGATATCGATCTTGAAAAAGAAATTCTTGAGAAATACGAAAAAGATATCGACCTTCAAGGTTCAGAAGAAGAACTTTAATCAATTTTTAAGACAAAGGAATTTATCATGGCCTATACAGCTACAGACGTAAAAAACCTTCGTGAGAATACTGGCGCAGGGATGATGGATTGTAAAAAAGCACTAGATGAAAATGCTGGTGATTTTCAGAAAGCCGTAGATTACCTAAGAGCAAAAGGCCTTGCTGCCGCTGCTAAGAAGCAATCACGTGTTGCTGCTGAAGGTATGATTGCTGCTTACGTAAAAGGTAAGATGGGCTCTCTAGTTGAAGTTAACTGTGAAACTGATTTCGTTGCTAAAAACGATGCATTCCAGGCCTTCACTGCTAACGCTGCTACAATCGCTGTTGAAGGTAGTGTTTCTACAGTTGATGGACTTCTTGCTGCTAAAGCTCCAAATGGTCTTACAATCAAAGATAATATCTCTGAACTTACAATCAAGATCGGTGAGAAGATTGATGTTCGTCGTGTTGAGCTTTTGAAGCTTGATGGTCAAGGCATGATCGGTTCTTACGTTCACTCTGGTAAGATCGGTGTTCTTTGTAAGATCGAAACTGATAAAGA
>DFXX01000052.1:0-840 GCA_002381765.1 Bacteriovoracaceae bacterium UBA4097 | reverse complement strand
AAAGTGGCCAAAGAAGTTGGCGCTTCAATCAAAGTTACTAAGTTCATTAAGTTGAATCTTGGAGAAGGGATCCAGAAGAAAGAAGAAAACTTCGCTGAAGAGATCGCTAAACTTACAGGGAAGAACTAATCCCAAAAAATGAAATTAAGAAAAGGGGACTTACATAAGTCCCCTTTTCCTTTTAAAGGGTGCCATGAAATATAACCGTGTTCTAATCAAACTCTCTGGTGAAGCTCTTGCAGGAGACCAGGGGAACGGTATTTCCGGAGAGATCCTTAATAAGATTAGCTCTGAAATTGCCACACTTCATGCAACTGGATGTGAAATCGCGATTGTTGTTGGTGGGGGAAATATTCACCGTGGTGTAGCTGGTGCTACTTCAGGGATGGATAGAGCAACTTCCGACTATATGGGAATGATGGCGACTGTTATCAATTCACTCGCACTTCAGGACGCTCTAGAAAGAAAAGACGTCTATACTCGAGTCATGTCTGCAATTGCTATGCAGGAAGTTGCCGAGCCTTATATCCGTCGCCGGGCCGTAAGACACCTTGAAAAGAAGAGAGTTGTTATTTTTGCCGCAGGGACAGGAAATCCTTATTTTACCACTGATACTACTGCAGCTCTTCGTGCCAATGAAATCCACGCTGATCTCATCATGAAGGCGACTAAGGTAGACGGGATCTATGATAAAGATCCTATGAAATTTAAAGATGCTAAAAAGTTCGAAAAGCTTTCTTATATCGAAGTTTTAAATAAAGAAATTAAAGTTATGGACTCGACTGCTATTACACTTTGTATGGATAATGAAATGGATATTGTGGTCTTCAATATGTTTGA
>DFXX01000013.1 GCA_002381765.1 Bacteriovoracaceae bacterium UBA4097 | reverse complement strand
ATATGAAAGCCTAATGAGAAGGCCATTTGAAGTCTGGCGGCAAGTAGGGAGTCCATGGAGGGATTATTTCAAGGAACGAGGGCCAAAGTCAAACTTTGGCCCTCGGATATTTAAGGAGATATAGTATCTTCCACATGTCCTGAGATATTGAACTGACGAACCCATTCCTTAATAGTACTTAGATGCACAGCTTCTTCATCCAGTGCCTGTTGGAAATTTGTCGCAAGGCTACTGAGGCCAACATCTTCGGCCAACTCTATAAGGACTTCCCAACAAGCATTATCAACGAGTTCTGCTTGAAGGATAATTTCCAAAGATTGCTTGAAGTTGACTCTGGGGTCAGCAATAACCTGTATCCATCCCATGGCCGCTACTCCGGCAACATCAGCAGAAGGAGTCATAGCGGTGCAATCTCCACCGATCTGCTCCATAGCTTCACAGGCCATTTCAAAATGACGACGCTCTTCCGCACAAAAGCGCTCTAAGATAGCTCGGTCTGGATAATTACTCTTATCTTCTGAGCCCTCATACTTACTGAGAAGTGCCTGATAAAGACGTGTTCCTGTCCGCTCAAAAGCAATACGCTCACCAAGCTTATCCATAAAAGTATGATCACCATTCATGATCTTTTCCTGAAGAGAAGAAAAGACTCCCTTGATACTGCTTGGAAGGGGAACAGTACCTACAGAATCCGCTTCTTTCATATAACGGATTCGATTCATGGCCAATGCATCTTCACTTCCATTTGTAGGAACTGTAAATGTTTCTGCACCAGCTGCTGTTTTACTTGAATCAAGCGGAGAGACCTTAACTCCGGTTCTGTTCATTCCTAATTCAGTGCCCATTGTATTATCCATGATTAGACTCCTAGTGTTTCATCTCTTGAATATTTGATAGTTCTGTTCCTGGTTTCCATACATACCCGGCGGTGATGATTTCTGTTGGTACACCTTCGGAATTAAGTTGATCACGATAATTCCGTGAAGCTTCAGACTCTTGATCAGAGGAAGAAACAAACTCTTTACCAACAGCTCGGTAATCAAGTTCTTTTTCAAGAACATCGCGCACAAATTCCCGCTGACTCTTATACTCAATAGGATCAGGCAGAGTTTCAGGAAGAATTTCTGCTGGATCTCTTCTTTCATGCTTCTTGAAAAGCTCCATCACGGTTTGAAGTTTACCAAGTTCGTAATCCAAGAATCTTTCCCAGATGGCCTTAATCCGTGGATTGCTCTCATAGGCAACACAACTCCAGTAGTTGTAAACACTATTTGCTTCATGCATAAGCCATTTTTCCATCAAAGTTTCTGATGGATCGATGATCGATTCATACTGGGTTACGTGTTGCTCCTCAATCGAAGCAATCTCGGCATAAAGCTGACGGGCCGTGGGATCGGTAAAGAGTGGGCCTATATTCATGTAGTAGTTATGAGTCTGTTGCTCACCAGACATAATGGTAAGGGCATGAAGTTTGGTTAAAAAATCCGCCTTGGTTTTATCATAGTTGTGGCGTAAGTCATCCTCAGGATCTCGATGCTCAAACATCGTTGGTCTACCAGGAATGATGTCAGTGTAGCTTTGAAGAATGTTATTAGCATCCTTTCCTTCCAGACGATCCATTAAAGCAGAATAGCGGTACATATGATCAAAGTCCTCTAAGAGGCCATATCTATATACTTGAGCAAGATAAGGATCGGGCTCTTTCTGAGCGACAGCGGCCGTAACTTCAATCGCTACTTGCTCATAACCGATGGTGGTTTCAAGCGGCGAATGATCAGCTCCTAAGAGCCAATTTACCAGCGTTGCTTGATGTTGATCGGTCCGTCTGAGCTTGGCCAGCGGCAGCTGCATCTCTTTACTTTGTCTGGAGAAAGAGTGGCTGAAGCGGAGGGACTCGAGTTCAATCCCATTCATCAGAATCACTCTTACCCGAGTAAAGGCATCATCATTTAACTTACTAATTGGTTTTTGCACTAATTCTTTCCAGGTGAAACGCTGGCTTTCAAGACTAGCGCCCTTGTCTTTAAATAAATTTAAACTCATATAAATTACTCCTCTTATTAGGGGACGGTTCAAGCACTATAAGAGGTCTTGCAATGGTAATGCCTATTTCAAGATGAATTTTTAAAGGGGCCAATAAGGGTAGGGGGCATATTGGTCGGAAGATGTGTGCGTGCAAAAAGAGTCAAGGAATAACTAGTGGCTAAATAAAATTTGGCGACTAAAGATTAAGGCAATATGGCCAGCTGTGAACTTTTTACACTCCCTTTAAGAAAAGCAAAATATTTTAATATTTAGACCCTAATATCACTCCAGATTAGTCAATTATCAACATACAACGAGGTTTTCTCATGAGAAATCGAGCTCTCAGTGTTCTAGTCGCTTTAGCAGTGGTTGCCACTCCTTTAGCTCAGGCCCAACGAAGCAACGGCAAAGTTGGAACTGGTAATCAAGGTAATGGGGTAGGCAATACCGGGGCCGGTAATCAAGGCAATAATTCAGCTGTAGGCAATGCTGGAGGCGCTCCAGCAGCTCCTAGCACCCCGTCCGTCCCTAGTAAGCCGACTAATCCCAATAGCAATGTTGGAAATGGAAACCAGGGCAATGGAGTAGGTAACACAGGTCCAGGGAATCAAGGTAATGATAAGCCAAATGGGAATGCTGGTGGTTCTCCGTCAAAGCCATCAAAACCTTCTCAACCGAATAATAACGGCGGAAATGGCAATCAAGGAAATGGGAATAACGGTAATGGAGTAGGTAACACAGGTCCAGGCAATCAAGGCAATGATAAGCCAAATGGGAATGCTGGTGGTTCTCCATCTAAGCCATCGAAGCCATCGAATCCAAATAATAATGGTGGCAATGGCAACCAGGGCAATGGCAACAATGGAAATGGAGTAGGTAACACTGGCCCAGGTAATCAAGGTAACGATAAACCAAACGGAAATGCTGGTGGAGGAAAAGGACCAAAAGATCCCGGCAACTCTACTGGTGGCAACTCTACTGGTGGCAACTCTACTGGTGGCAACTCTACTGGTGGCAACTCTACTGGTGGTAACTCTACTGGTGG
>DFXX01000095.1 GCA_002381765.1 Bacteriovoracaceae bacterium UBA4097 | reverse complement strand
CGAAGCCATCTCGACATGAAGAGATCACGAACCTAGTAGAAGTGAATTCACGGAAAGCTATGATTGCAATGCTTAGGAAGTTTTAGGAGGACTATGAATCAAGAATATAAAATTGGTAGCGAGATAAAAGTCTTTACTAAAGACGGTAATGCCTACGAGGGAATCCTAATGGATTGCCATAAAGGTTATATCTCTACCGTGGGAAATCTTGGGATTATTTTGACTTTCCCAATTCAATCAATAGACGACATTAATAGAGTTTAGGAGGTTTCGTGAACTATATATTAATAGCAGCCTTACTTATACCCGCTGCTTGTTCTTTTAAAAGTCCAGAGAAGAAAGAGAATCAAGAAGTTTCTAAGTATGAAGAAATCAAACCTGAAGACTTAGCAAAAATGGATACGGATGGTGATCGAATCAATGACTTAGAAGAAAAAGAGCGAGGTTTAAATCCCTTAGTTGCAAATGTTCCTGAACTAAGAACTCGATTCATTCAAGACTTTGAAATTTTTCTTAAAATCCATCCTCCAGGACGTCCAAATGATGGATGGGTGACCTCAATTGATAGCAAGACAGGTAGACGCGACCCTAATTTCCAATATCGGGTAGGAGAGATTTTTGTACGAGAAAGGGCTTTTGAAGAATCGGCTAGAGTCGGTAAGTATTCTACCCATGTTATGGGTGAAATCAAAGCAACAGATCTCACCTGGATTAAGTATCCAGAGGTAGATTTCAAGTTCATGAGCCGTGAAATTCTTTCTCTTGATCAATACTTTCAGAATGGGAATGTCGGATCAGTTAATGTTGAACTAGAAAGTACTGTTAAGCTTGAACCCAGCTCTATCTATAAATCGATCAAGAATCTTGAATTAAACTTCTATTACTATAACTATGAAAAAGAAACTTTTGAATTGATTGCTACGAAGAAAGTTGAAAGAACCTTTCTTTCTGATGTCGTTGAGACCTTCAAAGTGGAACTACAAGAGATACCATTAAGCATTATCGAGGATAATCTTTTCAAAAAAGGTGAATTTATCATCTCCGAGGTGAAGGATTTTGAGATCCCTGAATTGGGCATTAAATATTCTGAACTCATGAATACTGTGAAAGAGAAGACTGTACAAGTGGTCGTTAGTCATCCTTTGGCCATAAAAAACCATTTTATTGCTCCATTTAAGGGACAGAGACGTTTCAATGATCTTCTCAGAAACGTATTTGAGGGTAATTTCGCTCTTGAGGATAATAATTTAAAAAAGCTACTGCAATTTGAAAACAATCTCCCTGATTATGTTTATTTGGATGAAGTTAAGGATCTGGATAAAAAGGGGAAATGGTTCATTCTTACTGATCAAATTAATCGCTCTTATCTTGATTATGAATTCAAGGAAGGTGAAAGCTTTGCTGTTACTTACGTGACAGGAAAAGAACTGGCCACACAAACTAAAGAGAAGCAAGCCGCCATTAAGTTGCATGCTTCAGGTGAAGATGATTATCGAATATATCCTTTAGGATATATCTCTCCAAACTCTAAGGTCGATCTACTTCTAGGTCCAGGAACTAAATCAGGAGACAAGCTAACCCGCCTAGAGGACAAGCCCTCTTCTGGTGGCGGTAGCTGCGGTCAGAATTGTAGTTCGAGGGCCTATTCATGTCATCTTAGAATGAATGTTTTCTCAAAGCGGAATCAGCCTGAGGTCTTCGAGTTTAAAAAAGATTTTACTGAAGAACTCGGACAAATCTCTTTGATGATTAATCAGGACGAGTTTCCTTTGAAACAATTAGTAGAAGAAAAGAAAGTTATTGCAAGTTGGAAAGATGGTCTCCTCCATCTTGTAATTAGTGACATTGGGAAGATTAAGCAAATCTTTGAATATGATGACAATGTTTTAGCATTAAAACTAGTAACTTATGTTGAGAAAACATGGGACGGGATTAACCTTGTTTCATATTCCGGCAAGCAGGATTACACATGCTGGGAGCTGACCGCAGCGATGGCCTACAATATGAAGTGGCCCGTTTCTAAAAGATCAAAAGATATTGATAAGTGGGGACGTTGGTTTAACTGGAACGTCTTAAAGCTTTCTGATGACCGCGTCTTTATTGACACTTATGACATTAGGTTCACCAGTAAAATCAATAATTTTCATAATTAAGGAGCCTTTATGAAGAGAATTTCGAAAAGCTTTCATTATCTTTCAACTCTAGTTCTGTATCTATTCATGAGTCATCCAGTTATTGCTCGTGACCTAGAATCAATTGCTACAAACCTAAGCAATCGAACAAATAAATTGGCCCTTGCTTTAGTTCCTATTGGCTTTGCAATCTCCGGTATTTTTATGGTGGTTGGAAATCCACGTGGATCTCAACTTATGGGGATGACACTCATGGGGGCACTTGTAACTTTAGGTGGAACATCAGCCTTTAATTGGCTTAAGAACATTGTGGGGTGATGATGGCACGTTATCCAGCTTTTCTTAAAAGAGAGCCTTTAATTTGGGGAATAAGTCTTTCAGACATTTTTAAACTCACTTCTTTCATGTTTGTGGGTTCAATTTTCAATGTCTCCCAGGAAGTAATACTTATCTCTATTGCTAGTATCTATTGTTTTTTAGTGATTATGAGAAAGCTATTTCCTAGAAGACATTTAGAATTTTATACAAGTAAAAAAGAAAGATTGTCTCTCTACTTAGAAATTACAAATAGTAAGAAGAAGATATCATGAGCTTAGAACGTATCTATAAAGAAGTGAACTGTGGAAGTATTACAGATTTTAAAGGAAGAAAGTCTGTGATCTTTGAAGTCTTTCCTCAAGACTGTGAACAAATGTCCCCCGAGGAATTTTCTTCTTGGCGACTAATGCTCTCTTCTGCACTGAACCAGCTCCCCGTGCCTGAGGAGAGAGTAATCTCGGGAATTCAAAAATTTCTAGGGAGCAAGGAAGTAGAGTCTCATTGGTACAAGTTTTACGCCTTAGGAGATAGGATATTTCTTAATACTTCAAACCAATCTCTAAATTTACCACTTTGTGAACTGATTGAATCAGGGGATGCTTTTACTCAACTTTTGAATGCAGAGGACTTTTATTCTGATGTCATCGTTAGAGAAGACTTCGTACATTTTAATTCCACTTACTTCAGAATGCTGAATCTCTATGAAATGCCAAAGCGTCTAGATCCTTTTGAGCTTCAAAACTTTGGTGATCTAATGATTACATTCAGAAAGATTCAACCAGACGTGGCCAAAAGACGTATTAATACTCAAAGGAAGTTGCACCACGCCAATCTCTATAAGACCATGAGGAACCTGGACTCGGAAGCATCCTATGTTGAAGCTGAAAATATGTCTGAGGCCATGATGGTGGGCGAAGAGGTGATGTTTGAAGCCGAAGGATGGGTCCTTTTGAGAGCAACAGATCTCGATGAGCTTAACACCAAAACTCAAAAGATTTTTTCTCAGCTAAAGCAAAAGGATATTGTTGTTCTTATAGAGACTGTAGGACTGACTGAACTCTTTCCTAGTGTCCTTTTTGGTATGAAACCTACTTTCAAGCGTAGTCACAATTGTCCCACATCATACCTAATTGACCTTGTTCCATTGAAAAAAGACTACCTCATGTCTAAGGGCTATGAGTTTACTGCCCAATCTGGAAACCTTGTAGACTTCACTCTTTTCAATCCAGAGTCTTTGAATTTCAATGCACTCTTTACTGGAGTGTCTGGTGTTGGCAAATCGATGGGGGCGCAAAAAGTTGTCAGTGAAGAAATTGCTAGGGGAGCGAAAGCTGTCATTCTTGATTTAGGAAATTCTTTCGATAAACTAGCTCGTTTTCATAAGGCCAATATTTTTTCTCAGAAGTTTAACCCACTTCAGTTTAGGGATTCGAAGTATCTTAAAGAATTCGTTATATCGGTTATTCCTGAGAAGGAGCTTTCGGCTAAACTTGAAGGAAAGATTTTCAAGGTTATTCATGACTCTCTTCCAAGTATTAGGTCCTTTCGTGAATTAATTGGAGTTCTCGAACAGGAAATTCCCGATATCTCCCTCTACTTTAGTGAACTTTGGGACTTCTTCACAAATGAAGATGTTAAAATCACGAATCTGACATATGTGAATACTACTGATTTTCCCGATAAGATTAAAGCTCCCTTGATTATCTATCTCATTGAGTACTTTAAGCGCATTGATGGGAAGAAGATTTTTGTTTTTGATGAAGTCTGGAGCTTCTTACGGAAAAATGCAGGCTACATTGAAGAGAGCTTCCGAACTTTTCGTAAAGAGAACGCTTCGGCGATAGCTATATCTCAGGGGTTATCTGATTTCACATCGACTGAGCTGGGACGGGTAATTGCAGACCTCTCCTATTACAAATTTCTTTTTTCTCAAAATACAGAAGGTCTTCCAGGTCTTACCGATTTTGATCATGAAAGAATTAGCTCTGTTAAATCCATGAAGGGCTTTTATTCAGAGTTTTACTTAAAATCAGAGAATAATAGAAAAATCCTTCGTTACTATCCAACGGATCTTGAATACGTACTTTTCAATACTGAACCATCTGAAAAAGTTGAATTAACCAAATTTATGCAAATTTACGGACCTTTTTTTGATTTTCAAAACGTCATTAAACGCTTCGTAGATTTCAAGTACCACAACAAAGGAAACTTTAATGCTTAAATGGTTTTGTCCTTTCATCGTTTACTTCGCATTGGTTCCCACTTTCAATGGAAAGCTTATGGCATCAACGCTCTTTGCTCCAGATAGTGATAGTGCTTTACTATTTCAGCTTGTCACAACTACTGCTAGCCAACTTAACGAGCTGGAACAGCTTTTAAGTAATGCACAGAAACACACAGAAATGATGGAGAAATACAACCAGATTAGCCAGGACCACTATTTTAGGGCCGAAAGAATTCATTACATTGCTCAAAGCTATATAGAGTTGTCTCAAAGACATCCAAACGATCTTAGAGACCTAAATGGTGCAATCAGGGCATTAAAATCTGAAACAGACTCCTTAAGGAGCCTTATTGCAGATTACAGGGCCTCTGAGATCAGCAACGCACATCATGAGAAAGTTATCGCTCAAAAGGCTAAGAATGCAGCCCATGAAGTCTCATTTGCCAATCACCAGTTAAGTCGAGCTGGACATGTGCAAAGCACTAATGAAGCTCAGAAACTTATAGCTCAAAATACCGGTCTTATTTATAAGTCTCATGTAGAAAGCAAGCAAGTTAATCAGGCAATTGCTTCAAAGCTTTCAGAGCAAAATAAGCTTATGGCCAGACAGCTCAAGGATGAGAAAAGAGAGCAGCTTGAAAAAGAACGATACTATGGCCTTCAAGATCCAACATCTCTTCGTCGTAGAGGTGAGGTTGAAGGAACAGCTAGATGAACCCTTTTTTAAAAGAATTGTTACTAATTACAAATCCAAATGTATTAGCTCTGGCCGATTACCTGAATCGTACTGCACTTTTATTCATTCTCCCATGTTTCTACCTTGCCATGGTTTGTGAATATCTGACGAATTGGAACTTTAAAGATGTTGTGAAAAGAAGCTTTATTGCTTTTCTCGCCATAAAGCTTCTGACTCCCTTGCATGTTAGCTTTGTAAATGAATCGCTAATGATTTCGTCTCAGCTTGTGAAACAATATTCACCTCAAAACAAATTTTTATCGGCTTATAACAATACGAAGATGGATAAGAAAGTTGGTGTATGGGAGAAGCTTTCATCCATTGTGGAAATGATCGTCACTGATCCTATTGTCTTGATTATTTTTCTCTTCTCCTACATAGCTTTTTTCCTACTAACTCAGCTTTACAGTTTGGTCTATCATTTGGGAATCGTTCTCATAGGAGTCTGTGCGGTACTGAGTATTTTTCCCATGACATCTAAGTCCCTTATTGGAGCTATTAAGACAAGTCTTTGGTGCATCTTGATGCCTTTTGTGGTGGCAATAGTTCTTTGCCTTATCGGAGATTCCGATGCCTTCTTAAAAACATATTCTGGTGGAATCGTTCAAAATCTTGAGTCTCTGATACAACTTCTAATCATGACAGTGATTTTACTAATGACTCCAATGATTACCTCAAAAATAATGAGCGATTCTGGAGTTTCAAGCGTTGCTGAAAACATTGGTCAAATGGCCGCTATGAGTACGCTGATTGGAGGAGCTGGTATTATAGGAGCGAAGAGCGCGATGTTTTTAAAAGCTACTCATAATTCAACTTCAGGTGCTTTATTGAATTATGGAAAAGGCAAGCTTTCGGAGCAAGCATCCTCAGTTATGGATAGAAAAGGAGTTGGTCCTACAGTTTCATCAATTGCGGGAAATAAAGGGATAAGATCTAAACTTAATCAAACCGGCAAAGACTTTCAAAGAGCTTTTACAAACACAAGCTTGCTTGAAAAAACTACCATTGCAGCAGATTCAATCATAAATAGGAAAGAGAATCAGCTCGCAAAGGCCGTAAGGAAACAAGACGCTCATCAAGTTGAGAATCATCCTCAAGGAAAGAACGATCTCCTCCCTCTCTCAAGTTATAAAAGAGAAGTGAAAGACTTTTTCAGAAAAACTGGCAACACTTCAGAAAAAGTGCAATTTACAAAACCTCAACTAATGAACTTTCATGCTACAGAAGGAGGAAGAACCAAATATATGTCAAAGCCCTCAGATGAGGGAGCATTTCTATATTCCAAAGATAAGTGGAAGAACCTTTCTCCAAGTCTCAAAGAGCAAGTTCATGAGCAATATGGACGTAGGAATGGCTTTAAGGGGAAAGAGGGCTATGTTTATTTTCCAACTTTCCAAGGTCGCTCGCCAATGCCAGCCAATATTTACAACCGGACCTTGAAACCTAAAACGATTAAGGAGCTACGAGATGAAAAGCCTTTTCTCGATTGATCAGGATAACGAGCAGAGACAATCTCTTTTCTTAAAGATCAGCCTTTGTCTTATTGTAATCAATACAATCTTACTTGGATACGTTTCAGCTCAAAGGCTTTTTATTTCAGAGGCTGAGATAACCAGTAATGAACCTTCGAAGAGAGACTTCTGTTTTCTTACGATGGAGCAGATGATTCATAAGAAGCTCTCTCCAAAGCTTTTAGAAGAAGCTCTCTTTGATCTTGTTGTTAGAGATAATTATTCAGCGCTTTATTTTAAAGGCAACGAAAAGATTAGTGGCATATGGTCAGGGGAAGAATCTTGCAAAATTATGGTTCAAGGAAAGGCGCCTAGGTCTTTTGACTTCTATCTTACAACAGATGGTAATTATCCTTTTCATTATAAAGTAAGAAAGATTACTGAAAACGAACTTTTTGAGAAGGAGGTAGAATAATGGATTTTTATGTACTTGCTAAGAGTATTGCCTATCTCTTTTTATCGCTAAATTCTCCCACCACTTTAGTCTTTCAAGAGCCTATAGAGTATGTAAGCGCTGGGAAGAATGGTGACTTTGCTCTCAATCGTTCAAATAACCAAAAAATTCTGGTCATTCAGCCCCTTAAGGAAGTCTCTGATACGAATATGGTGGTTATAACAAAGGATCAGCATTTTCAGTTCAAAATAAATACTGCGACTAAGAGACATCATACATTTGTATATGTTTATCCTGGAATGATAAATAAGACTTTTATTAAGAAGTTAGAGACTTCTGATTTTCGCATACTTGAAGGCGACTCCTCAATTCTTGTACAAAACAAGCGAGATGGAGTTTTGAAGGTTAACGATAGGACGGTGGATAGGGATGAGTATTTTTCTAAAGGGGTACCACTCTTTATCAACGAGAAACGGATACTAAACTAATATGAAGAAAACTATTTTTATTTTATTGCTTAGCAATTTTGGCTGGGCGGGGGAGCCTCTGCTTAAAATTCTACCGCCTAAGGTTGAAAGATCCTCCCAAATCATTATTTCTCCTAAAAAAGCATCTCGGGCTCCTCAAAAGACTTCGGCGGTAGACTCAGCTCTTCTTCGCCTGGAAGAGCAGAACCGAAAAATCAATGAGGCTCTCGGTGTTCATCAAGAGAAGCCGGCTGTATGGGATTTTACCAACCAGTACGACTTCAACACTGGAACAGTCTTTCGTGGAACTCTGCTTAACTCAATAGTCTCTACAAATCTTGAGTCTCCGCTGCTGGTCGAAGTTAAAGAGGGCCAAGGTCTTCCTAGTGGCTCTAAGTTTTCTTGTGTGGGAGTGACAAAATACAAACGGATTGTAGCTGCATGCAATCGTTTGATTATTCCTGATGAAAGTCAGGAGTTTAAAGTTCAGGTGAGCCTTCTCAACCGAGATGGTTCAAGTGGTCTTAAAGCTGACTATAACTATACAGGAAAAGAAGAATTTGTGGCAGCAAGTGTGGCCACATCCTTTGCTAAGGGAATGATCGAAATTCAAACGCAGCGTTTGGCCACTCCTTTTGGGGAACTTACTGCAAATACTTCTAAAAACCGGATTCTCAATGGGGCTTTAAATGCCACAGATGACATCAATAGCTTGATGAAGTCAGAGATGCAAGAAAAAGAGCCAAAGGTTTATGTTGAAGCTGGAAAAGAGGTTCTAGTCTATTTTCACGAGAGGTTTAAAATATGAAGTTTTCAATTTTCATTATCCTATCTATTTTGGGATTTTCTTCTTGCTCGTCACTTAAAAAATCTCTCGTCTATGGAGGATTAGCAGGAACTGCAATTGGCGTTGCTGGCGGCAATGCTCTAAGTCCTGATGCCGAATCTCGCAATCCCAATATGGCCGTGTGGGGGAGCTTGGGCCTTATAATAGGGGCAGGGCTTGGCTATTTTTTCTACATGGATGATCCCGAAAACAGAGAGCTTCCTTCAATGATTCTACCCAGTGGAGAAAAGCCTTATTCTCATGATGGTAAATTCAATGAAGCCATAGTTATTCCAAGTGATTCCAAAAAATATGAGGTTGAATCTGGACCTCTTCCAGAGCATTTGAAGGGAAAAGTGAAGAAGCCCTTCATAATCGAGCACATTATCCCTGAGAGAGTAGAAGAACTTAAGAACGGAAAAACAATCACCATTGAGGCACATAAGGCCTGGGAGGTGAGCTTTGAGTAATAAAGGGGGACAAGGATTTGATCTTTTTTCTCCACTCATGGAGGGATTTGTTGAAATTTTCAAAAACGGGGTTGATCTGGGAGTTAGGTTTCTTGGAGGAAAATTTCAAAGTGCTATCAGCCTTAAAAATAAACAAAGAGGAATGCGGGTGGATAACTCCATGCTCTTAAATAAGAAACAGGCCGTAGAGGGAGATGATTTAGGCTGGTCAATCAATCGAAATGGCCTCTATAAACTTCGGTACCTGAAACCTCATCTTCATACTTTTATCATAGGTGCCTCAGGCTGGGGCAAAACAAACCTATTAAATATCCTAATGGAAGATAATCTAAAAAACGGTCGTCCAATCATTTTCATTGATCCTAAGGGTACAAAAGAATCACTAAAACATTTTCAGGAGCTATGCAGAAAATATCAAAGGTCATGCCATGTCTTTTCCGAGCATTCACCAGGAGCGAAAAAATACGGACAGTTTTCAAGCATGAATGCTGACCAAGCGTACATAATGATAATGCGATCATTTGATTGGGGGAAAAGCCCTAATGAATATTACTTAAGCCGCTCTCGTAAGGCGTTGAAGCAAGTATTAGATTCTCTTTATTCAACCAAAAAGAAGTTTGGTCTTCGTGAAGTTTACAAAGAACTTGAAGCTAAATTCCCAATTAAAGAAACTGAAGGTCTTAGGACCCAGCTCTATTTGTTAGTAACTTCTTCCTTTGGTCCAATGTTCGACATTTCAAATGAGGAGAGCTTTATTAATCTCGAAAAAGTCTGGGAGGAGAGAAGCTGTCTCTATATTGGTGTTTCAACTATGGGGTACCAAACATTAGCTAAGACAGTTGGAAAAATGTTTGTAAGTGAACTTCAAACCCTTGCACATAATATAGGAGTTCGTCTCGATACACAGGAAGAAGCTATTAAAAACTCTATAGGAATTTT
>DFXX01000102.1 GCA_002381765.1 Bacteriovoracaceae bacterium UBA4097 | reverse complement strand
AATGCTGAGTATCTTGAAAATACTTATGAGTACTACTTAGATGTGAATTCAGCAGGTGAGATTGTTGGGGGAGAGTGGATTAGTGAAATCCGCCCAGACTTTATTTGGTTTCAAGGCCAGGCGAATTTTACTAATGAATGGTCTGTTTTAAAAGAAATCTATCAACCGATTACTGATAACTTGGATTCGGTCCACTAAGCATTCCTCCACCAAAGTAAGAATAGATTAGCTTTCTAGAATCGAGAGGGTCGATCGTTACACTTCTCGCATTTTGCTGAAGTGGTGGGATCTCATTCTTCTTCCAAGATGCTCCACCGTCTCGACTGTGTAGTTGACCGCCATTGCCCCAAGTTCCATTAAGAGTAAAGTATCCTGAAACGTATATTCTTTCCGAATCTTTCGGGTCAATCTTTACATCAGTTGGGTGAGTGACTTGCTTCACGCGATGCCAATTCTGGCCGCCATCAGTTGTCTTCCATACTCCTGTCATAAGCCAGTTACGGTTATTTTCATAGTCCACAAGCCAGATATTATCAGTACTTGAGCCAGCTTCAAAATCAATTGCAAAGGCCGTAGGGTAGTACCATACTTTGTAACCTTTATCCGCCTCAGGAGGATAGTGAACTGTTCCTCTGAGAAGTTTCCAGCTAGTGGCACCTTTCGCAACATCTAAGAAGTAAATTCCTGTTCCCGCTTGATTGGTGAATTCAGGAGCATTTCCAGTTAGAAGTGCATACACATTACCATTTCGAGGATCGACTTCAATTTGTGGAATAATCTTATTTCCCGCCGGCATTCCAGAATTAAACCAATTCCAAGTTTTTCCACCATCAGTCGATCTGGTAATCCCTACTTCATGGCTTCCACCATAGATGATCTTGTTCTTACTATCGTAGCCCACTGAAAGGAATTGTCGGTTGTAATCATTATTATCTGGAGTTAAACGTCTCCAGGTCATTCCTCTGTTAGCTGAATAATAGATTCCTCCGTTATTCTTGATTGCATTTGCATGCCAATCATTAGGGAAGTCATGGGAGTTTCCAGAAGCAGCGTAAACCACATTGTCATTTGCCGGATCGAAGCTATAGTCATAATTGCTATTGTATTGTGCTTTCGATACTCTAAAGGATTTTCCACCATCTTCAGATATGACCCCTCCGATGTCTGCCGAAGCTCCATAAAGAAGGTTCGGATTATTCGGATGATACTTAGTTCGGTAGATCGAAATAACCTCAACTCCTCTAGTCTTCCACACTTTTTTAGGAGCAGGAGCTCCCGTATCAGCATATTCAGTAAAAGGGGCGACCCAGTTATTACCTGAATTGTGAGATGCGTGGAGAAAGAAGTAGCCTGTTCCTGCCACAACTTTTGAGTTTCTTCTATTTATTTCAAAGCTCTCGTAACCGTCATCCCACCAGCCAACATCCATAGCGACCGCAGAATATTCAAGTTTGTCTGAAGGCCAGGCGGCATAGGGGACAACATCCCAGTTCATCTGATGCAGTTTTAGAGTCCAGCTGCTTCCCTTATTATGAGTTACGTGAACTTTCGTTCCGTATTGTCTGATCCATTTTTTTCCACCAGTAACATAGATGGTTGAAGCATCGTTTTCTGCCATCTTGATGTGATCACCGGCCGCTTGAGAGTTTTTTGTAAAGGCTGACTTCGAACTCCCAATCCATACATGTCCGCATGTTTTAAGAGTCGTATCGATTGAAGTTTGGCCCCATTCAGCGAGATAACTATAGACCCAGCTACATGCACTCGCCCCATCATTATCGATAAAGGCGAGAGTCATACCTGTGGAATCTCTTCCTCCTGTGAAACCACGGATAGTAACATTTGAAGGAGTGTAACTTTTGATGAAGCTTTCCCCGCCGTTAGCTGATTCCCAAATACCAGATGGGAGTGCGTGAAAAACGATTTTATTATTTGCTGTCACATCTATATATGTACCAACGGATTCGCCACTTATGCCTGAAGCTCTAAACCAGCTGGTCCCCTTGTCTTTACTTACGAGAAGACCCTTATTAGTTGCTGCAAAGATACGGTTTTCGTCGGTACTGTCCGAGTGCCAGTACTTAATGTACTCACCACTCGCGAGGGCCATATTAATCTTGTGAAAAGTCAGCCCAGAGTCCGAACTCCTCTGAGGATTAACCCCAGCTGAAGCATGGAATACAGTTTTTCCATCTGCCGAAAAGCCGGGACTTACAGCTCTAGTCAGTTCTGAGTTAAAGACAGCTTGTAAGTGATTTACTGCCGTCCAGCTTTTCCCCAAATCGGTACTTCTAAACAAAGTTCCCATATCGGTACCAACAAACCAAAGATTGGCGTAGGGACTGATAGCAACTCCACTCATTGCACCCCCGCCACCCACACCACGAGGGATATACCCTGAGGTTGGGGTAGGTACCGGGGTCGGAGTTGGTGTTGGGGTTGGGATTGGGGTTGGGGTAGGAGTCTCCGTAGGGGGCTCAGAAGGCAGCTCAGGATCTGTTGGAGTTGGCTCCTGGGGTAACTCTTGGGGAGGTGGCTCTGCCGGTGGTTCTACCGGTGGATCGGACCTATTGCAAGAGATAACCAAGGAAATACATAAACTTAAGGCTAGTAGTTTGTTTGTCATCCCTGGATTATCCACAGGGGAGTTTTTATGGAACAGTGGGTAAAAATTACCTCTTAAGAAAATCTTTAAGAATTATAATGTAGCATAACGCTCAGGTTTATTGTACTCAGCAGGCAGAAATTGAAATTTATCACTGATATAGGGGTGCCCACTATGTTTACCAATTTGCTCAAGAGCATGGTTCTGACCTGCTTTTCGCTTTTTTGTCTTAATGTTTTTTCTGCAGAATTATCTCTGGAAGATCTGAGAAAGGAAGTTTTAGAGAGTAATCTTGACGTACAAATTCAGTATGAAAAGTACTATCAGGCCCAGAGGAATATCGGAGTGGCCAGAGGTCAGTTCTTACCCGGTCTAAGTATTCAGCTCATCAATGTGAATGCGACTCTAGCGATTCTGCAATCCGTAGTCCCTACACCTTCAGATTGGTTCGTTTATCAGGCCAGTAAAGAACTTAGCACTGCTGAGAAATTTACTTCTGAATCGATTAAGCTGAACATTCTGGAAGGTTTAACTATCAACTATATCAGTATCAAGCATTATGAAATGATTCTTGAATCACTATATGAGCAAGATCTGGTTCTGGAAGAAGCTTATAATCGTGTGAAGACGAATGAAGAATTAGGGCTTGCTACTCCTGCCGAAGTCTTTATGGCAAAGAGAAATCTTCTTCAGCACAGACAAGATATCTTTGCTCTTAAGGCCCTTATTACTGCTGAAAAGCAAGCTATGATGATCGCGCTTAACAGATCACCAATCGAAGAAGTAATTCTAGCTGATCTTCCAGAAGAAAATCTTGAACTCATTCCTGCAACTATCGATGAAGGGACTCAAATGGCCCTTAGAAACTCTACCGAGCTTCTAAGCAATAAGTATCAGGCCGAAGCCGCTAGATATATGGTTAAGTCTGCTAAATGGTCATTTATTAGCTTTGACGGAATTGGATTTGGCTATACTTCTACAGTTGCCATTGAAAAGTCTAAAGCCAGAGTGATCGAGCTTCAAGCTGATCAGATGATGCTTAAGATTCAAAACCAGGTTTACTCTTCTTATGAAGAACTTGATCTTCTTGACCAAAGAATCGCTCTCCAGGAGCAGGTCCTTGATTCAGTTCGTGAAATGGACGTTCGCAATACTGAGCTTTATAACAATAGAGTTCTAGGCCTAACTCAGTTTTTAGAATCAAGAGCTGCAGTTGCAGCTGAAGAAAGAACTCTTCTAAGATTGAAAATGGAAAGAAGAGTTAAGATTGCCAAGATCTTAAGACTTCTTGGAGTTGATGCTTCTTTGAATAATTTCTCAATTGAAGCTGCTGAAACTTTAGAACTGAATGTTAAAACGAGCTCAACCCGTATGGGGGCAACACTTCTGTCTTTAGAAGTAACTGGTGATGAGGCTGGCATGGCCAATATCTACGGTGTTACTTATTCAGTTGGTAACTCAATTAAAGAAGCTCGTATCATGGACAGCAATAACAACTACGCTCTTCATATCAAAATGAAGATTAAGGGTGATTATAATGTTATCGCCAGAATTCGTTTGATTAATGGTGAAGTAATCGAAAGAAGCCAGGTCATTTCAGTAAAATAATTGGAGTAGGATATGTATAAGCAAATATTTAACATCCTAAGCTTTGTCCTCCTGTTATCTACTGGAGGGGCCAGGGCCCAGGAATATAACCTAAAGCTCAATGAGCGATCTCAAGAGATTTTTAAAACATCTCCTGAAGCCCTCGATCTCAAGCAAGTTCAAGATATGGTCGTAAATGATCAGATCGAACTGAAAATTGCTTACGAGAGAGTTTTTCAAGCACAGAAAAAAATTGGTCTAGCTCGCGCCCAGTATTTCCCATATGGTCTAGGGACAGTGGGGACAATGTACTGGCTTAATATATGGAACCCACTTATTTTGGTTGAGCTGGTAACTAGCCTTCCAAGCAAGTGGTATAATGTTCAGTCTGAGAAAAATCTCAGGATGGCCGAAGAGTATAGCTATAGGGCCTTAAGAGAAAATCTTAAAAATCAAATCGCTGCTCTCTATTATACAATCCTGAAAGAAGAAGCGGTTCTTACTCTTCTTAAATCAGAAGTGTTTCTTCTGGAGCAACTTCGCGAAGTCTATCTCGAAAGAGTAGCAATTGGTTTGAGCACCATGGATGAAGTTCATTCCATTGAGCTTCGAATCCTGGATCAAAGAGATATCGTTTTAAAGTTCACTGGATATCTAGTAGCTGAAAAAGCCGCTTTTAATGAAATGATCGCCCGCAATCCTGAGCAGGCGAAGGATCTTAAACTTCAGCCAGTGGGCGAATTCCTTGAAGCTAGTGACTATCAAACCGATCTTGATACTCTTGTGAGATCTGCCCTTAATCGCTCTCCAGAGCTGGTTGCTGCAAATTATGTAGTTAATGCTGCTTACAAAGATAAGAAGTCAGTTCGCTGGTCCATCCTTTCTTTTAGCGGTATCGGTTTTGGTTACTGGGCACGAATCAATGTGGCCGGATCAAAAATTGAACAGGCCAAGCTAAATAGGGAATTAGTTGAAACGACTCTTGCGAATCAGGTGTATGTTTTCGAAAGCCGCTTTAAAAATACGCTTTCCCATTTTCAAAGTGAATACGCTGTTTACTCTGATACTAACTTCTATATGAATGGTGTGTTGGAGCAGTTTAAGGCCGGTGAAGTTAGTCTAGATCAACTTATCGAAGTTCAAATTCTTTATCTTAAAGATTTAAATGAAATGGCCGTTGCTCATTACGATGCTCTTATTAAACTGAATGATTTTGAGCGTGCAGTTTTAGGTGATGTTAAAACACCTAAGTTCGCTTCTAATGATTTTGAAGTTGTTCTTCAGAGAGGTAACCCTAGAAGTAATCTTTCCATCACTTCAAGTGGGAGCCTCGATCATATTGAGAAAGTTGAATACGTTTTCGATGATGCAAGTATCAGAGAGATTCATGGGTATTCTAAGCAAAGTGGATTCAATGTAAGGATCTATAATCGCGCAGACACCGTCATCTCTGGTTTTGTAAGACTCGTTACTGCTGATGGCGAAATTATTAAAAAACATTTTAAATTCGATATATAAGGAGCTCCTATGCGTTCAATGTACATTAAATTATTCTTAGTACTCAGTTTGACCCTCCCGGCCCTGAGCTTTGCTCAAGCTTTGGATAACGGTACAAATCTTTGTGGTGTTCCTGTTTGTAATATCCAGGAAGCTTTAAAAGCTCTTAAATCACTTAATGGTGATCAAAGAGGTATGTATGCAATCAATATGAAAGCTGCTCATAAAGATGCTTCTGATCCTAAAGTTCTTGAGAATCTTTATGTTTTTGCTAATGAGATGAAGACTCTTTCTGAGTCCTTAAATGATGAGGACTGGGTTCTTCGCGCAGCTATTGATCTAATCAATACAGTTGTATTCAACCTGGCCAAATTTTCTGAAGTTGATGGCGTTAAGCTTCTTCAGTATTATGAGCAGTTCGGTAACCAGGCTTCTCGTTACGGCCTAATCTCTTACTGGCAGAACCAATTATCTTCTCTAGAAGATGTTAAAACTCTCGAGCACTTAGTTGTATTTGCGGATGGTGCTAGAAAGCATTCAATCAAAGTTCAAGATGAAGATTGGGTTGCTCGCGCAGCTACTGCTTTGATCACTGAAATTACAGTTAAACTTACAAATCTTGATCCTGCTCACGAAGGTGTTTATGATGTTGAGCTAACTGAAGCTAGTAAAGCTTCTAGCTCTCTATCATTCGATAGAATTGCAGTACTTGATTCTAGTTCTTCAAAGAACCTTATGGTTGTTTTCATCAACTCTCGTTTAAGAGTCGTGGTTTACAGCTATAGCAATGCAGAAATCGTTGGTAACACTGTTTCTGGGCTTTATCTTTCCAATGGTGATGCTGCTAATAGATTTAGCTTCACTTTTGACCGCGCTTCTGGAGAAATCTCGGGAGCGATTGAATCTACAAGAAATGAACTTCTTGAGTTCTCTGGAAACCAGATCTACTCAACTAGATCAGTGTTTGCTGGAAATGTTCCACATGTTGTAACTAAAAATGACGTGCTTGGTTCACTTGCGGGAGAGCTTGCTGGAGTTAAGGGTACACTTACTGTAAGAAGTTTTGTTGAGAATGTTTACTCTGCAACATTTATCTCTGAAAATGGATCCCTTGTATTAAACTTTCAAGGAAAGTTCTTTGCTAAAAATGGTGTTCTTAGCCTAACTTCTAGCGATAAGTTGAAGTTGACACTTGCACTTAGAGAAACTGCGAATGGTCCGGTTTGGAAGGGAAGTTCTTTCTCTTTAACAAGTGGTACTACTTCTGCTGCTTCTTTCGTTCCTAAAAAGTAATTCAGTTCTCGGCATGACCCCTCGGGGTCATGCCTTTTTACATTTCACCCTTCATCTTCGCCCATAAAATTCCGTAGTACTCTAAAAATAAATCATCCATTGCTGCCAGATTGTTTCCTTTAGGAAAAGGCTCTACTAAAGAAAATGGGCTGTATTCGCTCCGTAAATTATGGCCTGTTGGAGCAGGGAGAGGAGAGTATCCAGCTTTTTTAAATATCCCCACGGCCCTCGGCATATGCAGAGCAGATGTCACTAAGATAAAAGGGGAGTCTTTAATGATTTCTTTGAGATATATGGTATGAGCATAAGTATTCATTGATTTTTCTTCCATGATGATTCTGCTTTCCTCAATTCCTAGTTCCAGTGCGAGACGTTGCATGGCCGATGCTTCTGTACTTTCTGCCCAACCCTTCCCAGTAAGAACAAGTTTAGCTTGAGGAATTTTTCTCGCGAGCCTAACTCCTTCAGTCAGTCTAACCAGGGTATATACTCCTAATTCTGTTGTTAGCGGATGGTTCTTATAAGGAAAATACCCTCCTGCTAAAACCACTATGTACTGAATTTGAGAAACTTTTTCCTTGGGCATATCTTCTACCTCAAAAGCCGGATAAGCATTTTCAAAGTTATTCAGAAGATATTCAGCGAGGGGATCGGTGGAGAAAAGTGTGAAGAGTGTTATTGACGAGACTAGAAATATCTTCGCTAACTTCTTTCTCTTCCATAAAAGAACGAGGCCAATGAGCAGAAGGAGTCCTATTAGTGGGGTTGGTGTAAAAAAAGTCGCTAGATAAGATTTTAGGAAGTTTTGCATATAACTGAGTTTAATCTGAAAGTGGTTAAACTAGAAGACCTCTATGGACGATAGATGCAGCGAATTCTTGGCTCCTAGGTTAGGCGAGCTCTATATGTATCCATATAGAGTAATAAATGTAGAATAATTCAAGAGCTGAGGTGCTCCAGACGAGAGCACCTCAGAGGGTAAAAACTAATTACTTATATTCAACTTCGTCCATAAGCTTGCGAGCTTCTTCAGTGCGGCCACCAATGGTATCAACACTTGTCGCATCTACTTTGAAACTTCCAAAAGCGGAAATGGTCGTTTCAATCGCAGCATCTTTATTAACTGGATATTGATAGAAGGCTTGAGCAAGTGGACCTTGAACTTCAGCCGATGCCATAAACTCCATAAACTGAGTTGCTAACTTCTTATTCTTAGAAGACTTGACTAGACCAATACCAACACCATTTACATGGGCCATTGAACTCTTTTGATTCGGGAAGGCCACCTTCACATTGAAGTCAGGATTCTTAACAATATAAGGAGCTAGGTAGTAAGTGTTAGCAATACCTACATCGCAGACACCAGCATCGATCATCTCGATCATTGCTCTATCATTTTTTGTCGGATCAACCGCCAAATTATTTACCATACCAGTTAGCATGTTCTTAGTCTTCTCAACTCCCATATGTTCGATGAAGTAAGAAGTAAGGGCCTCATTGTAGCTACTCTTTGAAGTGCGCATACAGAGCCTTCCATTCCATTTTGAATCGGCCAGATCTTGGAAGTTTTCTAGCTCACTCGCTTTAACAGTTTTGGGATTATACATCATGACTCGTGCACGATAGAAAACCATGAACCAAGTCTTGTTGGTATCAAAGAAATTTTTAGGAACAGTTTTGTTCAAGAAATCCGAGTTGATCTCTGAGTAGAGTCCCTTACGTTTGGCTTCGGCATGATAAACGAGATCTTTATCGATATGAAGATCGGCCGGAGAGTTAGCTCCTTCAGAGGAGAGTTTCTCAATGAGTTCTCCAGATGTTCCAACGATAAGGTTTACTTTTGTTCCGGTTCTTGCAGAGAAAACTTCGATGGCCTTACCTAAAGCATCTTCTGGATATACAGAATAGATGTTAAGTTCAGCAGCTTGGGCAGAGAGAGTGAAAGCAGCGAGCATGGATGCTATTAATAGTTTCATGGATCCTCCTAGTATGTAGGCGAAGGTACCAGACAAGAGTTTGGAGTGTCAAACAACTTTGTATTAATAACATTTCGGATATTTAAGTTTATTTTCCTTTAAAATATGGGCTTTAAAGTCGCAACTCCCCGTTCCATACACACTAAGGACGAGTTTTAAACATTCTTTGCGCGCTGCTTGAATAAGGTAGGCCTGATAGTTTGAACTGAGCTTTTCGACTCGTTTAATCTCATAATCGCTGAAGCGCTCGGTCGTTTTTAAGGTAGAGAGAATACCTGAATAGAAAAGAGAATCACCCGTGATTTGATTTAATGGCTTGCAGGCAAAAGCGGGAGATGTAAGAAGTGTCATGATCAATGTCAGCGTGATGATTTTCATGATCTGAGTTTCGGGGAAAACTGAGTGCTTTGTATAGTTGAAAGAGGGGATTACCCCCCCTTCCTTAGAAGTTTGTAAAATAGGAATGGACTTTATTTTGCTCTAACTCCTCTTTCAAAAGTTGTATTTTGTGTTCGGCCATTTCATAGGAGTCTGATCCCAGGAAAAGATGGAGTGGGGCGTGAGAATGAGATGCGACTTTTATAAATACCTCGGCTGCCTTTTCAGGATCTCCCGGTTGATTTCCTCCAATTTCACTCTCATGTTTAGCCAGTAACTGATGAGCAGCTTGATAATCCTCAATCCTTCTGTCCGGGTTTGAAAATGAATCTGATGCAAGAAAGTCAGTACGAAAGTACCCAGGATAGATGAGAGTAACCTTGATTCCTAGGGGAGTGAGATCAGCATGAAGACCTTCGGTTATTCCAGCGACGGCGAACTTCGTCCCACAATAAACGCCGAATCCGCTAAAGGCTCCAGTGAAGCCGCCTATGGAAGCGATATTAAAGATATGACCCGACTTCTGCTTTCTCATCACAGGGAGTACACTTCTCGTCACATTCAAAAGTCCAAAGACATTGACCTCAAAGTTCTTTCTAGCAAGATCATTGGAGACTTCTTCCACAGCACCACCCTGGCCAAAGCCAGCATTATTCACGAGAACGTCGATCGTTCCTAAGTGACCAACCGTTTGGGAAACAGCTTCAGCAACATTGTCTTCATTGGATAGGTCCATAGAGAGGGGGAGAAAGTTTTCTGCCTTAGGTCCAACTTTTTTTATAAGGGTCGCGACATCGCGGGAAGTTGCCGCAACTCTATGTCCTTCCTTTAAGAGTCGCTTCACTAGGGATAGACCTAGACCCTTTGAAGCTCCTGTTACAAACCATACTTTTTTCATAGCTCATCCTTTGTTAATGCTGTGAGATTAAGTTACAGCTACCTAGCTTTAAGTAGGTAGATTGAAGCTCTGCAATCCTTGCCTAATCCTCCAAAAATGAAGAGGAATAGTGCTTAGAAACTAAGTCAATGGTAAAAGTTAGTATGGAAAAGAAACTCAAAGAATTGCTTGAGCAAGTGAAAAGCATTAAGTGGAATGAAGGCTTCAATGAGACCCTTATTCCTGGACTTAAAGTTATCAAGACGACTAAGACCAATGATAAGACTCCTTCAATTCAGAGACCATCAATCTGTCTTGTGCTTCAAGGGGTCAAGAAGGTGATAGTAGGCGATCAAGTTCTATCCTATGCTCCTGGGGAGTTCATTGTGGCCTCAATTGAGGTTCCAGTAACAGGCCTTGTAACAGATGCCAGTGCTCAAAAACCATATCTTTGTCTAATGCTTGAGGTTGATCCCTCGATCGTTTTTGATGTCTTGCAAGAGCTGCCTACTTCGAAGGTATCAAATTTTAAAGAGAGGAGCGGAGTCTATGTTGGGAGTGCTAATAGCGAAATTTATGATGCTTTCTTTCGACTCGTGAAAGCGATGGATGTGACTTTAGAACTCAAATTCATGGTACCCATGATTGTTCGTGAGATCATTTTTCGTTTATTAGAAGGTGATAAGGGAATCATTCTTCGACAGATGGGAATGGCTGGAAGTCATATGCAAAAGATCACGATGGCAATTGAGTTGATCAAACAAGAATACAATCGACATTTGAGTATTGAGCAGCTTGCTCACGAGGTAGGGATGAGTCCATCCTCATTTCACAAAAACTTCAAAGATATTACCAGAATCAGTCCTCTGCAATATCAAAAACTTTTAAGGCTTCAGGAGGCCAGGCGATTATTGCTTGCTAATAGGGGAGATGCGGCTTCAGTCAGCTTTGAAGTGGGGTATGAGAGTCCTTCGCAGTTTAGTCGGGAGTATTCGAAACTTTTTGGGAAGCCGCCGAAGAGGGATATGGAGAGGTTGAAGGCTTGAGGGGTTGCTTTATATATCTCTCACATCATCATATTCTTTAAAATCATCATCTAAACAAGCACCAACATTCTGTGAATAAGGCCTTCCATCCAAGTATTTTATGCAGGTCGATTTGATTTCATTAGAGTGGATACGTTTTGTAATTTGTAAGTTTGAGTCAAGAAAGATGGTGGTAGACTGATCCTTGCTTTCTTCGGAGATTGATAGCTTCCGTCTCAGATTCTGAAAGAATTTGCTCTTTTGATTCTCGAAGGGAGTGATTTGTATTGATTGTTTGTCTTTTGCTTATAACTGGAAGATCTTGGATTGGTGCTTTATGAAGTTGGTTCGTTCGATACTGGGAATTAAGTTTATCATCAGTGAAATACCGTTTATAGCAAGCGAACAGGATAAGAAGGCAAATAGAAGCTAAGTAAAAAGTTCTTCTCATTTCATATCCTGTTGCTTAGTTCAAAACAGGGCCAGAATATTCTCGGGAGGTCTTCCAATAATGGCTTTGTCACCTTTGATTACTATGGGTCTTTCCAATAGCTTAGGATGTTTAACAATTGCGGCAATGACTTCGTTCCCATCATTAATATCGATGCTTAATGTTTTATATTCATCTTCCTTTGTGCGGATAATTTCTCTTGGATGAATCTTAAGCAGTCTAACAATATTTTCGAGTAATTCTGAGGTAAGTTCACCCTTGAGATAATCAATAATTTTTGGTTCATGGCCATGAGATTCTATGAGCTTGAGTGCTTCTCGGCTTTTAGAGCAGTGAGGGTTGTGAACGATAGTTACGTTTTCCATCGAAGAATCCTTACCAGTATATATAGGAAAGAGTAATTATTACCATAAAGTTGCTTGCGGTAAAGTCATAGGGATGCCTGAGTGAAGCTCTAGCTACCATCCCTCTGGAAGGATAAGAATCGAATCATCTCACCGCCACCGGTGGCGGTAGAAATAAAAAAGCCCCACATTCGTGAGGCTTTTTTTATAAACTTTGGTACTCCCAAGGGGATTCGAACCCCTGTTACCGCCGTGAAAAGGCGATGTCCTAGACCGGGCTAGACGATGGGAGCAAAACCGGATTTTATGCTCTAGAGATTCTTCGTTGAAATGGTGATCCCGCTGTGACTTGAACACAGGACCCCCTCCTTAAAAGGGAGGTGCTCTAACCAACTGAGCTACAGGACCACTTTCAATCGAAGGACTACAAATTAATGTTCTGGAAGAATTTTGTCAAACAATAATTACAAAAAAAGTAAGAAAAAATTAAGACTAAATCAAGATTTTTTACTTACTTAGAACTTGAACCCATAGGGGAGTGGATCTTACTTTAAAATGACCGAGGAATGGCTATTGTTGTTAAGCAGGTCTTCACCTACCCAGCAGGCCTCAACGCTGTATTGGCCATTGTTATGAGTGCTATAAGAGCAATTATCCTCGAACTTGCCCGTGCTCTTATGCTTACAGACACAATTCCATTTTTCATTGGTCTTATTCCAGCCATTGCCCCAAGTATTTCGGATGAGAACTTGGCAAGAGTTGTTCATCATTCTTTTTCCAACCACTAAAGAAGAATGCATAAAGCAATCGCTCTTGAGGTCAAGAGTAGAACTACTAAGTCGGCCTTGGTAACTGGGTTCCTGCCAGAAGTTAGCACAGTAGCTTACTTCGACGGGAGAGTTTTTCTGATCGAGATGTTTGAGAATATTTTTTGAGAAGTTGGGCCCTTCGTTATTAACCATATGAGGCTTCCGGAGCGGAAGCTTAGTTTTAAATTCTTCACACTTTGGCATAAGCAGTTTTGTTAAGATGGGAGTGGTAGCAAAAACCGCTAGGTTTTCCAGCTCTGGAATAAGATTTTTAAAGGTCGCGTGGGGGGGGCACCAATCTGCTGTGGTCTTGAGTCCGTTCTGGAAGGCCACTTGAAAACTTCCCGTTTTTTTATACTGATTGGTGAAATTTTCTAGAAATCTCAGAAGTTCAGCTTCCTTTACGTTCGCTTTATAGGCCCAGACTCCCAATTGCTTAGCAACAAGATCATAATGGCAATTGGAGTCATTCATTAAGGCTTCGATAGCTCTTCTAGAGCTTCCAAAACTTATCTCAGACTTATTTATATTAGCTGCATCTTTCAAGGCCACCCATGCTGGATGGATGCTTCTGGAAGAGAGACCATCTTTGATAAGTTCATAATCCAGAAGTTGGGCCGCAGTGAAGGCGTAACAAATATTTGCCCCGTCCTGATCGTAAACAGGGATTTTATCAAAAGGGGAATCAGAAGCAGTAATGAGATTTTTATAATCACAAGAATTGGCGAATACTAGAGTTGGGAGTAGGGCAAGAAAAATGAAAAGTTTCATTTGACCACTCTTTCAATGGCATTAGCATCGGTCAGAGAATTATCTGAGAACTGGCAAAAACTTTGTTCATTGTTTTTACCGTCTTTGAGTATGACTAAAGTGAGTTTCAGACCATGGCAAACCATAGCACTAGGATTCCTTCCCCCGGAAAGATCTTGAACTGGGGGAGCTTTATGTGTTTTTTTAAGAAATTGTTGAGAGTCACATGTTTTTTTGAAGCAGGCTTCGCTTAGCCAGGCCTTGTGCAAATCATTCCAACAGAGCTTATGAGTTTCATTGATACTTGAAAAAGTCTCACAATAAGCGGCCAAGGCCCCTTGTGAAAAGAATAGAAATAGAAATGTACTAAGTGCCAAGCTCTTCATAGCGATAAATACCCTTGAACATTATCTGATCAATTGGTTTTATCGGCTATAGCGGTAAGATTTTCTACTATTTAGAATAATCCTGACGGAAAACCACCTGGTTGCGATCCGGGCCATAGGCATAGATCCCAACTGGAATACCCAGATTTTCCTGAATGAAGCTCACGTAAGCATCAAACTCTTTAGAAGTACTCTTACCATCGAAATCATCTGTGAAAGGAGTGAAGTCTTTATAAAGAGGCTTGGCCCCGTAAAGATTGATTCCCGGATAGGCGCAGTCCACAACTTTGCCGTTAACTTCATAAGCATAACAGGCCTTAAGCTCGGAGAGATTGCTTAAGATATCGAGTTTCGTGAGAGCAATAGAGGTGAGCTGTGAGCATTTTACGGCGTATTTTAAGAGCGGAATATCGATCCAACCACAACGGCGCTTTCTTCCCGTGGTGGCACCAATCTCGCTACCTTTTTGTTGAATCAGAGCACCCATTTCATCGATGAGCTCAGTCGGGAAAGGACCTTCTCCTACGCGAGTGGTATAGGCCTTAGCAACTCCGATAGTCTCTTCTAGTTTTCTGCCGGGAATTCCAGCTCCGGTGTAGATACCAGAGGCAGTGGTAGATGAAGAAGTCACATAGGGGTAAGTCCCATAATCGATGTCGAGAAGAATTCCCTGAGCACCTTCAAAGAGCACACGCTTGCCTTGAGCAAGCTTCTCGTCGATCAAGCTAAAGGTATCGACTACGTATTCTTTTAGATTCTGGCCATGATTGTAGAGTCTTTCAACTTCTTCATCGATTGAAGGAATATCGATCTGATAAAGATGCTTAAAGAGAATGGCTTTCTCGGCGTAACCAGAGGAGAGTCTTCTTACAAGAGTGTCTTTATCTAGAAGATCTTTAACTTTTATCCCACGACGACTGACCTTATCTTCATAGGCAGGACCAATTCCTTTACCAGTAGTTCCAATCTTTTCAGGACCCTGATCCTCGCGAGCAGCATCAAGAAGCTTATGATAGCTCGTGATAACCGTGGCACTGGAAGAGAGTTTTAAATTATCAGGAGAAACTTTCGTCACTTTTTTGATTCGATTAAGTTCGGTAAAGAAATTTTCTGGTTCTAATACTACACCGTGACCAATGACCGAGAGGCAGTGAGGATGCAGCACTCCCGAAGGGATAACATGCAGAACTGTTTTTTGTCCGTTCACCCAAATGGTATGGCCAGCATTATGGCCTCCCTGATAGCGCACAACCAGATCGCATTTTTCAGCTAAAAGATCTGTGATTTTACCTTTGCCTTCGTCGCCCCATTGAGCGCCAATGATTGCCATAGTCTGCATAGTTTTGCCTTACCTTGTTGTGAAGGCCTGATGATACTTAAAAGATGAGTAAATTAGAACGCTTTTAGTAAGAAATTAAGGTTATCAGTCGTGCGTTATTTAGGGCTTAAATAAAAAGAGGAGAAGGGTTTTACACCTTCTCCCCGGAAAGGCCTAATAATCCCTGGGAGGATGATCATCAGGCTATCGATCTTAATTCTAATCGGCTTTGCAGTGTGTCTAGAACTGTCTGAAATTCACTCAGGCTGGGAAGATTCCCGAAGTGGGTGTTTTCATGCATGTTCATAGAAACAAAGTCAAAAATTTCTACCGGAGTTGAGCGCTCGCTTCCTTTCTGGAAGGCCCTCCAGTTGGATTTACCGCTTTTGCGATAATGCTTAAACAGGTCTTCCACCATCTCCTGCTTACTTTTTACACCAACACTCACAACTTGGCCCCCCTCATCGATTTCTAAATACCATACACGGTAATCGTTCTGACTGCGGGGATGCTGCTTGGTTTCCACTGCAATGGCAAGATACATGACTCCCTCCTTGTCTCTCGCTCAAGTAACCTCTTGTTCCTTGTTCGTGTGTGTGCGTTTCGGGTTCATGCAGTCTCCATCCTGGAAAAGTGGATGAACCTAAAGCGTCCTGCTTAGGGAGATCATATCAAGTTTGCCCCTACGATTGTAACCATGTTTCTGCTAACTTCAACTGACCTGTTTGAGAGGGAAAGTAATATCCCTAGGGGCAAAAGGTAACCCTAAACAATAAAGCTTGGCCAAGATAGGACCAAAGCCTGAGTAAAAAACTTTTAAAAGTTTCATTTGCAAAGAACTTGCTTCGAGTGAAAATGTCAGAATCAGGAGATTCATGTCAGTTTTAAGATCAAGCCTTGTTATGGCAGTTGCCACTTTCTTTTCCCGTATCCTGGGTCTTATCCGAGAACAGGTCATGGCCGCTTACTTTGGAGCTTCAGGAGTCACCGACGCTTTCTTAGTTGCCTATCGTATTCCTAATTTACTTAGAGATCTTTTTGCTGAAGGAGCTTTCTCATCTGCTTTTGTGCCAACTTTTGTGGAGGCAAATCAAGAGTCCCGCGAGAAGAGTCGCCAGTTGATGTGGTCTCTGTTTTGGCTTCTGGCACTTATTACAGGTGTAATCTCTCTGGGTATCATGATCTTTGCCCCTGAGCTGATAAAAGTATTTGCTCCCTCGTTTATAAAAGATCCCGAAAAGTTTGAAATCACCGTGAATCTCACCCGAATCATGGCGCCGTTTCTGACTTTTGTTTCTCTGGCCGCTCTCTTTATGGGGGTCTTAAATTCTCTAAAGTTTTTCTTTCTACCGGCCTTGGCACCTGCTTCTTATAATGTAATGAGTATTCTCTCCATGCTGACTTTAAGCGGAGTGCTTTTGAAGTGGGGCTACCATCCTATTTATTCATTAGGAATTGGAGCGATGTTGGGTGGCTTTATGCAAGCAGCGGTTCAATTCCCGCTTATCATGAAGCATGGACTTAAGCCCCTCTGGCCTAAGAAGTTTTGGACGGAAAAATCTATCAAGGTGGTTAAGCTCATCGGTCCGGGGTTAGTGGGATTTGCTGCTACTCAGGTTAATCTTCTGATCATTACCATTCTCGCCACAGGGACTACCGTGGGAGCTGTCTCCTGGTTAAATTATAGTTTCCGCTTGTTTCAATTACCGGTGGGAATTCTTTCTGTTTCCATTGGAAATTCTAATCTGGTCCATTTCTCGGAGGCCTGGAAGAAGCATGATAGGGAAGGAGCGAAGGCTTCTCTTCAGTCGAGCTACTACCTTTCCTTTCTAACTGTTATGCCGGCCATGATCGTTCTGTATTTTCTATCTGAAGAGATAGTGAATCTGATTTTTGAAAGAGGGCGTTTTGACCGCGAGAGTACCGTTAGAACCGCGGAAGCTCTAAGAATGTATGCCCTAGGTCTGCCTTTCTATGGGGTGTATAAGATTTGGGTTCCGACCTTTTATGCCCTTGATCGACAGAAAATCCCGGTCATCGCTTCCTTATTCTCCATCGGCTTTAATATTGCTTTTTGTTTACTCCTCACTCCCATCTTTGGTTTTAAGATGCTGGCGCTGGGAACCACCCTTTCGGTCTTTGTAAATGCAGCTCTTCAAAGTTTGATTTTAAGGAAAGATTTAGAATTATCCTGGAACTTCTTTTTCTCCCAAAGAATGCTCAAGGTGCTAATTGCTACCATCGGAGCGGGCTTAGTACTTGAAATTTTTCTAAAGATTGATTTCTTTAGTCAGGCACTTTGGTTCAAAGCTCTTACCTTAGGAGCACAGATTTTTGCCACTGGAGTCTTGTATGCTTCGCTTCTGGTTTTGATGGGTGAGCGGTCGGCGGTCAACGCAGTCCTCTCTAAAATCACAAAAAAGTTCAAGCGAAAGTAAAAAAAATCAACGCTTTAACTTGTATCAGAAAGCTTTTTTAGTTATTCTGAAAAAAGTAATACCTTTATATTTAAGGACGTTTTTGATGAAAACAGATTTCGAAACGCTTAAAGCGCTCTCTACATACACAATCAATCACCTAAAACAGGCAGAGATGATTGAGTTTGCTGTAGACACCCGCGCTGAACTCATTGATGCCTTAGCTACCGAATACGGTGTAAGCTTTGCCACAGATGAGAACATCAAAGAGCAGGCCATTGAGGAAGTTGAAGAAAAATTCGGAGAAGATATCCCTGGTGATATTACTGAAACGGAAATGTTCAATCACGCTCGTAAGGAAATCATTAAATCATTTAATGGTGAAAATATCGGCGGACTTTATCTTATGGAATCTCTTCACAATATCGCGATCAGAGTGAAAAACTTCATTCTGACCAATGATTTAGTGGAAGATGTTTTTGCCTCTGATGAAGAGATCATTGATTTTACAATTGATAGACTACGTAATTTTGCGCCTAAGCGTAATTAAAGCTGATCAGAGTTAAGTTTCATGGATGAGACTTAACTCTGCTAGGCTCTCTTC
>DFXX01000082.1 GCA_002381765.1 Bacteriovoracaceae bacterium UBA4097 | reverse complement strand
AGGATTTAAACCGAAAGTTCCAACTTGTGCTTGGTCTAATAATATTGGCTGCTCTTCCTGCGTGGGCAAATCTCAATTTCATTAAAGACAATACCCTCTTTCAAACAGCTGCCATTGAGGTGAAGCCTGAGCCAGATCTTTTTGACTGGGAAAAAGTCCTAGGAAATAATAAGAGCTGGAATCAGCAGATCGATTACGATAGCGCTAAATATGCGGTCAATTACTCATTCAATGAGGATCTGGAAGAATTCATTAAGGGTCAGCTTCAGACTTATCATCCTGATTATACCTCAGTGGTGGTAATGGATAATGAAACAGGTAAAATTCTTGCGGCGGTAGATTATGCAAGAGCTGAAAAAAAGTTTGGCAGAGACCTTGCTTTTTCAAATACCCATCCTGCGGCCAGTATCTTTAAAGTCATCACGGCTTCAGACCTTTTAGAAAACACTCATATTAAGACAGATACAGAATTTTCTTTCTCTGGAAAATCCACCACCCTCTATAAACATCAGTTAAAAGAGCCCGCTAATCGAAGATGGATTAGAAGTTTGGATTTCACCAAAGCTTTTGCGACATCGAATAATGTCATCTTTGGAAGAACTGCAATTGATAACCTAACTCCAGCTGGCCTTAAGAAGATGGCCGAAAAGTTTGGCTTTAATAAGAAGTTATTAGAAGGAGTCGATCTAGAACCTTCGGTCTTTGAGCTTGCCGATAGTCGATATAATCTGGCCGAACTCTCATCTGGTCTTAACCGACAAACTCTTATGAGTCCTGTCCACGGTGCTGTCATTGCCTCGGTGGTAGCAAATGGTGGAGTTCTTCGTTATCCAGTAGTCATTGAATCACTTAAAGGATTTGAAGATCAGAAGGTTATCTATCCCCCTCTCAGAAAAGATGAGCAAATTCTAACTCCAGCTACAGCCGATGATCTTAGAAATCTTTTTATGAGTACGGTTACTAATGGAACTGCTCGTTCCTCTTTTAGAAGAAGTAAGTATCTTTTGGACAAGTTAGAAATTGGTGGAAAGACGGGAAGTCTTACAGGTGGAAAGCCTTTTGGTAAGAGAGATTGGTTCGTCAGTTATGCTAAATCTACCGAGAGCAAAACCGATAAAGGTATCTCAATCTGCGTCATGATCGTTAATCAAAAAAAGTGGTATATAAAATCCCCATTTCTGACTAAAAACATCATAGAATATTACTATTCAACTATCTATCCACAGAAAGATTAAAAGGTAGAAATAAATGCAAGAGAATACGACTCCCGAGGGTTTAGATAAGTCTGTTGGCCAAGATCCTGCAGAAGTTGCAGCACCTATGCTCACTAAGAAAGGAAAATTCGTTAAAGAGTTGAAGTCTTTTGTACTTATCATCCTCTCAGTGCTTATTTTTCGCTCTGTTTTATTTGAGCCATTCAAAATTCCGAGTGGATCGATGATTCCTACGCTTCTCATTGGCGACTTCATTCTTGTTAATAAATTTTCCTATGGCTTTAAAGTGCCATTCAGTGACTGGTTCTCTGACCCTATTTATATAACTGGTCCTCAGCAACCTGATCGTGGTGATGTTGTCGTTTTTAAGTACCCGAAGGATACCAATCTTAACTACATCAAGAGAGTTGTTGGTCTTCCAGGAGACACTATCGAGGTGATCGATAAGGTTGTATATGTAAACAACAAGGCCATCGAAACTAAAGAGATCGATGGCAAAGAAATCATCGATGATATGGATGAGAGGTATAAGTCTTATCAGTTTAAGTTTCTTGAAACAAAGACCGGAGAGGCTACTCACGTGACTCAAATCGATATGGGTAATGACTATTTCTCCGATTTTTATAAGTTTACTGTTCCGAAAGACCATTATTTCGTGATGGGCGATAACCGTGACTTTTCAGCCGACTCAAGAAGATGGGGAACGGTTCCTTTCGGTCATATTAAGGGTAAGGCCATCTTGGTATGGTTCTCGCTTTCGGTACCATGGCCCTGGAGTGAAGATGAACAAGAGTCATGGAAATTCAGACCTTGGCGCATCGGCGATATTATCGATTAAAACCAAAAGGGCCTTAGGCCCTTTTTTATTTGAGTGAAACCTTAGTTTCACCATCATTTCCGCTTTCAGGTAGCTCGCCTTGAAAATCTTTTGATTTTTTCAGATAGGTACGGAGCCAATTCTTGAGTACACCATCTCCGTGTCCATGAATGATATTTAGAAAAGGTATATCTCCAGAAAGAAGATCACCCAATGCCAGCTCAACCCTATTTTGAAACTCGGAGAGTCTCATACCTCTAGCATCGATTTCAAATTGGGCATTTGAGTTTTTCTGAAAACTCACACTGACTTCTGGTTGTCTCTTAGCATGCTTGGAGTGGCTGAGAGTGTTGATAGGCAGAGTAATTTTGATCGGTCCTTTTGCAACCGTAACTTCCTTTTTCCTCTGGTCGATTGAATGAACGATAAATTCTTTTTTAAGCACATGAGAATAAACATGATCACCAGGTTTGACATGCTCAAGAGATAGATTCCCGTCATCGAAGATTTCGGTAGCCTCTGGTGCAATTCCACCAAGCCGATCGATCTGGGCCTTGAGCTGATGGGCCTTCTCATCCACTCGCTTGACTTTAGTGATTTCTTGTCTTCTGGCATCTTCAACCAACTGCCGCGCCTCTTTAGTGATGCGCTCAATTTCTTTTCGGGCTTTTGCCAATTCTTCCTGAAGCTTAAGAGCAAGTACGCCCTCCATGGCCCCTTTCTGATTTTTTAGTTCAATTTCGTGCTGTCGATTGGCATTAAGGAGATTATCAAGATCAATTTGCTTTTGAGAAACCTTCTGAAGAAGTGTCTCATAGCTGACGTTCTTGGCGCTTAAGTGTGAAAGTGCTTTCTCGGGAACCCGGCTCACGGCTTCATGCTCTCTGGCGAGAATACCGAAAATATCAATAGCCATGGAGCTACCAGGAGTTCCCCACTGAACTTTATATGTTGGCTTCATATTTCTGGTATCAAAGCCAACGTGACAGGAAAGATAATTCCGATCCTGGTGAACCAAAGTCTTAAACATTTGATGGTGAGTCGAAACCACTAAGTGACAGGTCGCCTTGTGATGAAGTTCATCAAAGTAGGCCAGAGATAAAGCCGAAGCCTCATCGGATGAAGTGGAGTTAAAGATCTCATCAATTAATATGAGATTCGAGGGAAGAATACTCTCAATGAGTTTAATGTAATTTTGAACTTCTCCCGAGAATGAACTTAATCCAGCTTTAAGATCTTGGAGATCGTTTCCAAAATAAAAGAGCCCTTCATATGGATACATCTCTGCCTCTGCAGCGGGTACAAAAAAGCCGTGATAGAAAAGCAGATAGGAAAGAGCGAGAGACTTTAAGAATACAGTTTTGCCACCTGTATTGGGTCCAGAGATTACAATACCGTGATGACCCTGATGGCAGTCAACATCGTTTTTAACAGGATTCTTTAGCAGTGGATGAAAGAGATTCGTAAATTTAAAGCCTGGCTTCTCTCTCATATGAGGACATTCCAGATGATAACTTCTGGCAAAGTCGGCTTTTGCCACATAGTGATCAATACTAAGAATCTGTCCATGGAGGAGATACAATAGTTCCGAAAATTTATTCAGGGCAAAGGAGAACTTCATGGCAAGTTGATTAATTATTTCGTCAATCTTGGCCACCATCTCCATCCTGCGGTTGCAAGATTCTCTGATCTCAAATGGCTCCACAAAGAGTGTTTGACCTGACTCAGAACGGGAGACAATTATCCCCAGATCAGACCGATAAGAGTCGGATCTAATCGGAACGACAAAGCGGTCATGAATAACATCATAGCTATTAAACTGAAGGCACTTTTGATGTTGGGGATCATTGATCCAATCTTGAACCGATCTTCGAATTCTTTCTTCAAGCTCCCTTAATCTGCGAGTGATCTCGGAGAGTTCAGGATGCTTNNCTCTCGATGGGCTGATAGTCGACTTCTTTAATAGTAGTAAACTCCTCAATATTCAACCTGGGGAAGTCTTGCTTAATGAATTGAGCACATTCCACAAGTAGGGCAAGCTTATTGAGCTCATTAAAACTAAGAACCCCTTCTTTGCTGATATAACTAAGATGTAGGTTAAGGGAGTTATCTGAGGGTAGTCTTGAGAAAAGTTGAGATAAAACCTGACGGTATTCATCTTTAAACTCTCGAGCGTAATCACTGACTTTAGAGAATTCCTGATGGAGTTCGGCCCAGCGGTGGATATAAAGTTCACTGGTAAGGCGACTCTTAGTCGTCTCAAAGTAAGCGAATTGAGATATAATTCTGGAAAGGACATCCCACTCAACTTGACTGTGATGAACTGAATGCTGCGTGGAGATGAGGTTTATTGTCATATGATTCAATACTATCTTGATTTAGAAAAACAGGTCAAAACCATCGATGATATTCGTCTCTCCGGTGGTCAGGTCCAAAAAATATATAGTACGGCTTTTTATATCTCAATGGCAATCAGGACGCCAGGCAAGACCTGGCATCTATACCTGGGAAGAGGGGGCGGTTATGAAGGTCTCTGGATACATGATAAGGCCCCTCCTAGTCAGCTGCGACGAAAAGATAATTTCCTTGAGTACTTCCGTAGACATTTAACTTCCTGCGCCCTCTATGAGGTGGAACTGGATCCCCATGACCGCATCATTAAGCTGCAATATCAGAAATATGGAAAGCTTCAGACGATCCTCCTTTTTTGGAAGGCGAGAAAACTTTATTTTGTTCACCATTATCAGGAGTCACCAGAAGCTCCTTTTAAACTACTCCTAAGCTGGCGGGGAAAGGCCGTTATTCTCTCGGAAGAGCCTAAAAATCTTTTTGATTACTTTGATGAAGTGGGCCGAAGAGAGGACATGAAACATGAGCTATCCTCTCAACAGGATTTGACGATCGAAGAGTTACTGGAGGAGGAACTTAAGCTTTCTGCCTTAAAAGGCATGACTCACAACCCCAGCTTTCTTCAGAGGAAAAAAGAGAATATCGAAAATGACTTAAGAAAGGCCATGCAGTGGCAGCGACTCCAGAAGCTGCTGGATAATGGTAGCTCTCTGGCAGGATATGAGATGAAGGTGGGAGATCAAAAGATTAAGTTTGAGGGAGATCTCAATCCGTACGAGAGAAGAAATCTCGTGTTTCAGAAAATTAAAAAACTTAAACGTGGTGAGAATATTCTGACGGAAAGACTGGAAAATGTTAGTCGGCAGCTTGAAGGCAATGCGACGGTTAAATTACCGCAATCAAATATACCAATAATTAAACCAATTTGGGGCAAGGAAGAGGCGGTGGCTACCACAGAGATTAAAAACTCAGAAGATAACTATCGAGTGATGAAGCTTGATGAGATTCAAATGGGAGTAGGGCTTTCTACCCATGGCAATGACCAACTCCGTAGTCGGTGGGCGAAAAAAGATGACTACTGGTTTCATTTGGATGGGATGAAGAGTGCACATTTGATAGTTAAGCTTAATAATCAGATAATAACCAATGACACTATCAACCTCGCGGCTTCCATACTTGCCCATTTTTCTCACTTTACTGGTGACTGGATCCCCGTCATTTATACCCAGGTGAAAAATTTGAAGGGAGTGACGGGAGCGCCAGGTATGGTAATATACAAAAAAGAAAAACATCTAAATTGTCTCAAAGTGGACATCGAAAAATGGTTGAAGGACTAAATATGAAAATACTTTTTTTGTTCATGAGTTTGTTTTCCCTAGCAGCATTTGCTCAAGATCCTCTTGTGCAACTCAGTAACTTTGACCAGAAAGTTTACTCGCTTAAAACGAAGGGAGTGAAGGATTTTGTCGTCGATCTCGAAAGCTCAAAGCTCACCAAACAATTGAATGAACAGATGATCTTCGGACAGATTAAAGAACTCATTTTTCGCGTTTACTGGACAGCTAATCCTGAAAGAGTGGCGATAGAAATCATTGGTCTTCCTGAAGGATTCAAAGAAATAAAAGAAGAATTGAAGCTGAACATTACTTCCATGCTAGAAAATTTAATTCCGCTTCCTATCGAGAAAAAGTTTGTGGGATATACCATAACTAAGGGCAAGCAAAGTGGTGAATACTTCGCCAAAGACCAAACAGGAGTTGCCCCTATTCCTGGATACATTCTAAAGTTTGATCAGCAAAACCGCCTGGTAGAAATTGAAGGCAAAAAGCCAGTTGGAAGCTTTCAAATCACTCCTAACTACACTAAGGAGCCATTCACCGATGGTAAATGGGTGCTTAAATCACAGGTGACGAATTCATCCGAGAGCGGGCAGGAATTTATCTCGAAGAAAGATCTTTTTTATACATCTCACCAGGGAATTGGCGTGCTGTCCCAGGTTAAAATCACGACACAGCAAAAGTGGAATGCTCCTGATACCAAACCCTTGACCATCGAAGAAACGATGAATTTTAAAAATTATAAAATTGATTCAGGAGAAGGTTTGAAGTACTTCTTAGGAGAGTCACAAAACTAGTTGACTCTCTCTGTCTGTTAAATCATTCCTGCTTGAGACCTTATCATAACCAGCTATAATTAGTTGATATAGCTAAGGATGTCATGTGCGAAAACTGCAATTAAGTCGGACGGGATTTAATAAACTTAAATCTCATCAAAAAGAATTAAAAGTCATTGATTTTGAGGACTCGATTAAATCCATTCCTCCGGGAGAGTGGTGTATTTATAGTTCACCCACAAGCGATGAAGCTTGGGTTGGTTTTATCAACCCCAATATTCAGGATAAGTTCGCTTGTGCCCAGGTGTTAACATCTCTGCCTAAGGGCGCGAGTACATTCGAACCGGCCATCTTCATCAAAGAATGCTTAGCGAAGGCTTATCATAAGAGACTTATGTTTAAGGGCTATGATAAAGGCTCTAGACTTTTTTATGGTACTAGTGATGGTCTAACTGGTCTCATAATAGATCACTTTGAAAATGCTTCTGTGATCCAGATTAATACAGCAGGGATTGATCGTTATAGAGATCATATTCAAAAGGCACTGTCTGAAATAACTGGGGTACCGGCCTTCTTACTAGATAATGCTAAGTATAGGGAGAAGGAGTCGCTTCCCTCTTTTGAAAATGAACCTCTACCAGATCTCAAGATCATTGAAAACGATGTAGAATATTCACTTCGTTCAGACATTATTCAAAAAGTGGGCTTCTACTACGATCACCGCGAAAACCGAATTCAGCTCCAGCAACTGCTCAATCGAATGACGTTTAAGCCTGACAAGGGATTGGATCTCTTTTGTTATGCTGGAGCCTGGGGTCTCAATGCACTTAAGGCAGGAGTTCCTTGGGTAGAGTTTGTGGATCAAGGTAATCTCCAGGAAGAAGTTATGAATGCTCTTAAGCTGAATGGATTGGTAGACCGTGGTCTGTTTCATCGTAACGATGTTTTTAAGTTTCTCGATGAGGCCATTTCGAAGAATAGAAAGTTTGACCTTATTCTCTGTGATCCCCCAGCTTTTGCTAAAAGTGTTCAGCAAAAACCGCAAGCCTTGGAAGGTTATTCAAAACTTCATAGAAAAGTTATGCGCTTAGCCTCCCCTCTGGCCATCTGTACTTTCTCATCCTGCACGCACTATATCTCTCATGAAGAGTTTCAGAAAAATATTTTAGATGCTGCAAATAAAGAAGGAAGAAAAATTCGATTACTTTATTGCGGTATGCAGGGCTGGGATCATCCTGTGAGTTCTTTGGATGATAAGGCTAATTATATTAAAAGCTATTTTTACATATTGGAGTAATACATGGTTCTACAGGAAAAAGTTCATAATCTGTTAACAACCGCCAAGCAGACAATCTTCGGTCAGGATGAATTACTTGAATCTATCGTCGCAGCTTTGGTATGTGAGGGGCATCTTCTTATCGAAGGTTTACCGGGATTAGGAAAAACATTAAGTGTTTCAGTCATGAGTAAGTTATGTCATTTAAACTTTCAAAGAATTCAATTTACTCCCGATCTTCTGCCTTCTGACTTGATTGGGACCATGATGTATAATCAGCAGAAACAGGAATTCACAACTAAGTTTGGGCCTATCTTCACGCAGTTGGTACTGGCGGATGAAATTAACCGTTCCCCTGCTAAAGTCCAGGCTGCACTATTAGAAGCTATGGCGGAAAAGCAAGTGACTATTGGTGATCGCACTCACAAATTACCTACACCCTTTGTCGTTTTGGCCACCCAAAACCCCATTGAACAAGAAGGAACATATAATCTTCCAGAGGCTCAGCTAGATCGTTTTATGATGAAGATATCGGTGGATTATCCTGACTTTGAGTCAGAGAAAAGTGTCCTGGGATTAAAGTCTAATCAATTAGATCTGCAGGCAATGATTAATGAAAGTGATCTGGCCGTAATGAAAGAGAAAGTAGAATCCATTTATGTGGATGAAAAAATCAAAGATATGATTATTAGAATCGTTCACGCCACCAGACCTGGAAGCAAGTTCTTCCTTAAAAAGTATGATGGTGCTATTACTGCTGGTGCTTCGCCTCGTGCCTCCATCTGGCTGTATAAGATTGCTCGATTTAAGGCATTTATGGATGGGAAAGATTTTGTGACTCCGGAGCATATACTATCGATAGTTCCATCTGTTCTCGGACATAGAATAATTCCTTCTTATGAAGCTCAAATCGATAAGCTAAACACAAGGAATATTGCTGCAGCAATTGCGGCCAATGTGATTTAAG
>DFXX01000051.1 GCA_002381765.1 Bacteriovoracaceae bacterium UBA4097 | reverse complement strand
TAGTTCAATTGGGGATTACGAACAGAAACTTATTCAGGCAAACAGTTTGTTTCCAGATATTCGATTTTTTTATCTACAAAAATGGGATTTTTGATATTCCCTACATTTTCTCTTTTAAACTTCAAATGCCCCTTCTTAACCGAAGTGATCTTGGCAGCCGCTGGATCGGTGGAAACCTTGAGATACTGTCGCAAAAAATAAAACACCACTAAGGGATCATGGCCTTCCTCATTGATGTACATCTCACTGCGGGGATTTCCCAAGGCCTGAAGATTACAGTCACCAAAGAAAGGGTCACCATCATTGGCCGCAATCAGGGCTTCTTTGACGTCTTGGGCCTCTTCCGGGGTGAGCTTCTTCATGCCTTCGATCGATGCTATTGAATTCATGGCAAAAATTAAAAGTAAAAAAAGTAATGAGTACTTCATGGTCGTCCTGGTTTTTATAGTATTGATTCCATTTTTATCACAAAACCTAATGAGAAAGAGGGGAGGAGAATTTATTACAAGATCTGTATAGAAGTTAGACGATTCCGTGGTAACTGCTTAGAATATTGTGTCGATTATAATGAATTTACCAGACCATCTCTCCAAACTGGTGTGTCGAGGATCTTTTGCAGTTCATATATAAATCAAAACAAAGGTTTTATTAAGTTAGATAAATATCTAACTCTTACCTTTTTACAAATATTTAACTTTCAATTGAACTTATTAAGAGAATGATAATAGAACGCTAATAAATGTTTAACTTATCTATAAAATTACGGTAGTAAAATTTAAGGAGTTATTATGAAAATAACATTGTTACTTGTTCTTTCTGTCTTCTCATTATCGTCTTTTGCAAATTGCTACAATTTTGTGAATGGTAAAGGCCCATCAAAAATGGGATTAGTTAATTGGTCTCCATACAAAGCGACGCAAATCTGTATCTCAGATGTAGGTAGAGTTAATGGAAGAAGTTATTTGTCAGCTAGATTTTCAGATGATTTAGGAGACATCATGCAAATTTCTGTTGCTGAAAGTAATGGACGTTGCGGGGCCAATAGGATCTGTAAAAGCTACACTGCTGTGTCTGGTAACTCTGATGGTCGTAATCTTAGTGAAAGTGAAATTTCTTCGATTAACTTCACTCTTGACCTCGATTTTAAGCAAAATATAAATCTCTTCACAGGAACAATGACTGATAACTCGACAGGACAAATGAGTCTTGTAATGAAGAAATAATCTAAGGGGGAATTGTGAAAATATTATTGATTACATGTTTAGCTTTATTGAGCCTTTCATCATTTGCAAATGTATATACTTGCGGCCCAACTTGGGGAGAGAATGTTGGAGAAATCAAACTTCAAGGCGATCCAGTTAGTAATATCTATAAGAAATTAGAAATTAATGAAGTCCCTCAAGTAATTAGTCAGAGTGAGTATGAATCCGTTTATTTATATCTCTATGATGCTAGGACGAATGAAAATTCTTACGCTCTTGAAGTCGTAAACTATTCAAATAGCTATGATGCATTTGAAATGTCTGTCTTTGGATCTGATCACATTGTCTTAGGAAGTAGAATGATATCACGCTACAAGTGTCTGAAAGACTAGCGCCATTACAAGCTCAATTTTGTTAAAGTCAAAAAGTCATGTAAACGGATGCCGACCTTAAAAATCAGTATCCGTTTTTTTTTGTTAGGCGGGGAGTAATACAAATTCTACTACGAAGGTTTTTTGACTAAAGCGATGAAGGATCCTGAGAAGAATTTAGTAATAAGTCCGTCGGAAGTTACGAGAGAAGTGATATAGGCCCGGTTTCCCGGGCCCCTTGAAATTAAACAATATACTGAGAAAGCTCCTGAACCAGATCCTGAGAGCGATTAACAAACTTCTCCTTATCCTCTGGAGAGAGTCCTTCAGATGAGATGCTCGCTAGATCTTGCACATGGTGACAGATCTTCTGAGCAAGCTCTTTTTTCTCACCTTTCTCCCAAATCTTGAAAGCATTCTTAATAAGAGCATTATTTGGGTTAACCACTAAGGTTTTCTTGATTGGCATAGCAAAGGCCGTTTGCCCCATAGATTTTGTCATCTGCTGGAAGCGCTTCATGCTCTCATCTACCTTGAAGTAAGCACTGGAAGCTGAGTTCTTTAGGCTTTTCACATCTACATCTAGCTTTCCTTCTAGTTCCTTGTTATCGCCCACGAGAACTTCCTTAAAGAAGTCTTTTACTTTGATGTCATCTTCAGTAGTGGCAGCTGAATCAAGGAGGTTCTCGACTTCTGAATCGATGGCAGAGAACTGATAGCCTTGTTCACCTAACTTTTTCATCTCAGCGTGCTGCATGAAGTGAGGATCGATATACTGATCGGTTTCAAGCACGTGGATGCCTTCAGCCAGAAGCTGCTTTCTAAGAGACTCATCACTTTGATTCTTCTCAAAGTATACGTATTTATCTTTGAGCTTCTCTTTTGCGGCTTCTGGAATACTTGCTTGATACTCTTCTAGAGTTACGAGTTTGCCTTCAGAGTTTTTAAAGAGAACAAACTTTCTCATGACTTCATCGAACTTCGTATCCTGCATACATCCGTATTTTACGAAAAGACCAATATCTTCCCAGGCCTTCTCATAGCGCTCGCGATCAGTATTGAAGAGCTTCTTTAAGCTCTCGGCCACTTTCTTAATGATGTAGTTAGAGATCTTCTTAATATTCGGGTCCCCTTGAAGGGCAGAACGAGATACGTTTAGTGGAATGTCCACTGAATCGATCGCACCCTTTAAGAGACCCAAGAAATCAGGCACAACATTCTTCACATTATCAGAGACGAAGACCTGTTTAGAGTAGAGCTTGATGCCATTTTCCTGAATTGGCTTAGATTGATTAAGCTTAGGGAAGAAGAGCACACCTTGAAGAGTGAAAGGATGGTCTACATTTAGGTGAAGCCAGAAAAGTGGCTCCTGCTCCATCGGGAACATCTTGCGGTAGAAGTCCTTATAGTCCTCATCTTTTAAATTCGCTGGCTCTTTTTTCCATAGAGGAGTGGTCTCGTTGATGATTTCTTCTTTATTTTCTTCGGTCTTCTCTTCGCCTTCTTTCTTCTCAGCGTTGATCAGAGCGATTGGGTAAGGCATGAAATCACAGTAGTGAGTCAGAGTCTCACGCAGCTTCCAGGCGTCTAGAAATTCTTCTCCGTCAGTCCCGATGAAAAGTTTGATAGTGGTACCAACTTCGCTCTTAGTTGATTCATCGAATTCATAATCCGTGTCACCATGGCAAGTCCACTTAGTTGGTGTTGATCCTGGGACCATAGAGAGAGATTCTACTTCAACTTTTTCTGCCACCATGAAAGAAGAGTAGAAACCAAGACCGAATTTACCAATGATTTCATCCTTAGTAGAGGTATCGCCAAGGTCTTTCATTTTCTGAACAAATTCCTGAGCACCCGAGAAGGCCAGCTGAGCGATGTATTTTTCCACTTCGGCTTCTGTCATACCTAGACCATTATCTGAAATCGTGATCACTCGCTCGGCCTTATTGACCTCAACGGTTACCTTACCCTCTGGGATTTCATAACCCTGAGAGCGGGCAAGAGTACCTCTTTTGGTGATCGCGTCACAGGCGTTAGAGACGAGTTCTCTCACGAAAATATCGTGCTCCGAGTAAAGCCATTTTTTGATGATGGGAAAAATGTCATTGGTTTTTACTGAAATCGAGCCTTTACGAGTCGTCATAGTTCCTCCAGAAGTGATATCACATTGTAATCTTGTCATTTAGCGTAATAATACCTACAAAATATGGGCTCGAATTCATTAACGTCAAGGGTAGGAACTATGGGAAATTTAATTTTACCAACCACCATTCTCACCACTGGTGGAACCATTGAGAAGATATATGACGAATTTGAAGGTTCTCTTCATAATCGGGATACCATCGTCAGGAATAAAATCCTTCAAAAATTACGCCTTCCTTATACTGAGATCCAGGTCCATGTGATTATGTCGAAAGACTCCCTGCAGATGGATGATCAGGATCGGGAATTCATTTTAAAGTCCATTAAAGAGCACTCGAAAAATAATAACCCAATAGTGGTCCTGCATGGGACCGATACGATGGATTTGACCTCTAAGCACTGCTTTGAGCATTTTCCAGAGGTCTCAGTTCCGGTTGTCTTTACGGGTGCTATGAAGCCTTTGGGTTTTGATGATTCGGACGCGTCTCAAAATGTCATCGAGGCGATCTTTGCAGCGAGGCTTATGAAGCCCGGCTATTATGTTACTTTCCATGGAAAGCTTTTCCATGTTCCTAACGTCAGAAAAAATAAAGTTCGCGGAACCTTTGAGGAGATCGATTCATGAAGAGCTGGTGCTGGTTAGTAGTTTCTTTTTTCTTATCTGCTAATGCCTTTGCTTGGGGCCCAACTGGTCATCGCGTGGTGGGCGAGATAGCTCAGATGCATCTCTCAAAAGATGCTCAAAAAGCAGTGAAGAATATTCTTAAAGGCGAGAGCCTGGCCCAGGCTTCTAACTGGTCGGATGAAATCAAGTCGAATCCCAAGGAGTACGGTTACACTTTCAAGTGGCACTACACGGACTGGCCAGATGAGATGAAAAAGCACGATGAGTCTCATTCTTCAGGAAGCTTAGTGACCTCTATAAAAGAGCAGCTAAAAATCTTGAAGGATAAGAAGTCTTCGGATGATAAAAAAGTCTTTGCTTTAAGATTCTTGGTTCATTTAGTAGGGGATGTTCACATGCCTCTTCACGTGGGAAATGGTCATGATCGAGGAGGGAACTACTGCCAGGTTCTTTTCCATGATAATCAAACTTCTCTTCATGCTTTATGGGATGAGGGCATGCTTGAGTTCACTAAACTCAGCTTCACGGAAATGACTCGTTTTCTTAATGAGAAAGCAGATGAAAAAGAAATCAAGAGCTGGCAGAAGAATGATGTCATGGTGTGGGCACAGGAATCAAAAGATATCCGTGCCTCGGTTTATCCAGATGAAGTAAAGAAGAGTAAAAAGAAGAAGGGTCTTTCTTACTGTCAGAAAGAAGTTTCAAAAAAGCATATGCCTAAGCTTGGCTATGAATACAGTTATCAATTTTTACCAGTGGCCCAGAAGCGTTTGCATCAGGCAGGGGTGAGGTTAGCTCTTTTACTCAATGAGAATTTAAAATAACTTTTCTTGGCCAGCGATTGCTGGCCTTTTTTTTTACCAAAAACATCCGCCATTATATTACTTCGCTGAATCAAGTTCACTAAACTTCCCATCACTTATCAAAATCAAACTTGTCATATTCGATTGCAAACAGTCCCTCAAGGAAAGAGAGGCGACTCAAACCGACCTGCAAGTTTGATTGTAGTCGCCTCTTTTGTGTTCATTAAGAACACTCGAAAGGCAAGAATTTGGCTCTCGGTCCTTCTATTGTACCAAGGCCTGAACTCTTTAAAAGCTCCAAAGGGTGCCAGGTTGCCATTTCTAAGAGGCAAAACTTGCTTTTCCTCTTCTCTCCCCACTTTCCTAAGTCCTCAAAATTTCAACTCTCGATCCACTAGCATATCTTACCATTCCAGTCTGAAGGATAATAATATTAAGAATTTAATCCAGAGACCGAAATGTCTCTTGAGGTCAAAGACCATGGAAATGTTTGTTTTAGGGAAGAAAATTTTAAGTCAGCTATTGGTGATGAGTTTCATTCTCTCATCCTGTATGCCTTCCGATGTTCCCACTTCTAGAAGTAGTTATGCAGCCGAGAGTGGAACTTCCGCTGGCAGTGGCAATGGGGCCATTCCCACAACGGGTGGAGTAGGCAGTGGTACGACTCTTCCACCTAAAGTTGAAATCAGGCATTTGATTGAACCCAATCTTTCAACCGATCCCTATTATTCTCCCGGTACCGGTTATGCTGGAGGGGGAAGTTATGTTCGAAAGCTCACACTTCCCAAAAATTTTCAAGGCCGGCTTTATGTAGCTGGTATCAATATTGGAACCTTGGCGAGCAATCACGTCAAAGTGCGCTTTAAGTTTGGTGTGGGACGTGAGCCGGTGATTATTCCGGGAACCGTTACTCAGGCACCAGGAATCACCCCACAGACAGGAATCCATGTCTTGGTTCTTGATTTACGTGGAGAACCTTTCCGAAATATCAGACTTCCATATGATCTGTTTGATTATAATGAATATGATTTCTCAGCTGGCGATGAGCCAGTTCAGGATAATCGCGATACGGGTCTATACTGTCGTGGTTTGAGAGTGGAAGATGATCCCACTTTCTCTGGAGTTGGCGCCTGTGATGGGCTTCAGTCTAATCCTGATCAGCCGGAAGAAGAGTGTCTCTATGCTTATGCTAAAGTCATGGATCAGGGACTTATTCAAGAATCAAATTCTGTCATGGTGCCCCTGACTCCATCATTACCACAGGTAAAAACCACCACCGGTGCTGGCTATTTACAAGATCAGATGTACCAGAAGCTTTTAAAGCCTCTGCCTGATACCATGCCACTCACGGCTATGAATATAGCGGGAACTTATAACTTCAGTGAGCCAGCTGGTATCACTGGGACCGATTCCATCGATGTGAAATTCACTTATCCCACTTCGATTTGGGATCCAGCGGTAATTAACGGTACAAATTATTACTATCGCGGACCATACCGCTTGGTGAATAGTCAGGATTGGCAATTCCGATTTGCCGAACTCGATGGAGAGAAGCGTCTTTTTAGATCTGGCTCATGGGTGGATTATCCTATTTATTTAACGAATCCACTTCCGGATGATAGTCAGTCCTCACCGACGCAAAACCGACTTTACTACAATTCTTATCTCTTTCCTCTGGCTACCAAGATTAATCTTTCGGCCAATGTGGCCCACTTAAGTTCGAGTACTGTGAATGGTACTCGTAGTGAGCGAATCCTGGGAACTTCAGGGAAAACACTTTGGATGGATGGAGTGAACGCGCGAGCTCAAAGTCGTAATCAGGATCTAGAGCATATTGGTTCATGTAATGTCTCTTCTTCTATTGAGATTATCGCGAAAGATAAGAATAATGTAGATTACATTATAGCTCTTGCTAAAGACGTGAAGCTGCAACTTGTGCGTCCGACTCAGCATCGCACCGATACCGGAAATGAAGTTCTCTATAATAATTTCAAGAGTTGCACCACTAACGCCAGTTGTGGAGGAAGTGAGTGCTGCTTTAATAACCGTTGTTGGGATAAGAGTCTCGTTTCTCAGTGTTATGAATCTTCTTCTGCCGAAGGCAATCGAAATGTAGGGGAGAGTTGTACTACAGATCTGCAGTGCACGAGTCTTTGTTGTAATCGTACCTCGGGACTGTGTGCCCCTCATAATAATCTGTTAAGCCCACCCGTGCTTTGTAATAAACCTTCCGGGGATTATTGTATTGCTAAGGAATGGTGTCAGAAGTCTCCAGTCGTAACATGCCTGGTGGTAAAAACGGGAACCGATACTCTCGGAAATACCACTTGCCGCCAGCAGTGTTACACCACTCAGGAATTTGGTGACTGTAAGAACGGAACCTGTGTTCCGCCCGTGCAACCAACGATCCCGTCATTCGATCCCAATGCTCCAGGTGCCTGTAATGGCGCAGTACCTGCCCCCAACTTTTAGTGATTGATCCAGAAGGGATTTCTAAGGCATAATAGAAGCCTCAAGGAGATCTCTTATGGCATTACCAGAATTGCAAGATTGCATATTAGATCACATTGCTATTGCAGTTAAAGATATCAAAGCTTCTAAAAAAATTTATGAAGATATGGGACTCATCTTTGCTCCTGAACTGGAAGAGGTCAAAGATCAGATGGTTATCACCGCCTTTGCTCATGTTGATCATAACGCTCATATTGAACTCTTAGAGCCCACTTCAACTGAGAGTACGATCCATAAGTATATCGAGAAGAAAGGCGAGGGGATTCATCACCTTTGCTTTAAGGTTTTAGATATCAAGGCCAAGAGCGAGGAGCTTATTTCTAAAGGCTATCGCTTTATTTATCCCGAGCCTCGTCTGGGGGCCGGAGAATGTCTGGTCAATTTCATGCATCCAAAAACTACAGGTGGGGTTCTGATTGAAATCTCACAGAGGCCAAGCAAATGAATCAAGCCCAATTTCAGGCCCCCAAGCTCACTAAGATTAATAAGTATATTCTGATTGCAGCAGTTGCTTGTTTTCTTATCTCTGCCATTCTGAAGGCCATTGGCGCCTTCTCGCTAGTCGCTCTCTTAGGGCTTTCGGGCAGTGGAGTATTTTCCGGACTCATCTACCAGATAGTTACCTATCCCGTGATGGAAACGGAACTTTTAGGTCTTCTTTTTAACTCTCTTCTCATTTGGTTTATTGGATCCGAACTTGAGTCTATGTGGGGTAGCCGCACCTACTCGCGGTTTCTGTTGTTTATCGTTGGAGGAGTGGGGCTGGTCTACCTGCTCATTACTTCCTTCTTCTTTTTTGGAACCTATGTCTTTGCCACTCCTCTCCATGGACTGGCCGGACTTAACTTTGCTCTCCTGATTGCTTACGCCACTCTTTATCCCGATCGCCAGCTCTCCATGATGATGATTTTCCCCATGCGAGCGAGAACCTTCTGCTGGATTCTGGTGGGAATACAGGCTTACTACGCCATCTTTTCCTCGGTCACTACCTCCTGGGCCCACTTGGTAGGCATGGGACTGAGCTACCTGATTATTCGTTATCAGTCTAAACCACTGATTCATAAGGCCCTAAATGGTACTTGGACACGCTCCAAGCCCAAAAAACGGCTCTATGTGGTTAAGGATGACGATAAGGATCCGCCGAAATATTGGCAATAAGCAGCATACTTAGTTGTGATTTTGAGTTCTTGCCGAAATCAAGAGGCAATGTTACAAAGAGTTTCGTTTAAAAGTGAGGACTTATGAAACTTAGATTAGCGCTTGAAGAAAAGCTTATGGACGTTCGTGTACGTGACCGTTTAGTTGCTGAAAATAAAATCTCAAAAGAAGATCTTAAGAAGTATATTGAGACTCTTCCTGATGAAACTAAGAACGCTGTTCCTCTTGATCACGAAGATAACAATAATCTTCAGTAATTACTGAACTACAAATCCCGAAAAGAAAATTTGCTTCACAACAGGTTGGCCCAATTTGGCGTTAACCTGTTTCTTTATTCTGCTTTCTAATAGCATTTTACCGGTAATCGTATCCAATTCATTCGGCTCTAAGTGCGAAGTAATCTCTACCACAGTGTCTTTGAAGATATGTTCATTCGCCTTAACGATCGCCTTCTGATCTTCATGGAAAGTTAGGATATTCATTTCCAGGTCCAAGTATCTGAGTCTCGTGCTCTTGGAGTGAAGATTAACCACAAATTTCTTGATAGGTACGGGTTGTAACCTGGATTGGGCAATGGCCCCTTCCTTAAGAGCAAGTGCTTCCGCAGCCTGATCGGTAGGAGCTGGTTTTAGGATATTATGGGAGTAGAAGACCAGCCCAGCACCGGCCAGTACGACAACAATATTTAAAATAATCAGGACTTTCATCATGGGGTAATCATAACACGAGGAATTGGTGGGAACAAAGAGACAAATGGCCCGGAAGTTTCCGGGCCATGAGAAGAATTAAGACTTAAAGGTACTTATCAAGGGCCAGGGGAGTGAAAGGAAGATCTAGATCAAGAGCAACTTGTTCATATACGAGCTTCCCTTTATAGATATTCACACCTAAACGAAGTGGCTTATCACGCATAATTGAGCGATCTACCCCGTCTTTAGCAATCATGCGAGCATACTTCAATGTTACATTGGTAAGTGCGAAGGTAGATGTTCGGGCAACGGCACCAGGCATATTGGCCACACAGTAATGAACAACTCCATCAACCACAAAAGTCGGGTTTTCATGAGTGGTTGGCTTACAAGTTTCAATACAGCCACCTTGGTCGACGGCAATGTCAACCACAACCGATCCCTTACTCATTTTAGAAATCATATCGCGTGTGACGAGTTTTGGAGCTTTTGCTCCAGGAACCAGCACCGCTCCGATCACTAGATCAGATTGGATTACGGCTTCTTCGATATTTTGTGAGTTGGAGAAAACAGTGTTGATTTTGTTTTCAAATAAATCGTCTAGCTCGGCCAGGCGTTTAGTAGAGAGATCGATAAGAGTTACATCCGCCCCCATACCAACTGCCATTTTAGCAGCATTAGTACCAGCGATCCCGCAACCAATGATACAAACTTTGGCACGCTTAACTCCTGGAACACCACCCAGAAGAGTACCCTTACCACCTTTATCAAGTTGCAAGTATGTAGCACCAACTTGAACCGACATACGGCCAGCAACTTCTGACATCGGTACCAGCAGAGGAAGTGCTCCATCATCAGTTTGGATAGTTTCATAAGCAATACAAGTTGCCCCAGACTTCATAAGGCCTTCAGTTTGCGGCTTATCAGCGGCCAGGTGAAGATAGGTATAAAGGATGTGATGAGGCTTTAAGAGGGCAATCTCATTTGGTTGAGGCTCTTTAACTTTGATGATCATCTCACCAGCAGCAAAGGCATCTTCAAGCGTCGGGACGATGGTTGCACCTGCTGCAACATATTCTTCATCAGTAATACCAATTCCCATACCAGCATTATGCTGAACGAAAACTTCATTACCATCTTGAACTAACTGACGAACACCACTCGGGACAAGACCCACGCGATTTTCATTGTTTTTAATTTCTTTAGGAACTGCAATCTTCATAGGGCGCTCCATTCTTTAGCAGTAATAAGGTGTAAAAAGTTGACTTATCTTACACAGTTTTCACGATTAAGAATAGAGGAAGACGCTCAGCTCTCGGATAAAGCAGTAGATTTTTCATGCTTTTTGGCTTGGGCATCACGTAATTTTTTCAGATTTCCCTAGAGGTAGCCGAGTAGTTGAGTCCTATATGTGCTTCCGAAACCAAAAGCTTTATGTCGCCTTTAATTGGCAAAGCTGGAACTAAACCCCTAAAATAAATGCTCTGTACTGACTTAAGACTATTATTGTCGATCGTTCATCAATGAGGATGGTTATTATGAAAATTTGGTTTACTCTTATGACCCTTATTCTACTGGGTTGCTCTTCTACGGATAAGCAGGACCGGAGCCGGAGTCTTTCCGAGAGTATTAATCTGGAAGTGAAGGAAGTTAAGCTTGATAATGGAATGGTGGCCCTGATCGTTCCCAACCATAAGCTTCCGATTTTTTCTCTTTACCTCTTCTATAAGGTGGGAGGAAAAAATGAAGTCTCGGGTATAACTGGAGCCAGTCACTTTCTTGAGCATATGATGTTTAAGGGAGCTAAACGTTTTGGAAAAAATACCATCGATTTCATCATTGAGGGGAGTGGTGGATCAACCAATGCTTATACCACCAATGATCAAACAGTTTATTATGAGAATCTTCCATCCTCTCAATTGCCCATCATGTTGGAGATTGAAGCAGATCGTATGGAGAATCTTCTCCTTGATAAAGATGACTTCAATAAGGAGCGACAGGTCGTTCTGGAAGAAAGAAAAATGCGCTATGAGAATTCCCCTCGTGGGCAGATCTATCTGGAGCTCATGAAGAATCTCTACGAGGGAACTCCTTATGGACGTTCGGTCATAGGAGATATTCCTGATCTAAAATCTGTTAGTCGCGATCAGATTCAGGCCTACTTCAAGCGCTTCTATGCACCGAACAATGTCGCTTTGGTGTTAGCGGGAGATGTTGATCCCAAGGAAGCAGAAAAGATGATTAAGGAAAGATTTGGGAAAATTCCATCTTCGCCTTCAGTGGAAGAAGCTCATAATTCCCTTAAGGATGAGGCTTTTGTTCCTCGCTTAAAGGATTCCAAGGTTGTGAAGAGAAAGGGGGAATCACCTAGTCCGATGTTTATGCTGGCCTACCCGAGTTATAAGGCAGGCCATGTGAAAGGGTATCCTGTGGATATTCTTTCCTCAATCATTGGCTCGGGAAGAAGTGCCTCCCTTATCAGTGATTATATTCTCATCGATAAACCAGTTGCCACTCGTATGTATGCCGCTAATCAATCTTTAGAGAAATCCGGCTTCTTCTTCATTGGGGGAGATTTGGTGAAGGGGATTGATGTTGATACTTTCAGAAAAGACCTGATTGGAAAGTTAAAAGGATATTGCGAAACTGAGATAACTCAGAGAAGCCTTGAGAAGGTTAAGAATAATTATCTGGTAGATCTTTATGCTGGACTTGATACCAATGCAGGGTTGGCCCGCTTCCTGGGTGAGAGGCAGCTCCTCTTTGGTGATTGGAGATTTTATAAACAAGAACTATCCATGTATGAAGACGTAACAGTTGATCAGGTGAAGCAGGCCTGTCATGAGATTTTCTCCCAGAAGAGCGTTTTTGTATCTGTCTGGAATAAGCATAAGTGAGAATAAATATGAAAAAAATAACAGCATCTCTATTGATATTATTAAGTGCTACATCTTTTGCAAAAACCTCCTTTCTTGATTCTGTTGAGAGAATGAAATGGGGGGATCTTGAAGTGGTATGGGTTGAAGACGATAAGTTTCCGAAATTTACGGCATCTGTTTATTATGAGAACGGCGGAATTTCCGATCAAATCCCAGGGGCCACTCAGGCCACCTTGGATCAGCTTACTTCTGGTACTAAAAAGCAGAATCAAAAAGAGATAGCAGAGTTTTTTGACTTCTACGGAGCAAATATTAGAAACTCAGTGACCCATGAATATTCGGTACTAAGTGTTCAAGGTTTGGTGAAAGATATTGAACCAGTAGTGGGAAAAGTTTGTGAGCTCTTAAATGATGCTCAATATCCTGCAAATGAACTGAGTTCCTACATTAGCCGCGCCAAGAGTAATCTTAATAATCTAGTTACCTCTCACGCGGCCTTATCAGACCGAGTCTTCCGACAAATGACTCTTAAAGAGACTCCCTTTTCCAAACCGGTAGAAGGAACTCTGGAGAGTCTAGAGAAGCTCAGTCCAGCGCTTTTGAAAGAGCGCTTAAAAGAATTAAATAAAACAAAGAAAGTTCTTTATCTTGCTGGTCCTTCTGGAGTGAAGGACATCAAAGACATTCTCAAAAGTAAATGTAACTGGAGCAATGAAATTCGTCTTAAGCCAGTTGAATTGAATAAGCCAAGTAACGAATCAGCCATCTACTTGGTTCCAGTTCCAGGGGCCAATCAGGCCCAAATTCGCATTGGCCGCTATATGACTTCCAATGAACTACAAGGAAAGTACGATAAATTCGAATTTCTCGCTAATTTCATGGGTGGAGGATTTACTTCTAAACTTGTTCAAGAACTACGGGTGAAGAGAGGACTAACCTATTCAGCAGGGGCCTATGTCTCTGCTCAGCGTGATTATGCTCGAGCTGGAATCATGACTTTTTCTAAGAATGAAACTGCAGCCGAAACCGTTGCACTTATCCGTGCTATCTTTCAAGATGTAAGTAATCCCAGTAAAATTACCGAGCAGGAATTTAAGCACCAGCAAGGACACTTAGTAGGCGGTTATGCTTTCGGGTTTGAGGAGACATCTTCTTTCCTAGGTCGAATCATGCTTTATGATCACCAAAATCGAAAACTCTCTGAACTTGAAGCCTTTCCTGAAAAAATTTCTCGTATGACAGCGGCAGAGTTATCCCAGGCAAATCTTGAAGCCTTCAGTTGGGATCGTTTAACGATTGTCGTAGTAGGGGATAAGAGCCTAGAGAAGGGTCTCTCGCGTATCAGACCTGTGAAGATATTGGATTACCGAAAATTCCTATAATGACTATTCCTGGGAGTCAGCGTGGGTTTCTACGATGGCTCCCGGGTATATGACCAGTCGATTTGATTTAATCGTTCCACTGACGTGAGCACTTGATCTGATAGAAACAAGGCCACTGCATTCAATTTCACCGTTTACTTCTCCGAATATCTCCAGATCGATGGCCAAAATCTTGCCTTTCACCGAGCTTCCACGCTCCAGGATAAGCTTTCCATTATTCTTCATCTCAATACTTCCCTCTATATAGGAGGTAATAATGGCATCGCCACAAAGAATGATATCCCCCTTAACAATGGAGCTCGAGCCTAGAATATTATAGTGGAAATTTCGAAAATCCTGATCGTTGATCATGGTTTTGTCCCAGTCTGGAAGGGTTGAGTTTCGCTGCTTAGGAGAAGGTCACCTTCACGATTAAAAATATAGATAACAAAGCGGACAGTGTCTCCTGGTACTGGCAGAAAATCTGCAGTCGTGGGTCTTAGGCGAGCAACGGAGAATGTCTCACCTAGGGAATACTTGATTCCTTGAGCAATTGCAGCGTTAGCTTCTCGTGGATAGGCCATTATTCCTGTAGCCGAAATCATATAGACAATAACGTGACCGGTAACTCTAGTTGGATTTGAACTTATAATATGGAAGTTCAAGGAGAGCTTCTTCGAGTCCTGCTTTAATTCAAAATTCTCCAGAGTAACTTTATTCTGCTTAGTTAGGTCCTGCATTCCATAGGGACGCTTGATGGTCATAAGATTGATTTCATCATTAGCACTGGATGAAGGCTGAGAAGCGAGCCTTTCAATGAGTTGATTATTGCTTTCAGTGAGCTTAGTGATTTCACCTTGAAGCTCTTGAATCTTTACTTCGTTTTGATCAATCACTTGGGGAAAAGTGGGTCTTGGCGTGTCCTTAAGACGAGTACCAAATCCCCAAAGAAAGAGTCCCAGAAAAATGAGTGAGATGAGTAGGGGAACAACTACAAACAACGTGCGAATAAACTTCTTACTGAATCTGAAGTATTTGGGAGGAAGAGGGGCATCGTATATTACGATGGCCAATTCATCGCCGGACTGTTGAATGGAGTCTTTCATGCTACTCTTTGAAAAATCTTTTCGATGGCGTAAAAGCTAGACTAGTATCTGGTTCAGCTTTTGACCAGAGTTCTCCTACAATTTTCCAATCATAATTAGCATTTTTCTTTAAAAAAAGCGTCTTTTTACCAATGTCATTGATAACCGCGGACTGATAGTTCTGTTGCAAGTTGACTACGGCATAATCATCGGTGGCCATGATAGAGATAAACTCAAAATTGATAACAGGTTTATCATCTCGAGAGAAGACAGCTTTTTTATAGTTTTTGTAGGAATTGAAGTTCCCCTTGCTGCTATCCCAGAATTCCTGAGGGTGGTAGCTATCGATGTAAGTATTGAAATCCTTCTCCTGCCAAGCTCGTGCCCAGTTCATGACAGTATCGTGAAGGAGTGTTTTATTCTTTTCCCAAGTAGATTTGGACAAGAAATGGATGTCCTGGACTACTATAATAGGGGTGCGATCAAGCTCAATATATTGTGAGACATCCTTCAGATCAGCATTTTGTAAAACCACGCACCCGCGAGAATCGAGACCCTTTGAGATACGATTGTCATCATCGGTCGAGTGAAGCCAGATTCCGCCGCCGGTCTTACCTGCTCTTCTATCCATGAAATTAGGATAATCCATAGGAAAGGCGCCACTTCCATAGATCTCAGCATATTTGCCATGACGACGAAGGAGTTCTTCCTTTGAGAGGAAATCATTGATGATGTAAATGCCTTCAGGAGTCTTGTGATCACCACTTTGAAATTTATCACCTTTAAACTTTCCCGTTGCTGCAGAGAAAGTCTTAACCAAGTGAGGACTGCCCGCCTTATTGGCAAAAAGATGAAGTTTGTGAGTGGATTTTTCTACAAGGATCACGTGATGAGAATATTTGTCATCCATCATGAAGATGTTAGCAGGGTAGAAAGGATCTTCAGCATAGACTTTGCCGATAAGAATAGTCAGTAATGCCAAAGCAATAAATTTAAATTTTCTCAAGAATCCTCCATCAGAGAGACGCTTTAATTGTATTATGAGGTTTGATAGTAATCAATACTGTAGATAGAGTCTTCCAGCAAACTTTGCCCCCTCATCTAAAAACTTATCCATCTAAGTTATCATCATATTTTGTTAGCATAATAAAGTCTAAGACGAGGAAAGTCTTAAGCTGAATAAATGCCAACCGATGAGTTAACTGACTATCAGGATGAAAAGACCTAGCGAAAACGTCCGAATTAAAGATGTGAGACTGGAGATAGTATGAGTACTAAAAACCGAGACCTTTCTCTAGAAGACCTTAGTGAAATGGATCTAGGGGAATCAAAGAGTGCCCAGTCGGATAGCGATGATGAGCTGGATTTGGTTCTGGATATTGAAGAGGATGACTTGCCAGAGGAGATGAGTAGCTTTTCCCTGGGAGCAACTTTGTCTAGGGCGATCGACCTGAAAGCTCTCGAAGATACTCCTGATCTTCCCGAAGATGATCAAGCAATCCATTCCCTGACAGATTTTGAATCTTCCGAGATAGCACCCTCAGATTTTTCTGATCCGGCAGAAATCGTGGATTTAAACCTAAATGAAAAGAAAAATGCCACCATGTCAGGTATTAGTCTCCAGCATCATCTTTCCCAATTAGTGGATTATGGGATCGAAAACGAAGGTGAGCTTTCGGAAGACGTTAAAGAGAAGCTCAAAGAAATCGATGCCATCATGACCATCGACGCTTCTCAAGTGAATATCAATGTGGGGCTTGAGATACCGCAACCTGAAGTCAGCATTCAACATGAATTGCCACAGGCCCTGGAACTTGAGTCTTTTGAACTAGAAGCGTCTCCTGCCTCCGAGGAAATGGAAGCAGGGTCTGAAGTCGAGGCAGAAGATGAACCTTTTGAAATGGAATTTGTGGCCAGCTCTGATTCATTGGAGTCAGAAGAAGAGGTCTCCCTTGTTGGAAAAGACCTAGATGAACCACTGGTAACGGATGACATGAATTTTGATAACTTTGATTTTTCAACAGGGGAAGAAGAAGTTGCAGAGGTTAAAATACCTGCTCCCTCTGTTCAGGTGGTCAAGGCTGCCCCTACAACTAGCATGGAAGAGGGTAAGCCTCGTCGTAAAAGAAAGGAAACCAAGGACACTCAGGTTAACCAAAAAGACTATGAGGAGTATGAAGAAATCGCAGAGGCTTACTCTGGCGAACTTGCCAGAACCCAGGCCACGATAGCTAACCTTCGCTCCGATAGAGAGGAGCTCTTAAAGCGCATCCAGATGTTGGAAGAAGATAAGCTTCTTCAAAACCGACAGACTTTATCCATGCGAGCCGAGCTAGATGAGAAAAAAATCGAGCTAACCATTATTCGCAAAAAGCTCAACGAAGAAATAAATGAGCTAAAAGATCGCATGAAACTTCATGACGAGAGACGCTTAATTCTAGAAGAAAAAAATAGGATTCTTGCGCAAGAGCTTGATAAAGCCGGACAAAGGAATAGAATTGATGTTAAGAAAGTTCAGATCAGAGAAAGAGAGTTGGAGCAGAGGCTCGAGCTTCTCAAGGCTGATGCTGAAACACAAATTCGTAACAGGGATCTCAAAATTTTAGAACTTAAAAGAAAGATTGATGCCATGGAATTTGACATGGACTCCATATCTCAACAAGAAAAGAAATCGGTAGAAAGCCGTTTTGAGCTAGAAGATAAACTAGACAAGGCCATCAAGACTCTCAGAAATGCTATTTCTGTTTTAGAGGATGATTCCGAGCATGGTAAAGCTCTGGAAGCCTTGAAGAAAAACATCGATATGTAATGGAAAGCTTAACTAACGGTTCCCTGGAAATTCTGGCCATTGGATTAGACTCCTTCACGATTGAGTCTATAAAAAAATCTTTGAAAGAAAATAAAGTAAAGTACCAAATTAGTTTCCTGCAAGAGGTTGCTGAGATAGAGAGCTTTAGCAAAAAGACGGCTCAGGTGGTCTTCTTTCATTCCAATCGACAGAACCAAAAGACCATAGATGATATCAGAAAAATTAATCAGCAGTTGCCACGTTCTGCGATAACCCTGATCTCACCCCGTATTGACCATCATGGAACAGTCGGGGCTTTCAGAGCTGGGCTTTTTGACTTTCTGACCTTGCCGCTAGATACGGATGAGATGAGAGCTGTCATCTACCGCTTGAAACTTCATGGGGCCATTCAAAGTGGTCAGTGGAATCCCGAGCGGGCCGTACTTCATCTTTTCTCACGACCTGAGAGTTTCTCTACCATCCAGGATATTGCTTCGAGCTTAAATCAATATTTGAGTCTCTTCTTCGAAGTGGATAAAGAAATGGAGTTCAGCTCTAATATGAAAGTGCTGACCTCTCTGCAAAAGAAATTGAAATTTACCGAACGCCAGCTCAAGCGGATTAAGCGCTTTCTCTCTGATGAAACCGGCCTTATTTTTGGTCTGCGTTTTGTGGGTGAGAAATTCTATTTTCTAGTGAAGACGGGTGAAGGGAAGCTTAACTATCTCGTGGCCCGAAATGTCTCTCATTATAATATTAAAGACATTTTGAGTGAATATCTCTCCAATGTTCTTAAGACTTCATTGTCTATTCTCTCTGAGACTAAGAAGCTCGAAGAAATCAGAATGCTCTCTCTCACCGATGAAGTCACGGGTCTTTATAATCAGCGAAAGCTGGTGGAGGATCTGGAGTACTATATCTCCCGCTCGCAGCACGACAATTTGGGCTTTAGCCTATTATTTGTGGACATCGATTTCTTCAAGAATGTGAATGATCAGTTCGGACACGTAGTAGGAAGTCAGCTTCTGATCGATATGTCCAATGTACTTAAAGGTCAGCTGCGCTCTTCAGATTTAGTTTACCGCTATGGAGGAGATGAATTTATCGTTCTGCTTCCCAGAACAAGTATCGAAGTCACTAAAAAGATCGCTCTTCGAATTTCTGAAGCAGTGAAGACTTCTGAGTTTCAAACGGATAGAAAAGAGAAGTATCGCTTATCGCTATCAGTGGGGATTGCGGCGTACCCCGAAGATGCCACCAGTGCTAAGTCCATTATCGAGTTTGCAGATAAGATGATGTATATGTCAAAGAAGTCAGGTCGAGGAAAGGTTTTTCACGTCACAGAAGTCGTCTCATAGGGCCCAGGCGAAGTGGGCCCCATAATTTTACCTATTATTATTTTTTGGATGCTTTCTTAGTGGCCTTCTTAGCAGGTGCCTTCTTCGCCACTTTCTTCATGGCCTTGGCAACTTTCTTGGTTGCAGGCTTCTTCTTAGTCGTAGACTTGGCTGGTTCAGATGGCTTGCTTGATTTTAGCTTCTGGCTTGATTTAATTAGTTTATCAAGTTTCGCCTGAATGGCATCAAGCTCTTTCTTTTGAGATTCAAGAAACTTTTTGGCCTTCTTCTCGATATCTTCTTTCTCTTTTTGAAACTTCTTCTTCATCGACTCAAGGTCTTTGCTGATAAGCTTATTGAAATCTTTCTGAGCATCTTTCATCAGAAGATTGAATGAGCTTTTGATTTCATTCACGTTTACATCAGAGATGAAAGTCTCGATGTTCGTTTTGATTTCACTGATTTTGTCCATAACTTTTGTCTTAGTGTCGTTTTCATTACTCATATTGTCCTCCGGACTTAAGAATTGAACTGGTAGCTGAGGTTTTTGCTTATCGGCATTCGATAACCAAAACCAAAGCTTTTTGACTTAACTTTTAATATGGGACAGAACTGGGCCCTCTTATATTCTGTTTTGAGATAGAGATTTAAAACTTTTGTTACTTCTTCTTCTCTAAATCCTAACCCAATAATTTGTTTTTTGCCTAAACGGTAACTCAAGATTCCTTCTAAAATGGCATCGAGTCGCTCATAGGGTGGAAGAGAGTCCTGGTCCAACTGGTTTTCACGCAGCTCCGCCGATGGCCCGCGCTCAATAATGCCGGCCGGGATGGGAGAGTTATACTTCTCTTGTATGAAGCGCGCAAGGCGATAAACCTCTGACTTGTAAAGATCACCCAGTAGTGAGAGAGCTCCCACTGAATCTCCATATTGAGTAGAGTAGCCAACAGCGAGTTCTGACTTATTGGAGGTGTTGATTACCATTGCCCCTGTTTGATTTGACCGGGTGTAGAGAAGAGTTCCTCTTAAGCGGCTTTGCACGTTTTCATCGGTAAGGCCCTCAAATGGCTCTTTAAACTGGGACACAAAGGCATTCTTAACCGCCGAGTGCAGAAACTTTATGGGAAAATAGGCAAGCGGAATGCCGAGACTGGCGCACATCTTCTCCGAGAGCTGAGTACTTAGAGGTGAGGAGTGGATACTGGGCATATAGATCGCCTCTAGATCCTGATCCTTCTTAAGGCACAGATGAATGATGGCCAGAACCATCGCGGAGTCCATGCCTCCCGAGAGGGCCACTAGAAACTTCTTAAAGCCATTTTTTCTCGCATATTCCTGAAAGCCAAACTGTAAGGCCTTCAAAACCTCGGCACACTCATCATCCGACCAGCTTTTAAGCACAGCGGGAGTTTGAGCGGAATCAAGCTGAGGGGAGAAGAGACCCTCCCAGGTATTGCCGGGCTTAAAAGCCGGGGCTTCTTCATATTCGCTTTTCACAAGGGAGAGATCGATGGATTTAGAGTCGGCTTCAAAGTACTTAAGCTCTAAATGAAGTTTGGGGCCTGCCATGACAAAGCTTCCTCCATCAAAGAGCACCTCATCCTCTCCACCCACGCGGTTCAGATAAATAAAGGGAGAGTTAAAGAGGAGAGAAAGATTGCGGGCACGCTCAAAGCGTTTATGTTTTTTTGCCACATCAAAGGGAGAGGCACTGAGATTAATAATCCCTGAAACCTTGATGTTTTTTTCTTTCATCTCTAGATGCATGAGATGACATGGGTCTAGATCATGCACACTAGAGGTCCACATATCCTCGCAAATGAGAAGCCCAAAGATCTCGCGATTAAATTCATAAAAAGTATTCTGAGCTCCCGCTGCAAAATACTTTTCCTCATCGAAGATATCGTAGTTAGGAAGAAGCCTCTTAGTGTAGAGGATTTTTAATCCCTCGCCTGGAATGACTTCATAAATCACATTGCGTATTTTTACCGGGAGTCCACTCTCTTCCAGCTCATAATGAAGTCCACCTAACAGAGCTCGCCAGTTTCCTGCCTTTTGTTTTTTTGCCCACAGATTAAGCTCCTCAAAGAAGGCGAGATAGCTATCGATAAAGGGCCTTTGCAGCACCAGATCCTGCAGGGGATAGCCCGTGAGATAGAGTTCGGGAAAAAGATGCAAGCCATCAATTCCAGAGATTTGGGCCAGGGTTTTAAAAATAGATTCAAAATCGGCCAAAGTATGATGAGTTTGGTGTAAATGGAGAATTGTTTTCATAAAGTCCTATTGGGATAACTTGACTCGTTGCCTTAAAAAAGGGTATGAGGACACCATCATTATACATCAAACCAAGAGGGTAATCATGCAGAATTCAGAGCTTCCCCGCGTCTTAGTGATCGGTGCTGGTTTAGCGGGTTCAGAAGCGGCCATGTATCTTGCCCAACATGGAGTTCCGGTTACCCTTATTGAAGGGAAAACCCTTAAGCTTAATCCTGCTCAAAAAATTAATACCTACGCAGAGCTGGTTTGTACCAACTCACTTAAATCCCTTGATCCCAATTCTGCCCATGGACTCCTTAAATCCGAGATGCTCGCTATGGGCTCATTTATCATCGAGTCTGCAAAAAAGCATGCCGTTCCTGCGGGAGATGCTCTGGCGGTTGACCGGGAAGGCTTCTCGGGCGAAGTGACTGAGAAGCTTCATGCTCATCCTTTAATCACGGTAGTTGAAAGAGAAGCTGCTGATCCCATGAAGCTCAAAGAGGAATTTAACTGTGCTTATGTGATTGTGGCAACGGGTCCTCTTACCTCAAAATCATTGGAAGAATGGATCACCAAAGAAATCTCAGGGGATGACTTCTACTTCTATGATGCGATCGCTCCCGTAGTAGACGCCGATTCCCTGGATCTTTCAAAAATGTATTTTAAAGATCGCCATAAAAATATCGAAGAGGGTGGCGACTATCTCAATGCTCCCATGACTAAGGAAGAGTACTACGCCTTTGTTGAAGAACTTGCTAAGGCCGAGAAAGTTCCCCCTAAGGAATTTGAAGATTGGAAGTTTTTTGAATCATGCCTGCCCATCGATCTCATGGCCGAAAGAGGCAAGGATACCGCCCGCTTCTCTTGCATGAAGCCCATTGGACTTGAGCCAGATATCAATGGGAAGTGGCCATTTGCCGTGGTTCAGCTCCGTAAAGAAAACCTTTTAGGCTCGGCCTATAATCTTGTGGGTTTTCAAACCCGCCTGACCTATAAAGAACAGGTGCGTGTATTCCGAATGATTCCTGGTCTTGAGGAAGCGAGCTTTATTCATCTAGGTTCTTGTCACCGGAATTCCTTTTTAAATGCCAGAAAGCTATTGGACTGGGATCTTAAATCGAAGAAAATTCCTGAGCTCTATTTTGCAGGTCAGATCACGGGTGTTGAGGGCTATACCGAGTCCGCTTCTATGGGGCTTTATGTGGCCTTCCAACTTCTTCGCCGTATTAAGGGGGAAGAGGCCATGCGTTTTCCGGTAGAAACCGCCATGGGTGCCCTGGTAAATTACATCATGACCATCGAGAAGCCTTGTCCATCCAATATCAATTTCGGGCTTCTTCCTAGTATTGAACTCACTAAAGAGCAGCGCCGTGGGGATCGTAAGAAACTAAAAAAACAGCTCGTAGCAACAAGAGCACAGAATGTTTTTCAAAGCTTTCTTTCCGAGCTAAGGTAAGTCCATGGCCGGAATCTTACTTGTTATTTTAGCGTGTGTGCTGTGGGGCATGGATACTCTTATCCGTTACCCCTTAGTCGACCGTAATATTAGTCCCATCACCATTGTGTTCTACGAACATCTCATCCTGACTTTGATTTTCTCTTTGGGACTTATCAAGTCATTCAAAAATCTCTTGGACATGAAGCTCGCGGATTTTTTGAGCTTTGTGATCATCGGGGGAATTGGCTCGGGTATCGCGACGGTAGCCTTCACTGAATCCTTTCTTTATCTAAATCCCTCGCTGGTGATTTTGTTGCAAAAGCTCCAGCCTGTGGTGGCGATCATCCTCGCCTCGATTATCTTAAAAGAGCAGGTAGAAAAGCGCTTTCTCTTTTGGGCAGGAGTTTGTCTCTTGGGTGGACTCTTGGTGAGTTCTCCAGATATCGAAAGACTCTATGATCTGATGGCCCATGACTTTGATACTGCCACCTCAGATTTTGCTATTAAGGGCTATGGTCTGGTGGCAATTTCCATCATCGGTTGGGGAAGTACCACGGTCTTTGGTAAGCGCTTAACTATGTCAGGCTTTGAAACTCGCCAGATCATGGGGGGCCGCTTTCTCATGGGGCTTATGGTTCTGATTCCCTTCGTAAACTGGAACAGAAGCCTCATCCTTCCACAGGGAATGGATTATTTTCGCATTTTACTGATGGTGATCATTTCCGGTGCTCTTGCCATGTGGTTTTATTACCGTGGATTAAAACTTATTCCAGCTAAGACGGCAGCGATTGCAGAGATGTTCTTTCCTTTCTTTGCCATTATCGCAAACTGGATCTTTCTGGATAAACAATTAACTATCATCCAGCTAGTGGGCGGCGGAATCTTAATCCTGGGTTCTATCGTCATTCAGCTTAAAAAGTATTGATATGAAAACCGCTATTGCTATCGACTCTCTTCTCTTTCGGGATGAATCCATTTTTTTGGTTGAGCTTATTCTTAATCTCTTTCCCAATTCTGAATTCTATACCATTGCTCATAAGCAAGGTGGGATACTGGGGACGATTGAGACAAGACCGATTGTTTCGAGTTTTCTTGCTCATAGAGCAAAAGACGCGAGTGTGTTTAAAAAGAATTTCTGGATTATGCCTTCAGCGGTGAAGGGGATTCCGCTTCATCCTTCGATTGAGAAAGTTATTGTGATCAGTCGGGGTTATATCCATGGGCTTAATCTCCCGGAGCATGTATCGCGCTATCTTTATATCTTGGATTGGAATTTGATCGATCAGAGGGAGTTAGGTGCCATTCAGAAAATGTTCGCTCCTTACGTGAATGACTGGCGAGAGAAGGCCCTGACTAAGTATCCTAAGATTGCCATTAGTTCTGAGGCACTTAAAGAGCAGTTGGAACTACCTAATGCGGAAGTCATCGCTCCCACATATAGAACCGAAGAATACCCTTTCGTAAAAGATGAAGACCATAACTTCGTGTTCACTCATCATCTGCTTTATACTCATGGGCTTTCAAAAGATGAATTCAAGTCCGTAGTAAACTTCCTCCTTTCAAAAAATGAAATGGTACGAGTCCTGGGGCCTGATGCGGAATACAAGACTCTTCTTCCAGCGAATGAAAAGCTTGAATTCGGAGGGGATCACTGTGAGGCGACGAGTGCCATGTACTCTCACCAAGCAAAGGCCATCTGGGACTTCTCTAAGCAGTTCTTCCCATCTAAAGCCTTCGGAGCCTTCTCCACCGGCCGGCCTGCCGTAGTGAGAGACATCAAGGTGAATCGTGAGTACCTCACGCAAGGAGCTCACTTCGCAAAGGATTTTGGTAAAGATCTGGAGCGAGTGTATGGGGAAGTCGAGGCGAGTTACGGGGCGGTTGATCGCAGAGTGCTTCGTCGCTTCGGGCTTAAGTGGAATGAGAGATTGTTTAAGTCGCGGATGGTGAAGTTTTTGGATCGGGCGGAGGAGAGTTAAATCCGATCTTATCGCTTATCTCTTTAGAAAATTCCAAGGTTAAACTCTTTCCATTAAAGTCTCACTTTTTATAAACTGATCTCAGTCCAATTGGTTTCTCCTCGGG
>DFXX01000024.1:2441-25658 GCA_002381765.1 Bacteriovoracaceae bacterium UBA4097 | reverse complement strand
CTTAGAATTCATAAAAACCCCTGAAGCAGAATGAAGCAGCTAGATGTTGCGGGAACTTATAGCAGGGATTCTAAAGATGTGGGGAGGATTTGAAGAATTTACAGATTAAGCTTTCCCGGATAGGTCCAAGTCTTAGCTTTATTCTCCCAGGGGTCTTCAAAAGACAATAACTTAGCTATGAGCTGGAGTCCGTCTTTATTCTTATTTCCCCTGCCATACTTAGGGTCCCCCATAACTGGGTGATGGATGGAGTCCAAATGTCGCCGAATTTGATGAAGGCGGCCCGTCTCAATATGAACCTTGAGAAGACTTCTCTCTACATTACTCTCGAGTACCTCGTAATGGGTAATTGCCGTCTTATCATCCAATGAAGCTTGTATAGTCTCTTTTAGTCCTGGTTTCATACTACCCAAAACAACGGCTTCATACTCTTTGTGAATAAGATTCTTCTGAAAAAGATCACTAATTAGACCTGCTGCTTTAGTATTATAAGCAAAAATCATCACACCTGCGGTTTCTCTATCTAGTCGATGCACCAGAAAGACTTCATGTTTTTTCTTGATTTCAATGTATCTAAGTAAAGATGCGTGATCGCCTGCCTGAGTTCCTTGTGGTACTATGCCGGCTTCTTTAATCCAAATACCATAATTTTTATTTTCATAGAGACACTCACCCTTTGTTACAGAAGGGAGTCTTAAAACTTTTGGATCATAATACAGACTGATGGTATCTTGAGGAGTGAGAACAGTTGAAAGCGAACGCTCACGAAGAATTTTTCCTTTACTGCCTTTCTGAAGCCAAACCGCTCCCTTGTCGCAAGCTTCGACCAGAATCTCTTTCTTGAGACCCGTCAATTTCTCTAAAGCTTCGCCCATAGTGGCATTAACTTTAAAAATTTTTTCAATCTTTACCTTATACGTTTTCATCAGGATAAAAGAGTTTCAGTTGAATTTCCAGCAGAAGCAGCATTGGATTCATGTGTTTTATTCAAATCATTTTTCATCAGACCATGAAGAGACTTGAAGTGATGAATAATTTTACCTTCCTCACTGCTTAAGGCTTTTTGAATCTCCATGAGAACATCACGCATTTCATGGTCTTTCTGTGAAGTCTGGAAATTAAAATTAATCTGAAGAGTTGGATTCTTCTCATGCATCATCTGAAGTTTTGCCAGTAAAACATCAAGCTGTGAGAGCTTTTTATCAAATGTAACCACATTAAAATCTAGTCTAGCGAGCTCATCCTTGTATCTATTGGCAAGTTTCTGTTGATGATCATCCAACGGAGGCATCTGAGCGAAAAGAGAACTGTTGATCATAATCAATTTTGCTTTCACTTCCAGGAGTTCAAGCTTCAATTTCTTATAATCATTTCTGACACCTTCTAGCTGCCCCATGGTTTCTAAAGTTTCTTTATTCTTTTTGGCAGATTCTACCGAAGCTTGCTGCATTTTGAAGGCTTCTGCTTTCAGCTCGTCATTTTGCTGAAGAATAGTTCGGTTGATTTGAAGTAGAGATTCAGCTCTTTCAAGTGAGTGAATAAAGGAATGCTTAAGTTCTTCTGCTAAATTAAATTCTTTCCTTATAATTCCTTTTCTCTCTTCCTCAATACGCTTCATTTCTTCAATCACGGCATGATAGGCAGAATTCTCTTCTTCCAAGGAGCGGATTGTTTGAATGCATTCATGCTTCTCACCCTCTGTGCGCTCATGAAGATTATTGAGTTCAAGGTAAAGATCACTTAAGTCATTATTCTGAAAGTCTTTTTCCAACAATCTTTTTTCTTCCTGGTTAAGTTCATCATCATTCCAAAGTTGAACAAAGCGAGAAAGAGTTTCTCGAGCAAGATTAACCTGCTCCTCGATGGCCTCTCTGACAGCGACCAATGGATAGAAAAAGACCATCACCCGATCTTCGCGGTTAACTGTAATTGGCGTTACATACATTTCATAGGGCTGCATGGGAGTGAATTCATCCTGCTTAACCTTCACGGGATAAATTCCAGCGATCTTATTCACTAAGGCCTGGTAGACTGGATCTTCATCCAAATTCAGATACTCTCGAAGATAATCCCAATTAAAAGCTTCTGAACTTACTTCTTCTTCGCTGAGATAGAACTGTTCAAGAAATAAATGATTATTCCAGGTTAAGCGAAAATTCTTATCAATCATGCATCCAGCAAAGGGTAAACCATCATGAAGCATAGTTCCGAGATTGAGCTTAACCTTCAATTCGTCAAGAAGCTTGATGACGTCTTCTCTGGTACGCTCGGAGTAATGATCCAGCATGAAGCGCTGATCTGCCATTATACCTTTTTCAATAACACTTTTTACTTCAGCTTCAACTTGTTCGCCTATTCTTACTTTCTGCCATCGGAATAGATAAGCGATACCCAACCAGGCAGTGATCATAAAACCCACAAGCCCTGAAAGAAGGAGAATTAATTGATTCTGCTTGCGATCAAGCATTCCCTTAAAGTCGCCCGCTTTCTTCTCTGCGTCCAAAAGCCATTGAGTAAGGGCCAGGGTAGCTTGAGTCACATGGGCCTTAAGATCTTTTGCATGATTATTGAGATTAACCAGAAGTCCGACTTCATTTTCCATGCTCTTTACTCGAGCGAGGAGAGAACTTTTAATGGTCTCATCAAGAGTTGAGCCCGAAATTAATGTTTCTAAACGTTTAACATCTGACTCGAGATAGCTTACTTGAACGGAGTTTCCAACATTTCTGGGGCCTAATTGATTAAGCCTAGTCTTCATCCGATCGGAGATAACTCCCACATTCTGGTATTTCTGGCTTTCGGCAATGCTTGAAAGTTGATTAACTTTTTGAGTCAGAACTTTTAGGGCATCACCTGGATTTGAAATCCCGGAAGCATTGTTCACAAGCTTATGGAAAGTTCTCATGGCCACCCCAAGTTCTTTACTTGATTTAATTTCAAGTAGCTCTTCGGTTTCCACTAGCTTACTGGAGAGAAGCCGTAACTTATCATTTGCCTTGTCTGATTCCGCTCGAGAGAGAAGTCTTCCAATTTTATCGAAGACTTCATCATTTCTGAGATGACTAATTAAAGAATTAATCTTGAGGGTTCTTTCTTCTTCTGTCTGTTGCAGATGATTGAGTCGTAAAGCTAGTATAGTTGAGCCAGTCCCAAAGAGTACTGATAATGCCAAGATACCGTGGATAACCCACTGGCCACGATTAAAGGTCTTTTTCCAATCCATTGAATTCACCCTTTAGTAAAATCTGATACTTAATTGTCTGATAAAAGCAAAGGGATTGTGAAGTGATTTAGTCGAAATACTTGAGATAAAAAAAGCCCGAGCTAGTAGCTCGGGCTCTGGTAGAAGCTTGGAAGAGAAAAAATTAACCGGCAAGATCCTCATAAGAATCGAACTGGTTACGAAGCTTCGCCTTAAGCTTCAAGATCGCCTGAGTATGTAGCTGAGAAACGCGGGACTCTGTTACGTCCAGAACCTGGCCAATCTCTTTTAGGTTAAGATCTTCGAAATAGTAAAGCGAGAGAACCAAACGCTGCTTTTCAGGCAAGGTCTTAATGCCCTCTTTGATAATTTCCTGGGCTCGCTTAAATCCAACAGCGTTCTGTGGATTGGCCGAACGTGAAGTCTCCATTAGGGAAACCATCAGCTTCTTATCACCTTTACTCATAGCCGCTGCATCTTCGATATTCAGAAGAGAAACGGATTTTGATTTATTGATTAGTTCATGGAATTCATCCATTGAACACTGAAGCTCTGTGCACATTTCATCATCTGTGGCAGATCGACCGAGATCTTTTTCAAGCTTCGCATAAGCTTTCTCAACGATCTTCGCCTTCTCTCTTACAGAGCGAGGAACCCAGTCTTGTGAGCGAAGTTCATCAAGGATAGCTCCTCTGATTCTGAACTCAGCATAAGTCTTAAACTTATTATCACGAGTTGGGTCGAACTTTTCGATGGCATCCATCAAGCCGATGACTCCACAAGAAATCATGTCATCCAACTCGATATTCGGAGGAAGACGTGAAGCAATCTTCTGGGCGATGTAGCGAACTAACGGAGCGTATTCGAGAATAATCTCATCTTTCACTATCGGATCGACAGTGCTGCGGTAATCTTTTAAGTTTTTAAGTTTGGCCGTGAGTGATGACATGTGGAGCTCTCCTTAGCTTTTACCGTTAGTGAACATCTTGTTCATAGGCCATCTGACTGGATTTCCCAGTTTGGGCAATCAGTGGTCCACCAGCTTTTTCGGCGAACCCATATAAAAGTTTAATGAAGTTTTTATTCCATTCATTTTTCTCTTCAGAGAGGAAAAAAGTATCAAATCCTGAGGCATCTACATTGAGTTTTTGAATGCCGCCAAGGATATGCGTCTTCCCACCAAGGAAATTGTCGATAGTTTCACTCAGTGTCTGGGCCACACGCTGATACTGCTTCTCACTCTGATACATATTCACGATGAGATGATTCTCCTGAATGCCGAAGCGCTGGGACAAGAGCTTAATCAAGGAATAAGAGTCGGTGATGGAGGATCTGTCAGGTGTCACAATCACGATGCGGTGATCGCAATAGGCACTCAGAATCATCGATTCTTTGCCTAGCCCGGCAGGACAATCAAGCAGGATAAAATCATATTCATGCTCATGGCTTGAAATGATATCTATGATAATTTCATCGAGATGAAGTTTGTTTTCAAAAAGCTCCAAAGAGCCGTTACATGCTGGAAGAAGGTGAAAGTTCCCTCTCTGGATTAAGCATTCTTCAAAGCTGATTTCTGCTGAAAGTAGCTTTTCAAACTTATTATCCACCGGTAATCCCAGTTTAATGGCGGTGTTAGAAAGATTTGAATCGCAGTCGATAAGAAGTGTTCTGTGACCAGATCGGGCCAGTTCCTGGGCCGCTTTAAGAGCGATAGAGGTCTTACCTACTCCCCCCTTACCTCCCGTAATTGAAATCTTACGGCAAGGCCTAAATTCCCTGTTTGATAGATGTGAACTCGGTGACAATCTGGATTGTTCAGATGTGAAGGACAACAGCCACTCAGTGGTCTTGTGCATATAACTCCTGTAGCGCACTGGCCTGACATCCTGTCGGGCCATTTTAACTCAAGTCGAAAATTTAGAACTGAAAGAGGCCTGCCATAAGTCTCTCTGCCGTTGCTCCCTCAATATCGTCTGGCACTACTGGGCCTGTTCCGAAAAATTTGAGAGGCAGTTTATTGTGAGCTTTGTGAACATTGAAGAGGGCCCCAAAGTTCATGCAAAGATCCACATGTGAAATGATAACACCATCCACAATGTCCTTGTATCGGGCAATTATTTTTCTGTTATAAAGTTCAGAGTGAATGGCCGAAAGTGTGCAAAGAACTTCTACATGGTGGAAACCACGTCGAAGAGTCTCAATAAATTTTTTGGTTTCATCCGAATATCGACTGTTCAAGCGCACATCTACCAGGACAGATTTGCCGGCTTCATCGGCTTTACGAATAAGGCCTACGACTTCAGAGAGACTTTGTACTTTTTCAACCTTGATTCCGAAGACCTGAGCTGCAAAATCGGTTGAGGCATTGTTTTGAGCGTCCTGGGAATACTGAATCAGAACTACATCTTTTTTTAGGACAGCTATCTTGGTTCCCATGGTACTTTGACCGGAAGCTGCTTCTGACAAGAGAACAGTAACTACTGGTTGACCATTATCGATCTTCGCAAATAGAGGAATAGCCGTATTGATTGATCCGGCCATTTCCTTAAGAGCAAATTCAAAAATCACGTCAGGGTTCTCTAGATCCTCTTTTGAAAGCTCGTAATTGGCCTTCTTAATTAGATCCAGAATATGCCCCTCATCTACATCGAGAGTCTTCAAAGTAGTGCGAAGCTGAAATACACCCTGAGCTTCATTTAAATGTTTTTGATTAAACTGATAGTTTTGTGAAAGCTCTAAGATTTTCTGCTCTAAAAGTTCAATTTTATGCTGCTGAGTACGAAACTCTTGTTTAAGTTCATTATAAGCATCACGAGAGACGGTATTAACCGGAGCTTCTCTTGGCTCTTCAGGTACCGGTCTGGCCTGAGGACGAGGTGCTTGTGGTTGAACCTGAGGAGGCTCGGAGTACTTTCCCCGACTCTGCTGAGGCTGAGGTTGTGACTGTTGGGGACGTTGAGCTCGTATGATCGGCTCATAATCTTCAGAATCGGATTCAAAATGTGAAGAGTCATCATCGTCTGATAGAAAATCATCAAGACTATTTTTAAGAAGATTGGAAGTTTTGCTAGTAACGTCGGCCAGACTTGCTGTGCCCTTGGTTAAGGTATTAACCATTTTATTCAGACCAAGACTCCCATAGCCACCTGAGTTGGCATTACCGGATTCAGGACCATTATATTTTTGAATGGATTCTTTAACGGAGGCAGCGGGCTTTTGATAAAAAGCTTGCTTTTGATCATCATTCAACACTTTATCCACCTTGGCTTTCTTTTCATAACTTCTCTCAGATATGGCAGCCGTTATCTCGATCCTCTTTTTTTTGAATGCACCCTTAAGTCCATTATTGGTAATGGTCTTTAAGATAATGGCATCAGGACCAAGTTCTAATTTTACTGCCTTTAGGGCCTCTTCCAATGTGTCGGCTTCGAATTTCTTAACGAACATTCTTTACAACCTCACTGTGCCGAGCGATCTAATATTAACATCTGGACTAAGTTCATTATGACTGACCACAATCATGTTGGGAATGAATTTTTCGGTCAGACGCTTGAAGTGCCTTCTGATAACAGGTGAGCATAGAACTACCATTTTTTCACCCTGTGAGGTGGCTTCCTCAATCTTCTCATTTAGGCTAGCTAGTATTGTCTGAGTCACCTTTGGATCAAGATTAAGCTGTGAGCCGTGATCGGTTTGAATAATGGATCTTGCTACTGCTTCCTCTAGTCCCCGATCAAGGGTAAAGAGAGGAACATCCCCTTGAGAGCTCTTAATTCTCTCAGTGATAGTTCTATATAGGGCCTGACGGGCATATTCGGTCAGACTTTCAGGATCTTTAGTCGTCGTCCCGAATTCTCCCAGGGTCTCCAAGATAGTACGAAGATCTCTAACCGAAACCCCTTCTCTTAGAAGGTTTTGTAGTACTTTCAGGACAGCTCCAAGCGGCATAATATCCGGAACCAGATCGGAGACAATCTTTGGATTCTCTTCTTTAAAAGTTTCCATAATCTTAACCAGTTCCTGGCGTCCAAAGAGCTCACTCATATTGGCCTTAAGAACTTCAGTTAAATGAGTTGCCACGATTGTTGAAAGATCAACCACGGTATAACCATTGTACTGAGCATCGTCTTTTCGATCTTCAGTGACCCAAATGGCAGGTAGTCCAAACACTGGTTCCTTAGTCTCAATTCCATCCATCTGCTCAATAACTGTTCCCGGATCCATCGCCATAAGATGATCAGGCATAAGCTCACCTTTGGCGATCTCAATACCTTTGAGCTTAATGGAATACCCCCCTGGCTTAAGTTCCAGATTGTCTTTAATTCGCACCGAAGGAATGATAATTCCCCAATCAAGAGCGAACTGCTTTCTAATATGAGAAATTCTTTCGAGTAAGTCCCCATTTTGTTCAGCATCTACAATATTGACAATTCCATATCCCACTTCCAATTGTACCAATTCCACGGGCAGAAGAGATTCCAGGGTTTCAGTCTTGGTCTTAGTAGATTCAATTGCCCCAGTTTTCTCAGCGATTTTAATGATTTCTTTATTCTTCTCAATTCTAAATCCAGCAAAGGCAATCAAAGACGCGATAATCATAAACGGCAGTCCTGGGAAGCCAGGAATAAGACCGAACATAGTAAGGGCACCAGCAGTTATGAAAAAAGCTTTCGGGTGTGCCGAAAACTCCTGACCAACTTGAGCGCCCAGCCCCTCATTACTTGAATTACGAGTCGCAATGATACCTGCAGCGGTCGAAATGATGAGCGCAGGAATCTGTGCCACCAAACCATCACCAACTGTCAGAAGAGTAAAGATGTGAGTAGCATCAGCAAAGCTCATATCATTCTGAGCAACTCCTACGATAATACCACCAATGATGTTAATGGCAGTAATCAAGATACCTGCAATAGCATCTCCTCGAACGAACTTGGAAGCACCATCCATCGATCCATAAAAGTCGGCTTCCTGAGCAACTTCAGCTCGTCTGCGTTTAGCTTCCTTGTCATCAATTAAGCCAGCATTCAAATCCGCATCGATGGCCATCTGCTTACCAGGCATAGCATCTAAGGTGAATCGAGCCGATACTTCTGCTACTCGTCCAGCACCCTTGGTAATAACGATAAAGTTAATCACCACCAAGATGATGAAGATAATGATACCGACGGCGTAATTTCCTCCCACCACAAAGTCCCCGAAGGACTGAATGATAGCTCCTGCTGCACCTGTTCCATCATTGGCACCGTTCAAAAGAATATTTCGGGTTGAGGCCACGTTTAGAGAGAGTCTTAAAAGAGTGGTAATCAAAAGCACTGAAGGAAAGGTGGAAAAATCCAGAGGTTTTCTGGCATACACAGACATCAGGAGAACAGCAACTGCAATAGCAATAGAGAGTGCTAAGAAAAGATCCAGGGCCAGTGGCGGCATTGGTACGATCATCACACCAAGTACACTGATTAATCCGACAGCAATCGCTAAGTCTGAATTTTGCGAAAAGAATTTCAGCTTCTGAAAAAACCTATCCATGGTTTACCTCATCCCTAAGGGAGTAGCCCATCCTGGGCCAATTTTTACTTCAACGCCTTTTGTTTCCGGCGCAGCTTGAACACGAAAGCCAGAATTTCTGCTACTGCTTTATAAAGTGTTCGGGGAACTCCGTGTCCCACCTTCACCGTTTTATAGAGCGTTCTCGCTAACATAATGTTCTCAACAATGGGTATATCATTTTCCTTTGCAATCTCGCGAATACGAAGGGCCAAATGATCGGCACCTTTTGCCACCACTGAGGGGGCAATCATCTTCTCCCCATTATACTTTAATGCTACACTAATGTGGGTGGGATTGGTAACAATTACATCCGCTCCCTTCACATCATCCATCATTCTCTTCTGGGCCATCTGCCGCTGAATCTGACGAATTTTATTTTTAACTTCTGGACTACCGTCTCGCTCTTTGGACTCTTCCTTGGCCTCTTGTTTAGTCATCATCATCTTTTTACGGTAGGACCACTTCTCCCATGCAAAATCAAACAGTGCGATAACTCCCAGACCCAATAGAATAGAAAACCCGAGCTTTACCATCAGATATTTACCAAACGCCAGAGACTGTCCGGCATCGGCATGAAGAAAACCCAGAAATGATCCGATATTATCTTTCATCACTCCGTAGGTGATCCATATCACGACCGTGAACTTAAAAACACCTTTGATAGCTTCGACAATTGCCTTCTTAGAGAAAAGCCGACCAAACCCCTTAAGAGGATTTATCCTCTCTAGATCTATATTTAAAACTTCCGGAGAATAGAGAAAGCCGATTTGCATAAATTGGGTGAGGAAGCCCAGGCAAATAGAAGCACCAAAGAACGGAGCGGTCGTCTTAACCAAAGTCCAGGCCGTCTGCTTGATGACTTCAAGGAATTTTTCTTGGGTATAAATTGTTCTGAAATCTTGTAGGTAAAGCCAGTCGATGTATTCAGTGAAATTCTCGAAGATGAAGACACCGCAAATAATCAAAGTTAGAAAAGATCCGCTTAAAAGCAGAACACTTGAGAGTTCCTTTGAGGAAGCGACCTCACCTTTTTTCCGGGATTCTTCAATCCGGTGTTGCGAGGGCTCTTCGGTTTTTTCATCATCACTGTCGCTCTGACCGGCCATCCTATGCCTTTAATTAAAGGGTAATGAACTGAAACCATTCCCCTAATTTCTCAACGTAAAGATCAAAACTCACTAAGAAAAACTCCTCAGCTATTCCTAAGAAAAGGAGTAATCCTAAACCAATATTTACTACGAAACTCACCATCAACACATTCATCTGAGGAATGGTTCGGGCCACGATACCAAAGACCAGATTCATCAGTAAGTTTGCGAAGATCAGAGGTCCAGCCAGTAAGACAGATGCAGTAAACGCTGATTTAAAGAATAACACAAAATATTCCGGCGATTTCAGCAATTTTGCTCCATTTGCAAAATTCACGGAAAAGAAAGATTCAAATACTCCCTTAAACATGGGGGAAAGTGCACCCGAGGACAGAATAAGGATAAGCAGGGTCCACTCAATTAATCTCTCAAAAGGACCCACCTGCTGACCTTGAGTGGGATCAAAATAAGTGACACTAGCAAATCCAATTTGCTGGGTCAGTATGCTACCAGTGGCGACAAAGAGGCTCATAATACATTTCACCAAAAATCCAATAATTAGACCGGCACTAGTGTGATACATCACCAGAATCCAGATGTTTTCCACACCTACTGTCTGGATTTCTGCAAGAAGAGTGCCTCTAAGCTCAGGAAAGAAGGCAAAGGAAATCAGAAAGCTGGTGAGAACTTTTACCAGCATGGGAACAGAGGTGTTATCAAAAAGAGGCAATTGAAAAAGAACTGCTATCCAACGGGAAAAGCAAAGCCAAAAAGCATAGAAGACAGTTTGATCTGCCAGAGTAACATTCATTAGCGCCTAATCAATTCTGGAATACTGATAAATAAGTCTCTGGTATAAGTCACAAGAGTCTCAAGCATCCATGGGCTAAAGATAACTAGTGCAGCGATAATGACAAGAATCTTTGGAATGAAAGATAAGGTCTGCTCATTGATCTGAGTCACCGCTTGAAAAATTGAAACAAGAACACCTACCAATAAAGCGCCTATTAGCATGGGAGCCGCTAACATCAAAGTCACCTTCAATGCCTGACTTACAACTTCAACGACAAATTCATTTTCCATTCTTCTACCTTCTAGGTGTTAAACGATCGCAGGATCGCACCGGTTACAAGTTGCCAACCATCTACGAGAACAAATAACAAAAGTTTAAAAGGCATCGATACTAGCATTGGAGGAAGCATCATCATCCCCATGGCCATGAGAACAGAAGCCACGACCATATCTAGCACAATAAACGGAATATAAAGTAAGAAGCCAATCTGGAAGGCCGTCTTTAACTCAGAGATAATAAAGGCAGGAATAAGATAATGAGTAGGAACGCCAGTAATGTCAGCAGGAGCAGCCGCGCCTGTCACATCGTAGAAAAGACCAATATCAGCTTTACGAACATGTTTGATCATAAAACCACGAAGATCTTTTTCCAGCCCCTCTAGTGCCTGAGTAGCATTGATCTGTTTGGCAGTATAGGGCTGTAGACTATTTTGATAAATAGACTGACCTGTAGGCATCATAACGAAGACCGATAGAAACAGTGCAAATCCAATCAGGAGTTGATTGGGTGGCATATTCTGAGTTCCCAAGGCCTGTCTCATAAAAGAGAGCACCACCACGATTCTTGTAAATGAAGTACAAAGAATGATAATGGCAGGGGCCAGTGTCAGGACGGTAAATAATAGAAGAACTTCGAGCGTATCGACAAGATTAGTACCTTGTCCGAAGTTAACACTTACTCCTGGTAAATTAGTTGATTGAGCAAAAGCCACCGGTGCGGCAGCTATTGATACAAAAGCGAGCAGGATCTTACCTGTAATTTTCATTGAGTTCCTGGTTGAAGCTAGTTAAATTCAATTGGTTTTAGTTTCTTGGCCTTCTTCTTCAACTCATCTGAAAACTTCACAATGTCTTTGGCAGATAAAGCAGCAATGCCCTTCTCTTCTGGAATTGGCGATGATTCCATAATGTTTTCTTTCAGCTTAAGAGCATCTAAGCCAGTATTTTCAGCTGCAGCCAAATTCAAATCAAAATTAGTACCGGTGATCTCTTTTTCACCTTCTTTCATTAGTCCTGAAACATCGTTCATTTCAGAAAGAAAAGTAAATCCACTCTCTGAGTTAGCAACTAAGAAGATTTGCTTATGCGCTCTAACCACCATAAGTGTGCGCTTGGGAGAAACATAAGTCGTACTAAGAATTTCAATCATTTTAGTATTATTCAAAAAGCCTAACTTGCCTCGATTGAAGACTCCTTTTTTAAGAATCTGAACAATTCCATAAAAAAGACCGAGTACTACGGCAAGAAAAATTGTAAACTTTGCGGCGTAACCAGCGAAAGAAAAACCATCGCCTTTAAGAGTATTCTCTTTCACTTCAGTTTTAGCAGGAGCGGCCTGCTTAACACTTACTTCATCTTTTTTTGCGGAAACTTTTGAATCTTCTGCCATAAGGGAGTTAAGATACTCCTCATTAAGAATGTCCTTTGAAACTTTATTGTTAGCAGTTTTAGTTTCTTCAACCTTCTTAAGCACGGGAACTATCTTGGTAGGTGCCTCTACTTTAGTTGGTACCGAAGTAGTCGCAGGAGTAAATACTCCTCTCTTAAAATTAACTTCTATATCTTTATTCTTCCAACCCAGATTTACAGAATTTGCAGGTATTTCATAAGGAAGTGTTGCGGTGATTACCGCCATACCATTTACAGTAGTGGCCGTTAATTCTGCACCCTTAATGTTTTTACTGATTGATTTAAAGGGATCGGCTTTTCCCAGGTTGATTTCAATTGTCTTCCCTGTCACCTTCAGCTCCGGTAACTCGCTTGAGCGCCCCTCTACTGAAATATTCAGAAATCCATTTTTGTCTTCGGTCTTGAGATTTATTGAAGCCACTTTGACACCGGCGAAGGTGCTAAATGGGAACAATCCCATGGCGAGCAAAAATGTGAAGAACTTCCTATTCATAACAGCTTCCTTCCTGGTTACTGATTAACTCTCAAATGCTTGAATTATTTTAGAGATTCAATTCTCTCAAGAGGGCTTATGATATCAGTCAGGCGGATGCCGAACTTCTCATTCACCACCACAACCTCTCCTCTTGCAACCAGCTTGCCATTTACAAGAACTTCCAGCGGCTCACCTGCTAACTTATCTAGTTCCAGAACAGACCCTTGACCTAACTGCAAAAGATCTTTAATGATGACCTTTGATCTGCCTAGTTCAACACTGACTTTTAGTGGGATATCGAGAATAAAGTCTAAATTCTGAACTTTTAGTTTATTAAGGGCATCATCCCCCGCCTTAATCCCATCAGCTAATTCGCGAATAGCATCTTTATTGTTTTCTGACATTTCTGGTGACGCCATATTTATTTCCTTTTATGTGATCCTACGGGTGATTTGTACTGCTCTATTGCCCTTATAAACGCCAATCAGGCACTTCATTTTCTTAGACTCTTCAATCTCCAGATCTAACTCCCCAGATACCTCTTGAGATAATGGAATAATATCTCCAACCTGTAGACCAATCAGGTCTCCAATAGACATCTCGGTTTCCCCTAACTTCACAACAGCAGTCGCTTCCGCATGCTGAACATGCTCCTGCATAGAACGAGTCCAAAGTGTATCAACCACATCATTATCGGTTTGATAGCTGGAAGAGAGTTTCTGCTTAATTGGTTCAATAGTGGAATAAGGAATGACCACCATGATTGTTCCTGAAGCAGATTCGAACTCTACTTCAAAGGTGGTGGTGATAATTACATCTGATGGAGGAACAACACCCACGAACTGAGGATTAATCTCAGTACGAACATATTGAGCATCGATCTTATGAACTGGTGCCCAAGCTTCTTCAAGATCGCTAATGGCCATGTCCATAACTCTTCTCATAAACGAGAGCTCAATAGACGTGAATTCCTTACCTTCAATCTTAGTAAAAGGTCGATCAGTTCCACCAAAATAAGAGTCAATAATGGCGTAAGCTAATTTAGATTCAAAGACGATCAGTGCCGGACCACGAAGCTCATTAAAGCGCATGATGCACATGCATGAAGGGATAGGAAGAGTGTTCACAAATTCACCGAACTTCAACAGATCGGTAGAGATCATGGAAATGGTAGAAATCTTTCTTAGGGAGTTTGAAAGAGAAACCCTGAACTGACGAATGAATCTCTCGTAAATGATTTCGAGAATTGGCATTCGCCCACGAATAACACGATCCTGATTGGTAAGATCATAAGGTTGGATATTAGCATCCGATTCCTCGACCTCACTAAATCCGGCATCACCGTCATCAGATGAAGATCCACCCATAGATGAAGATGAATCATCTCCATCATCGTTGACCGCATTAAGTAATGCGTCTACTTCATCTTGGCTCAGTACTTGGGCCATCTCTCCCCTCCTGGGACTCGCTAGTCAGCATCCTGCCTACTAGTTGATTTGGAAGCTAATATAGTAAATATCTTCCACTCTTCCATCAACCATAAATGAATTGATAGAAGCTTTAATCTCTTCTTTGAGATAACTCTTTCCTTCTTTTTTAAGAAGGTCTTCTGCTCTTTTTGTATTAAGAATACTGATGATAGTGTCTCTGATCTGAGGCTTTCTAGCTTCAAATTCAGGAGTCTTAGCATCCTCACTCATTTTAAGAACAGCATCGAGTCTTACATAGCGCCGTGGTCCCTCACCTTGCGCGAGGTTAACAGTGAAGCTATCCAACGGAAGAAGATTCTCTTTCTTTACCACTTCACCAGGTACTTGTTCACCGACAGCTTCATTAGAAGTCTTAGGGGCGTTTTGCTCTTTTAGAAGTTGCGTGAGATCAGGACGGCTAGCTTCCATCTGCATGAATCGCCATTGAAAGAAAGCGACTGTCCCCATTGCAACGATATTCACAATCATAAGAATAATGAGCAGTGGACTCTTCGATGATGATTCCGGAACCGATCCTGGTTTAATTTCTTCAGCCATTTTAACCTTTTCAGAAAAGTCCCATTCCTTGGGCCTTGTCAAAATTATAACTGCCAATGGGATCAGAATCAAGGTTCTGTAGTTTAGCAGGGAAGATTTTGCCGAGGGAGTGTCAAAACAGTGGCTTCCACTTCCCTAAACTAAAAAGCCCCGGCATAACCGGGGCTTTGGTTTTGTCGTCTAATTATTAAAGAGAGATCTTTCCACGCTTCTTTAGCTCTTCAATAAGGCTGTCGAAGTGAGCAGTCGGGTATGCACCTTTAACTGGAACTCCATTTAGAAGGAATCCAGGAGTCCCTTGGAAGCCAAACTTAGCAGCTTCTTCCATATCATCAGCAATACGCTTCTTAACCGCTTCTGAGTTTACGTCTTTCGCAAGCTTATTCATATCAACTTTCAAGTCTTTAGCAACACTCTTAAGGAAAGACTCACCGTTTTGAAGTTTACGTTGGTCTTTGTAGATACGATCATGAAACTGCCAAGCCTTCTCTGGATCTTGAAGTCTAATCGCCTCATAATACTGAGAAGCTGGCATCGCCTGAGGGTGAAAACTTAAAGGAAGATGCTTATAAGCAAAACGAATCTTACCTTTATACTTCTCCATAAGTTCCATAACGGTATTGAAACCTCTTGAACAGAAGGGACACTCAAAATCTGAATATTCGATTAGTGTAATCGGAGCGTCTTTAGGACCACGGAAAGATTCATCCGGGCGGATCTCTGCTTGAAGAGGATTATTGAAACTGTCTTCAAGCGCCTTCTTCTCATCTTCTTCGCGCTTCTTAGACTGACCCTCTTGAGCATTCTTAACGGCATTATTTAAAGCATCGATAAATTTCTCAGGATTGGCTTCGATCGCTTCAGTTATAATTTCAGGATTCTCCTTCATCATCTTTTTAATATCATCTTTAGAAGTACATCCTACGGTCATGGCCAAAAGAACCACGAGTGATAACAATCTTTTCATATCTTTCCTTTTATCATCGGTAAAATGAGTACAATTTTGTTTTTTAACATGTTAGCAAAGCCTTAAGAGAATTCAACCATTCCTCTTATCTTTCACGTAATTATTGTGAATATAATCCAGGTATTTGTTGAGCTTTCTAGTATGGTCACGGATATAAGCATAGCCGATAAGGTGTACCCGAGTAGTATGGTTGCCTTTCATGAAGCTTCTCATGGTGGAGAAGATGCCGAAAGCCGCACCTGAGACTTTGGAATAGAGATGCACACCCAAGACAGTGTAAAAGATGATAACTAAGACAATGGTCATATTAACCAGATCATCCAGGATAAATGTCTGCTCAGTTAGGTAACGGTGGATACCCTTACTTCCGGGAAGGGTGGTCATGGCGAGCTCCACCATCTTGGTATAAATAGCTGATGAACTCTGGATAATAAATACTGCACTTATAATCGAGATCACTATAAGCAATAGCCCAAAATGCAGCATAAATACTTTATCCTGAACCGGCTTATGAATTTTTGAAAACTGAGGAGGAATACTGTGTTGAAGGAGTTCTTTTTTCTCACGTGAATCTCTTAAGTATTCAAAGAACAGTTCAGAGAATCGAGTTAAAAGACTGTAGTTACTAAAGGCTTCTACTCTATAGTCATAATTAGGGTCGTTAAGAGTATTCTCACAATAGTCTCCAATCGTTCTAAAGGGTCTTAAAAGTAATCTGCCGACATAAACGCCCACAAAAAAAAGCACGATATGAAAAAGAAACAGAATCGGAAGATTATCTAGAGCTTCCCCAGTGATAGCATCGTAGAAAGGAGAACCGCTTTGAAAATCTGGAAAACCATGGGCCTTAAAGAAGGCATGATTAATCCTTAAGATCTGAAATAAAAAAAAGTAAATAAAGAGATTGATAGTGAAGGAAATGAAGGTGACCTTCAACCCTACCGCCATGATAAATCGACTATCTTCTGTTTTGAAGATCTTCCTAATCCCATTATATCCATCAGCTATAAGACGTTTGAGCATCTCTTGATGATATATCAAATCGGTAAACTCTTAAAACTAGGCAGATTTTCAACCTTTAAGAGGCAAAAAACGCCTAACCTCGATAAACAAGAAAACTTTTTACTAAAGTTTATAGGGGGGTCTGTCCGATACGCGGGGTAGATCGTCTAAGACGAAGGAGTCTTGAAATGAAACCGAGTGGACATTTACTATTAGGCCTAACACTTTTTACCGCGCTACTCGTGGGATGTGGGAAGGATAATACGTCCGGAAAAAAAAGTAGTTGGGACTATTCGAATCCTTACACCGATGGATATTCTCCCTATACTCCTGGCACGGTCAACTCTCCCTATTCATTTGGTGGAACGGCTGTAAATAAAGTAATGCAGGAAAATACATGTTCGGGCTATGCACCGATGCAACGTGTCCAGATTCAAATCCCTCTAGTAAATTTTCCTACAACCATCTCTCCTAATGATGTTTACGTTGGTGTAACTTCATATGGTGATGTAGCCACTTTAGTGGGTAGAGCTCCGGGTGAGCCCCCTCTCTTTGTTGGTTATATGTGTCCGCGAGCTTTCTCACCTACTGGTCAGGGACAATTGATGGGCATTAAAATTGGTTCATATACAAAATGTCTTTTCAAGCCAATAACTGCAGCAACGATTGTATTTCCTGGTGGAGCGACTGCAGAATTTAGATGGTTGGATGGTGGAAGACTTATGACTCAGCAGCCTTTCTCATTCTGTAGAACTTACTAGAATATTTCTTATTTCATATTTTTAACAAAGGCCATCACTCCCTCAGAGATGGCCTTTGCCATTTCATTCAGAAATTTTTCCTCTTTAACTTTTTGAAGCTCTCCTGGATTTGACATAAATCCAACTTCAATCAAGAGTCCTGGTCTTTTAGAAAGAGCTAGTACGTAGAAGAGACCCGGTTTAATTCCGCGATCATCTAGTTTATTTTTCTTCAAAACAGGTTTTAACTTTTCATGAACATCACGAGCAAGTTGCTTTGAGTGACTTACGGTTTGTTGGACAACTAGGTCTACCAGAATCTGGTTTACAATGAGTTCCTCACCCTTGAGGTTTAAATTCTCTGATCTTTCTACCTTCTGAGTGGCAACATTGGAGTTGTTATCAAGGTAGTACATTTCAAAGCCATGGCTTTTTTCATTCACTGAAGAATTGAAATGAATAGAGAGAAAGAGATCTGCTCGAACATCATCTGCCATTTGAGCTCTGTCCTGAAGACTCACTAAACGGTCTATACTTCTAGTAAGATAGGCAGAAGTGCTTTTAGCAAGTTCATCTTTAATTTTTTTTGCCAAACGAAGAGCAAGATCTTTCTCATAATATTTATTCTTATTTCCAATATGTCCAATTGCCCCTACTTCTTCTCCGCCGTGGCCAGGATCAATTAATACAACTTTTGCCGAAATCTCAGTGGTAATAAGTAAGAATAAAAGTGCTAAAAAATACATATCAATAAATCTTCTTCATTTTGTGACGGGGAAAATAATGGGAAAGTATCTGACGATAATTATAACCACGTTTGGCGAGTTCAAGAGCACCTAACTGGCACATCCCCACTCCATGACCATAGCCCTTTCCTTGAACATGAAAATCATGTCCCTTCTGAGTCATGACAAAATTATTGGAAGGAAGCACATTTCTTCCAAATAGATTTCGAAGATAGGACTTCTTAATAATATGAAGTCTCTCTCCAGCATATAAGCGAAGCTCTGAGTTTTCAGGAGAATCAGGCATAAGCTTGATAGCCCCCTCGGCCATCTTATCTGAGTAGTACCGATTCAATACTTTATCCACCATACTATTTAACGTTCTGTTTTTAATCCTGTGATCCCAGTCTTTCATTCCTGTCTTTTGACAGAAAGGACAGTCTACCGATCTATAACCTTCCTCGATGCCTCCCCAGACTTGATCTGGTCTGAGTGTCCTCCCACCACATTTAGAATGAAAGAAGACGGGAGAAATTCTGCCGGAAGGTCCTACCANNTAAAAGATCCCGAAACCTGATCCTTCTCTGAGGACTCGATGTGAAAGAGTTTATCTTCTCCCCTAAGCCGATCATAGGCATAGGTCCTGGCAGCGACGGCCTGGGCCTTCAGGGCCTCTACTGGCCAGATTCCATTCATTTCCTTGGCGAGCAGGGTGGTAATATAATCTTCCATAGGAATGTGATTAATCAGGTCACAGCTTTCATGAACGGGATTGGTTACCAGGTGAAGTTCACCCTGATATTTCTTGGTTCCCCAGGAAACTAGACCCGTGGGCGAACTGAGTGAAGCCACTAGTAGAGGATTCTTGGGATAGGCCATTTTAACTTTGGNNTTTTGGGTATGAATCGTCTTCTTAAGATCCATACCTTCAACCACCACATTCTTGAGGGATTTTCCGATAAGCACCTTAAGACTAGGGACTGATCCATGGGCCGGTGCCATGAGGGCAAGTAAACTTAGCCAACTTCCTGTCTTGAACATTAATTCCTTCATCCTTGGAATTAAAATAATCAAGCTCCATGATAACCACAAAACCGGATAAAATCATGTAAGTTTTTTGAGGTGCTTCATAATTTTCTGCATATCGGTCCATGCAGTTTTTTTCATGTTCTGATTGGTTTCAATAATCGAGGGATGAAAGAGGGGAACTATTTGATATGAGCCAAGTTCTCCTAGCGAGCGCTGGAAAAATTGGCCATGAATAAGAGATAACCGATCATTACTCTTTAGTATTTTCTGAGTCGCTTTGGCCCCTAAGGTGATAATAACTTCCGGCTTGAGAAAACCAGCTAAACTCATCACCTCTTCTGCGAGATTCTTGCCTTCCAAGTCAACTGGATAAAGAAAGACTTCTTCTGGTGTGAGTTTCATAGCGAGAATCATGCGCTCAAAGAGCTCGGCGGTCTTTAGTGGAAAACCCATTAGGAGCTCATCGATAAAACCACCTTTGAGTTCACTTTCTATCTCCTGCCATGGCCGGAAGGTTTCCGTAACAAAGATCGCCTTAACCATTCCCGGGGTCTTATGCTTAAGTAGAATATCTAGAGATCTCTGATCCAACGAGAGCCCTTCTTTAAGGGTCTTCAGATCGCCAAAGCTAGCAATACCATCCCAAGCTGGCCCAGTCCTCACCACCACTTCCCCCCCGGGGATTTTAATTACGGGAGAAGCAGTCTCAGCAGCTTTCTCATGAGCAAATCTCTCAAGAGACTCTAGCACTTGCTTTTTCTCAGTAAAGCCAGGCTTTTTGGCCTCAGAGATAGAGGTTTCCTTAACGGATACAGTCTGCCACGGAGCACCAGGAAACAATGCCTGGGCAAAGGTAGTAGGCTTCGGCATCTGCCGCAGTCTCAATAAATTCCGCTTAAAAAGCTCTTCCATAAGACTCCTTTTAACATGAAGGAGCCAAACTTTCCTAGCTCTAAATTCTTTTAAATAACTTCCAGCTTCTCACCGAAAAGTTATTCAAGAGTTAGGAGAACAATATGACAGACATTGATTTCAAATTTGAGAGTTTTGAAGAATATTTTGGTGGAGCTGAGCAGGTAAAAAAGACTATGGATGAATGTAAAGTCTGTGGTTCTAAACTTCTCCTCTCTCACATGCCGGACTATAAAAACCTACTGGTGCAGGAAACTGCTCGTTGTATGGATTGTGGTTGTGGCAACAGAAGAGTTATTCACGTTCTCAACTAGTTTTCTCATCCCCATGCAAATGCGTGTACAGTGCTTTTGCCTGGGGATTTTTTAATCCAAAGTAGTTCATCAAATCATTCACGGTATATTCTTTTAATTCATCCTTGGTCATCGATAATTGAGTCAGAACTTTTCGTTTCCCTTCAGCACCAAGTCCCTTTACTTCATCCAGCCAAGTAGAGAGTACTCTCTTTGATTCCGTCTTGTGGTGCAGTCTTCGTGAAAAACGATGGGCCTCATCACGCATGCTTACTATGATTTTGAACAAAGGAGGACACTTCGTCAGGATATAAGGATTCGCGCGACCTGGTATGATGAGTCTCTCTTCAGTTCGATCTACTTCTGTGCTTTGATAATTACCGCGAGAAAGATCACGAGACTTAGCAATACCCACGACACATAATTCAACATTAAGCTCTTTAAGAACTGCCATCACAGTATTAACCTGCGCCACTCCCCCATCGATAACCAGTACATCTGGAAGATCTCCATTATCTATACGTCTTGAGATGACCTCTCTCATCATGGCAAAATCATTATTCCCCTCAGGACGAGTTTCCATGTGAAAATGGCGATACTTACGTTTATTGGCCTTACCTTCTTCAAAGACAATCTGAGAAGCCGTAGGAGATTGTCCCTGCCAGATCGCAATGTCATAACACTCTAAAATTCGTGGACGCTCTCTCATATTGAGTAGCTCTTTGAGTTTATTAAGTCCCAGATAAACACTCTCAGAGTTAGCAATTCGAATGCGCTGACTCTCCTCTGCGTGCTTGCGGCACATCTCGATCAGTGGCCAGTACTTCTTATTCAATCCTTTAATCTTCATGTCACCAAAGGTGTTTAAGGCTTCCGTTACGGCCCCCAGATGGTCCTCTTCAAAATCCATCACCACGATGTCTGGATTCATCTCTTCGGGATCTGAATAATATTGAACTATCTTCTGAAGAAGTTCATCCTCCAAATCTTCGATCAATTCGCCTTTAACGAAGTTAAAGTTTTTTTGACCCAAAAGAAGACCAGAACGAATCATATAAACCGAGATATCAACTTCTTCACTCCCATTCCAATAGGACCAGACATCGATATTTTTATCATTCTGAATGGATTCAACTTTCTGATCATAAGATTTCTGAAGAAATTCATCCAGAAGTTGAATATGATCCCGAATGATTCCCGCCATTTCATACTCTTCTAATTCTGCATAAGAGTGCATCTTCTCATGCAGCTTTTGAATGGTTCTTTTAGCTTTAATAGGACCTTGGAAAAATCCCAAAGCAGTACTGAGATCACTCTCATAATCTTTTTGATTCCGATACCCCACACAAGGAGCTGAACATTGCTTCATTTGATAGAGCAGACAGGGAGTCTTGCGGGATTTAAATTCAGTCAGTGAGCAATCTCTTAGGCCAAAGGATTTAGTCAGTACCCGCATGATCATGGAGATATTGGATCCTGTTGGATAGGGTCCAAACAGCTCCTTACCCTTTTCCTTCTTAGGCCTTCTCACATACTCCAAACGAGGATAGGGTTCATTCCAATTTACTTGCACATAAGGATAGCTCTTATCGTCCCGCAATCGGATATTGTACTTTGGTGAATGCTCTTTAATTAAGTTGTTTTCTAAGACAAAGGATTCAGCGTCGGAACGAGTAATCATAAAGTCGAAGTCATGGATATGACTCACCATATATTCGGTCTTAAGACCTTTTACTGATTGATTGAAGTAAGAGGTTACCCGGGATTTTAACTTTTTTGCCTTACCTACGTAAATCACTCGACTATTTTTATCCTTCATTAAATAGCAACCCGCTTCTTGCGGCAGGCTTTGGGCTTTCTCAAGTAATTCTTCAGGCTTTCTCATACGGACTTCACTTTGACCTTGCGCTACTCTTTGGATACAATAGATTGGTTGATTTCTCTAGAAGAGAAGAGCGCAGGCACTTCCCTACTATAAACTAAAAGGAAAAATATGTCCCAGTTAACGGTTGGCAAGGATGTGCTCTCTTATTGCGGTAAGTGTAAGCTGAATCTTGGGCACACCATTGTGGCCATGAAGGATTCAAAGCATATTGCTAAGGTCAAGTGTAATACTTGTCTTACCATCCATGCTTTCAAAGATCCTACTCAGGCAAAACAAAATAAGACTCGTACTCGCAAGACTTCCGTTTCACCATCAAAAGTCATTTCTGTTTCAGACCTTTGGATGGAGAAAATGTCTTCAACCAAGAAGAAATCTACGCCTTATTCAATGGCGGGAAATTTTCATGAGGGTGATATTATCGATCACACGAAATTCGGTCCAGGCATTGTTGAAAAAGTGGTTGATGATAAAATCGAAGTCATCTTTCGCCATGAAATAAAAACTTTGGTTCACAATAAGTAATAAAAAAAGGGAGCTAAAAGCTCCCTTTCTTTTTTGTCTTTTCTTAGATTAGTTACCAGGCCCCAAAGCCCCCACCAATATTAACTCCAAGTCCGGCTCCCATATTCATCGGTGAGTAACCAGCACTTCCATAGCCACCATAACTACTCATAGAGCCCATACCCATTTGATATGAAGTCCCTTGCTGTTGAAGCATTTTATCGTAGTTAGAAGCTTGCATACTTCCGTAATAATCGCCTTGAGCATTACCATAGCCATATCCAGTACCGTAACCGCCGCCATAGCCTGGGCCATAACCGCCACCTACGCCTGATCCCCAGCC
>DFXX01000024.1:0-2414 GCA_002381765.1 Bacteriovoracaceae bacterium UBA4097 | reverse complement strand
CCACCAGGATATCCTCCACCAACAGCTCCACCAGCAATTGAAATTCCATTAACCATTCCACCACCGGCACCTGCGTACATGCCACCTTGATAGCCGCCGTACATTCCGCCGCCAACTGCTCCACCGTACATTCCACCAGCTGCATATCCTGGGAAGCCACCGCCGACTGCACCACCGTACATNNTACATTCCACCAGCAACACCACCAGGGTATCCACCACCCACGGCTCCGCCAGCAAGAGAAATTCCATTCACAAATCCACCGATCGATCCACCAGCATAGCCACCAGTCATTCCGCCTGGGAAGCCACCGCCACCAAATCCACCGATTGCTCCACCAACATAACCGCCGCCCATGCCACCATATGGATTATAACCACCATAAGGGCCCATCATTCCACCAATGAAGCCAGGAGTATATCCAGCTCCATAGTATCCACCAAGACCTCCACCCATTCCACCAAAGCCACCTAACTGATAACCATTACAGTTCATAGCCGATTGCTCAGTAGGAGTAAGACCCGGTAATTCATTGGCCGCTAAGTAAGCGCGGTAATCATTTTGTCCTAAACGACACTGCTCAAATCCTACTTTCGCAGCACCTGCCCAGGCCTTATTAGATCTTTCATAAGCTTTTGCACCCACATAGGCAGAACCAAAGTGAGCCAGTGGTCCAGCTACGGCACCAAGAACTTCTGCAACTCCCGACCAGGTACTCTGTTGACGAACACCTACTCCACAATTCACACAGTCAGTTTCATAGCGAGATCTAATTTCATGGTAATCATTACCCATACAAGCCGCTGGGTTGCCACCTGAAGAACAAAGATAACGCTGATTATTCTTAATCCAAGCAGCACAAGCTTCGATATCTGATTTCTTTGCAGAGTCACAGAAAGCTGGACGCTGAATGCCACCGCCAACACTGCCACCGATAGAAATTCCACCAGCAACACCACCAACGGCCCCACCGGCATATCCGCCATTACCGCCGCCAATGATCACTGTTCCGCCACCTGAGCCAGAACCAAGTCCACCACCTACATAAAGAGTAGATCCGGTTGGACAAGAAGTTCCATTTACGCGAACGATATTTCCGTTACCATCTTTACAAACGATCTGACCGGTTTTAACAGTAACCCCTGCACCCAGGCCTACACTCTTATCACCGATAATTTTTCCATCCTTATCTCTTGGAAGATATTCTTTCTTCACTTTATAAACACCAGGATATCTTAGAAGACATTCAACACATGATTTTCTTTCAAAGCCCTCTTTCTTCACAATCCAAGCTGTATACCAAAGGCGCTTAGGTTTACATTCATTATAACAAAGGCCGCCTGGCTGAATTCGTCCTTCTCCCTCTAGCTCTTCACAATAATACGCTTCACCAGAGCCTGATCCAGAAGATGAACCAGAACTTGCTCCTGAATTTGCTCCTGAGTTAGAACCTGAGTTCGAGCCCGAATTAGATCCAGAATTCGATCCCGAAGTCGCACCAGAAGAAGCGCCCGCAGTATCAAATCTTCCATCGATTTCAGACTTAGGCACACACACTTTTTTTGTGGCTTCTATATTGGCCTCTGGACCTTCTTCCCCTTCAGGAATCACATAGCGCTCACTGGTAGTTTTTCTACAGGTGACCTGCCTACAGTAGTTATTCCCTTCGGCGATCATGTCCCCGAACGTATATGCACCACCCTTGGATTTACAAAAGCTCACAGCTTCTTCAACGAAGGTGTCAGCCAATGCTCCTGAGAGAGGTAACATCAAGCCTAGTAAAAGGGGGAGAAACTTCTTCATAAGACAACCCTTAATATTGATCCCCCTATCCTTAGGGGGAAATTCCTAATTAAAATCATAACACTTGATCAGATTAGGACTATGTCAGGCAAAAATGTCCAACCTGATCCTAATATCTCGTTTCACTATCGGAAGAATCATTCCAATACTTTAGTTTTTATGAGACTAGTAAGTTTCTACCGGTTGCTATAATCTCGGGGTGTTATGGATATCTTCATCAATCATATGTTTGACTGGATGGTCTTAATTCTACTCATCGTGGGGGCCATCTATACCATGAAGGTTATCGGACAAGAGAAGTCCACCTTTAAAAATGAATCCTATTTGGTGAGCTTTGCCGACCTCTGTCTGATGATTCCGGATTGGTGGACGATCACTCAGCAAAATGAACATGGCCTCAAGTTTGAACGAACCGACACGCGCTATGACTGGTACGCCCTCTTTCAGTATTTCCCTGACCATCAGGACAAAACCATGCCCCAGTTACTGGAAGATAAACTTAATCTGGAGAAGATTGAGTTTGATGAAGACGTAGTATTTGAGACCGATTCCAGAGTGATTTTTAGAGACTCAGAAGTGCAGGAGAAATTTCAAGAAGTCATTCGTGTTGA
>DFXX01000084.1 GCA_002381765.1 Bacteriovoracaceae bacterium UBA4097 | reverse complement strand
GTGGCAGCTCTACAGGTGGTGAATCGACTGGTGGTAGCACGACTGGTGATAGCTCAACTGGAGAAGATACCTACACAGATCCAGAAACTGAAACTGAAACTGAAACAAAGCAGCCTGCTGCTGAGAAGAAGAAAAAAGAAAAGGCCAAGCTTAAGGCCCGCGTTCTTCCTCTAGTCTTTGGTCATTATGATATCCAAAATAAGATCATTAACCTTACGTCATTTGAAGGACCGGTTACTGCTTCCTCTCCATTGGTTCTTGATAATTACCGAGATGGATTCAGATTAACTCAAATGCGCTCTTATATGGTGGGAATGGGAGTTGCTCCTCAGGTGTATCTTTCGGGTGCAACGGGACTGGCATCTCTGGCCACAGGAATAGTCGGAATAGCGCCTGTTAAAGGCAAGACTGTTATCTTTGAGCGGTTTGCTGAGGATGAGAGCGAGCTTACCAATCTTAAGAGTGTTTCCTTGCCTTTCCAGGTACGGCATTTGAATGATTATAAAACGGGTGAGAGTGTTTATTTTGAAAGTACTGGTGGCCTTCTCTACACTGGTGGTTTGGGACTGGCCGCTGCTTATGTTGGAGGCTCAGTTGTTGCTGAAGGTGGTGTAAGAACTTTGGTCACTAAGACTGCCGATAATAAGGCCTATGTGCAGATGAATAAAATAAGCCTCAAAAAGCTATCTATGTTCACAGGGGTTGCGGTACTTGCTCTAGATGCAACTCGTGAAAGAGAACTTACTGAAGGACTTGCTTTTAACTTCAATTTTGCTGCAGGAAAAGATGTTGCAAGTGCTTATGAGAGCTTAATGGCAGGAAATGCTATCCCTGCTCAAGAGTTAGCGAAAAGAGGTCTTTATAGCGGAGTTGAGAAAGTTCAGTCTTCTCAGTTAACCCAGGTATCAAGGAAACGTGGTATTACTCTAGGTATTCCAATGGTTGCTATCTCGAATTGGACGACCGGTAAAACTTATGGAAAGAGCGAAACTCAGTTATATGCTGATGATTCTCAAACCACTCTTAATTATGGAATCTTCTTCAAGGAAAACAATGGTCGCTTCTTTCATAATCATAAGAAGTTAGTTCGTTCATTCTACTCTGGTCAGGCCGTAAATGTGAAAGATGGTAAGGTTCAAGCTTCTGAACAGAAGGCAACATACTTTTGGAACTATGAAAATGATTCAGCTAGTTCAAGACATTTTGCTAAAGCTCTTAAGACACTTCACAAAGATCTTGGAATTGCTGACAGTTTTAGCCCTTCATTAGATCGTGGAGAAAATTTGGGTTATATCAATCTTGAAGCTCAAGTGGATTTCCCTGAAGGCTATACTAAGCAACTGATTCGTCAGGCTTCAGCGCAAAATTTTACCGAAGTCATGGTTAATAAGGGTCTTAACCTTGTTGATAACTACTTTGCTAAGGGTGATCTTGATGAATTGTGTACTAATGATGATGATGAGGAAACGCCATTTAACTCATGTCGAATGAGTGCAGAATATGAAACGAAGAAAGGCTTGGCCCGAATCAGAAGCGTTCTAGTAAGTATGAAGAATGTTGATGATGCTGCCAAATTGACTGAACTTCATGCTCAGATTGGTAAGGAATTGGTTAGAAACCAGTTCATTATGGGAGCAGTCTTCTCGCAAGACACTAAATGCCAGATCTCTTTCAAGGTTAAAGTGGAAGGTCAGCGTTTAAGCCAGCTGAATACTAAGATTCCTGCTAATCCAGCTTGTAGATAAGCATGAAACGAGAAGGGGAGCAATTGCTCCCCTTCTTTTATGTCCGATATTGTTTTTAAGTTGAGAATTAGATGGCCACATCGTGCTTCTTAGCAACTTCATCAAAATGCTTCATTACATTCTTTGCCCAGTTTCTCTTCTCGATATACTCACCCGGGTAGAAGCTCTTTTTAAAGCCATAAGCAACGATATCTTTCAAGTGCTTAACGGGTATGTCAAAGTTATCAACCGCCAGCTTAAACTCTTGCGTCACATTAGTGTTAGACACCAAACGGTTGTCCGTACAGAGAGTTAAGGACATACGGTTAGCAAGCATATGCTTGAAATTATGATTTTTGATATCCCCGATACCTGGATTGGTCTGAAGATTTGATGTTAGGCATACTTCAATGGTCGTTCTCTTATCGGCTACAAAGGTAATGAGGTCTGAGAGATATTTCTTCTTATCAGTGACCTTTTCATCGGTGATTTTACCCTCATCGAAGAGATAGTAGCCATGACCTATTCTATCAGCATAACACTCAGTAATGGCCTGGAAGATACTTTCAGCTCCATAAGCTTCACCGGCGTGAACTGTCTTATGCATAAAATTTTTATGGGCATAAGCATAGATATCCTTGAACTTTCCAGGTGGGTAACCATCTTCCTGGCCAGCAAGATCGATGCTTACGATAGGAATGCCTTTTTCATCTCTAATCTTAACGGCTGCCTTTACCATCTGAAGGGCAGCTTCTCTAATGACTTCCATTTCCTTGGAGAATTCCATCATTTTATAGAAATTGGTATAATAAGGAGAGTAACCCTTGGGGCCAAACTTCCTCATGGCACAGCTAATTATTCCATAATGAAATTCTGGCTTAGAGCCATTCTTTACTTCAGTGCTGTTATTGTACTCTTTCTTTGCCTTCTCAAAGCCCTTATAAGCGGCTTCCATGACAGTCTCCATGGTAAGACCTGCACTGGCATCCATCATCAATTGAGGGGCAAAACGAACTTCAATGTAGTTTACATTCTCTTTCTGGTTATCGATGGCCAGTTCATAACAGGCCCTTTCGATATTTTCTAAATCTCTTAAGGCCGCACAGGTGTATTGGAATCCGTGAAGGTATTCACCAAGATTGGCATAGGAGCTTTTGAAAACCTGATCACGTAAACCTTCTTCCGTATAAGAAGGCATCTTAATGTTATTGGATTTGGCCATCTCAATCAATGTTGGGATTCGCAGTGATCCATCCAGGTGAAGGTGAAGGTCAGACTTAGGCATCTCTTTAAGGAAGGCTTCTGTATATTTATTCATCTGTTTAGAATAAACAGAGTGCCATGGATAGGGAACAAAAAAAGCACACCCTAATGGGAGAAAATCCGTCTGGATAAATAAAAAGGGGAGCTCATGCCCCCCTGAAACTAATTACGTTTATCTATTATTAGATCTAATTACATTTAAATTGCTCGACCGTATATAGCTTTAATTGAGCGGTACTAGCAGCAATGGCATTTCTTAACTCAACCAGGTTCTGAGAAGCCAGCTCCTGAGCTTCCACCGATTCTTTAGCAGCAATAATGTCCTGAAGAGATGGGTCGCAAAGCTTATTTTTAAGAGTTGCTAGAACATAGTCTTTCACATCTTTCTTATCATCCGGTCTGTTGGCCTTACCAAAGAAATTAGTCCAGGAATCTCCGGTATTCTCAGCACTCAGGGCATAGGCAGCTAGACCCTTGATAGCACTACTTACTTGGGCCTTAACCTCACTTGTTTTCCATACCGGAGCTGTATTTGACCCGGTTTCAACTAGAAGGTCGATAGCGCGCTTGATTCTTCCTTCGAAGTATGAGTAAGGATCACTGGTATTATCCGAGCTACTGCATTCTGGAGACTTGGTTGCCATAGTCTCAAGTGAGTCGGCCTGATCTTCATCAGTACAGAACCAGTCTAGGTGCTTAGGTGCTTTACCTGCATATCCATAAGCAATCGCCATAGAATCGTAAACTCCAATAGTATTGAGGTAGAGATAGTTTCTACTCAAGTATTCCATAACTGATCTAGACACTGAGCCATAAGTGCGGGATTGATTATCCCCTAAATTCCCTTTGAAGTTATGGCGAAGACCAAGATTGTGACCAAGTTCATGCTTGAGCATTTCCTTGAAGTAGCGATTCATATATTCTTTATAATCAACATCTTCTGGCACAAGATCAAAGTGACCTTTCACCATAGGATCTTCCAGTTCTATTTTTTGAGCATTGATATTCATTTCTAAGTTCTTACCCAGCTTTAAGGTAAACTGATGCTGCTTACGTTGGGCCATAAGAGTGTCAACTTCCATATGGAAGCCTTTGATCATTTCATTAGCTTCTTTGGCCAGACCATTTCTCTTCAAGCTGTGAACTTCTTGAGAGATATTAAACCATTTAGTATAGAGGTCAATGATGGTGGGACCCTGGATAAGGACGTTAGCTGAAAAGATTTCTCCCGAGAACTGATTGGCCATGGAAGGTCCAAGTCCACCATAAGGTGCTTTATTCTTAAGATCCCACTCGATAACATTGTATCGTATATCTCCAGCGACAATTTCGTTACTCTGCGGATCATTGGCGTCGATGAAGGAATAAGTAAGAAGATCTCTACTTAGGGTTTTTCTGAATTCTTCATTCCATTTATCGAGAGACTCAGCAAACGCCTTCTTCCACATCTCTGGAACATTCTTTATATAGTAGTGAACGCTTGAGCCATCATTGGTGGTTGAGAATCTTGTGATTTTAGGTTCAGAGCTTCTTTCAGTGGTGAAATAACCCACACCCTTTGTCATATTACGGCTGGTGAAAGCCGGGTTAAAGCCCGAATTAAGTTTGAGATACCATCTTACTTTAAACTCGGTTACAGGCACATTGGTATCTTCCGGCTTAGTATCTACAGGCACCATTCTACTGGCCACGTCGAAGACCAGTGTTGAAAAAGAGTAATCAAAAGTAGTTGTAGTAGAGGAAACCGTCTTGAGTTTTGTATACTCACCGGAGGGATCTAACATCGACATGAGGTCTAATTCATGACCTAGGGAAGAGAGATCCACTACTAGCATTTGGGCTTCTTGATTAAAACCAACGATTGGTAAGTTGATGAGTGCATGTTGCTGAGAGCTCTCACTACATTCAGATGCACAGCCAACTAAGGTGATGGCAGGAGTTGGAGTATCAAGTCCAGTCAATAAAGTTTTAACATGTAGGGGAGAGAGATCGGTCAGTTTCAGCATCCCCAGAGACTCATTCTTAAGATCAGAAACTTCAGTAATGACTCCACCAAAGATATTCTGTTCACCCACAAGGCCCAGGGGAAACCCAAGGAGGAGGGTATCTTCAGATATTCTGCTTAGAGAGGACGAAGCAGTGACATTTTCAGCAGCTTCATATCCTTGAGGCACATCCCTTAAGGCCCTCACAAATTGCTCCGAATTTGGTGAAAGCATTTTTTCTGTCAGCGATTCTTGACGGAACATACTCTTGCTTATGACTTGAAGAGTAACTTTATCGTCACCAATCTGTGCATTCACATCTTTGGAAGTATTGGTAATGCGATTGCTTTTCTTGCTCTTGCTTGAGGTGAGGACATCACCTACATTAACACAAGCGGTAGAGAGCACCCCTAGTGCGCAAATGGCCAGAACAGATGTTTTGATTTTTTTCACACGAACTCCTAGTGTATTGGGACGGCGGCAGCAATATACCTTAAGTTTTGATTAAGGAGGCCTTGATACATAAAACTTACATGGGTAGAAATGACTAAAATAAAGGCAGTAAGATGTAATTTTTACAAATAGGCGACTACTTCACTTTAGTAATAATCAGGCCCAAACAAGATTGAAAGAGCAAATACAAATCTTAATGATAAATAGAGGTTGATTCACTCTTAAGTCATTCGACTCAAAACCCAAAGACTCAGAAGAGGGAATTCATTAAAGTCATTCCATGCAACAGTTCTGCCCTCTTAAGGAAGAAAATTTAATCAAAGGCAGGGAGAACATCTCATCAGAAACTGTGGTGATGATAGGAAATGGAGCACTCGTCAATGGATGGATGCCCTTGAGGCATGTCTTAGATAATTGGATTCAAGCTCATGTGGATTCTCACCCAGTCATAAATAAATTGAGGGTGCAAAATTCGGAAGCTATGCACCAGCTGGCTGGTCTCTCTTATAAATTCAAGATCGCGAGGGGTTCTATTTATCGACAATGGCAAAGTGGTGAAATGAAGCCGGATCAAACGGCACATGCCGGGTTAGGAACATCGATAGAAGAATTTCTCAGTATTAGAGAGCAGGTTGGCCAGCAATATAGAATAGCCTCAGGGGACTTGATGCTTAATAATGATGAAGAGGCCAAGAAATTTTTAGATGATGATGCCGTGTACATCACTACCAACTGGGATAATGCATTATGGTTGGATGAAAATGTGAAGAAGGCCATCTATTTGCATGGGAGATGTGATTTCTCTGACAGCTTGGTTTTTCCCACAGAGCTAATTATCGAAGATATTGCTTACGACTGTGATAAACTCCTGGAGCTCACCCAAAATTGCTCCTCTGAATTTCAAAGAAAAATTCTAAAGACTTTTAGATGCTCCACTGTAGAAGCTCTTCTGTCGGCCCATACCATCGCCTCGCGATTAATTCATCAAGCTAAGCGACTCATTATTTGGGGCTACTCCTTAGGTGATTTTGATGCTGATATAAATGCCATAATAGGGAATAATATAAATCGCGAAAAAACCAAAGAGTTGATTGTTATTAATACCGATCCCTATGCTTTTCAAAGAGCGGTGGCACTGACGGGTCTGATTCGGGCATGGCATTTTGATCCTAAGCTAGGCTACACTTTAAAACTCGACATTTAATTGATGAGGTTTCAATGAAATTCTTTTTGCTTCTGGTTGTTCTGGTGAGTTTACCAACTCATGCCAAGGATAAAAAAATCTATTCTTCTGAAGGTCAAAAATTCTCAGTGGAAAAACTTACTGAAAAACCTGGGATCATCTGGGGAATGGATTTTCTGCCTGATAAGAGAATTATCTTCACCGTGAAATCGGGAGAAGTCTTCATCTTTAATCCCCAAGACAAGAGTACCACTAAAATTGAGGGAGTTCCTCAAGTCTATAATGAAGGTCAGGGGGGGCTGTTGGATATTAAAGTTCATCCCGAGTTTGCAAAAAATAGCTTAATCTTTTTGACCTATTCAGAACCAGTGGGAGATAGAGCAACGACTGCTCTAGGAAGGGCCGAGCTTAAAGGTAATAAACTGAACGGCTTTAAGAAAATATTTTCGGCCTTTGAGGCCAATGATAATGATATTCATTTTGGATCCCGTATAGCATTTTTTGACAAGCATATCTTCATCTCAATTGGCGATCGCAATGAGCGACACAAGGCCCAGGATCTTAATTACCATAATGGAAAAATTATAAGAATCAAAGAGGATGGAAGCATTCCTGAGGATAATCCCTTCATTAAGAGAAAAGATGCGAAACCAGAAATCTGGTCCTATGGACATAGAAACCCACAGGGGCTAACTGTTCATCCCTTAAGAAATGAGCTCTGGTCAGTTGAGTTTGGTCCTCGGGGTGGGGATGAAGTGAATCTTATTAAAAAGGGTGATAACTACGGCTGGCCTATTATCACCTATGGACGCGAATATTATGGACCCAAAATTGGAGAAGGCACTCATAAAGCAGGTATGGTCCAGCCTTTAGTCTATTGGACTCCGGCCATCTCTCCTTCTGGATTTACCATCTATCATGCTGAAGTGTTTCCTAAGTGGAAAGGAAATCTATTTTTAGCAAATTTGGGAACTCAGCATATCAGGCGGGTGGTGTTTGAAGGAACTCAGGCGGTGAAGCAGGAAGAGCTTCTGAAAGATCTAGAATACCGAATTCGGCATGTAATTCAGGGGCCTGATGGTCTTATCTATTTTTCGACAGATGAAGGGTTGTTAGCAAGATTAAAAAAAGAATAAACTTAACAATTCTGCTTGATACATTCTAGGGTTGGACCTTCTTTGGCATAGTGGTAAGATGCCGGTTAAACAGGAGGTTTGTATGGGTTCACCCCTTGAGATTATCCTTACTGTCGTGGTTCTAAGCTTCTGGTTTCTTTTTCCTATTGGCATGTTCTTGTCCGTAAGTCACGTCGATAAAAACACAGATCAAATCATTCGATTAGCTAAACGTCGTCATGATTCCTCGACCCCTGAGGACAAAAAGATCGCCCAGAAGTCCCCGGGCCAGGAAAGAGGTATTAGGCATAAAGAACTACGACCACATTATCAGTTTAAAAAATGGAGTCATCACCATTAATTCTAATATGGTGTCATAACAAAAGGAGTCGTTATGAAATTTCTCTTAATTGCGAGTTTAGGACTATTTTCGGTAGGATCATTTGCTCAAGATGATTTTAGTGCAAAAAAACAAATGAAACTTCAGTATCTAGATCAAAAGATTGAACTCCTTCAACAGTCTCGATCCTGTATTCAAGAAGCCAGTAATAAAGCTGCTATGAAGGAATGTAAGGATGAAATGAAGGCCCAAAAGCAAGAGCTGAAAGATCAGAAAAAAGATTGGAAACAGCAACGTGAAGAAAGTAAAGAGAAGGCCCAAGAAGGCGATGCCAGTATCGAGGAAATTTACGAAAGTGAAAGTAAGGATTAAAAAAAGGGGGGCCTAGACCCCCCTTTTTCTTGGAGAAGTTATTTATGGATAGATTCATCTCTTTAGCACTTTTGATAAGCATGGTGGGGTGTGCTAGTTCCCGTACTCAGTATAAGTCTTATGAGGATAAGGAAGGTTTTCGCGATAGAGATGTAAAGGCGGGTCTCAAGGCGACCTCCTTTAAGGCCAATGCTCGAACAAAAAAAGATGTGGCAGAACTATTTGCTAAGTTCAGAGCTATTGAAAATTGTAAGGAATCCGGCTTTAAGTTGGCCCATATACTAGATGTCCAGGATAAGACAGTCTCAAAGGATGTTATAAGATCTTCTTCCACTGGATTTCCATCATACTATTACGGAATGTCTCCGTTCTATAGTCGGTATCATAGTGGTTTTGGGCTTGGTTTCAGTACCATGTCCTCTAACACATGGGAAGAGACCTATTCTTATCCTGAATTTGAAGTTACCTATCAGTGCACCAATGAGACATTTGAACCAGAGCTAATTCTGCGAGAAGTGCCCGCCGAGGAGATGAAACTTTTGGTTAAAGACCTTAAAGGAGGCCTTCAGGTAGAAGAGATTATCAAGGGCTCACCGAATCAAGATGTCATTAAAGAAGGTGATGTCATCTTAAAGGCAAATGATCGACGAATAGAGAGTAAATCGGTTCTTATTCAAATGTTTAAATCAGGCCAAACGAGTATTCCGATAGAAGTTATGAGGGAAGGGGTAAGGAAAAGTATAAAGTTAGAAGCTGTGGATGTAAGTTCCCACATTCTGGATTCTCAGAAAGAGATCATTAAAAAGGCCTGTAGTAAAAAAGAAGTTAAGAAAAGAAACTTATGTAAGTCGTGAGTTTTGATTTTATTATAAATCAGCAGGACTTCAAGGGAAGCCCTGCTGAGATTCTTATTCTTCTTCCCAAGCACCTTCTTTTTCTTCATCTCTATAATCACTATCTATCGGATCAAACTGGGGATCAACCGGGGCAACATCCTCTTCTTGCCTTTGAAGATTGCCTTCTTTGCCTTCATACTCCTGACGTTCTTGATCTTCTACATTTTCAAAGCCCTGCCATTCTTCTTCACCTGTGGGAGGTCCCTCATCCAATAGGTATGATTCTTCTTGTGCATAGGCCAGCTGGAATATTAAACCCGTCGCTATAATCATGATAAATTTTTTCATATCTTCCTCCTTCTAAAAATCATCCTCTGTTCCAGTACGTGGAGTAACAGAACCAGGGCCATTGTTAGAGTTAGTACCTTGACCCGTACCTGTTCCCATCGATGAGTCGATTCCGCTGTTAGGATTGGTATTTACGTCGGTTCCGGTTCCAATACCAGTTCCTGTTCCGACACCCGTTCCAATGCCAGGATCATTATCAAGTGCTGGATCTGTTCCAGTGTCGATACCAGCACCGCCGTAATTATAATCCTCCATTCTTTGTTGGGAATCGGTTGTCGGGAAGTCGTTACCTCGATCAACGGATGGGTTTGCGGAGGGTCTGCCCCCAATGGGTGAACCAGTATCAGTGGAGTTGCCAGTTCCCACACCTGTTCCCAGACCACTGCCTGTGGCCGCCGGAGCAGGATTGATGCCTGAACCCATAGTGGTTTGCGCAATCAGAGGCATGGTCACTAACATAGTAGTGAGGCCTATTAATAAACGTTTCATGTTTGACTCCTTTGTTAAAAGCCTTCTTGTTAAGATGCAATGCTTATGCCGTGAGATGTTGCAAGTCTCAATAAGCAGAGAAATTTAGAAGGTCATCCTTTGGGTAAGATTAAATTTTCAGAGAATGCTACAGATGGTTACTGTAATGACAGACCACTATTCACTCTCGGGTGAATAACTGTATCAAGACTGGAGCGGAGTGCTTGAGACTTAATGCAGATTAGATGGTCAAAAAAAATGGTCATCATTTATGATGGCCATTTTTATTATTAAGGAGAGTCTATGAGTAGTTGGTCAAAAGATGATATGGAATCCCTGAAGGGAAAAGTAATTGTCATCACCGGTGCTACAAGTGGGATAGGCCTTGAAGCTGCAAAACAATTTGCCCGTAAAGAAGCCACTGTGATCATGGCGGCCGATGATAGTGAAAAAGGCCAGAAGACCATTGAAGAAATAAAAGAAAGAGAGCCTAAAGCAAACATCATCTTTGAAAGGCTTGATCTCGCTTCACTTTCTTCCGTCAGCTCCTTTGCTGATAGAATCATGCAAGAGTACCCCGTTGTGGATATATTGATAAATAATGCAGGGATATCAGCTGTCCAAAAAAGAATGGAGACTTCAGATGGCCATGAACTTACTTTTGGGGTGAATTATCTGGGACATTTTTTTCTAACCACTCAACTCTTTCCTTTATTGCTAAGAGGTTCAGATCCCAGAATAGTCTTCTTAAGTAGTATTGTTCATAAACAAGGCCGAATGCATTTTGATGATTTAGAATTGTCTAAAAAGTATGATGCTTCTGAAGCCTATGCTCAATCAAAGCTTGCCATGCTCCTTTTTGCGCTTGAACTTCATCATCGTTGCCAGGAGCAGGGGCTGAACATTAAAGTCATTCCTGTCCACCCTGGAGCAAGTCAGACGCATATCTTTGATAAAGGGCCTCAAATCTCAGGAAGCTACTTTCATCCCGTAGCTTTTTTAAAGAGAATTATGCTTAAAACGATGGGACAAGATGCCAGCAAAGGAGCGCTACCTATTCTTTTTGCTGCCAGTTCAATTGAAGCAAGAAGTGGAATTTATTATGGCCCCAATGGTCCATTCGAAATGTGGGGGAGTCCAACCGAAGTTGGTTATTCTACGCAAGCTGCAAATTTTGTAGCAAGAGAAAAACTCTGGAAACAATCTGAAAAACTAGCTGGCATCAATTTTAATGTTGCAAACTCAAAATCAATTGGGCTTCACTGATTTTATAGACCATCTATTATGAGATTGGCAGTGGCCTTATTACATGCCATCGGTCGATCATACACGGCCGCGATTCTGAGAAGTGCTTTTACATCCACATCATGAGGATGAGGGGCCATAGGATCCCAAAAAAAGATGACAGCATCGATTTTTCCTTCAGCAATGCCAGCACCTATCTGCTGATCACCACCTAGGGGACCACTTTTGAATCTGGTTATTTCAAGACCGGTCTTTTCGTTTATTATTCTACCGGTCGTTCCTGTAGCAAAGAGTTTGAAGGTAGCGAGTTTATTTTGATGTTTCTTAACCCATTCCACCATATCATTTTTCAAATTATCATGAGCAATTAAAGCAACGTTTTTCATTACAATATCATATGTCTAAAATGTTCCGCGATCCATGAAATTCTTATCCTCAGGTGCCCAATCTTGTTCATAAGGTCTATCCTTATCCATGGCAGCATTTTTAAAGATAAATTCATTTCTATCTTCTAGATAATCTACGATAAATGGTAGGATCACTGGTTTGTGGTTACCTGAGTTTATCAGAAGATCACGAAATTCATGTTCAAAGGTTTGAATGAGATTTGGTATGAGAATACTACCTTGTACCGGTAAATAGCAGCGATTACTTTGGGGAGCACTCTTGGCCCCTAGAATGGCCCTGTCGATGAGCTTATCATCCGGGTTCTCAGTGAAGAGGGCGTCTAAACTAATGGAAGATATTCCGAGTCCCGTTTTGCAGGCGGTACATTGATTACAGGATTCACGGTAAAGAAACTTTGCTACTTCTTGTGCAATACGGGGAGCACTTCTGGTCTCATCAAAGATCATAAAGCTACAGGAATCAAGTCCACTTCCAACACTTTCCATAGAAGCGTGATCAAGTTGTACATCAAAATTTTCTCTCACCAATACTCCCGTTGAGACTCCTGGAAGAACTGCTTTAAGAGGACTATTACCTACCGGTCCCTCACCGTAATCATTGATTAAATCTAGAAATCGAATGCCCGCCGGAACTTCATATACTCCCGGCCTTCTGACATCCCCGGATAAAGTACAAATGAGGGGACCTGGGGTATTTTCTGTCCCAATTGCTCTGAAGCTTTCAGCTCCCCGCAAAATGATCTCTGGTACTCTGGAATAAGTCTCAACATTATTTACCAAGGCGGGATTTGCGGAAAGTGCCGTACTGAAGAGACCTTTTTCATAAGGAGGGTAATGAGCTTCTCGCGGAAAAGGACCGATGCCTTCTATTACATTTAAAAGAGCTTTCTCCTCCCCGAACAAATAGTCATCAGGTCCTGCGACAAGATGGATACTAACTTTGTTCAGATGACCTTTTTTCTTAAATTCNNCACCTTCTATCATGGAGTAAGGATTTTTTCTGATAATCTGTCGATCCTTAAAGGTTCCTGGTTCTCCTTCGGCTGCATTAACTACCACGTACTTCTTAGGCGACTGGTCTTGAAATAAGGTGTACCACTTTAGACCAGTAGGAAAAC
>DFXX01000077.1:8029-28594 GCA_002381765.1 Bacteriovoracaceae bacterium UBA4097 | reverse complement strand
GATTTGATTTCTTTGCAGTTGGTATTGCTTATAAACGATTTAAGCCATTCGGTCTTTGTTTGAGGTCCCGAAATTTTATCTGGAAACCCAGCATCCACAACCCATAATTGTCCCTTTTCATTAACGATAGGAGCTACATGATACCACCAAGTTTTTCTGCCCACTTCACCCGTTATTTTGGTATAGAAGAGAAATATCTTGGCTGAATCAATGTCATGAAGTCTTTTAAAATCATTGGCCCAGAGTAGGGCCCGGTTAGAGCAAATCGAGGCCCCAATCTTCACAAAACTTCGATCTATTTGGTTAAAGAAACTCTCTTTAGTAAAACCCTTATCTGCAATATCTGTCAGTTTCCAGTTGTAATCCTTTAAAACTACGTCTTGAGCATAGGTTGAGCTAATAGAGAAGGCAGCAAGAGCAATGTAAATAAAGAATTTCACGTGTACCCCAAATATTGAATTCCTTGTTTATATCAGGAAGAGGGGCTAACTGTTAGAAACCATGTAACTTTTTCTCTGATCTAACTAATTAGTCCAGGCTTGATGTAGAAATAGAGCACTTTTATATAAATTCGGAGCTCATATGGAATTACCTAGCGTTAAAGAGATGACTTCATTGCATACGCTTGCCAAAAATGTTGATTACACCTTGCGAGTTCATGGTGCTAAGTCGGTACTAATTGTTTCTGACTATGAAGGGGAGGGGAAGTCTACTTTCCTTAAGAGTTGTGCTCCTGTCATTAGCGAATTATATGAAAAGAAAATTCTTATCTTTGATTGCCAGGATGATGAGAAATCTTCTGCTGAACTCTCAGAGTTATTATCGACTCCCAGATTAAGCTATGTTCGCGAAAGTGAACTTACGTTTTTGAATACACTACCACCTTCTGAAAAAATCAGCTCTCTTGCTGCCTACTTTTATGAACTTTGTAAGAGCTACGATATCGTCTTTGTTAATATGAAGACTTCAAGAAGAGCAGAGAAGACAGTCTTCCCTTATGTCCCGTTGGACGGGGCTATAATCGTGAGATCTAAAAAGAGCGTAGGCAAAATGGATAAGCATGTAACGGAAGAGCTTAGAGATCGAGAAATTCCTATTTTGGGTCTTGTTTACAATGAAGGTGCACTATGAAAACTGATAAGATTTTTCTTAGAGAGCTACTCAACACTATTAATTCGTATCGCTACAAGATCATTCTTATCTGTGTTATGTCTGTGGCATTTTTCTTCCAGTTAACTTTCTGGATTGAAAAGCAGTACGTCGCCAATTTCGAAATTAATGTTTATTCCAAATACTTTCAGAATCCTCTCATTTCTGCCGTTATTCCGGATGTCTTCAGTATTCCTGAAATGCGTTTTGCCATAGACTCTATGGTCAAAGAAGCCATTAGTGATGACTATATAGATGAGATAGGTACTGAATTTAACATTTATTCAAAGACTGATGATCCCCGGGAGCAAGCAAGACAGCGTCAGTTTCTAAGAGATAGATTTTCTTATTACTCCACTGGTGGGCAAAGTTACCAAATATCTTTTTCTCACTCTGATCCTTATATCGCTAAAAAAATTGCTGAAAGAACTTTGAAAGTAGTGAAAGATCACATCGTAGATAAACGTATTAATACGATTGAACTAGTAAAAGAGGTCATGATAAGAAAACTTAACTCATTCAACGCCTCTCAAAAGTTCACCCAGCAGGGCTCAGATAAGGCCCTGGCTTCTAAATCTCCAGATGTATTAAGAGAGGAATTGGCAAAGATTAATTCAAGCATTTCTGCACTATCAAAGCAGTTTAAAGAGAGTCATCCAAAGATCATCAATTTGAAAGAAAGAAAAAGAATGATCTCAGACTGGTTAATGGAATTTGATATTGGTGAAGATACTTCTGGCTCTTCTGATTTAACCGTAGCTGTAAATCATAATAAGATTATCGCTGAACAGCTTTCGAGTAAGTTCTATGCTAAGTATCATGATTTTAATATTGCCCTCGAAATTGAGAAAAAATCCCTCTCGAGCTACGTAGGTGTCATTCGTCAACCCCAACTTCCCACTGCTCCTGTTTGGCCGAAGAAAAGATTATTTGCATCTTTAGGGCTCATCCTAGGTATCGTTATCTCTTTCATCTATGTCTTTGTGAATGAGCTTATTATTCCAAGCCGTAAAGAGCAAATGGAAGCCGAAGCAGCTAGTCTAGGAACAATGGTTTTGGGAGACTTGCCTCTCTTGAAGACTGGGCCTGCTTCTCTTCCTCTTACTAAAGAGAAAGAAGAAGTTAAGTGGGGCCATGCTTGAATGAATTCAATTTTCTTGTTTTAAACTCTCATCAATTTTTCTTTGGTTTGGTGGTCCTTGTATTCTGCACCTTCTTGGTGTCTGACCTCGAGGACCTTAGAACTAAATTTGATGTTGAAAAAAGAAAATTTATTATCCTAACTCTCTGTACCCTCACCGTTGGTGTGTTTATCGCACTTTTTTCCGAATGGGGTCTGCAGGGTTTATTTTTTGCCTTAGAATTCAGCCTATTAGTGACCTTCTCTCTGATTCATCCTAAGTACGCTGTAAGCTTTTTTGTCTATCTCTTACTCTCAAGACCTTGGGAGAGTTATGACAATCAACTCATGTCCTCTATGCCAAGAGATATTTCCTATCTCACAATCCTGAGTGTGGCAGCTCATAAGATTATCAAGAAGCAGTACTACTTTAGGTTTAATCTTGGAACAGTTCTGCTTCTCGCTTTTTCCATCTGGATGTTTCTTTCAGCCTTTTTTTCAAATCACGCAGACTTGGCCATCTCAAACTACATTGAAGTCTTTAGTAAGGGAGTCGTTCTCTTTATTCTTATCCAAAATGGCATAGAATCCCCCAAGGATCTTCTCCCGGTTAAGGCAGTCTTTGTTCTCGCCATCCTTGAGAAATGCTTCGTAAGTTTCTATAAGTCCAATATGATGGAAGTTCCGACACTCTTGGAAGAGGCCAACAGTCGACTTGAGAGTGTAGGTATCCTTTCGAATTCAAATGATATCGCGGCGATCTTTGTTCTTGCGATACCCTTTACTCTCTTATTCATTCTAAAATCTCGCTTAAGACCAATTCATTGGATGGCAGCAATTACCGCTTTATTCGCCATGGTGTATTTAGTTTGGCAATCCCAATCTAGGGGGGCCCTTTTGGGTCTCTTCGCCATATTCGGTGCCTGGACTCTAATAAAAATAAGAAGTAAGAAAATCATGACCTTGGTCATAGTTTTTGGGCTAATTGCGACCTTAGGTGCCTTTTCAAGACTTCAGAGAGACGCAAGTGATATCGAGGGCTCAACTTCTAATAGACTTCTATATTGGCAGGCAGGCCTAAACATGGCTATAAGGAACCCAATCTTCGGTGTGGGGTTCTGGGGCTTTCCTGAAAACCTTCGCTCCTATGTTCCAGATGGCAATCTGGGCTCCGAGGGTGAGCATATGACGGCCCATTCCTCATGGGTTCTGGCCTTAGGGGAGGGTGGTTTTACCGCCTTGTTTCTATTCATTTCTTTGTGGACCTATGCCGCTTTCGCTGCTTGGAAAATTCGATTAAACCAACCTGAATATTTTCTAGGGTTAGCTGGTTATGGGATGACAATAACCTTTTTATCCCATACATATCTGCTCTATCCGTACATCCTACTGGCACTGGCCATAACCCATTACCAGCTAGAGAACGAAGTTAATTACAACGAGGTTACAACGTGAGCACATTATTAGTTAATTTGGTTCTGTTGATCTTGTATACGTACTTTGGTTATTTCATAACTGTCATTCTTCTAGGAAAGGTTCTAAGAAGAAAAGTTATCAAAAAAGATATTGAACCTCATGTTACCATGATGATCGCGGCTTATAATGAGGCTAAAGATATTGCTCGTAAAATTGAGGGCACATTACGCCTTGATTATCCTAAAAATAAACTAAGAATTATTGTCGTTAGTGATGGCTCTACCGATGGCACAGACGAGATCGTTCAGTCTTATGCTGATCAAGGTGTAGAGCTTATAAGAGTAGAGGGTAGAGTAGGAAAAACTGAAGCTAGAAATATTGCCATGGCCTCGATAGAAGGAAAGATTATTATCTTTTCCGATGCAACGACTACATACAAAGAAGATGTCATTAGAAAGATTGTCCGGAATTTTGCTGACCCAACAGTGGGAATGGTTACTGGCCACTTGATTTATCAGGATAGTGAAAACACCCATATGGGGATTGGCCAGAAGCTTTACTGGAAGTACGAAACCATTATCAAGAAGGCGCAGACTTCTATGGGAACACTTACTGGTTCAGTGGGATGTCTTACTGCTTTCAGGAAAGATCTCTATACTCCACTTCCAAAAAATATCATTGAAGATTTCACGGGCCCCTTAATGCTAGTGATTAAGGGCTTTCGTGTAGTCTATGAAGAAGAAGCTCTTTGCTATGAAGACACCACCAAAAAGGCCAGCAATGAGTGGAGCATGCGTGTTCGTGTAATCAGAGGAGGCATGTCGGGAATGCTTTACGCTCGCGCAATATTAAATCCAATTGCTTACCCTGTTCCCTTTTTTCAGCTACTCAGCCATAAAATCTTAAGATGGATGATCCCAGTTTTCGGCATCTCTCTCTTCTTTATTAGTGCTCTGGTGGTGATCAAGGAGCCGGAGAATCTTTTCGCCAATGTACTCTTTCTTTTGCAGGTTTTGTTCTATCTAGTGGCGGCCATATCTTTTGGTCTTGAGAAACTCGGAATTCATATGAAAATAGCCGCTATTCCTTTATACTTTATAGTATTGAATGCTGCTTCACTCGTTGCCATGGTTAAAACCATGACAAGTAATCTTGATGCTACATGGGAAACTCAAAGATAATTTAGGAAGTATATGAAGCCCGAAGCTGCTGAGCTGACCGAAAGACAAAAAAGAGAAAAAGAGTACTACGATCAATATGCCAGCAGTTTTGATCTCAACAGAAATATTGATTTCTCACCGGTGAGTTCCACTGAAAAGCGGCCTTGGAACTCCTATTGGGCCGTTTATCACTTTGCTTCAGGACACTATCAAGAAGGCTCTACTCTTCTTGATTTTGGTTCTGGACCTGGAGAAAATGCCCTAAGATTTACTAAAATCGGTTATCAGGTTGAGGGCTTCGATATCAGTGAATCTAATGTTGCCGTCTCCCGTAAACTGTTTGAGAAATATGATTGTGCTGATAAGGGGAACTTTCAAGTATCCCCGGCCGAAATTCTCCCTTATCAAGATAGTAGTTTTGATATGATTGTAGGGGTTGATATCCTTCACCATGTCGACATAAAGAAATCGGTTACTGAATGTAGAAGAGTTTTAAAGCCTGGCGGAATTGCCATTTTTAGAGAACCTGTAGAAGTACCAGTTTTAGATGCCATTCGAAATACGGCAATTGTGAAGTTCTTTGCACCAAAGACCAAATCCTTTGAACTTCATATTACAGATGATGAAAGAAAGCTTAATTCAGAAGATATCAGAATAGTGAAATCTATCTTCCCTTCAATGGAAATCAAACGTTATTCTATCCTTGCTAGATTCGATAAGTTCTTTCGTGAGGGCAGTGATCCAGAACCCTCCTTCCTGGAAAGATTGGATTATACATTGATGAATAATGTACCTTTCCTAAAATACCTCGGTGGCGTAGTCATATTTATCCTAAAGAAAGAAAAGTAACCTGTGAAAATTTTGTGGATGATCCCCAAATGGACCTTGCCAGCAATCGATGGAGCAAGGGTTGCTACTGATAGTCTTGTCAGAAATACTATTTATGCGGGGGCACAAATAGATATTTTATGTCTTTGTCAGCAAGATGAGAAGGCCAATACATTTGAAATGAAAAAATCTTGGGGAGTGGGAGAAGTTTTTGTACTACCTCGAAAAATACCTTCCGGTAAGTATGAGAAGACTCTTTATTACTTTAAAAGCTTACTTCTGAGTCCCCATATCCCCTTAACCTTTTCTTCTTTTTATGACGAATCTCTCAAGAGAGAGACTTTTAAAATAATCGAAACACAAAAATATGACTGTATCGTTCTAGATGGTCTGCATTTAGGAATCATATTCTTTGCTGGCTGGAGATTCATTAAACCACAAGAGTCAAAGATTATCTACCGGGCCCATAACATCGAGGCTGATCTATGGAAAAAGGCTTACAAAGAGAAAGCGAATCCGCTTCTTAAGGTCGTGCTTTATCTTCAGGCCTTGCTGGTCGAAAAATTTGAAAGAACCATTATCGATATGTCTGACGGTATTGCTCCTATAGCTCAAGAGGATGCTGATGTTATCGGAGAAATAAATCCTTCAAAACAAAAGATGCTCATTCCTCTTGGTTTAAATTTTGATAATCCTCTCAAACAAGAGATTCAAGATACCACTAAATTTCTTTTTATTGGCCGCTTAGACTGGCCACCGAATAGAGACGGACTTGAATGGATTCTTAAAGAAGTGTGGCCAACGGTAATTAAACAGCGACCTCAGGTAAAATTGAAGATCGTTGGTTCAGGCAATAAATCATGGTTAAATCAATACACTCACCTCCCTGGGATTGAGATTGTTGGATTTGTGGATGATATCCAAGATGCCTATCAAGATTGCCAATTCACAATTGTTCCAATCACCTACGGATCAGGGACACGGATTAAAGTTATTGAAGCATTCTCTATGAATCGTAAATTGATAAGTACTAAAATGGGAGTTCAGGGAGCAAATCTCAGAGATGAAGACTATATCCTGGCCGAATCTAGAACTGGCTGGATCAAAACACTTACTGAGATTAGCCTTGATTCAGCTGCTTTAAATCAATTAGCTCTTTCCAGAGAGTATATGGCGAGTCAATTTGGGGAAAGAAACATTGGAAAAAGATTCTACGATTGGTTAACCAGTCTTTGATACAATGAGATGATGGATTCTCCCCATTTAGCAGGGGAGAACCTCTGAATGAAATAATTTCTTCTATTCTCTGCTTCTAAAATATAGTCATTTTGATTCATAAGAAATTCTAAAATCGAATTTTTAATGGATTCAGGTTCCCCTGGTGGGAATAATAATCCATTTCTCTGATTCTCGATGAGTTCAGGTAAACCTCCGACATCTGAGACTAAGGCCGGTATCCCCATGCAACAGGCTTCTATTAAGGCGAGCGGCTGACCTTCCATCATAGAGGGCATGATAAAGGCATCTGCCTGTTCAAGTATTGGGATAATATTTGCTTGAAAACCAAGAAACTTAACTTTCTCCTGAAGATTCTTTTCTCTCACCATACTTTTTAATAGTTGAGATTCAATGCCATCTCCGACAACCGTAATTCTAATGTCAAGATCCTTAGGGAGTAGTGAAACTCCTTCAATAAGAAATTTACAACCTTTCTCAGGAGATAATCTACCCACAAAGATAAAATGAGGTATGACATTTGTCTTATGTCTTAGTGTGGGTGTTAGAGCGAGAAAGTTCTCGATGACTTCGATTGAGGAAGAAGGGACTTCATGTTGGATAAGATCAGATTTCATTTTCTTCGATACTGCGATGACGGCATCGGCCCTCTTCATAACAACTCTTTCAAGCTTTTCGTACATTCGCACTTTGAGGGTGTGAGCTGTCGTTCCATGATGAGTAACTACAAACTTGCTGGAAGCTGGTTTTACTAAGCTAGCATAAAACGTAGCTTTAAAGCCATGAGTATGAATAATGAGAGGTTTTAGAGTTCGAAGCTTTCCCTTTAGTTCTTTTAAGAGAGCAGGGTCGAAAATTTTTCGGCTTGAAATGACGGAATACTTTATGTTTGTTTTTTTTACGAGATCTATAAAAGCTTCTGTTACTTGGGGGACTCTTTCCTCTTTAATGATTAAAAGTTCAGAGGAGAGACCTTGCCGGTTAAGTTCTATAAGACCAGCAATTATAATTCTCTCTGCACCGCCTATTGGGCCTGGAGTGAATATATGAATGGCAGGTTTAATGGTTTGCATACTTATTTCTCTTTAGTTGCCAGTGAGAGATCCCAAGGTAGAGGACTCCAAAAGTCGAGCCGCATACAAAAAACCATATCATATCGCTTTCAAAGTATGATCTAAAGAATTGGCTTGTCCCTGAAAGTATTGCCGATAGACCAAGATAGTATGACAGATGTTTGAAGGGAAACATCTCACTCCATTTCCAATTCATTAGTTTCTTTGAAAGCATCAAACCTAGAATCTTGGGAATCGATTTAAGTAACAAGGTTACGATAAGGATTCCGATAGCTCCATAATATTTTGCTGAAAAATAGGCCACGACAAATGAAAGGGGAGTAATCAGAAGATAGACTTTAAGGATCCATTTTGTATGACCTGTTGCTCGGGCGACAGAATCATGGGGGATTATGAGAAGAAGATAGCTTAAAGAGAATATTTTTAAATAGGTAACCGAATCTAAATAGGCGTCCGTATAGAGAAGGGTTACTATGGGCTTAGCAAATGTAAAGAGACCAAAGACGGCTGGAATCATGAGAAAGCTAATATCACTTAATGACTTTCTGAAGATCTGTGAGGCGGATGCCCAGTCTTTGAGAATAAAATTTTTTGAAAGCCCGGGTATAAGTACTTTTTGTACCGACATTTCTAAGAGGTAGAGGGGGGGGACCACAAGGCATCCCATTGAATAGAAGGCAAATGAGCTTGAGTCTAAGAGGCTAGAAAGTATAAGAAGATCCACCTTATCGATAAAAAAGCCAAGACATCCCGTTATTGAGAGAGGGAGGGCGTAGGTGACGACCTTTTTTAGGGCTTCCGGGCTATATTCAAACTTTACTTTGTTCTCAGTCGCATTTCTAAAATAACTGACAAGAAGTTTCATTGCGAGTAATGACATAAAGTAGAGAAATACATAACTCAGATCTTTGAAGTGATAAGCCAGAGAGAGAATTCCTAGAACTTTTGTGACCTCAAAGAAGGTATCAAATAATGATCCTCTGCCCGATTTTCCGCTCGCAATGGTGGTTTCACTATAATGCCCACCAGGAGTCCAAAGAAAGCCCGAAACCAGAAGTATGGTGACATACTGAAGGGGGATATCAAGCTGTTCGGAAATAGCTCCTCTCATTGGGAGACCAATAATAATGATCAGTAGAGATAAAAAGAATGTAAGGGTCCAGGTTGCATTAAGATATTTGCTTCTTTCCTCTGGATTTTTCCCTATCCAGTAGAAGACGGAATGAATGGGGCCTCCCGCCATAGAAATAAAAGGAAGTGTTGTAAGATGGAGGAAGAATATTTTATAAATTCCGATATCTTCTGGACTCAGGATTCTTACCAAAATGATGGGGAGAAACAGGTTTCCTACTGAGCTAAAGCTACTGAGAAGAAATATGGGCCAATGTCCCTGGGATAATTTTTTTATCATCTTTGACCTATGTAAGCGGCGAGATACTTTTTGCACATGGCTTCAGAAGAATAATTCTGTCGAACACAATGATTTAAATTTTTAGCGAGCTTTTCTGCAAAGTCGGAATCACTTTCCAATTTTCTCATTTTGGTTAAAAGATCTTCGAGATTATTTGATTGGAAGTAGGCAGCAACCCTCTTCGGAGTTTTTGTCTGGAGTGCGAGATGGCCTGCTATGTCTGAGAGAAGACAGGGCATACTTTGAGCACCCGCTTCTAATACCGATATAGGTATGCCTTCATGCAAGGAAGCCGATACAAAGAAATCTGACCCAATGAGAATTTCATCGATATTACTTTGAGAACCTGTAAAATAAACATTTAAGGGTTTGCTCTCAAGGAGCTTATTTCCATAGGTCTTATCGCCCTCCGGACCCACTATTAAAAGATTTATATCCTTTCTTCTTTTGGCGGCTTCTATGAGGAGTAATTGATTTTTAAGAGGTACTATCCGTGCTACAGCAACCCAGGTTTTGAGCTTTTCATCGATACCAAATTTCTCCACGAGCTTCTTTTTGAAGAATGCTTTTTCTTCTGAATGAGTCTCAGGAACAAAGGTTCCATTATCGATGTGATAGACTTTTTCAAAAGGGACGAGAAGTTCTTGCCTGTAGTATGAGCAAATTGCTGGGCTTACTGCAATTAGGCCATCCAGCATAGAAGAACAAAGTTTTTCATATACTTTAGTGATTGGTCTCACGTGCAGGTGATCCATCCCATGTGTTGTATGGATGAGTTTAGGAAAAGTTTTTCCTTTAAGTTTAGCGATTAGCTTCAAAGGCGCGGTATACATGGAAGGATTTAAATCATGAGTGTGAACAACATCGAAAGGAGTTACTAGCTTTCCTAGGAAATTTAGTAATTTGTAATCGTATCCTTCTTGTTTCTTGTAATCTGTATTGATCTTGATTCCTGCTGATCTAAAGGATTCTACCCAGGCCTGTTCGTAATCGTACACGACCATTTCCACATGGTGACCGGCCTTCATCTGTTCTCTCATAAGTAAATAGAGAACTCTTTCGAGTCCACCAACTCCTAGGAACTGCACAATGTGAAGAATCTTCATTTTAATAAGCCTTTAGGGAATTCATAGCAACTATACCTTCAGATTGGTCCTTATTCATACTTGATCTGTAATTTTGATATATCTTAATAATTTCATTTGAATCTTTTCCGATTCTCTGAGATTTGAGGAGAAATTTATATAAGGGAATTCTCATGCGGACCATTTCTTACGTACTTCTTCTGGCGTTCTTTACTGTCAGCTGTGCGAGTAAGCCTAAAAATGACTTTAGCTATGAGCGAATCAATGACAATACAGATCGAATGCTTGATGAGGGATCCCAGCTTAATCTTCTCCATATTAAAGACATACCTCAATTTGAGCATACTAAGGAGCTTGTCGCTCCTGGATTCTTATTCTCGCTTCATCATCCTTCGGATGAGAAGTTGCAAGGGCGATATCGCGTGACAACCGATGGTATCCTGAGACTTCCTTATGGGATCGTAATCGACACTGAAGGGATGACCTTTACCGATCTAAAAGCCAAAGTCCTTAATGCCTTTAAAAACTTTTTTCAGAAGGGAGTTCAAGACATATCTTTCAGACTTCTTCGAAAAGAATATTATGTAGAAGTACGCGGACTTGTTAAAAATTCTGGCCACTACCTAGTCGAAAGAAATGAATCAATCGACAAGGTTATCGATAAGGCCGGTGGTATTAAAGGTAATCTCCAGGAAGACTTCTTTATTGTCTCCTTGAAGCAAATGGATAAATCTTATTCGATCAGTCTTAACCAATATTTCGAGAATAGTGTTTTTAGTTCTGCCTTTACCTGGACAGGTAGAGATACCCTGTTTGTTAACCTTCTTAATGATGAAGGTTTAGAGGATAATGTTCCAACGGTTTCAGTCATCGGTGGTGTTCAAAATCCAGGAAAGGCCCTCTACCATGAGCGTGCAAATCTCTTCTATTATCTAGGCAAGAGCGGTGGGGTCATACCAAATGTGGGTTACAAGGAAGCCTATATTTTCCGTAACACAGTCTCTGGTCTTAAGAAGATCCAATTTGATCTTACGGACCCATCAACTATTCCAGTCATTAAGCCAAATGATGTGATTATGCTCAATGGTGAGAAGCGCACTGCCATGGATAAAATCTTTGAAAGAGCAACTCAGGTTGGTGCGATTATTTCGGCTATCGCCATCCTGATTCTTGCATTCTAAGTAGGCTTTATGAAGCTAGACTTAGGTGAACGTGGAATCATGGCCTATGAGCTAGATTTGCCCTTAGATCCCAAAATAGAGTTGGAGTACTCACATTGGTTGCCTGAAGCCTTAAATAGGGCTTCTTTAAGCCGACGCCACGAATTTATTGCAGGGCGGGTCTGTGCTCATAAATGTGCCCAGACAATGGGTCTTGAACTGTTAAACCTTCCTTCTTTACCTTCCCGTGCACCCCACTGGCCTGAGAATCTGGTAGGAAGTATCACTCATAACAAAAAGCTAGCAATCGCTGCCTTAGGCTTTAAGGGCCAATTCAAGTCCCTAGGCATTGATGCTGAAGAGCTTATTGATCCCGCTAAGATAGCTGAACTATCGACAGTTATAGCCTCAGACACAGAAATGAAGGCTATTCGTCTAAGTCCTCAGAATGAATGGGGTCAGAGATTTACCATCCTTTTTTCTGCTAAGGAGTCCTTGTTCAAGGCCCTAAATCCTCTTTGCCATAGCTTCATCGATTTTAAGGATGCTGAGATGAAAGACATCTGTTTAAAATCAAACTCTTTTAGCTTAAGTCTTAAGAAAGGAAAAAATGAACTCAGCTCTTTTGTAGGGGATTATGAGGGGAAAATCATCTACCACAAGGGCTCCATAGTTACTGTCATCGTTTTGAACACTTAGTAAAACTTTCATATCTTTTGTTAAAACCCCACTAATAAATCCTACTTTGTATTATAGTTGCACTGCGTTTAATACTTTTTGAAAGGCTACTTCATGTTCATACATTCTTTGTTTGAAAGAGCAGTGAATACTCATGGATTATTTCCAGCTGTATCCTTAGGAAGCCGTGTCTTAAACTACGATTCTCTTAACAAGCTAGCTAATCAGCTGTCTCATAAATTACTTGAAGAAGGTGTTGGCCCGGGATCTATCGTTGGTGTTTGTTTAAAAAGATCGCCTGAATTGGTAGCAAGTCTGATCGCCATATTAAAAGTAGGAGCTGCCTATCTACCACTAGATCCTGAATATCCCCAAGAAAGATTGAAGTACATGATCAATCATTCAAAGATTGATTGCGCTATTCTCAATGAAGAATTTTCTAAAAAGTTCAGCCAGTGCAACTTTCAGAGAATCGTCTATGAAAATTTAGCTTTGGATTTATATTCAAATCAGAACCCGGTAGTCGATACTTCAAGAATAAATCTTGCTTATATCATCTACACCAGTGGTTCAACTGGTAAACCCAAGGGTGTGTCTATGGGACATGCTGCCTTGGTAAATCTCATTAAATGGCAGAATGAACAGACTAAATTCAAAAGCTCATCTATCACTCTTCAATATACTCCAGTTAGTTTCGATGTGCACTTTCAAGAAATCTTCTCTACCTTAAGTCTAGGAGGAGAGCTTGTGCTTATTGAAGAGCAGATGCGGCTGGATCCAGTCTCTCTATTGAAAAGAATGAATGAAAAGAAAGTTAATCGGCTCTTTTTACCTTATGTGGCCCTTAATCATTTAACAGAAATAGCCGTTCAACAGAAGATTATTCCAAGTTCTTTAAAAGAAGTTACAACTGCCGGAGAGCAGTTGAAAATCACTTCCAGCATCAGAGAATTTTTTAAAATACTAAAAGATGCTGCTCTTTATAATCATTATGGCCCCAGTGAAACCCATGTAGTGACGAGCTTTGAACTATCGGGAGATAGTTCATCATGGCCAGGGCTTCCTCCTATTGGAAAAGAAATCTCAAATAGTAAGGTTTATCTTTTAGATGAATCTCTGAAAGAAGTAGTTGATGGAGAAGTTGGAGAACTATACTTAGGTGGTCTTTGTCTTGCCAATGGATACCTCCACTCACCGGAATTGACCGATGAAAGGTTTCTAACACTTTCTCCTTTCGGGAGAGTCTATAAGACAGGCGACTTAGGTCAAAAAGATGAGAACGGTGATATTACTTTTCTTGGAAGGAAAGATGGTCAGGTAAAGGTAAGAGGCTACCGTATTGAACTAGGTGAAATTGAACTTGCCATTCAAAAAGAAAATGATGTTGATCAAAGTGTCGTCAAGATTATCGAGGATAATGGTGAAAATGTAATAGTGGCCTATGTCTCAGGGCGAGCTGATCTTAATGAAATTAGAACTACTCTTCGCGCGGAACTTCCTGAGTATATGATTCCAAGCTTCTTTATGAAGTTGGATAAAATTCCACTTACTCCATCAGGGAAAGTCGATTACAAAGCCCTGCCTAAGCCTTCTAAGGAGAGACCCGATCTTGCCCAAGACTATGCTCCTGTTGAAAGTCAAACTGAACATAAAATTGCCGAGCTATGGTCCAAATATCTGGGTATCGCAGATATAGGAATTGATGATAGCTTCTTTGACCTGGGTGGAAATTCACTTCTTGCAATCAAAGTTATGGTTGACATAAACCAAACCAGTGAGAAAAAACTCTCGATCGTAAATTTGTTTCAATACTCAACCATAAGAAAGATTTCTCAATTCCTTGATCAGAAGGAAGATGAATCCTTCACGAACTTCGATGTGGATGATTCTATTGAAAGTAAGGATATTGCTGTCATTGGTATGACTGGACGTTTTCCTGGTGCCAGAAATATTCAGGAACTTTGGGAAAATTTACTTCAGAAGAAAAACGGAATTGAGAAGTTTGACCCTAAAGAGCTCAATCCTTTTGTCGAGAAAGAATTGGCCCAAGATCCTAACTATGTCTTCGCTCATGGTGCCTTCCAGGGCCAAGAAAACTTTGACTACAAGTATTTTGGCATGACCCCTCGAGAAGCCGAGCTCATGGATCCTCAACAAAGAAAGTTCTTAGAACTCTCTGTCGAAGCGCTAGAACTGGCCGGTTATAACCCTGATAGCTACAAAGGTTCTATTGGTGTTTATGCAGGAATGGGAAATAGTAAATACAATAAACTGGTTGACCAGCATGCAGAAAAAGTAAAACAAGCAGGCGACTTCAATGTCATGCTAGGACTTGAAAAAGATTATATCGCTACCCGAGTTGCCTTCAAATTAAATCTTAGAGGACCTGCTTTAAGTTTACACACTGGCTGTTCCACCTCTCTGGTGGCCATTGTTGAAGCAGTTAAGAGCTTAAGACATAGAAACTGCGATATGGCCTTGGCCGGTGGGGTCTCTATATCAGGGGCCCCCAAGAGTGGTCACCTGTCTCAAGAAGGTGGGATCCTTTCTGCTGATGGCATCTGTCGCCCTTTTGATGAGAGTGCGACAGGGACTATTTTCACTGATGGGGGAGGAATTGTTGTCTTAAAGCGTCTTGATGATGCCCAAAAAGATGGAGACACCATTCTGGCAGTCATCAAAGGTGTAGGGATCAATAATGATGGCTCTGATAAAATGAGTTTCACTGCTCCAAGTGTCAGAGGGCAAAAAGAAGTGATTCTAAAGGCACAAAGAGACGCTAGGGTTGATCCAAGAAGCATCTCTTTCATAGAGGCCCATGGTACAGCAACTCCAGTAGGCGACCCTATTGAAGTTCAGGCCTTGACGGAAGCATTTTCAACATCCACTTCTGATAAGAATTTTTGTTACCTGAGCTCTATCAAATCAAATATTGGACACCTCACGGCTGCCTCGGGTGTAGCTAGTTTTATTAAAACAGTATCTGCCCTGAATAAAGGGATTATTCCAGGTACGGCAAATTTTAAGAATGAAAACGCTTTCCTTAAATTAGAAGAAACTCCTTTCATTGTCACCAATGAGAATTCAGAGTTCCCGAAGGGACAAGTGAAAAGAGCGGGAGTCTCTTCATTTGGGGTGGGTGGAACCAATGCTCATGTTGTTCTTGAGGAGTATATTGCTCAAGAACATCCGACTTTAGAGACTCAGTCAACTCCGTCATTGTTCAAGCTTTCAGCTAAAAGCGAAGCTCAACTAGAAAAAATGACAGATGATCTCAAAAACCTGCTCAAGGAAAGTTGTGACAGTAGCTGGAAGAAAATAGCCTTTACTCTTGAAAACGGAAGAAAAGAATTTAACTTCAGAACATATTTAGTATTGGGCTCAAAAGATCAAATCCAGAAGGCTCAGGGCCCTGTATTCTCTGGCAAGTCACAATTCAAGAAACCCGCTACTCTTTATTTCATGTTCCCGGGTCAGGGGAGTCAGTATTTTGGAATGGGTAAGGAGTTATATGAATCTAACACAATCTTTAAAAAGTATTTTGATAAATGTTGCGAAATCTTAGATAAAGAACTCGATTATAAGATAAAAGAAATTATTTTCTCTACAGACTCTTCAGAACTCAATAACACCTACTATACCCAGCCAGCAATTTTCTTAATTGAATACTCTTTAGCTGCTACGCTTATGGATCTCGGAATCAATCCTAAGGCTTTCATTGGACACAGTATAGGGGAGTTTGTTGCAGCAACTCTCGCCAATGTTTTCTCTCTTGAGGATGGTTTAAGGATTATTGCAAAAAGAGCAGAGCTCATGAACTCTCTGCCTTCAGGAATGATGCTTTCTGTGGCTTCTTCTCCAGAAAATATTAAAGAGTATGTTGAAAAGAGCATGCTTGATATCGCTGCTGTAAATGGTACGAGTTCATGTGTGGTAGCAGGAGAAGAGAGCTTAGTGCTGAATTTTCAAAAGAAGATGGAAGAGCTCGGGATTGGGACGATTGTTCTAAAAACTTCGCATGCCTTTCATTCACGCATGATGAAACCAGCGGTAGAGATCTTTAGAAGTTTCTTGAGCAGCATTAAAATGCAGATTCCAAAAGTTCCAATCTATTCAACTGTCACAACAAATCTTGAGACCGAACTTCTTACTAGACCAGACTACTGGGCAAATCATATTGTAGATTGTGTGATGTTTGCCCCAACCGTTAGTAAACTTTTAAAAGATGAAAAGAACGTCTTTTTAGAGGTTGGAACTAAAAACATTCTTACCAACTTAACGAAGAAACAAGGATTATCTGAAAAGCTTAGACCAGTTAGGGCCTTTCCTGTGCTAAGTGATTCTATTACATCTGAGAATCATTTTTTTCTAAAAGCACTTGGAGAACTTTGGATCAATGGTCTAAAGGCCAAAAATATAAATTCGTTGTTTCAAGATGGTGAAAGAAAAAGAGTTCCCGCTACAACCTATGCCTTTGAGGAAAATCCTCTCTGGCTTAATCATAAAGAACAACCAGTAATCAATGTAACATATCATACTAGCGTGAGGAATTATCCAATGAGTAATCCAAAAAAAGACAAGTTGTCCAAGATTTTAGTCGACATCTTTGAGAAGTCTTCAGGTATCGAGGTGGGGAGTTATGGCCCTGATACCTCCTTCTTAGAAATGGGAATGGATTCATTGTTTTTGACTCAGGTTTCACTAGTCATTAAAAAAGACCTTAAAGTTTCTATTAGCTTCAGACAGTTGATCGAAAATTATGGATCAATCGATCTTTTAGCCGATTATCTTTTAGACAAGGTCACTATCGAAGTCGAGCAAGAAGCCCCGAAAGCAGCTGTGAAGAATGTCGAAGCGCTATTGGTTCAGGCCCCCGCCGCACCTCAATCAGTTCTTCCTCAATCTGCTGCCCCTGTTGAGACCATGAGCTATGCTCCTCGGCCAGTAGCCGCCGTTGGTGGTCTTGAGGAAATTATCAATAGACAGCTTGAACTTATGACTCAGCAAATGCTGCTTTTAAATGGTCATAAAGTCATTAATCCTACTGCTCAACCGGTGATGACGACTTCGACCCCTTCTTTAGCTTCGGAAGTAGTAGCTCCTAAGAATGCTCCGGTGGTTTCTCAACCAAAAGAAGTGAAGCGAGGCGCCGATGTCAAGAAGGCCAAAGATGCCTTTGGTGCAGCGGCAAGAATTACTGTCGAAAAGAGCAGTAAGCTTGATGATAACCAACTAAAAATGATTCACGATTTTTTTGTTAAATATAATGCTAAGAATAAGGCTTCTAAAAACTTTACTCAAGACTACCGTAAGCTACATGCCGATCCAAGAGTCGTGACTGGATTTAAGCCTGAATGGAAAGAGATCATCTATCCTATCGTTGTTAAAAAGTCTTCAGGTCAAAATCTTTGGGATATGGACGATAACAAGTATATCGACATGACTTGTGGATTTGGATCCAACTTCTTTGGAAACGGCAATGAGAAAATCAAGAAGCTTGTTATGAAGCAACTTGAGGAAGGCATTGAGCTTGGACCGCAACATCCTTTAGTAGGTGAGGTTAGCCAACTTATTAATGAATTAACAGGTAATGAGAGAACTGCCTTCTGTAACACAGGTTCAGAAGCTGTCTTAGGTGCCATGAGAATTGCTCGTACTGTTACCGGTAGAGAGAAAATCATAGTCTTCAGTGGTTCATATCATGGTATTGCCGATGAGGTTATCCTTCGCGGCTCAAAAGTTGGTAAATCTTTCCCGGCAGCTCCTGGCATAAATGATGCTGCGGTTTCCAATATGATCGTACTTGATTATGGGACAGAGGAGTCTCTTAAGATTATTAGAGAACTGGCCAATGATGTAGCCGCTGTTTTGATCGAGCCTGTTCAGAGTCGCCGTTGTGACTTTCACCCAAAAGAATTTCTTCAGGAAGTTAGAAAGATAACTACCGCTTCAGAAACTTGCTTGATTTTTGATGAAGTAATCACAGGTTTCAGAATCAAGCCGGGTGGGGCCCAAGAGTACTTTGGGATTCGAGCCGATGTCTGCACTTATGGAAAGATCGTTGGTGGTGGTATGCCAATCGGAGTAATCTCTGGTAAGGCCGAATATATGGATGCTCTAGATGGTGGGCATTGGCAATATGGAGATGATTCAACTCCAACCGTTGGTGTGACTTATTTCGCAGGAACATTCGTAAGGCATCCACTTGCCCTGGCTGCGGCTAAGGGAGCACTTGAAATCATCAAAGAAGGCGGAGTTAAGCAGTTGGATGAGTTGAGTCAGCGCGCTCAGGCCTTTGCTGATGAACTTAATCTTTTCCTTCAGCTGTCGGGAGTGCCTCTTGAGATGAATAACTTTGGCTCTCTTATGAAACCGAAGTGGAAGAGTGAAGTTACTGGTGGCGAACTTCTTTTTGCACATTTGCGATACAACGGAGTTCATGTCTACGACGGCTTCCCTTGGTTTGTGAATCTTGCTCACACTGAAGCAGATCTTCGCTTCGTCCTTGAAGCCTTCAAAAAATCAGTCGCTTCAATGCAAATGATGGGATTATTCCCAAGTAATAAACAAGTTTCAATTGATCCTCAGAAGATCCTAGATCTTAATACTCCTCCTGTTAAAGGAGCGAAGATTGGAAGAGATCAGAATGGAAACCCTGCTTGGTTTGTTGAGAATCCTGATAAGGCCGGTGAATACTTTCTTCTTGAGGAATAAATGGATACTAAAGCAGCTCTTCTAAAAAAAGCCAAAAAAGTCACTTATAACCCTTTTGAAAACGGGGTTATAAGTGCTGCTGTTCCTACGACTGAAGCCCAAAGAGAAATTTGGGCAACGCTAAAAATGGATAAGCAGTCGACGCTTTGTTATAACGAAACATTAGCGGTCTCACTCCACGGCAAGGTAAATCACGAAGCCATTAAGCTCGCCTTTCAGGAATTGCTTAAAGGTCATGATTCCCTTAGAGCTGTTTTTGCTCAAGATGGTAAGACTTCTTTAGTTAAAGAATACGGCTATCAGGAAGTACCTGTTATTGATATGCGGGGAAATCCTTCGAGATTATCTGAGTTTCTGGATAATGAAGTAAAGCTTCCTTTTGATCTCATCAATGGACCCTGCTCTCGTGCCTATCTCATTCAAACAAATGAAGATGAATACTCTTTTGTACTGACTGCTCATCACATCATTTGTGACGGTTGGTCTTTTGCTGTTTTATTGACAGAACTTGGCCAGGCATATTCAGAATTAGCTGATGGAAAATCTTTAAATCCCGTTAATGCTTCCAAGTTTACAGATTTTGCCGTGGAAGAGTATAAGCAAGGCTTTAATGATCAAGACAAGGCCTATTGGTTAAATCAATTTCGCGATCAGCTTAATAGTCGTCCTATTCCACTTGATTTTACTCGTCCCAAATTTAGGACTTATGATAGTTCCCGCATCGACCTAGAGGTACCTCTCAAAACTGTTCAGGGTCTAAAAAAGCTTGGTTCTAAGAACGGAGTTAGCTTCTACACCGTGCTTATGGCCTCTTTTAACATATTTCTGCATAAATTATCGGGCTCAGAAGACATAGTTGTTGGTATGGCCAGTGCAACTCAACCGAATATTGGTCAATTCGATCTCGTTGGTCACCTGGTAAACCTCCTTCCTCTTAGGACTAGAATAAATCCTAATCTGGCTTTCATTGATCTCCTGAAAACAATGAGAAAGGAAATGTTTGATGCTTTCGAACATCAGAGCTTCTCTTATGGCCCACTTCTCAAGAGCCTTAATATACAAAGGGATCCATCCCAGATTCCTCTTCTAAATGTAGTCTTTAATATCGATCAGCAGTCTCCAGGCCAAGGCCTAAAGTTCCAAAATGTACAAGCTTCCTATATTACCGTTCCGAGGATTTGTGAAAACTTTGAACTCTTTCTCAATGTGGTTAGCTGTGAAGATAAACTTGTCATCGAATGCCAATACAATATTAATCTCTTTAAAGCAGAAACAATTCGTAATTGGCTAAACTCACTTGTCGATATCATGGGGATCTTGATTGAGGATGCGACAGTAACTCCAGTCCAAATAAAACTCCAGAATCTCCACATCCCGACAGCTGTCAGTTCTGAGACCATACTCGTTAAAGAAGAAATAGCTTCTCGTGATCCTGAACTTGAAATAGCTATTACCGAAATATGGAAAAAAGTTTTAGGTCTTGCTCACATCGAAGTTGAGGATAACTTTTTTAATCTGGGCGGACATTCCCTCTT
>DFXX01000077.1:0-7870 GCA_002381765.1 Bacteriovoracaceae bacterium UBA4097 | reverse complement strand
GTAAATGTAAAGGCACTCGAGAAAACACTTCATATTCTTATCGAACGACATCCGGCCCTAAGAACTTCCATCTTCGTAGAAAATGGGGCACCTGTCCAAAAGGTGACTGAATTTAATAAAATGCTGTTGCCGCCACTCGATGTGATAAAAACTTCTATAGACTCTATTAGTGAAATATTAAATAAAGATTCCAATCATGTTTTTAATAAAGCAGAAGCTCCACTCTTTAGAGCAAAACTCTATCAACTGGGTAAAAACGATTTTGTTTTCTACTTTATGGTTCATCATGCAATTTGGGATGGATGGTGCTTTGATATCTTCTTTGATGAATTAGATTGTGTTTATTCGGCTCTCGTAAATAATAGAGAAGTCAAATTCTCCCGTGAGCTTGGAGTTTCCTATATCGATTTTACTTCCTGGCAAAAAGGGGAAGTAGATGAAGCCAGCTTCATAAATCAAGTCTCTTATTGGAAAACTAAGTTAAATAGTCCTCTGCCTGTTCTAGAGATGCCTACCGATCACCGTAGGCCTAAGGTTGCATCCCACGAAGGTGGCACCATCCCATTTACTCTCTCTCAAGAGCAAACTGAGACAGTGAGAAGTTTTGCAAAAGCAACTGGTTCTTCTGTCTACAATGTTCTTTTGACTGCCTTTAAAGTAATTCTGGCAAAATACTCGAATCAATATGATATCATCGTAGGGACTCCCCTAAGAGGAAGAAATCGTCCAGAACTCCTGAATACGATAGGTTATTTTGTCAATACGGCCGCCCTCAGAAGCCTTTTGAATCCCTCTGATACTTTGGAGCAAATACTAAAGACGGTTAATACCACTTCTCTTGAAGCTCTCGCGAATCAAGATGTTCCTTTTCAGGTTATCCTCAATGAAATCAGCTACGAGAGAGATTCCAGTAGAACACCTATCTTCCAAAGCTTCTTCTCCTACCAGGATGTAAGTAATCGCTTAGGAAAGTTTAACGGTGTTAATTACTCTCAAATTAATATTGATAAAGCTTCCACCCATACCGATCTTGATATGTGGGTAAAAGCCAATGATAGTAAAATTGAAGGAGCCTTTGAGTATCGAAAAGATCTCTTTGAATCCGTAACTGTTGAGCGCTTTAAGGATTGCTTTGTTTTCCTACTAGAGAACTTAACCAACTTTTCTAAAAAGTCGTTCTCCGAAATTAATATTATTCCTACTGCACAAAAAGATCTTATCCAACTGCAGTGGAATAATACGAAGGTTGATAATACTGGACTTCGTCCATTTCATGAAACTTTCGAAAAGATCGCTTTGGCCAATCCTCATAAAACAGCGATTGAAATGAGCTCTGAATCCATATCTTACGGAGCGCTCAATGATTTGGCGAATAAGTGTGCCCATGGACTACTTGCTCAGGGTGTGAAACAGGGGGAGCTTGTTGGTATTTCCTTAAATCGCGGTATTGATTTACTGGTTGCGATATTGGGAGTTCTAAAAACAGGTGCCGGTTATGTCCCTTTAGATCCTGGATTTCCACAAGAAAGACTCGATTATATGATCGAAAGCGCACAACCTAGATTATTATTAACGGAAGCTGCCCTCCAATCTAGATTCATTAAACCATCTGTCAGAATTAATCTCAAAGACCTTACTCACGATAATTATCTTAATGTGAGTAATCCGCAAGCTAGTTCTGAGCTCAATGATACTATGTATGTTATCTACACTTCTGGAAGTACGGGTAAACCGAAGGGTGTTCAAGTAGGCCACGCTTCCGTAGCGAACTTTTTAAATTCCATGAGTAAGATTCCTGGAATCACATCTAAAGATAAGCTTCTTGCTGTTACAACCTTGAGTTTTGATATAGCAGTTTTGGAGCTCTTTCTTCCTCTAACTGTAGGTGCTACAGTCTATCTGGCTTCAGGACTTGAAGTTCTCGATGGAGCGGCTCTAAAAGGGATTCTAGAGACTAAGAATATATCTTTTATGCAGGCCACTCCCTCAACTTGGCGACTTCTTCTGGCTTCAAGATGGTCAGGTAGTAAAAATCTGAAGATATTATGTGGTGGAGAGGCCTTCCCCAAAGATCTGGCCGATAAGCTAATTCCTATTTCTCACTCAGTGTGGAATATGTATGGACCGACAGAGACGACCGTCTGGTCTACTCTTAAGAAGCTTGAACTCTCTGATGAATATATAACTATTGGCAAGCCGATAGATAATACGGAAGTCTTTGTTCTTGATGAGAAACTCAATCTCGCGCCGATCGGTTCAGCTGGAGAATTATTTATCGCAGGGAGTGGCCTGGCCTTGGGATATTTTGGCCGGCCGGATCTTACACAGGAGCGCTTCATTTCTCATCCCCTAATACCAGGCAAAATGATGTATGCCACGGGTGATCAGGCGCGATTTACTGCAAATGGGGAAGTTGAGTGCTTGGGTCGAAAAGACGGGCAAGTCAAGATCAGGGGCTATAGAATTGAGCTAGGAGAGATCGAAGTTGAGTTAAGTAAAGTACCTGGCATTTTAGAAGTAGCAGTTGTCACTCGAGAATATCGTCCAGGTGACGTGAGAATCGTTGCTTTCTATTCTGGCAAAACCTCTTTAGAAGAAAAATCACTTAGAGAGGCTTTGGGAGCAAAGCTTCCTAAATATATGGTGCCTTCTCACTTCATAAACCTTAGTTCTCTTCCGAAAACTCTGAATGGTAAAATTGATAAAAAGGGCCTACCAGAGCTAACTTCACCTAAGACTGAAGTGATAGAAGGCCCAGCTTTTCAAGTAACTTCTGACGCTACTACTGAAAAACTCAAAAATCTCTGGCTTGATGTTCTTGGCTGTAATGACTTTTCTGAGCATGAGAACTTCTTTAGTCTTGGAGGGAACTCCCTACTTGCAGTACAACTTTTAACAAAAATATCGACGAACTTCGGAATTAATCTTCCACTTTCTGTTTTGCTTGAAGCTCCCGAGTTCTCTAACTTTGTGAACTCTGTTAAGGATACCCTTCCATCTCAAAGTAAAGGCATAAACTCTGCTCCATCTATTCCAAATATTTTCACCTCCCTCGTACAAATTCGTTCTGGAGGAAAAAAGAATCCTCTTTTCTGCTTTCATGGTGTCGGGGGTAATGTTCTTAATTATGTTCGTCTTGCAGGAGGGGTTGATAAAGAGCGACCTTTCTATGCGCTTCAATCAAAAGGGGCCGATGGCAAAGTAGATTTTTTAAACTCAATAGAAGAGATGGCGGCCCACTATATTCGTGAGATGAAATTAGTCCAACCAACAGGACCTTACCTTTTAGCCGGTGGGTCAATGGGGGGTACCCTTGCTTTTGAAGTCGCCAGACAATTAAGTGAAGCTGGGGATTTGATTGAAAAGCTAATCATGTTTGATACCTTCGGTCCTAAGATTAATATAAAATCTTATGATCCTGCAGAAAGAAGTTTTTTTAATGATCTCAAGATCTCCTTAGAATATCGTGGAAAATCACTTCTTAATAAAGTGCGAACACTTTTGTTTAGTGTGCTTGGGATGCCAATCCCATTAAATATTCTTCTCTTTAATTTGGAGTTGAATAATTATAAGGCCCTCTGGAAGTATCGCCCAAAAAATTACAAAGGTGATCTTCACTTGATTCGAGCTAAGGGAAAAGAAACCGGTTGGTATAGTGATCCTTTTATGGGTTGGAGAGATACCATTGATGGACAAATTTTAACTTATGAAATTTCTGGCTCCCATGGTGACTTTATCGAGAGTCCTGAAATCAATCGAGTTCTGGCCACTTTGGTATGAGTAAATTCTTTTTTTTTATTCTTTTAAGTTCTCTCACTCTTGCTTCTCATGCAGATACTTTTAGCTTTAAGAATAATGAAGCCAAAAAGTGGAGTTTTTATGGGGAAGGTTTGGGTGATTACGTCTCTGATGTTGGATACAATGATAGTAATAGTCTCTGGCTGAGCTCAGACTGGGGGGAGCAGAAGACTGCTTTCTATCAATGGGATAAACTTACGGCGGGAAGGTATAGAGTAAGTTTTTATGTCCGAGCTTTTAATGTTCAGGAAGGGCCAGAAGGGTATTCGTTTTGGCATTTTTATGATGGGGGCAGTGGAACTGTTTCTCCATTCTATGACTTAAACGGCAGTTATGATTGGCGAAAGGTCGAGTACGATCTTGAGGTTAATAGTTCAAGCTTAACAATTTGGTTCAGACTCAAAACTGCTGGCCAAATTTGGGTAGATGATTTTTCTCTTCAAAAGACTTCTTCTCCTAAAATTGAGTTAAGTATTGCTGATGCCAAGCCTTTCAAGACGAGAAATCCTCTCGTTAAAGAAAAATCGACTCTTTCATCTCTGGCTAAAGATAAGACAATCTATTCTTTTGAAACAACTGAACAAGGTCATCCCTTTGCTGTTACGAGCTTTGAGAAGTCAAAGGTGGGGAAACTCATTTCCCAGAAATTCTATAATTTTGAAGTAAATAAAACCTTAAATGGTAACTGGTCAGATTATGATCGTCTTTCCATGGATGTCTATAATCCATCTTCTACATTTCAAGATATCTATGTCACTTTAACCGATAAAGACTCTAGTAACTATTGGACACAGTTAAATCACAAGTCCCACCTTGGACCAGGTTGGAACAAATTAAACTTCTCCTTAAAGCAATTTGTAGGTGAGCGAGGCTCTCATCGTTTCCAGCGATCCTTGGATCTGACAAAACTGCAAAAATTCTTTCTCATCATTGATCCAAATAATAAAGCTTCTAGTTCGATCGCTGGCTTTTATATCGACAATATTAAGCTTTTAAATAATAGCTTCCCGACGCCGCCCTCCGGAGTTCAGGCCTTTGATTTTACTTCTCATAAAGCGATGGGAAGACCAGGCTTTTCTAAAGTAACTACCCAACATCTTTATGATGAGAATATGAGGTATGGTTTTGTTAATCCTACTTTCTGGAGGGTAGAAGATTCTCAGTATGCTAATGAAACTTTGCGCTATTCCATTGGTCTTTTGAAAGGCCGCTTTAGAGTTAAGGTTCCAAATGGACAGTACAGAATTAACCTCGTCATAGATAAGCTTGGCTACTGGGACACTTCCTTTTGGAGCTCACGAACTGTTTACATAAATGGCAAACCCACTTTCAAAGAAGCTCGCTCAAAAGGCAGTGATTACATTGCTGATCTTTTACAATTTGAAGGTATCGAGCCAAGTTCCTCAGATCACCCCTTTGACCTTTATCTCACAAAACTTTTTAAGCCTGTTGAAAAAACTATTGAAGTAGCAAACGGTTATCTTGATTTTGAATTCGAGGGAGATCCTTCTGGCATCAGTTTGAATAGACTCTTTTTCTGGGAAGCCAGTAAGGACAAGGCGGCCAAGAAGTATCTTAAAGAAATCTATGAATCTGATAAGAAGGAGCTTGATTGGCTATCAAGACCTCTTGCCTCGATAAAAGCCTCAGAACCTGTTCAAGGGACCAGTGTTAAGATCATAAATCCTGATCTTTTACTAAGGCCAGATGAAGTCCGACAAAGTAGTGCTCAAGAAATAAGTCTTTTTGGTGGCAAGGGGGAGAGACCCTATGCTGTTATTCAACTTGCCTCTTCATCTAATGGCACTGTGAATTGGAAAATATCTGCTCTATCTAGTCCGACCGGGGATGTTATATCAGGTCAAAAGCTCAAAACGAGCCTTATCATTAATCAGTTCACTTCACCTGATCTTAACCATGAAACATATATCCTTGCTGGTAAATATCTTAAAGATCTTGAGAGGCCTGAGATCACTCTCAAGGGCAATGAATCCCAATATCTCTGGATAGAGTTCCCAATTGATTCTCGGTTTAAACCGGAAACCTACAGGGGAGAAATTGTCTTTGATGGTAAGGATAAGAGAAGTATTCCGATAGAGCTTAAAATTCTTCCTTATGAATTACCGAAGGTCGATTTTCCGGTTGGATTCTTTGGAATTGATCCCATTCCTTTCACTTATTTCACGGGTTCCGGTCTTGAGCAACTCAGAAGAGCTTATCGTAAAGAAGCCCTTAAGGAGCTTGCGGAGGGTGGGTTTACGACATTTACTGGCCTTCCAGAAGTAAGCGCTTCATTAGAAGGTAATATCTTAAATTTTAACACTAGTTCACTGGATCAACTTCTCAAGGATGCTAAGGAACTAGGATTTGATCAACCGGTCTTTTCTTATGCTGGTCAGTTTCCAAAAACTTTACTCAATGAAGAATTTTCTCATAAAGATTACCTTTCGCGGCTAAATGATCTTTTTTCTAAGTATAGTAAAAATGGTTCACCTAAAATCATCCATACCTTTAGTGATGAAGCTGGAGGATATAGCAATCGAGTAGCGGAAGATTTAGAAATAGGGAAAAATCTAAAGAAGAAATTTCCTAACTTGCTACTAGGAGGGTTTAGCTCTTTTGGTCATAACGATGCTAAAGAACTAAATCAACTTTTTGATTATGGCTTTTTCTCAAACTATTCCCAGTCTGAATCTAGCGTCCTCTCTAGAAAAGGGAAGAAGTGGGGAAATTATAATTTTGCTCCCGGAAATCTTGATGATCCTCGTTTTTCCTTTGGTCCAGGTCTTTTTATTGCCCGCAGTTCTGGCCTATCACATTATTTGGAATGGCATGCCACAGGTTTCAACAACTATCCTTACTATGAATTAGATGGCAGGGAGAGTGACGTGAGCATGTTTCTTCCCAATTCTAATGGTTCTCTTTATAAGACCTTGAAGTATAAGTTTTCTGTGGAAGGGCTCGAACTTTTTAGAAAGCTTGTCTTGCTTGATTCTCTTATAAAGAGTAAATCAGGCAGCAAGGATATGAGTAAGCCTCATTCTTGGTTCAGGAAATTAAGAACTTGGAATAGCGCATCTGATCTGAAGGTTTTCAAGAAAGAGCTGAATGCTCATCTTGAGTACGCTTTAAAATAAATTTGAATGAATAGTATTAATCAGGGTTTCTATGCTTAAGTTCTTAGCACTAACTTTTTTCTTACTGCCTTTTTTGGCTTTTTCAGCTGCCTGGGAACAATCAGACAGTCCATATAAATTAAAAATTGATTTCAATAAGAAAATGGATGAGCTTCCTATCATTGGCCTCTTGGCAGATAAACGCAAAGGCTGGCCAGCAAGTCATTGGGCGAGCTATTTAGGCAGCATTGCTCACCGTTGGAGTTCCAGTAATCCCCAAAACTTCCAGTATCCACTCAGCAACTTGGAAGAACTGAAAAACAAAGAAGTACATGAACTCGAAGAATTATCTCCTGCGGAAAAGTTTGATATCTTTGCCGGCCGTTATCATTATCCCATGACCAAAGCTGTCCTCTCTGAGGTATCTCCTTATGAAAGTGAATGGCATGGGATCTGTCATGGTGTTGCTCCGGCCTCTCTCAATCATCCCGAGCCTAAGACAGTTACTTTAACTAATGCTGATGGAATCACGCTTACATTCTATTCAAGCGATGTGGCGGGTCTTCTCTCTTATTATTATGCTAAGAAGGCCAGTACTCCCGTTACCTTTATTGGTAAGCGCTGCTACAACCGACCTGGTTCAAGAAGGGGATGGAGATTTTGGTCTGATTGCAACGGGCTTAATCCTGGATCTTTTCATCTCATCCTTGCTAATACCCTTGGAAATCGAGGAGAGACCTTCATCGCAGATATCGATCGTTATAATGAGGTTTGGAATCATGTGGCTGTTGAATATAGAAGCTATATCCATGGTGAACTACCTAGTGATTCTAAATCTGCTAAAGAAGCCATTAAACGCATACAAGTTGAAACCTTGGTGAAGTATGCGGCTGCTATTGCTCCTAAATTTGATCCGGTCATTGGAACAGAGAATGCTGAGTATCTTGAAAATACTT
>DFXX01000076.1 GCA_002381765.1 Bacteriovoracaceae bacterium UBA4097 | reverse complement strand
TCTCTATCGGCGGTCCCGGTGCGGTTTTCTGGCTGTGGGTAGCGGGCTTTATCGGAATGTGCACCAAGTTCACTGAGGTCACACTCTCCTTAATGTATCGTGATGTTCATGAAAATGGCACCGTTCATGGGGGCCCCATGTTTGTGATTAAAAATGCCCTTGCTAAAAAGTTTTATCCAATCGCCTGGATCTATGCCTTCTTCGTCGTACTCTCTTCATTTGGAGCGGGAAATATGTTTCAGGCCAATCAAATGGCCACGGTTATGGAATCCACCGCAGGAATCCCAAAGTGGATCTCGGGCCTCATCTTTTGCATCCTGGCCTTTATGATTTTGGTAGGTGGAATTAAGCGCATTGGAAAAGTTACTGAAAAACTTGTTCCTCTCATGGTGGGAGTCTATTTCTTGGGTGCCCTCTTTATCATCTTCACCAATTTGGCCGATATTCCTAAAATGTTTGTCGATATCTTTGAAGGAGCGTTCTTCGGAACAGCTGCTCTAGGTGGATTTGCCGGTGTGGCCTTAAAGGATGTTATCATTACCGGGATCAAGCGCGCCACTTTCTCTAATGAAGCTGGTATGGGCTCATCGGCCATGGCCCACTCTGCGGCCAAATCCACTCCCATTCAAGAAGGAATCGTTGCTCTTTTAGAGCCATTAATCGACACCATCATCGTTTGCACTATTACAGCTCTCGCTCTGATGCTAACTGAAAGCTGGATTATTCCCGGAATCGAGGGCTCAGAAATGACGGCAGTGGCCTTTGAGTCTGCCATGGGTCCTTTGGGAAGATGGATTGTGGCCACGACGGTAACCCTCTTTGCTTTCTCTACTATGATTTCCTGGTCGTATTATGGTGAGCAAGGAATTACATTCATCTTTGGTGACCGCTGGATTCCCATCTATCGCTATATCTTCATCGGCTTTATCTTTATTGGGGCCATCGCCAAGCTCGGAGTGGTGCTAAATCTCTCCGATGCCTTCTATGGACTCTTGGCCGTTCCTAATATCTTTGCCTGCTATATGCTGTTGCCTAAGGTAAAAGAAGCTTTGAAGGAATATGAACAAAAAAGAAAGTCTGGTGAAATTAAAGCTTATAAATAAAAGCAGGGGCCCACAAAAGGCCCCTGTATTATTCTAGCGGAGATGGCATTTGAATAGGAGTGACATCTATGAGGTCACTGGTCTCTTGAAAGTTCGACTTTAAGTTGGGCATAGTTCTGCGAGCGGTATCGATAGCATCCTTGATTGAGACGTTTCGAGATAGCTCGGCCGCAAAGACGGCCCGCTCAAGATTGACTAGTCCTCCCGACTTTACTTTTTGCAGAAGAAAGGTTTTCTTGTCTACCGTTCCCATAATAATTCTTTTGATGTCAGCTGGACGAAGCTTAGGATTCGCATCCTTCACCTGGCCCGCAACATTGGAGACATAGGGAGCTGCCTGACTCGTACCAGATACAAAAAGATATCCTTCTCCTGGCACCGAGGAGCGAATCAGCATTCCGGGAGCTGCCACGTCTACATTCTCAACACCATAGTTAGAGAAAGGAGCAAGAAACTGATCTTGATAAGTAGCTGCCACAGACATGGTATTGAGAGCTTTCAAATTAGCAGGAGAGAACCCGAATTTATCATTATTGCTTCCATCATTTCCTGCGGCAAAGATAAACAAGGTATCTGGTGCAGCATTGACGAACATCTTATTGCCTTCTATCAACTCATTCATAAGCATCGCCCCAATCTTATGTTGCTGCTCTGAAGTTGCTGCCCTTCCAGCGAGCTCCTTATAAATCATTCCTGCCATTTCATAGGCCTGAGTATAACTGATTCCATAGGATCCATTAGCAATGTCTGCTCTATAAGTATTGATGAAAGCACCAACTTCCCTCATCTTGAAAGTTGTCTGAAGGGCCACATAAGAGGTGACATCTTTTAGTTGTTCTTCCAGCTTTCCAGGAGCAGCCTTAGAATCTTGCTTAAACTTCTCTAAAGCACTCTTAACACTGGTGCCTAAAAGTTTAATTCCCATGGCCTTATTATTTGAATTTTTAACTGCAATACCTGCCACATGGGTGCCATGAATAAAAGAACCATAAGCAGTGACATCTTTTAGAAACTGCTTATCATCTAGTTTAGAATTATACCAATCCACTTCTTTCTGAGTGACAACTCTAAATTGGGCCTTGGCCTGGATATCATAAAAGACTTTCATCTCTGGCGAGAAATAATCCAGAAGATCATAATCGAGAATCTGATTGTTTCTTTCAGCAAAGTTCCAGCCATGGTTTACATTGATATAGGGACCGTTGAAGGCAGGTCGTGGATTTACCCAAAGATTGGGTTCAATCATCTCATGCTTATAATCAAGTCCAGAATCAATAACAGCAATCGTAGCTGCTTGAGCAGTAGAAAGAACCAGCAGAGTTAGGGCCACGAATGATTTCATCTTGTCTCCTGTTTGAAGTTGGAGGCAATATCTTTAAGCGGACGCAATACGTCAATTAAGGATAACTGGTCGTGTAAATTTTAAAGAGTTCCTGAAGGGCAAAAAAAAAGCACCTCCGAAGAGGTGCTTAAGTTAGCGAAGATTAACGAAATACTGGAGAAAGGGGTAAAGGAATCACGGCCTTAGGATAGACCATAGACTTCATAGAAGTCTCATCCTGAACCTGAACTCGTGAGCGCTTAACCGCTTCTGCTACTGGCATCGTTACCGACATCTGAGCAGCAACTACTGCTCTATCGGTATTAACCTGACCACCAGCAGTTACTCTGGTAGCGAGGAAAGACTTCTTATCAACTGTGCTCATAAGGATCGTCTTGATTTCAAGAGGTGTAAGCTTAGGGTTAGCATCCTTGATCTGGGCAGCAACATTGGCCACAAAAGGAGCGGCCTGGCTGGTACCAGAAACATCCAGGTACTCATTTCCTGGGATGGCAGAACGGATAAGCATACCAGGGGCAGCAATATCAACATTCTTCACCCCGTAGTTTGAGAATGAAGCAAAAAATTGGTTCTTATAGGTAGCACCTACGCTAATAACGTTATCAGCTTTGATATTGGCCGGGGAAGTTCCAAACTCATCATTTGAAAGTCCATCATTTCCAGCAGCAAAGACAAAAAGTGTATTCGGGGCGGCCTTAACAAAGTCCTTACCATGCTTAACCATGGCCGCGATAAGCATTCCTGCAGCTTTATTCGACTCATCTTCTTTGGGCTTACGGAAGAAGAGTATTTTGAAAGCATTGTCAGTAATGGCCTTCACTTGATTGAAGCCCGTACCAAAAGAGCCGTTGGCCACATCGATTTTATGAGAATGAATGAAAGCAGCGATCTGGGTTAGCTGCTGCATTTGAGTCTTAGCAATAAGGTCAAAACCTTTTTGTAAAAGATCCCAACGGCTAAATAGCGCGGCCTTCATAGTAGGAGCGAAGATTTCGGCCAGCTTTACTTCTGTTGGAAGGAGTTTAATTCCCATGGCCGTGTTGTTTGATTGAAGAATCGAGATACCAGCAACATGAGTACCATGAATGAAATTACCAAACTTGCCCATTTCTGCTAGGAAAGCTGGATCTTCTACCTTCGCTCTCAACCAAGCGATTTCTGATTCAGTTGCCTGACCCAGAAACATCTTACCTTGAACGTCGAAGTATTTTTTGCAATCTGGAGAAAAGGTCCCCAGATATTTATAATCGATGATTTCGCCATTTTGCTCAGCAAAGTTCCAGCCATGAACATCATCCTGGTAGCCATTACCATCGTTATCACGACGGTCATAAACCTCAAGGGGATTGCTCCAGAGATTAGGCACGATCATTTCATGTTTGTAATCAAGGCCTGAATCGATAACTGCTATCGATGCGGCTTGAGCACCAGAGAGACAGCCAAGGGCCAGTACTAGGGATAACCATTTCATATCTTCTCCTTAGAAGAGAGTATTTGTCATGATAGTCCCAAGTGTTGAGCTGATTAGTCAAATAAAAAAAGGCCCCTCAAAGAGGGGCCGTAAGAATGAAAGAGTAAATTGTAATATTAGAGGCTTAATAGACCTGGGATATTAGTGATATAGGTAACATCTTCACCGCGACATCCATTATCCGTACACTTATTTGAAACCTGACATCCACGGGCCGAGTCATACACATAGTCATTCTCGCCACGAACAAGAATTCCTTCTACTTCATGCGTATTAGCGTTAAATACCGCAGAACCAGAGTTACCACCATAGGTATCAAGGTTAGCAACGAAATATTTATTTTCAAGACTTCTCACTTGAGCGCCATCAGCGATCTTAGTAGGAAGACCCGTTGGGTGACCAATCACCACGAGAGGCTCGCCAGTAGAAACTTTACCAGACTTTCTAAATGTAAGAGGACGACGATCACTGGCCTTACGGTCAAGCTCGATTACGGCATAGTCATCTTTTGAGAAATTATCAAGGCTTCTAGAAATGATGCGCTTACATGAATAAACACTATCATTGGCCACCGTTACATTAGTTTGATCAGCCGAATCTACCTTATAATCGAAAACCCACTTATAACTCTTACAGTCTCTGTCAGTACGGATGCAGTGACCAGCAGTCACCAGAACGTTCTCTGAAATCAAGAAGCCAGAACAGTTAGCCGCCGAGATTTGGTTAGCGAATCTTTCAGAAGCACAAATGCCGCGACTACGAAGACTAGAGCCGCTGATAACTGTTTCTTCTCCAGATGTTCTGATATTTGAAGAGCTGATCATGCCGGCAGTTGAACGAGAAAGCTCTACGTAAGCAGCATCCTGAGATTCAAAAAGATCAACGCGACTATCTTCTCCGTAAATGACTTTGGCGCCATTAGAAGCAGCTATCAAATGACTTGTAATGAAGAG
>DFXX01000104.1 GCA_002381765.1 Bacteriovoracaceae bacterium UBA4097 | reverse complement strand
GGTGCTACCGCCGGACTACGTTTCGTTTACTAGATTTTTTTCTCCAAAGCTTGGGACTCTGGAAACCTCCACTTCTCCAGATCCCAAGCTTTCGTTTTTTTGCCTGATTCAGGGCATGGATGAACTTCCACTTCTCTCTTTTTGATGAAAAATTGGCGTGAGGGTAGAGACCCACACATCCCTTCTGAACCAGTTGCAAGTTTAGCCCTGAAAGATCCCCCAAGATTCTTTTATACATGTCCTGACCAAAGATCTGCAGTTTGAGCTCTTTTTGTTTATTCAGAATCTTCCGGGCACAGGCGGCTGAACTTACTCCAGCATCCCCTTCTCCCAATAAAAAAGGCTGACCCAGCTCCGGGGCATCGACTCCTGAAAATCGCACAGTTATGAATTGGCGACCATACTTCACTACGGCGGTATCACCGTCCAGAAGACGGACGAGTTGGACATTTAAAACCAGGGGATAGAGGTCTGTAAGATCTACTCTGACCAGAAATAGGCTCAACAAAGGCAACAAGATCTGATAAGGTCGGCGCATTCTCACTCCTTTACTGGAAACGCCGGGGCATAGGCCCTTGGAAAAAACTTTATGCCAAAGGAATTTCATCTATGAACGTACGTTCTGAAATTAACAACAACTTCAAATTCACTCTTCAGCATGTTGATAAACATTGTGGGGCCAGAGCAGGAATAATTCATACTCCTCATGGAGATATTGAGACTCCAGTCTTTATGCCGGTGGGTACTCATGGTGCTATCAAGGCCTTGCAGCCTAAGGAGCTGGTCGATCTTGATATTCATATCCTCCTCTCCAACACCTATCACTTACATCTCACTCCTGGCTCAGAGCTCATTGCTAAGGCCGGGGGCCTTCATAAGTTTATGGGTTGGGATCGCCCCATCCTTACCGACTCTGGTGGCTTTCAGGTGTTCTCACTTCAAAAAAATTCCATCACCGAAGAAGGGGCAAACTTCAAGGGTGCGAAGGGTGAAAATGTTCTTCTCACTCCTGAGATCTCTATTCAGGTTCAACAGAACCTGGGCTCAGATATCATGATGGCCTTTGACGAATGTATTCCTTACCCGGCCACAGAAAAATATGTAGCGAATTCAATTGAGAGAACTCACCGCTGGCTCGATCGTTGTATCGAAGCCTGGCATAATCCTAAGCAAGCCTTGTTTGGAATTGTTCAGGGTGGTGTTTACGATGAGTACCGAAAGATTTGCGTGGAAGAAGTCACTAAACGAGATCTACCTGGTTATGCCATCGGTGGAGTATCGGTAGGTGAAGGTCCTGAGCATATGGAAAAAGTCGTGCGTTTCACAGCTCCCCTTATGCCCAAAGATAAGCCTCGTTATGTTATGGGTGTAGGCATGCCGGAAGATCTCTTGATGATTTGGGAGCATGGAGTGGATATGAGTGACTGTATCATTCCTACTAAATTTGCTCGCGGTGGTACTCTCTTCACCAATCGCGGTAAGATCCGTATTGAACATAAAAATTATCGCCGGGATTTTTTCCCGATTGAGCCGAACTTAAAAGACTACGTGAATACCAACTTCACTCGGGCCTATATTAAGCATCTTTTTGACTCCAATGAAATCTTGGGACAGATTCTGGCCACCGCTCATAATATTGCTTTTTATAAGTCCATGGCCCAAAGGGCCCGGGAAGCCATCCTTGAAGACCGCTTCCTGGACTTTAAGAAAGATTTCTTATCGGGTTATAAGAAAGATTAAAATAAGAAATTTGTGAACCCTTTAAATTGCTCTTTTGTCACCTGCCTTTGAAGTTCAGCTCGACTGGAGGAGAGAGAATCCTCCAGTTCTGATCGAGAGACTTTAAATTTTGTAATAACCGGATCTTTAAGAGCATCTTCAATGACTCTAGCTTCAATCTTCGGCCACTCATCGAATAGGCAAGCATCTCGTTTTAAAATATAGCGGATACGGGTAAAGAGATTATCCACAGGATATTTTTCCACACATGTTTTTGCATGCGCAGTTGCCAAAAGAAGAACATTATTCTCTAGTCCCTTAAAAAGTTTCCCACTCAGTAAATCTTCTGAACCCTCGATCCACTTTTTAAATTCCGGAGATTCAGTAATCTTTGAGCAAGAATACTCTGCAAAGCCCTTAAAGAGATCTTTTTTCAAATGGAAAAGTGGCTGAAAGTTCACGAGTCTTGTCGCCTCAATCTGACAATCAGCTGTAACCTTATTCAGATCAAGGGCATTCTTAATCCAATGAAAGCTACTAACTAAGGTCTTCTTAGTTATTTCAAGTTCCGCTTTAGCAACTCGTACCGCTTCCTGATACTCATTCTTTTTTCTGGCAATGTAATGATCCTGAAGTCTGAAGTTAAACTCTGGTCTTACCTGCTCGGTCAATATCACTTCTTCTTTGGGATGTTCGACCTTTAATCTATCGATGGTTAGATCTCTTACCACCGATTGAATGTAGGAAGGGATCTGTCGATTAATGCAATTATAGAGAGAGCTAATCATATAACCTTCACCAATGGTGAAATGAGTCCCCTGAGGAGGATCAATATCATTATGTGACATCTGAAGACATCTCTCCCAAAGATCATCGGCTTGGCGAAAGATTAAATCCTGTTGAGATGAGATGAAGGATTGGTAATAATCAAAGGTTTCATTATTTGTTTGGTAGTAGGGATAACGCGAGAGATATTGCCCGCTCATCTCCATGATTTGCGATTCTGGTAGCAGTAATGAGTTGGCAAGTTCAGAAATCTTTAATGCGACCTCCTTCTCGTAGCATTGCTGCTCTTCTTTCTCTCCATAACAAGCGATGAAGGCTTCACGTCCTATGTTCTTATTATCAAGTTGTTTTTGAAACTTCTGATAACGGGCAATATAGCCTTTGTCTTTATCCAGTTCATTTATATATTTCTGAAAACTGTTAGCAAGCTGAGCTTTAAGGAGTTGATTAAAATCTTCTTTGTATTTTTTGTTGGCAAAAGTCTGGCATGACTCAGGTTCAGAGATCATGACCTTAGCACGAATTCTCTCAGCAATATCACTCGCGTGATAGCTCAAGCAGTTAAGAATCTGATTTGCTGGAGGATTAGTGAAATCACTTTTTTGGAAGTAGTTAGACTTACCAGAAGACGGGTTCTTACTGCAATCCAGAATGACGTTCAAGGCCAGTTTGGAACTCTCACTTTCAGTGGCCGTTGCCCATCCCTTTAATTGAGAAGAAGTATCAAAGAATCTCTCTTGATAATAGTTGCGGGAAACAAAAGTCAGATGGTCTTTATCCATCTTACTATGAGAGACATCGCCTTCTACTCTGAAGATGGCCAGAGATTCCGCGAAATTTTCCTGAGCATTCGTTCCGGCATAGGATGAAACGAGTTTGCGTCCTTCTTTAAGCTTCCACTCTTTTACCACTTCACCGGCTTCATTTCGATATTCAACAAAAGTGAGACCTGAGACATCAAGATAATCTTTTTGATGAGAGCGATAGGGAGCTTTATAGATGAGGTCTCCCTCTTGGAAATCAATTTGATGGTTTAATTCATGAGTAAGTGACCAGTAAAATGAACCTTTATCAGGATTCTTCTCATCAATTCGAATACAATCATCGGTCATCAAGATCCAACCCGAGCTATAGGCCAGACCGCATGAAGACTTGTAGGCCAGTGGTTCAAACTTCTCCCCTCTTGGTATTTTTTGAATCTCCTTCATTTTGGAAAGAGTTGTATGAGGGGCCTTAAGCATCAGAGAGAGCCGCCATAGGCTATAAAGTTCATGATCGGCATAGAGATAATCAGAAAGCTTAAAGCGCTTTCCATTATAGATACCAGGCGTCTTGTTATGGACGGGAACTTCATTATCAGCAGAAAGCATATGTCCAAATTTCAAATACCAGAGATAGTGAACATAGCCTGCAACGTGCTCCTCTTTATTGTAGATTTTATTAAAGATACAAGGCACATCATAGCAGCGAGAATAATCGATAGCATCTGGGTTAGTGCGGTCACCAATAGCTTCACCAAACTTCTTCAGAAAGTTTGCCTGCGGGACGGCCAGGCGGGATAGATCCAGATGCTTCCAGTATCCCTCGACACGCGGAGAATTTGCATACTTACTCTCTAGTGCTCGCACTTCATCTTTTAAGGTTTCCACCGTAAAGATATCATTTAGGCATAGATTATTTGTTGAGCTTGCGAGCTTTCTCTCAACAGTGGAGTCAAAGACGATCTGCTTTTCCCATTGAGAAAGAAGCGTCTTGGGTTCTGGCTTCTTGGTACATCCAATGGTCCCTAGAAGAACAAGAACGATGAGATTACTTGCTCTCATATTCAACGATCCTTGAAATAAATTCTGAACCTTCGCTATAGATGATACTTCTGCCTTCTTCCGGACAGGAAAGTTCATATTCTTGAGGTCCATGTGAGTCTGCTTTTCGGGGTAATTTTTTGAGAACGGTTTGACAGTCTTTGAAGTGATGTTTCCAATAGAGAAGACTTCTTTCTTCCTTTTGAGGAGTGATAAATCCATTGGTCACAATATCATCTTTAATCTGGTAACTTTCGGTATCAGAGAAATAAAGAATGGAACTTCCTTTAATGGGAATTGCTTCTTTTTTAGTCGGCTCGCCCTTCTCTTGAATAAGATCGGCGACGGTAGTCTTACCGTATTTCACCGACGAGGTCTTGGCCCCACAAGCAGCAACTAATATAAGGAGGAAAATAGAAAAGGGCTTCATAGATAGTTCTCCATGAAACCCTTTCGGAAGCTATAACCAATTACTTTACGCGGTTATTTTTTAAATGAATGAAATTAAGGGGTTGTTGGTTTCTCCAGCTGCCTGATCACCCCGCAGACAATAGGTAGGGCCCCCTGAGGAGTAAGTCCAAAAGCAGCTCCAACAGTTTCCGGTAATGTCGCCCGATCACTCGCCCCTAGCACTAAAACTACCTTTCCTTCGATAGCAAGATTCTGTTCATCCTCAAGCTTCATAAGATGCTCTGGAACTTCTTCTGTTCTATTTTTTAAGTCTTCCATGATGGAAGTTAAGGAAGCTTCTTCAGTATAAGTATGAGAAGGACCTCTAGGGTACTCTCCCTCCCCCGCTTTCTGGGAAGAGAGATCACTATCCAATGGAAGAACTATTTTCCCCACGACGGCCATGGCCTCATTGATATCAACTAAACCATCGCCATTGCTATCGTCCTTGGCCTCCGGGCATCTTGTTCCCGCGTGAATACTTTGTATGTGCGTGACCTGAGCATCATCATCCAGATAGGTCACGACTTTAAAATCATCCCCCGTAACTTCGATTTCAGCGTTTCCAAAGGGAAAGTAGCCAGAGATGTGTGTGTTGAGCGGTCTTAGGACGGCAAGATATTCACCATCAGTCACCTGCTCTTCTTGCGCCATGTGGATAGTAGGGCTTGAACTACTGCCTCCACTATCACTTCCACAGGCGATAAGCAGAGATGCAATTGGGAGTATTAAAAATAAGTTTCTCATTACTGAACCTCCGGTGCTGATTTAAAGCCAAAGTCATAGGAGAAATCAATTTCACCATGGGCCCAGCTAGATTTATAGGCACCTTGTAATTCTTGATTTTGAAGCTCCAGCGGGAGTTTATAATACATGCTATCGATCATCATGTAGCAGTCTTCGGTCTGAGGATTGACATCATACTCAGAATATTTTTTAGTCAGTTTGCATTCGCGTTTACTGGCCACCATAAAATCGGTCCACTCTTTAATATTTACCGGTCTTCTCATAAAGGTATAATCAAGAACCATTTTTTGAACTTCATCTCCATTTTTGACAGAGACTAAAGGTGCCACATGAAACCACCACTTCATGCGATTCTTATTAATGTAGCTCGCCGTGAAGAAAGCGAAAATTTTCTCTGTTTTAATCTGATGATTCTTAAATTCTTCGTACGACCAGACGTGGGCACGGTCTGAGCATTCTGATTTTCTTTTATAATTAGGGTTAAGACGATTGAACATCTTATTGGCCTCTTCCATTGAAACTACCGTTGGCCCATAGGCCGGAGGAGTTCTTTCCAGGAAAGGTTCTGACATGGGACGGATATGGTTTTCTGCAGATTTAAAAGTCAGGAGTTGAGAAGACTTATTAATCTTCGCCTCAACAAACTGGGCCTCATACTTTTTCATTTCTTCAGAATTGGCTTCATCTATAAACGCTACACGTCCATTTTCAAACTTCACGATTTGATTCTTGGTACCCTTAACTTTTTCGATGGAGTGAATTCGACTCTTGATGATCTCTCCATAAACGACGCTTGACCCAAAGAGCAAAAGGAAACCGATTAAACTTTTCATCCGCACTCTCCTTAGAAAAACCAGCACACTTTATACTGGGGGCAGATTGATCGCTCAAGCAGTCAAAGATGTTCTGAGTTTATTTTCACAATGGAGATGTAAACACTTGGAAAGAAGATCCCTGGCCTAAGATGAAATTCAGGATGTCGAGCACAGAGGGTTGTGCTCGACGCAAAAAAAACTATTTTTCTGATTCAATGGCCAGACTAATGATGCGGGTGAGCTTCTCTAAATTTTCATAGCTCACATTATGGAACAGAGAGATGCGCAATTGATTTCTTCCTAACTTACGATAAGCATCAATATCATAGGCAACTCTTTGGGCGCGTAAAACTTTAGTGAGATCATCCATTTTAAATTTTTCATCCACATCGATCGTTGCCACAGCATGTGAGCGAAATTCCTCATCCTGGATGAAGGGTTTTAGATAGGCCTTCTCATTGGCCCAATTATAAAGTAGGTTTGCCTTTTCTTTAGCTTCTTTAATTACTCCCTCCTCTCCAATCTTATTCATAAGCTTAATCTGCTCATTCATGTAAAAGATGGTTGAAATGGAAGGTGTATTATAGGTTTGATTCTGTCTCGAATTTTCAATGGCCAGAGGCCACTTCATAATTTCTGGAATATATCTCGAAGAATCCTCTGCAATTTTTAAAGCTCGCTTGATCGCCTTGGGAGACATAATGGCCACATAAAAGCCTCCCTCTGAGGCAAAGACCTTTTGAGGAGAAAAATAATAGAGATCGACTTTTGAGAAATCAATTTTGATTTGCCCGGCCCCCGATGTAGCATCGACCGCCATCAGAGTGTTTGGATTTTTAATCTGTGGCAAATCCGATAGCATGACACCTGTTGAAGTCTCATTCAATGTACAGCAAATAAGATCATGGCCCTCTTCTTCCTGAGGATTGATCCCTTTACCATAAGGAACTTCCCTCTTCTCCGCCTTGATCCAAGGAATAAGCTTATGGGCGCGATACCATTTATCGGAAAACTCGCCACAAACAAAGTGCAGTGAAGACTTCTCGACTAACCCCAGACCAATCATGTCCCAAAGAAAGGTCGCCCCACCATTTCCTAAGACAACTTCATAATTAGATGGCAGACTAAAATATTTCCTTAGACCATCTTGCACTTCTTTTACGACATTTCTAACCGCGTCTTTTCTATGACTTGTGCCTAATAATTCATGACCTGTTTGAGCAAGTTTTTCCACTACCGCTTGAGGAATAAGAGAAGGACCTACTCCGAAACGTGGGTCACTTGGTANNATTTGCCTGGTTCTACTGGGTGGACTACTACCAGTACGAGAGGTTCATGCAATTGAACCTTTCAAGATTGATGCTATATCCCTCAATGCGGGCTTTCATACCGAGTTTTACAATAATGTTCAAATCGATGATTCCGGTGGAATGCGCAAAATTGATTATGCCCCGACCCTGGGCATGGGCGGTCACATCCCTCTCAACGAAGACTGGAGCTTTCTTCCCGAGTTAAACTGGGTCCTACCTCGTTCGGCCGGAAGTTCTCAGATTGTTAAAAACCTTGTCATGTTCAGAGCTGATTTTGGTTACGATCCCCTGGACTGGCTGAGATTCAGAGTTGGTACTAGTCTTATGTTTCTCAATATTCATGGACGAGGCGGCAGCACCACCATCAATAATGGAAACGACAGTTCAACTTTCTATTACCCTGATGAAAATCACTCTAGTCTAAATAATACTTTTGATCTGGGATTAGAGGCGATGTATGAGGATTGGTCATTACGTTTTCAGACCTATACCTACTCCCTCTTTAAGGAAGAGAGTCGACAAGTTTCCTATACCCTGTTTGTGACCTATTACTGGGATCTGTGAGGACCTATGAAGTTTTTCATTATTTTTATACTCTCGTCTTCTTTTGCTCAGGCCTTCACATTAAATAATAATTTTGGTGCGGCCTTCAGTAAGAACGAAGTGAAAGTACTCATCGATAATAATACCAGCTGTGGTATGGCAGGTATTACCGTTTACGAGTTGGAAGAAATCATTAAGTCAGCAGTGAACAACTTCTGGAACAAGGTTCCCACTTCGGCCTTAAGACTCAAGGCCGCGGGCTTTGGAGATGCTATTCCCAATATCAGCACTGGCCGGCTTTGTGCTCCAACCGATGATAACTGTATCGACAATGCCCCAGCAGGAACGCTTATTCCCCCAGTAAAGGAAATCATCATTGCTTGCAATAATGAAGAAGAAAACTTTGGGGGCCCAAGTTCAGATAATGTTCTGGCCGTAACGGTTCCTAATAACTTCAAAGGCAGTAAAATTGCCGGCGCAGTTATCCTTATCAATGATACCTCTACTGCCTTTTCCAGACTTTCTGATTCCGATAAAATTTCCGTCATCGCTCATGAGATTGGTCACGCTATTGGTCTGGGTCATGCCGAAAATAAGAATAAAGAAGCTTTAATGTATTACCGAACCGTTGATCTTCGAAAAAATCTTGCTCAAGATGATATCGATGGCGTGAGCTATCTCTATCCCGTCAAGGGCGATGGTTGTGGTCTTTTTTCAGGAACAATTTCCTCAGGAGCAAAAGGCCCCCCATTTTGGCAAATGGGGGCGACTCTTTTTATGATGATTCTGCTATCAGAACTTTTGAGATTACTTCGAAGACCTAAAGTTTGTTCCCCGCTTTGAGCACTCAGCTTCGTATTCTTCGAGAGCTTGTTTTTCTTCCTCATTAAGAAGCTTCATATCGATAAGAGCATGATCAAATCCAATATATACGAATGATCGAAAGCGAAGCATCTTTGGAAACTCTGGATGCTTTTCAACCAGTGCTACGTTTTCTAGTCTCACGCCCCCAAACCCTGGAACATAAATTCCTGGCTCAATTGAGACAACCTGACCTTCCTTCATAGGAAGTGTTGAGATACTGGATATTCTCACACCTGGCTCGTGCACATGAATACCAACCCCATGGCCCGTGCCATGACCAAAATCATAACCCTTCTTTCTCATAGCATTGCGAGCAAAACCATCCAGAACCATACCTCTCGTGCCTTCCGGAAAGACCGCTGTTTGACAGGCCAAAAGCCCTTTGAGCACCAAGGTGTACATCTCCTTCATCTTGGGATGAGCCATCTTCGCATCATCGCAACCAAAGAAGGTTCTGGTGGTGTCCGTTGCCCAACCACCTTCAAAGTAGCCACCTGAATCAAGAAGGATCATATCGTCTTGCTTGATGACGACTTCATCAGAGGGACTTCCATAATGCATGATGGAGCCATTAGGACCCACTCCCGCGATGGTATTAAAGCTTTGGTCAAAAGCACCCTGGGCCTTATAATTTTTTGAAGTTTCATTATAAAGATCTAGCTCGGTGATTCTCTTTTCATTTTTTAAAGATGATTTCACCCAATTAAGAGTATTGAAGATCGCCTTATCTGATTTCCTGAATGAGGCTTCAATTTGCTTTACTTCAACGGCTTCCTTAATAGATTGATACTCATAGAGACCTCCCGCTTTTTCTGTGAGCTTCTCCATGCCAAAGACCTTCACCAGCATTCCAAAATCCGCAGAATTGATCATTCCTGGATCGTAGAGTACTTCTTCTAGGTGAAGAGTATTTTGTAAGCGATCAAGCTCAGCTTGCAGTTCAGTAAAAGGCAGAGTGATGAATTCCATCCCGAATTCTTTTTTTGCTTTCTGAGAAACAGGCGTCTCAGGAGTTACAAAGACGTAAACCTTCTCCTTCGTCATAAGGCATTTGGCGTAGAAGCTGCTTAAGAATGGCAGATGGTATCCGCGACAGTTGGTAATCCAGGCGATGGAATCAAGGGCAGTCAGATAGATCGCCTGCTTATCATGAGTGATGATAGATTTCGTTTTCTCCGAAGTATCTCGCCCGCGCCACTCTCTTGGCACAAGATCAACTTCCTTCAATGCTGTTAAGCCTTCAAAGGCAATTACCGACGAGAGCACATCCGGAGTCAAAGGCACTGTTTCCTTAGCGGCTCCTGATAAGCGCTTTAAAAATCCTAGAGAAGTTCGATCGGCTTCATATCCTAGTTTCGCAATGGAGAGCTTCTTCACATCTTGCACTAGAGATTCTGTAGTTGAGGTATCAGATCCGATCTTCATCACTTCTATTTCATTCAAGTCAACTTCCAGATCTGCCTGCTCATGATAGCGGCTATCTACATAAAGCCTTACTTTACCTTCGATTGGAATCAGGACTTCTGCCATCGATCCAGTAAATCCAGTGATATAAAAGCGATGATTATCCTGAAGAGGGACATATTCGTTTAAGAAAGGATCGAAGCTAGAGATATAAAGTCCATCTAGGCCACGCTCCGTCATAATTTTTTTTAGCTTTTGGATGTTAGACTTAATGGTTTGATTTGATAGATCGAATGCTTTTTTCATACAATAACCTCGCCCTTTAAATACCCACCTGTCTTTTTCCCAGGAAGGCCTTATGAAGATTCAAAAACCTGTTTATTACGGTGACTACCTGCAGCTTCCAAAGATCCTGAACGCTCAAGACACGGAAAGTGCTAAATATGGTAAACCCGCACATGATGAAACTCTTTTTATCATTATTCATCAGACTTATGAACTGTGGTTTAAACAAATATTGCACGAACTTGATTCTATTCGCGAAATCATGCAAAAACCGTTTGTTCCTTCGGTTGATCTTTCCGTCGTCAATGCGCGCCTAGAAAGAGTTACCACAATTCAAGGCATTTTGGTGGATCAAATCAAAGTTATGGAAACAATGACTTCCCTTGATTTCATGGAATTCAGGGATTTTCTGGTACCCGCTTCTGGATTCCAAAGCTTACAGTTTCGTCTGGTAGAGGCAACTCTGGGGATTAAGGCCCATAACAGAATGGAAATTGAAAAGCAGTTCTTCACTTCCCGCTTAAAGCTCGAAGATCGAAATAAACTGGAAGAAACTGAAAACAAAGTTAGTATTTTGGAATTGCTGGAAGCCTGGCTCTCTCGCATGCCCTTTAGTGAATTTGATGGCTTTGATTTCTGGGGGGCCTACTCTGATGCCGTTGATAAAATGCTCAATCAGGATCGTGAAATCATCTCTAATAATCCTGCGTTGGATGAAAAAATCAGAGTCATGGAACTTAAAAATCTAGAAATGACACGGGAGACTTTCGCCACTCTTCTCGATGCAGATCGTTTTGCAGCTTGGAGAAATGAGGGCAAGGTAAGACTCTCGCAGAAAGCGATGCTCTCAGCTGTCTTTATCTTTCTCTATCGCGACTACCCCGCTCTGCAAATGCCCTTTAAAATTTTGAACTCTCTCATCGAAGTAGATGAAAACTTCACTACCTGGAGATATCGTCACGCTATGATGGTTCAGAGAATTTTAGGGACTAAGATTGGTACTGGTGGATCTTCCGGTCATGAGTATTTAAAATCGACAACCGAGAGAAACAGAACTTTCCTCGATTTGTTTAACCTCGCCACTTTTCTTATACCTAAATCGGCCATTCCAAAACTTCCGGAAGCCGTTCGCTCACAACTGGATATCGTCTATGATAGTTCTCGATCTTAAGGGCCTTTATACTCGTTTTCTAGAGAACCACGGAGATCTTCTTCATTTCTCGGCCCACTCCCATCATTTCTGGCCGGATGTGACCCGTGAGGCCCATCTTGAGTACTGGGATGACTGTTCCATGACTAGTGATAGGAAGTGGGAGAAGGTTTTCTCCGAGATCATACCTACCACTCAGTATCATATTGCTCGCTTACTTAACCTCAAAGACAGTGAGCAAATCGTCTTTGCTCCTAATACCCATGAACTCACTACCAGACTTCTCTCCTTATTTTTAGGAAAACCAAGCCTCAAGATTCTTACCTCCACCAGTGAATTTCATTCCTGGAGAAGGCAGTTAAAAAGAATAATGGAACTGCCGCAAGTTCAGGTGACTTCCCTTTCAGGAGATCTTTTAAATTCAAGAAGAGAATTTATTGAGAATTTAAAAACCGAACTACAAAAAAAGCCTGATCTCTTTTTTATTAGCCAGGTCTTCTTTGATTCGGGTCTGGCCTTAAGCGATAAGGAGCTTCTAGAATTATGTGATGCCACCCCTCCTGAAACCATTATGGTAGTTGATGGCTATCACGGCTTTGCCGCCCTGCCCTCTGATCTCTCCCGGCTTGAAGGGAAGATCTTCTATCTCGCTGGTGGATATAAATATGCTCAAGCGGGTGAGGGCGTGGGCTTTATGGTGATTCCTAAAGGTGAATGGCGGCCCGCCTTTACCGGTTGGTTTGCCGAGTTTGCTGAACTCTCAACCCCTCCTGGAACCAATGTGGGTTATGCCAATAACTGGATGGCCTTCATGGGTGCAACTCAGGATCCTAGTGGTATGTACCGCTTCAACTCGGTCTGGGGGCATTTTGAGGCCAATGGTCTCAAGGTTTCCCTCATTCATGAGCATGTGAAAACTCTCCAGCTTACCTTCTTGCGACAACTGCCCCCTAGCTTTTACCAAAAATGGAAGCTAACCCCTCTATTTAACAAGGATTTAGAATGGCATGGTCATTTTCTGACCTTCGAGGCCCCGGATGCTGAAGTCGCCGAGAATTGCCAAAAGGCCCTGGAAATGGCCAGCATTCTAATAGACCGCAGAGGAGAAAGGCTCAGGTTTGGCTTCGGCCTTTACCATGATCTAGATGATGTTTCTGAGCTCCTAAAACGGCTCGAAATCCTGGCCAAATAAAAAGTTAAGATTCTATAGAAAAAGTTTAAAGTTCTTTCTCAAACCTGTCGATAAGGCCCATGTACCACAACAAGATTGATTGTTAGAGAAGGGTCATTTATGAGAGTAAAGCTTGGTTCGTTTGTCATGGTTTTGATGATGTTCTTTATCGCTAAGATTTCATTTGAAACTGCCACGGCAGACAAAGTGGCCGACACCTCTCATGATCGCTCCCCTGCTTCAATCGATAAGAGTTATCAGGACCATTTGAGTCGTCGCTAATCGAGAATTTCCTTTGCCCACTGCTTGAACTTCTCCCCTCGATCCACATAATTTTTAAATTGATCAAACGATGGAAAGCTGGGAGAAAAAACCAAATTACCGGTCAGCTTCATTTCCTGAGTAAGAGCAAAAACCCGCTTCAAATCTTTGGCCGGTATAACCCTAAAATCCTGCCCTAATTCTTGCAGAAGTCTATCCGTCACGTCTCCAATACTGAAGATCGTAGTTATCAGTCCTTTATAGGGCAGAAGTTCCGGCAGAAGACGATCCCCTTCATTTCTTAGCTTCCCTCCCAGGATCAGGTGCAAGGGGCAGTTTGCATCCTTAAAGGCCTTAATGGCGGTAGTAGTGGCCAGACTATTCGTACTCTTGGCATCGTTATAGACAGTAAGGCCGTTCTTCTCCAGCGTGAATTCTAAGCGATGAGCGACACCCGGAAATTCATTAATAAAGTCCTGCATAAGTTTCTCGCGTTTCTTAAGCTTTAGGATTTCCATGACCTTATAGGCTGCATAGAAATTAGACTCATTATGCTCACCCCTTGCACGGGCCAGGGAGAAATTAAAAGTATTCCTAAAATCTTCTGGAAGCTCTCCCTTGGTGAACATCATTTTTTGTGAAGGGTGAGATTCGATATCCTTGAGATAAGCATTCTCAGTTCCCAGAATGAGATAATCGGCCTGATTCATATTCATAAGCATTCTGAATTTGGCGCGAGCATAATCATGAACTTCATCATAGCGCTCAGAATGATTGGGAAAGATATTTAGAATAAGACCAATATGAGGATGAAATTCCCGAATGGTTTCTAACTGAAAGCTAGATAATTCGATAACAGCATAGTCAAAGGAATCTTTTGCGAGTGCCATCTCGCAATAGGGAACTCCAATATTTCCCCCACAGAAAACACGCTTCCCTGCTTTTTTTAAAAGCTCTGCAATCATGGTGGTGGTAGTGGTTTTCCCATTGGTGCCGGTAATCCCTATTACCGGGATATCCTGCACTTCTCGCCAGGCAAATTCTATTTCCGAGATGATGGAGACACCTTTTTCAACAGCTGACTTCAGGGCAGGATGGGTTACCGGTATTCCGGGAGAGATAATGATTTCATCCATTTCATGAAAAGACTTAAACTCTTCCTGGGAAAAGCAATCGCTGAGCTCAAGATATGCATCCAGGCCATCCTGAAGATACCAGCTAGCTGGTTCGCCCTGATTGACCGCAAAGACCTTTAGCCCTTTCTGGCGGGCAAGCTTCACGGCAGCTATTCCCGACTTTCCCATACCAAAAACTGCGACTTTATTTATCTTATCCATAAGCTGTGATATACCTCAAATCCCCTATGAACTACCGTAAGAGATTTCTAGAAATTCATGAATTCCTGAAACCATATCAAAGAATATGGCAAAACGAAATCATGCTCCTTTATCCCGATCCCTTAGTAGATTATCCGAGTGATTGGATTAAAGAACTTAGTCGGTTTCAGGATATGCAGGATAACATAGATCTGGAAAAGAAGAAGGTGTCCCATCTTCTGAAAAACCCAGAGCTACTTGCTTTATATGAACGGATCGAAGAGCTCTCGGAAGTGCCCAAGGCCCCCCAATTGCCTCCGATGCCAGAGAATAGCTATACCTGGCTCTATATTATCCCTAAGAAGCAATACGAGATAAAGGCCATCGCTCCTTTAGTGAATGCCTATTATCATGAGAAAAAGATCAAAAGGATTATCGATATCGGGGGCGGCATCGGGCTTCTGGCCCAGACACTAAATAATCAGTACGGACTCAAAATCACAAGCCTCGATCTAGACCCAATCCTACAAAACACTGGTGCCAAGAGACACGCGGTAAACGCCAAGGATCCCTCAAATAAAGTCAGCTACATCAATGTTAAGGTCGATGGAAGGAGTCCCGAGTTCAAAAAGCTTCTTGCTCCTAACTCCATGACCCTGGGTCTTCATACCTGTGGAAACCTCGCCAATGATCAAATTAAGGGAAGTGCAGAATGCGGGCTTCCGCTTATCATCAATTTTGGCTGCTGCTATCATAAGCTCGAGCATGCTAGAGAGAGTGAGAACATCTCTGCCCTTGCTCAAAGTCTGCCTGACAAATTTGAGATGAGTCAGTTTGCCTTAACTCTTTCCAGTCGGGCCCATCGAAAGATGGATGAGAAAGATTATCATCTCAAGCAGAAAGTTAAGCTCTACCGCTATGCCATCCATATACTTCTTCACGATGAGTACGGACAAGGGGAATTAACCGCTCTCGGAAATTCTTCTCCCAAGCTGTATGATGAGTCCTTTGGAACTTATGCCCTGGAGCAATTTAAGCGCATTAGTCTAGAACCGAAGCACTCTAAAGAGGAGTTGGACGACTTTTTCAATCATCCCATTCGTCAGAAATTAATAAAGGATATGATTGCTGCGGGTCTTATTCGAAATGCTTTCGGAAGACTGCTTGAAATGTACATCCTCTTAGACAGAGTCTGCTATCTCGAAGAGCAGGGTTATAAAGTCCAACTTCTGGAATTCTTTGACGAGTCTCTGTCTCCTCGAAACCTCGGTATCGTGGCCGAGATCTAATTCTTAAATTGTTCGCAGTTAACTGAGGTTACTTGAATCAAAAAAAGCTCCTTTTTGGAGCTTCTTTTTCTTTGTCTACGCAATCTTTTGTCTGGAAAAAGGATAATATCGATTCATAAAAGACTCTTCTTTCTCATCAAGCTTAATCTGTGTCTTCATTTTTCTCACCCCGAATACATCGCCAAAATCCAATACTTTTTTTGCCACACCTACATACATGGCCGGTGACCAGATGTGAGCATGTGGATCGTAGAAATTTTTTCTCACAAACTTCGGCCGCATAAAGTTTCGATAGATTTTCATGAGCTGGATCTTTTCAAGGAGGGCCGCCTCATGTTTTTGAAAAGAAATGGTTTCCCGCTGCTGAGATGAGAAGAAATGGCGATAAAGCGAATGTAATC
>DFXX01000058.1:83809-84844 GCA_002381765.1 Bacteriovoracaceae bacterium UBA4097 | reverse complement strand
ATCGAGCACGCAGCAATCTTTGTGAAAGAGTGCGAGACCGATATGACTTCTCTCGGAATGATTCCCGCAACCCATACACCTAAAGTTTCAGAGACCATGCCAGAGATCATTAAGATGATCGAAGACATCATTGCCAATGGACACGCTTACGTTGCTGATGGAGAGGTCTTTTTTAATGTTCCCACTTTTGATCAGTACGGAAAGCTCTCTAAGAAAGACCTTGATTCTCTTCAGCATGGAGTCCGGGTAGAAGTGGATACTCGAAAGAAGCATCCTTCTGATTTTGTCTTATGGAAACCAGCTAAGACAGGTGAGCCTTCCTGGGATTCTCCCTGGGGGAAAGGGCGACCTGGTTGGCATATAGAATGTTCTGCGATGGCCAAGAAGTATCTGGGTAATACCCTTGATCTTCATCATGGTGGAGTGGATCTGATGTTCCCACATCATGAGAATGAAATCGCTCAATCTGAAGCCGCTAATAAATGTCCATTCTGTAATACCTGGGCACACAATGAATTTCTGAATTTTGGTTCAGAGAAAATGAGTAAGTCCCTGGGAAATGTGGTTAAGATCAGGGATTTCGTTCAGAAGTACGGAGGCCAGGTTTTAAGACATGTTCTTCTAACTGTTCATTACCGGGCCCGCTTGGAGTGGAGTGATGAGGTCATAAGTCGCGCTCTGGATGAAGTGAGAAGGATTCACGAATTTGTTCTGGAAGTGGAAAAGTACCAGGCTTCTTCTGAGGGAGATGTTGATACCGAGATCGCTAAATGCCAGGATAAGATGATGGAAGAATTGGGTAATGACTTTAACTCCGCTGGTGCTATGGGGCACTTCTTTTCCTTCATTAGATACGTTAAAGGCAATAAGGATCAGCTTACTTCTAATTCATTAAATGTAGTTCATAGTACCATCAAATTTGTGCAAGATGCTCTGGGGCTAGTGGCACAGGATCCACAATCAGTTCTCAGTGCATTACATAAAATGGATCAGGATATCAGCTCATCAGGGGTGGATCCCAAGTGGATTGAGGCC
>DFXX01000058.1:15463-83763 GCA_002381765.1 Bacteriovoracaceae bacterium UBA4097 | reverse complement strand
TATATTTTTTACATTCACTCACAGGCCCTCCTCACTTCAGGTGGTGCGTGCTACTGATAAGTGGTAAATAACTAGTGGATTAGAATATCTAATGAGGAGTCGTTATGAAGATGCTTTCAGGCCTATTCGTTTTAATATTATCATTTAGCTCGATGGCCAGTTCTGGCGAAACTAAAACCTTTGTTTATGATGGATCAGAGAGTTCTGTTGAGCTACTTCTTAGAGGTGAGAAGACTCATACCGAATATAGATATGAGCAGCAGCGAACCATTTGTTACCGTCAGGAAACTGAATGGAGAACTGTTTGTACAGGTGGAGGTTTTGGAACTGATCGAAATGGCAGAACTTATCCAATTCCTCGACATTGCTATCAGCAGCCTTGGACGAGAACCGTATCTTATCCTTGTACTCAAACAGTACAAATTCCATACGAAGTGAAAGATTATGATGTTGAAGCACGTGTATTCCTAGACGTCGCTAATCTTTCTGATTCAATGACTCCTGGTGAAACTTTCAAAGTATCTCTTGTAGGAGATACTCTTTCTCTTGATGTGAGAGGTTCTAAAAAGTTCTTTGTTATGCAGACACAAAAAGATGTTCAGTCTCAAATGAATGGTTATGTTAAATATCTTGAAGGTTCATTTGCGGTAGAGTTGATTGAAGCTGCTCCAATCATGAGAGCTCTTTCTATGTCCAAGATCTCTGTAAGAAATTCTGTTCTAACGCTTAATACGGGTGCTATCACTACCACAGACAATCTTGGTTTCTCTCTTTCAGTAGAAAGTAAGCGCGTATTTGGTTCAGATACAACCCTCTTTGATCGCGCTCTTGATAGCTCAGAATTTAGCTTCTCAACTTCAGGAAATTCATCAGAGGTTGCTATCGATATGAATGCCTTAGGAGTTAATCTCTCTGGCGGAAAGTTTGGCATTACTGCTAAGACCTACTTCAAAGGTAAAGGGACTCTGCTTAACGCTAAAGAGTTCTCTCAACTAGAAGTTTCTCGAACACTGATTTTTACCAATAGATGATATGATGGGCCCCAAAAGCGGGGCCCTTTTTTTTGCTTTAAGTTAGATCTTCAAAAGACTGCGCTTTATTCACAATCTTCACTTTCTTGTTTTTCTTCACTAATAATTCGGTCGGTCTACCGCGCAGATTATAGTTCGATCCCATGCTGTATCCATAGGCGCCGGTATCTTCTAATACTAAGAGATCTCCGCTCTTCATGGGAGGAAGCATACGATCTGAGCCGAAGCAATCAGAGGTCTCACAAATGGGGCCTACTACATGACAGGGCATCTTTGACTTACCTTCTTTAACGGGTACAAGTCCATGATAGGCCCCGTATAAAGATGGTCGCACAAAGTCATTCATGCCACCGTCGACAATCACGAAGTGATTATTCTCCGACACCTTATTTCTTAAAACACTCATGACAAAGATTCCGGCGCGAGCAACGATTCTGCGACCCGGCTCAAATACCACTCGAGGATTAAAATCGCACTTTGAGAAGTAATTTTGCTTAAGAGTATCTGCAATAACTTTCATATAGGTATCAATGCTAGGAGCGGAGAGTCTATCATCCGGATGATAATCAACGCCAAGACCTCCACCAACATCTAAAAACTCCAAAGGAGCTTTCGTATTAAGGGCAACTTCTGAAAGACGTTTTACCGCGAGTTTAGTGGCCTTGAGATCTAAAAGCTGACTACCAATATGTATGGAGAGTCCAACTAACTTACTATGTGACCAGAGATTTGCTTTCTTGAGGGAAGAAATAATATCTTTCTCAAGTAGTCCAAATTTATGAGTCTTGTTTCCGGTTGAAATATATTTATGGGTCTTAGGTTGAACCACCGGATTCAAGCGGAAGCAGATTCGTGCGGTTCTCTTTAATTTCTTTGCACAGTGATTAATGAGTTCTAATTCTTCCAGGGATTCTACATTGAAGGAATAAATTCCATTCTTAGTGGTCTTAAGAGCAAACTTGATTTCTTCTTCGGTCTTACCAACACCTGAGAAGACGATCTTTTGAGGATCGATACCTGCTTTCAGGGCCCGCTTCAATTCTCCACCTGATACAATATCAGCACCGGAGCCAAGATTTGCCAGAATCTTTAAAAGTTCAAGATTTGGATTAGACTTTAAAGCAAAGCAAACCAGCGGCTTTTTTAGTCCTGCTTTCAGGGCACCTTCATAAAATTCAAGATAGTTATTTCTTAAAACTTCCTCTGAATAGAGGTAGAAGGGGGTGCGATGTTTTTTGGCAACTGCGGCCACATCGATGTGAGAAAACTCAAGTCGCTTGTTTTTGTATTTTAATTCATTCATGGGAATTTAACGTTAGTTCTCCATTCCAGTACTTGTTTCAAAGCCTCTGCATCAAGCTTTTTATCATCATAAGCGACTTGGGCCAGGACTTCAAAGGTGGAAAGTGATTCAAAGGAGAGTTCTGCAGCATCAAAGGCTGCCTTGGCCTGATTGAAGCCGTAGCTAAAAATGCTTAGGACAGCGGCTACGGATATTCCTGCATCTTTTAATCTTTCGGCAGCAGCGATTGAGCTTTTGCCGGTGGAGATCAGGTCTTCTATCAGTACTGTCTTTTGACCTTCTATGGCCTTTCCTTCGATGGCATTTTGTCTGCCATGCTCTTTGTTGGAGCTTCGCACATAGATAAGGGGAAGTTTCATCTCCATGGCAATCCAGGCCGCCCAGGGAATGCCAGCAGTAGCGGTTCCCGCTATGACATCGACTTTGAAGGCCCTGATTTTTTCGCAAAAAGCAGAAACAATCTGGCCCCGTGATTCTACGGTGGAAATGAGAAGTCGGTTATCGCAATAAACTGGGGACTTAATCCCTGAGGTCCAGGTAAAGGGGTCATCTGGTCTAAGAAAGACGGCCTTCTCTTTTAGCAGAAGTCCTGCAATGGTTTTGGCGGTGGTCATGGTTATATCCCTTTTAGAATGGTCTCTAAGGAGGCCCTTGGATTGGGAGCAGCTGTAATAGGTCTTCCAATAACCATAAAATCAGATCCAAGTTTTAGGGCTTCCAATGGAGTGGTGATACGCTTCTGGTCTTGAGTTTCGCTTCCCATGGGGCGAATGCCAGGAGTGACGGTATAAAAATCATTTCCGCAGGCCTTTTTTATCTCACTTACTTCCCATGGTGAAGAGACTGCGCCGTCACAGCCACATTTGTGAGCAAGGGTTGCGTAATGGAGCACACTCTCTAAGAGCTCCCCCGGAATTTTTTGATCCCGATTCATCTCTTCCTGAGTGGTACTAGTGAGTTGAGTGACGGCAATAAGGAGAGGGGAGCGAGCGGAGGATTTTACTACCTCGCTGGCCTTTCTCATCATTTCACTTCCTCCTGCTGCATGAACATTCACCATATCGATGGGAAGATTCATTAGAGTCTTTAGGGCCTGTGAAACGGTATTAGGTATATCGTGAAGCTTTAAATCTAAAAAAACTTTATAGCCTTTCTCTTTTGCCTCATGAATAACTTCAGGACCAAAGCTATAGAATAATTCCATTCCAACTTTAATCCAGACAGGATGCCCTTCCAGTGAAGTAAATAAGCTCGAGAGCTTTTTCTTATCCTGGGTGTCCAGGGCCACGATTATCTTCTCAGCAGGAATCATGAAAGTGGTTCCATAGTATAGGAGTTAAGCTCAATGGTTCTCAGAAGAGCTTCCGTTGTGTCTAGAGAAGTCAAGCAGAGAAGACCTCGCTCCACTGCCACTCGTCTCATCTTAAAGCCATCTGACTCCACATTCTTTCCTTTAGAGATGGTGTTGATGATAAGTGAAATTCTTCCCGACCTTATTTCGGTGATAATATCATTTTCACTCTGACCAATTCGAGCGATTTTTCGAACGGGGATATTGGCCGCTTCAAGAATCTTGGCCGTTCCTTCGGTTGCTACAAAATCAAATCCCACCTGTGAGAAGCGTTTAAATATTTGTATTGAATCTTCCTTATCCTGATCACTAATGGTGGCGAGGATCGTTCCAGATTCAGGAATCACGACTCCTGCAGCGACGAAAGCTTTATGGAGCGCCTTCTCAAAAATCTTGTCTCTACCCATGACCTCGCCGGTAGATTTCATCTCCGGACCGAGGGCAATTTCTACTTCTGTGAGTTTAGCAAATGAGAAGACAGGAGCTTTCACAGCGATATCACCTTTCGGCTCAAGAGCTCCATGGAAGTAACCCTGCTTTAAGAGGGATTCACCTAAGATCGCCTTAGTTGCTACCTTCGCCATTGGAACACCGGTTACTTTTGAAAGAAACGGAACCGTTCGAGAGGCCCGTGGATTTACTTCAAGAACAAAGACATCCCCTTTATAGATGACGAACTGAAGATTAATCAGTCCCTTGATATTAAGAGCTTTCGCAATGGAAAGAGTCGTTTCGGTGAGTCTATCCTGGATATCTTTCGGCACTGTTTGTGGAGGGTATACTGCGATAGAGTCTCCAGAGTGAACTCCTGCTTTTTCGATATGCTCCATAATACCTGGAATAAAGACGGTCTCGCCGTCGCAGATAGCATCAACTTCCATCTCGCGTCCAATCATGTATCTATCGATGAGTACTGGATGAGTGGGATTAATATCCACATTTCTTCTCATGTAATCTGTGAGTTCATGCTCGTTATAGACGATCTCCATCGCCCTACCGCCTAATACATAGGAAGGTCTAACAATTACGGGGAATCCCAGATGGGCCGACTTCTCTACGGCTTCCTTCATTGAAGTAACCGTGCATCCCAGGGGCTGAGCAATATTCAGTCCACGAAGAAGTTCTTCAAAGCGCCTTCTATCTTCGGCCCGATCGATATCATCGGTAGAGGTTCCCAGAATATTGACTCCTCTCTCGGCCAGTGGTTCCGCTAAATTGATGGCAGTTTGCCCACCAAACTGAACGATCACACCCAAAGGTTTTTCTTTCTCCACAATATGAAAGACGTCTTCAACCGTTAGAGGTTCAAAATAGAGTCTGTCCGAGATATTGAAATCGGTTGAAACTGTTTCCGGATTGTTATTAATGATAATAGCCTCATAACCCATGGAGCGAATAGCATCGATGGCATGAACTGTGGCATAATCGAATTCAATTCCTTGACCAATTCTAATAGGACCCGATCCAAGGACGATGATCTTCTCTTTCTTCGATGCTAAAACTTCATCCTGACTCTCATAGGTGGAGTAATAGTAAGGAGTGGAAGATTCAAATTCTCCCGCACAAGTGTCTACCATTTTAAAGACTGGTGATATCTTATGCTGTTTTCTCCAATCATAGATTTCTCTCTCTCTGGTGCCCCAGGCCCTTGCTATATAGTGATCAGAGAAGCCCATGCGCTTGGCCTTGAGAGCAAGAGCGGGATCCATTTTCTTTTGAGTGAGTTCTCTTTCCATCTTGATGATGTTCTGAATTTTTTCCAGGAAGAAGAAATCGATCTTAGTGAGTTCATGAATTTCTTTAGTACTCACTCCAATTCTCATAGCTTCAGAAATAGCGAAGAGTCTTTCATCATCTTGCATGCTAATTTTTTTGATAATCTCTGCCTTGGGCTTTCCTTGAAAGCCAGGAAGCTCGAGATGATAAAGACCTATTTCTAATGATCTTACTGCTTTTAAGAGAGATTCCTCCATGGTGCGGCCAAGGGCCATGATTTCTCCCGTAGCCTTCATCTGAGTTCCTAGCCTGCGATTGGCCGAAATAAATTTATCAAACGGCCAGCGGGGAATTTTTGTTACCACATAATCGAGTGCCGGCTCAAAGCAGGCAAAGGTCTTCTTGGTGACTGGATTGATGATTTCATCCAAAGTAAGTCCCAGTGCAATCTTGGCTGCAATCTTAGCGATCGGATAACCAGTTGCCTTTGAGGCAAGAGCAGATGAGCGGGAAACTCTCGGATTCACTTCAATGACATAGTACTGATAAGAATGAGGATCCAGAGCATACTGAACATTACAACCGCCTTCGATTTTTAGTGATCGGATAATTTTCAGAGCGGAAGTTCTGAGAAGCTGGTATTCCCTATCACTTAAAGTCTGGCTTGGTGCCACGACGATTGAGTCTCCCGTATGCACGCCTACTGGATCTATATTTTCCATATTACAAACGATGATGCAGTTATCATTACTGTCTCTAATAACTTCATATTCCACTTCTTTGAAGCCAGCTATAGATCTCTCAAGTAAGCACTGCTGAATAGGGGAAGCTGCGAGGCCTGCAGCGGTAAGTGTTCGCAAGGCTGCTTCATCTTCAGCAATTCCCCCCCCTGTTCCTCCCAGAGTGAAGGCAGGACGAATGATGACGGGAAAGCCAATTCTACCAGTAAATTCCAGGGCTTCATCTAGAGACGTAATGATGCGACTCTCGGGAACCGGCTCTCCAATTTCCAGCATGAGTTCTTTAAAGAGTTTTCTATCTTCAGCTTTCTGTATCGTCTCAACTCTGCAACCCAAAAGCTCTACCCCTAATCGCTTAAGATGCCCTTCTTCTTCAAGCTTAACAGCTAGATTCAGGGCGGTTTGACCACCGAGAGTAGGTAGAAGTCCGTCTGGTTTTTCTTTATGAAGTATTTTAAGCAGGAAGGCCTTGGTTAATGGCTCGATATAAACTTTATGAGCAGTTTCTTTGTCTGTCATGATAGTTGCGGGATTCGAGTTTACTAAAACGACTTCCACTCCCTCTTCGATAAGCGACTTGACTGCCTGTGTTCCTGAGTAGTCAAACTCTGCGGCCTGCCCAATGACGATGGGTCCTGATCCAATAACGAGAACTTTTTTTAGTTTCTGATTGATACCCATTTTAATTTTTCCTTATAGACGAGAGAAAATCATCGAATAACCAGGCCGTATCTTCTGGTCCGGGACATGCTTCTGGATGGTATTGAACCGAGAAAGAGGGAAGGGTTTTATGCTTTAACCCTTCTACGGTTTTATCATTTATATTTATCTGAGTGACCTCTAGTTCTGAATTTGCTACCGATTCCGTGGTCACAGCATAACCATGGTTTTGCGAACTCATAAATACTTTTCCAAGCTTTAAATCTTTAACAGGGTGGTTAGCACCTCGGTGTCCGAACTTGAGTTTTTCGGTGTTGGCACCATTCGCTAGAGCAAAGAGTTGGTGACCCATGCAAATAGCAAACATTGGGTAGGATTTCTGAAGCTCCTTGATGACTGGCAGAACTTCCGGTACACCTTTGGGATCTCCCGGGCCATTGGAGAGAAGAATTCCTTGCGGGCGATAACTCTGAATCATTTCAACAGATGCGTCCCATGGTACTACCACCACATCGCAGTTCCTTTTAAGGAGAGATCTCAGAATATTTTTTTTGTAGCCAAAATCCATCAGGATAATGCGCTCACCTTCGCCTGGGAAATGAATTGGACTTTTGGTGGAAACTCTTTGAATCTGATTACTTTGCAAAGGAAGAGAAAGTATTTTTTTGGCTTCATCAAGCGAGAAGTCAATGGGAGTTAATGCAGCCTTCATCACTCCTTTGTCTCGAATTTTCTTAGTTAACTCTCTGGTATCGATGCCTGCGATGCCGGGAATTTTAAAGCGCTTCAGAAGCTCACTTAGAGAATACTCATTTCTCCAGTTAGAACCAATGGGAGCGCATTCTCTTACCACCATACCTTTTAAGGCTGGAGAGAGGGATTCAAAATCATCTTTATTCACTCCATAATTGCCAATGAGGGGATAGGTCATGACTACGATTTGATCGCAGTATGAGGGATCGGAGAGAATCTCTTGATAGCCTGTCATGCTGGTATTAAAGACCAGCTCTCCTAAGGAGTAGATGTTATCAATCGGGGAACCAATGGATTCTCCCACATACTCTTCACCAGTTTCTAAAATTAGCTTAATCATTTTCATTTCCTTTACTTAGGACCCATTCCAAGATTGCCATTCTGGCGAAAACACCATTGGTCATTTGTTTAAAGATTCGGGAGCGGGGATGCTCAACGACTTCATCGGCGATTTCTATTCCACGATTAAAAGGTCCCGGATGAAGAATAATGGATTTCTCCTTCATCAATGAGACTCGGTGATTGGAGAGACCAAACTGCTCAAAATAAGTTTTCTGATCAAGTTCCAGCCCCTCATGTCTTTCCAGTTGAATTCTAAGCATCATGACAGCATCGACTTCGGGCAGCACATTATCAAGCTCGGAGCACTTGATAAAAGTATTATTAATATTCGGGATCAGACTTTCTGGACCACAAAGATGAATCTCCATGCCAAATTTCTCGGCAGCTATCATGAGGGATCCCGCCACTCGGGAATGCTTAATATCCCCGCAGATTGCAATCTTTAATCCTGCGAGCTTAGGAAATTCCTGAGTGAGGGTTAAGAGATCTAAGAGCCCTTGAGAAGGGTGCTCGTGTTTTCCTGCTCCGGCATTGATCATGGGACAGGTGTTGAGACCGGAGAGGCTTTCAAATATATTATCATCCGAGTGCCTTAAGATAATTCCATCTACCCCCAGGCTTTCCAGCGACTTTAGGGTGTCATAAACCGTCTCACCTTTTTTTACGCTGGAATTTTCAGGAACAAAATTAATAATCTCAGCACCTAACCTTTTGGCCGCAACTTCAAAGGAGCATCTGGTTCTAGTACTGGGTTCGTAAAAGACATTAGCGAAAAGTTTATGCTGAAGGAGGTGATGAATTTTATCTGGTTGTTTTTGATGACGGGAAAAGAATTGGGCCCTTTGAATAAGCCCATGTATTTGATCAGTGGATAGACTATTGAGAGACAGAAAATGCTTGATCATTCTTCTCCTGACGATAATTTATAGATTTGTAAGTTGGCTTTGAGAGAATAGAATAGACTAGGTGGTTTAAGACGTGGAAGAATAAATTGATGCGAGGAAGCATCATACCCATAAGAACAATCCTAGAGTGAAATCTTTCACTTAATTTCTTTCAAGAAAGGCCGTTTGGCAAGGGCAAATATCGATGAGTTCAAAATTCAAGTTAGAATCTGCATTTAAGCCAACGGGAGATCAACCGGCGGCAATTAAGCAACTGACAGATGCTTTCAAAGCTGGAAATAATTTTCAAACACTTTTAGGAGTCACTGGTTCTGGTAAAACCTTTGCCATGGCCAATATCATTAAGAATCTTGGTAAAAAAACTTTGATTCTTGCTCCCAATAAGACACTGGCAGCTCAGCTCTTCTCCGAGTTTAAAGAATTCTTTCCAGAAAATGCAGTTGAATATTTTGTCTCTTATTATGATTACTATCAGCCGGAAGCCTATGTAGCTGGATCGGATACCTATATTGAAAAAGATTCGGCCATCAATGATGAGATAGAGAAGCTAAGACACTCGGCTACAAGATCACTCTTTGATCGCGAAGATGTTATCGTGGTGGCGTCGGTAAGTTGTATTTATGGTATCGGAGCTCCCGAAGAATATTTCAATCAAAGAATTATGCTCTTTAACCAGGATCAAATGGATAGAGATGATCTTCTAAAAAGACTGGTCGAAATTCAGTATCAAAGAAATGATGTTGATTTTCATCGTGGTACTTTTCGCGTGAGAGGGGATGTGGTTGAAGTCTTTCCTGCTTACGAAGAATCCCAAATCGTGAGAATTGAATTTTTTGATGATGTAATCGATGGCATTTTTTTGGTAGATCCCTTACGAGGGAAAGTTCTTCAAACTCTAAACCGAATGGATATCTATCCCAAGAGTCACTATGTGGTGGGAAAGGATAAGATGAAATCCGCCATAGAGGCAATTAAGCTTGAACTTAGAGAAAGACTGCAAGAACTTGAGTCTAATAATAAGCTGGTGGAAGCTCAACGTTTACAACAGAGAACCTTACTAGATTTAGAAATGATGGAAGAAATGGGTTTTTGTCCAGGAATTGAAAATTATTCCCGTCATATGGCCGGAAGCCGGCCGGGAGATCCTCCCTCTACACTCATCGATTATTTCAAAAAAGACTTTTTGATGATCGTCGATGAATCCCATGTCACCATTCCCCAAGTGGGAGGAATGTATAAGGGAGATAGAGCTAGAAAGCAGAACCTGGTTGAATATGGATTCAGGCTTCCAAGTGCACTGGATAACCGGCCTCTTAATTTTCCTGAATTTGAAAGTAAGCTCGATCAAGTCTTGTTTGTATCCGCAACCCCTGCCGATTATGAACTTCAAAAATCTGGTGGAGAGTACGCTGAGCAGATCATTCGCCCGACTGGACTTCTAGACCCACTCATTGAATTCAGAGATGCTAAAAATCAAGTGGATGATATGTTAGTGGAGGCCAAAAAAGTTATTGCTAAAGGCGATAGAGTTCTTATCACGACCCTTACCAAGAGGCTGGCCGAAGAGTTAACCTCTTTCTATAAAGGGGTAGGCATGAGGATTAAGTATCTTCACTCCGATATCGATACCCTGGAGAGAATGGAAATCTTACGAGATCTTAGATTAGGGGAATTTGATATCTTGGTGGGAATAAATCTTTTGCGAGAAGGTCTGGATATTCCCGAGGTTTCCCTGGTAGGTATTTTAGATGCCGATAAAGAAGGATTTTTGCGCTCCACTCGTTCCCTGATTCAAACCATTGGGAGAGCGGCCCGAAACTCTGAAGGAAAGGTCCTCCTCTATGGATTCCGGAAGACCCCAAGTATCTTAGAGGCCATGAAGGTGACCGCAGAAAGACGAATTAAGCAGGAAGCTTATAATGAGCAGCATGGGATCACCGCCACTACCGTTAATAAGAAAATCAGTGGGGGGGTCATTGAGGTCTTGAGGGGAACCAAAAAATCTGACAAAAAAAGGCGGGAAAAAGCGGAAATTTCCGACCAGAAGCTATCGGCCGAGGCAATTGATGCTAAAATTAAGGAATTGAAGCAAATGATGAAAGAGGCTTCTTCGGGTCTGCGCTTTGAAGAAGCCGCGAAGCTTCGAGACGAAATTAAAAAATTATCTGAACTAAGGCTGATGCTTTGAAATTGTGGTTTCTTTTACTTCTTCCTACAATAGGTTTGGCTATGTCCAAGTCAGAAACATTCATCATTCAAATACAAGATCGGAGTATGAATGTGATATCACCTGATCAGAAAAAATCATTGTTTAGTGTGATCATTAAAAACGAATCTCTTTCTGATCAGGTTGGAAAATTTCTGGCAGAAGGGAAGATCATTAAGTATGTCTCAGTTAAGTCTGGGGAAACAGAGACAGTTGAAATTGAAAATAAAACCAAGTCATCAGTAACTTTTATTCCTGTAAGTCCCTCCTTTCAGGATGTTCAGCTGATCTTTGGCAAAAAGGCTTATGAAATCCCAACAAGATAGTTATTCAAAATTGATTCTTGTCATATCTGACCTTCATCTAAGTGCAGGTAAAATGCTTAAAGGTAAGAGAAATCTCCTTGAGGATTTTCATTATGATAATGAACTAATCGATTTTCTGAAATACTACTCAACTGGTGAGTATGCAGATATAGAAGTAGAGTTAGTCATTAATGGAGACTTTCTGGACTTTCTGGCCGTACCCTACGTCGAGTTCTATGATGATGAGTTTTGGAGCGAAAAAGCTGCACTGGCGAAACTTAGGATGATCATGGAAGCCCATGAGGGGGTACTTGATGCTTTGAAAGAATTTCTTCAAAGCCCAGGTAAAACCATCGTCTACATCATTGGAAATCATGATGCTGAGTTTGTCTTTGATTCCTTGAAAGAAGAATTTCTTTCTTACTTTGGTGAACATGCAAGTAGCATAACTCTTTCAAACTCTATTTCTACCCATGTACCAACGAAAGGTGTTTGTATTCAGCATGGGCATCAGTATGAACGAGCCCACGAGTTTGATCAAGAGAATGCTGTCATTGAAACTTTAAGCGGCGAGCGCTATTTTATCCCTCCTTGGGGATCATACTATGTCACGAATGTGATCAATAAATATAAGCAAGAGCGAAGTTTTATCAATGCTGTAAGACCGATTAAGCACTTTATTATTCATGGGATTATCTTTGATACATTCTTTACTCTGCGATTTGTCCTCTCAAATATCTATTACTTTGTAATGGTTCGTTTCTGGCACTTCTATATGGTAAAGAAGAGCCTAAGGCAGGTAATCGAAGATATTGTTCGTGAGCTTGAGTTGTTTCAGGATTATGAAACATTAACCAGAAACTTTTTTGAAAAGAATCCTGAGTCCAAAGTGCTAATTGTGGGACACACTCATAGTCCCACACTAAGACTCTACAACGATGGCACTATCTTCGTTAATACTGGTACCTGGACCAGAATGGTGAATCTGGATCTAGGACAGTGGAATCACGGCAATTTGCTCACTTATGCCAAGATCATGGTTAAAAATAAAGAATACGAGATAAGTGAGTTCGACGAAAATGTTGAAGTGGATTTGAAATACTGGATGGGTATTAATAATCTACCTTATTCAGAATATCATTGAGAAACTTCTTTAATCTTCTCCACTAAATACTGCGAAGAAAAAGGGAAGCTGATGATTCTTTTTACTCCCAAACGAGTAGAAAGAAAAATGGCTCTATTATCATCGGGCTGAGCAAACACGATGAAGTTTTCATTCTTGATGATAGCTTCCATCGCTATCTCATCCATAAGATGACTCTGTACCAGAAAGAATCTTTCATTCACATTTTGTTTGAGTAATGCATGAAGTTCTTCGCTTGAAGAGGCTTCGATGAGATGAAAAAAGCCATGTTTAATGAGCATATCCCTTAAAAGAGACCGAAAATCTTCCTTGGGATGAACAATTATAATAGGTGTTGCAAGATTCATTAGCATATCTTAACTCTCGGACAATCAGAAGAAAACACCCTAAGTATAAATTTTTACAAGAATGACGGACTCCGGTAGTCAGAGAATGAGTCGTAAAATATATTTTTTTCCCCCCTTAAGTTCGTCTTCAGAGTACCGAATAGATCTTTGTCTATCACATATGTGAAGGCATAAAAAATTCAAATCTTAAGCATGGAAGCTTATCTAGTCTCTCAAGGTTGGGAACTGATCATCACGGATAGGATGAGGTATAAACCAAGGAGGATTTCATGGGTTTCCGTATTAACACAAACGTTTCTTCACTCGCTGCTCAACGTTCACTCGGCGTGAACAACAGAGAGTCGGAAAGCGTTCTTAACAAGTTGTCATCTGGTTCAAGAATCACGAAAGCCGCTGACGATGCTGCAGGACTAGCCATCTCTGAGAAGATGAAGTCTGGTATCCGTTCAATGAAGCAAGCTGATCGTAACGCCAACGATGGTATTTCAATGGTTCAAACTGCTGAAGGTGGCTTGAACGAAGTATCTTCTATCCTTACTCGTATGAGAGAACTTGCTGTACAAACAGCTTCTGATACAGTTGGTGATGTTGAGCGTGATATGACTAACCTCGAATATCAAAACCTTAAACTTGAGTTAGATCGTATTTCTCAGGTTACTGAATTTAACGGGAAGAAGCTTCTAAATGGTGAAGGCGATAAGTATGATTTCCAAATCGGTATCAACAACGACTCTTTCCAAGATAGAATTTCTTACGATGCTAAGCAAGTGAACTCGCGCCTGGACAGCTTGGGCGTCGCCGAACTCGACGTTTCAAGCAAAACAGGATCTCAAGAATCTCTTGGAGCTCTTGATAGCGCGATTGAAAAAGTTTCTGGCCAGCGCGCTTTCCTCGGTGCGATTCAGAACAGACTAGTTTCAACTTCAAATAACTTACAAGTTAACGTTGAAAACTTATCTGCAGCTAACTCTCGTATTCGTGATGTTGACTATGCTGATGCAACTGCTCAGAAAGCTAAGAATGACATCCTTGCTGCAGCTGGTACTTCAGTACTTGCTCAAGCAAACATGAGCAGCCAGAACGCTCTTAAGCTTATTGGCTAATTTTTACTCTTATCCTTCTTGAAAAAGACCCACCGAAAGGTGGGTTTTTTTTTGGGTTTTCTTAAGTTAAATTAGTTTAAAAGTAATCGATAGGAGTTCATAACCTTCCAAGGACAAATAATGAACCCTAAGAATTATCTTTATGGCAGAAAAGGTCCGTGGCCGCAACCTTGTCCCGATCACCCCTATGATGAATCTCCCACAGTCATTCATCTCCCTGTAAAGGAGTGGTTTGATTGGTGGTTCAATATTGGCAGTCGCTTTCTCTTCCTCTGGCCAACACTCACTCCCTATTATTATGTCACCAGTTTATTGAAACCAGGTTGTATCCCTGTTTCTGATTCAGAATTTCATGACCTTCTGACAAATTCCATGATGGCAAAATTTATTCATCCCAAGATGGATGCAAAAGATTTAGAAATCTTTAAGCCCCATATGAAGGAAGGAAAGGTATATTTTATTACCGACCTGGAGCCCGTCAGAGTTGTGCATCCCTTTAAAGATATCCATGTCTCTCCTACAAAAACGCTCCTTGAGCTCGTAGCAAAAGAAACCTTTGAAGTGAGATGCATTTGGGTGGAAGCAACTGATACGGTTCTTTATCCCGAAGATGAAGATGCCTGGGAGCTTGCAAAGTATTTCGTTCTTCAAGGGGGAGCACTATGTGCAACGATGGTTGTCCATCCGCTGCAACACTTTCCACTAGATAGTATCAACGCAATTACCAAGACGGCTCTTCCCAAGAAGCATACTCTCTTTAAACTCTTGTATCCCCACTTACGCTTTACCTTAGCTCTCGAGAATGCTGTATTAAATTTTAAAATGTCCCTTCTTCATGATGATAAGTGGTGGAAGACGTATGCTCCTTTCCCGGCCGCTTATGATAGCATTAGAGATTTGCTGGTTGAAGGCTACCGAGGAATTCATAATAATGATTCTTATCCTCCCTATACCTATCCCCGAAGACCACCAAAGATCTTTTCTGGTTATGGTAAGTTTTTAGATGCTTATTATGAGACCATTTATAATTTTGTACTTGAAGTCGTTAACACAATTCCCAAAGGGGATAAGCACGTAAAAAATTGGGCCAACTACATTCATGATTGGGTGCCTGGTTTCCCTGATGGTGAGGAAATCTTTGAAGGAAATGCGCTGGCAGAAGTTGTTGCTTATTTTATCTGGGACGTCACCGTCGCTCATACTATCGATCATCATAACTTCTCAGAAATGGATATGAGAAAAGTTCCACTCAGAATCAGACAGGCCCCTCCGTCAAAGGGCACTAAGATCAAGTCACTAAGAAAACTTCAGTCACCGATTGATCTCATGAAGTATAAACTTTCCATGAAACTTTTTTTTGGCCCCTCAGTGCTGACCAGATTAATCGATGTTAAGTATGACTTTAAAGATGAAGCTCTACTGCTGGAAGTGGAAAGTTTTAAGATTGCCCTGAAGAAGACTGAGAAAAAACTTAACGAGATGGGACTGACTTATCTGCGCTTGGATCAAATTGCTAATTCAATTCAGTTTTAAATAAAAATGGGAGCCGTTTGGCCCCCATTTTCTAGTCTCTAAAATAAAGCATCAAACCATGGCTTCTTCGCTCTTTCATCGCAATCAGAAACCCAAAGGTGTTTTACTTCTAAATAGGCCTTAAGACCTTCTTCACCCATTTCTCGACCAAGACCCGACTGCTTATAGCCACCAAATGGCATGCCAGGGTTTAGTAAGTGGTATTCATTGATCCAGACAGTTCCAGTTTCAAGTTGTTTGGCAACTCTCTTAGCTCTTTCCCCATTCTTTGACCAAACGGCTCCGGCCAGTCCATAGATAGAGTTATTGGCAAGCTTAATAGCTTCTTCTTCATTCTTAACCGGGGTGATGGCCAGTACCGGTCCAAAAATTTCTTCGCGGAAGATGGTATTGTCAGGAGTGACTTCGAACAAAGTTGGCTTAATGTAGTGGCCTTTATCAAATTCTCCACCAGTCATTTTCTCGCCGCCATAAAGAAGTTTTCCTCCGTCTTTTTTGGCAGACTCGATATAACCCATGATCATATCGGCTTGCTTCTTATTGATCACCGGGCCAAAGCCTGTATTGGGATCAGAAGGAATGCCTACTTTAACGTCAGCAATTCTCTTTAAGAGAGCTTCTTTAAATTCTGGGTAAATCTTCTCTTCTACAAATAAGCGTGTCCCAGAGTCACAGGCCTGACCTGAGTGGTAAAGGAAAGCATAGAGGGCACCGTCTACGGCAATAGAGAGATCGGCATCATCCAATACTATATTGGCCGATTTTCCACCCAATTCTAATGAGAGGCGCTGAAGATGAGTTCCTGCCGCTGTCATGATTTTGCGACCCACCTGGGTAGATCCAGTAAAGGCGACTTTGCTTACCTTAGGATGCTTCAGAAGAGTTTCACCTTCAGCCGCGCCGCCTGTAATGATATTGACCACTCCCTTAGGAAGACCGGCTTCATTCAGGATTTCAGCAAGAATAGAGGCAGTCACAGGAGTTTCCTGAGCCGTTTTAAGCACGGTGGTGCAACCAGAAGCAATGGCGGGGCCAATTTTCCAAGCGGCCATGACCAATGGGAAGTTCCAAGGGATAATCTGGGCACAGACTCCCACGGGTTCATATAGCTTGTAGTTATGGGAGAAGCCCTCACGAGAGGCATTCTCATCTTTAACTTCAAACTGAAATTTTCGAAGCTGACCCGCAAGTACTTTGAAGTAAGAAGCCGCATTGTGAATATCTGCCTTCGCCTTTCGAAGGCAAGAGCCTGAATCAGCAATTTCTAGCTCAACCAGCTCATTTCTTCTTTCTTTCATTTTCTCTGAGATTTTTTCCAGAATTTCAGCGCGCTTATTCTGATCCATGCCTCTCCATTCTTTGGAATAGAAAGCGGAGTGAGCAGATTCTACAGCTTCATTGATATCCTTCTCGCTAGGAAGATAGACGGTCGCAACGGCTTCATCATTGGCCGGATTGGTTGAGATAATCTTTTTCTCTGAAGTACGGAATTCTCCGTTGATGAAAAGTTTAACTTCTTTCACTGGGGCCTCCTTAGATCTGATTCAATTTGATTTTCAGATATGTTGGTCTATTTTTATCTTCAATTTTTAAAGTTCCAAATTCATTTTCTTTAAGTCTCATCTTGCCACTGGAGACTTTCAAAAGCTCAAGGCCCGTCTTCTCTAGAACTTCAAAGCTCAATGTCTCTCTTCCATCATGAGTTGTAACTGACAGGTGAATCAAGTAGGGAGGCTTCTGATAGGAGTACTTTTGATTATGATTTATCTTCTGATCAAGCTTTAGAGTTTTAGATCCAATGGTCATTTCTCCCTGCATTTTCCAGCAAGCAAAGGCATTGACGCTAAGAAGAAGTGGGATCAAAACTAAATATTTCATCGGCAGTTTTCAACCGACAGAGCGATACCTTGACCCACGCCAATACACATTGAGGCGAGACCATTTTTAAGTTTAGGGTCTGCCTGCATCTGATGAAGAAGGGTCGTGAGGATTCTCGTTCCCGAAGCACCCAGAGGGTGCCCGATCGCAATTGAGCCGCCATTTCGATTGATCTTTGTAGGATCAAGTTCCAGCTCCTTAATGCATCCCAGGGCCTGAGCGGCAAAGGCCTCATTGAGCTCAATCAAATCAAAATCAGATAATTTATAATTAAAGCGGGTGCAGAGCTTTTTGATGGCTCCCACCGGTCCGAGCCCCATAGTATTGGGATGAAGTCCGTGAACGGCTCCACCTGTGACCATGGCAAGTGGTGTGAGGTTATGGCGCTTCATGAACTCTTCTGAGCACACTACCACCATACTTGCTCCATCATTAATCGAAGAGCTATTTCCTGCCGTAACCGTTCCTTCCTTTCGAAAGGCCGGGCGGAGTTTGGCGAGTTTTTCTAAAGATGTATCAGGACGGGGGCCTTCATCACGATCAACGGTGATAGAACCTTTTTTAGTTTCATAGGCAATAGGAACAATCTCTGCCTTGAACTTCCCAGCATTTTGTGCGGCTACTGCCTTTTGATGAGAATCAAAAGCGAACTTATCCTGCTCCTCTCGGGAGATATTATGCAGTTTTTGAACTTCTTCAGCAGTCTCGCCCATACCAAGAAGGGGGAACATGTTTGCCATCTTGGGATTTTCAAAACGCCATCCAATAGCGGTGTCCCACATCTTTTGCGTGCGATCAAAGGGAGAGCTTGCCTTACTCATCACATAGGGAGCACGTGACATGCTTTCGGCCCCTCCGGCAATAAAGCAGTCGCCCATGCCTGCCAGAATTCTTGAATGAGCATCGATTACGGCATCAAGTGATGAGCCACAGAGACGATTAATAGTGGTGCCGGGAACTTCCAGAGGGTAGCCAGCGAGAATCAAGCTCATTCGAGCGAGGTTTCTATTATCTTCCCCCGCTTGATTGGCGCAGCCAATGATGGTGTCACTGATTTCTTTTAAATCATGTTTGGCCGTTTGAGCATAGTCCTTAAAGAGCTCAGACAGGAGATCATCTACTCTAACTGAGGAGAGAGCTCCTCCAAAGGATCCGATAGCTGAGCGCTTGGCATGAATGATATATGTTTTCTGAGTCATAGTACTTAATCCTTAATGAGGTTGGAGGCGCGATATCTTTGGTCCTGAGTCTTTTGGAAAAGTTCATTCAGCAGAGTTTTTACATAAACTTCTCTTCCTGCTGACCACTCAAAAGGGCCCTTGGGATAATTCACCCCAAACTTCATGGCGCGATTGATGTCTTCTTGGGAAGCGACTCCTTCTTCCAGGGCGAAGTAGGCTTCATTAATGATTTGAACGATAGTTCGTGGAAAGATAAAACCACAGCTGATGATACTTGTTTCAATGAGAGTAAATCCCAATTCTTTAAGCTTCTCAGTGACCACTTCGAGCTTTTCTTTGAAATGGATTTCAATCTTCTTATCCTCATCACAAAAAAGAGCAGCAAAGGATCCCTTGAGTTGAGGGAATTCAGCATAGAACTCTGCGGGATCATAGCAGGTGAGATCCATGTAGACTTTTTTGCTTGGATTATCATTTAAAACTTTTTTCTTCTCTTCTTTGGAGGCAAAACCAAAGTTGATAACGATGTCTTCAAAACTAATATTAGTCATACTTATAAAATCCGTGTTTAGTTTTGCGACCCAATCTCTTTTCATCCACCATTTGCTTTTGAAGCTTATGAGGAGCGAAACGAGGCTCTTTATGGTAAGCTTCCCAAACTGAGCAGGTAACCGAATAGTTAATATCAATACCGATCAGGTCCATGAGTTCAAAGGGACCCATCTTAAAGCCGCCTACTTCCTTGAGGACTCGATCGACTTCTTTCATCTTGGATTCATCATCTTCTTCTACAATTCGAAGGGGCTCACCATAGAAGTTTCTTGCTACCCGGTTCACGATGAAGCCAGGAGAATCCTTACACATAGCAGGCTTTTTACCCATTTCATCAAACCATCTGTAAAGATCTTCACAAAGTTTATGGTCGGAATCCTTGCCTTTAATCACTTCCACGAGCTTCATGATGGTCGCGGGATTGAAGAAATGAAGTCCCAGAAAGCGGCTTCTACGAGAGACTTTTACCGCATCGGCCATGAGTTCAATGGGAAAACTTGAAGTATTGGATGAAAGAATGGTGTGATCAGAGAAGTAGTTATCTAAATCTCTAAAAAGATTTTTTTTGATTTCCAGATTTTCTATGATCGCCTCGATCACAAGATCCGCATCTTTATTAACTGAGCCCAACTTGCCAGCTTTAAGTAAACTTTTCATCTTATGAACATCTTCTTGAGTAAGCTTTCCTTTCTCTACGAGCTTGTCCCAGGAAGTATGAATAGAGTTTATGGCCTTGGACAATTGATCAGTGGAATTATCCACCAGCTCCACCGAGCAAAACTGCTGAGTAAACCATTGAGCAATGCCGGAACCCATGGTTCCGGCGCCGATAACAACTATTTTTTCGACTTTCATGATTAATTAAGCGTGTATTCTAGAGGCTGAGCAGCTTCATTGTATTCAGGAATAACTAGACCCCAGCTATCGCATTTCTCTTTAATCTCATTTACAAAGGCTTCTCTTACCTGAGCATTGGTGCGAGTTTTTAGACCAAGGCGCAGATAGATGTCATTGGTTGCTCCAGAGGATTTTCCAAAGACATTCATCACTCTTGGCCACCAAAGATTTAAGCGCTCTTGAAGAAAGGCCCTTTTTTCTGGATCTTCGGCCATGGCCTTAACTGTTTTATCTCCATGGGCAAGGTGCATATGCTCTTCCTTGCAAATGGTTCCAATGGCGTTCTTCCAAGGAGTGTAACTAGAGTTAAGTGTATCTTCTAGCTGATGTCCTGCTGCTCTATCCATTAAGAAGTTAAATAAGCAGAAGTCTTCCCAGTAAGTGATAGGGTAGTAGAAGATATTTACTCGCTTATCTTTTTTAGCACGAGAGAATCCGATATTGGCCAGATCATCAGGGATACGCCAGTCAAATTCATGGGCAAGCATATGATCATGAGTTTTCTCACCCAATTCATCCAGGATGCGGTAAATGACATGAGCATGTCTCATTTCATCTTTTACAATCTGAGCAACTAAAACTCTTTCATGAGCATTGGGAGCTTTAGCAATCCAAGGCATATAACCCAGGCCTCCGGCATATTCAGAATCTGCCTGCATCCATAAAAGGTTAAGAAGATTCTTGCGGTAAATTTCCGGCATCTCATCTTCTGGACCAAAAGTCCTTCCGTTTTTAATCTCATCAAATAACTTTAAATCTTCACTTGTGTACTCACGCATGGATTGCTCCTTGTCTATCTATAGACCTTTAAATTCTGGTTTTCTTTTTTCTAGGAAAGCACTAACACCTTCCTTATAGTCTTGCGAGAAGCCCAAGAACCGTTGCACATATTTTTCACGGTTTAGAACTTCTCCAAGTTCTTTCTCATTAGCATACTGGAGGTTCTTCTTCACCATTTTCACTGATAATGGTGCTAGATTATTGATTTCTGAGGCCATCTCCAAAGCTACTGAAAGCGGCTCTTCTGCTATGCGGCTGATGAAATTATACTCGAGCATTTGCTCTGAGAGAAGGGGCTTGCCTAAGAGCGCGAATTCTAGGGCCTTAGTGTAGCCCATTTGTCTCACCAGCATAAAACTCATGCCTGCGTCAGGTGCCAGTCCAATTTGACTAAACCCGGAGATGAATCTCACTCCAGGAGCCGCAACTTTAAGATCTGTTGCCAGTGCTACTGAGAGACCTGCCCCAGCACAAACACCCTGTATCGCTGCGATGATAAGCTTCTCAGAGTTCTTAATGGCGGCAATAAGTGGGTTCCACTCCGTTTCAATGGTGTGGCCAATATCAACCGGACCTTTAGTGGCATTGACCGAGCGGTCGTTTAAATCCTGACCTGAGCAGAAAGCTTTGCCTTCTGCTGCTAGCACGATGGATCTGATGCTGCTATCTTTATTGGCCTCTTTGATCGCCGAAATAATGTCCAATTTCCCTTGGACATTGAGGGCATTGTAAACTTGAGGGCGATTAATAGTTATGAGGGCCGTGGCCCCTTTTGGTTCGTATTTTATAGTTTCAAAACTCGTCATTAAAAAGTCCTGGGAGAAAAGTTAAACTCATATGATGCTGCTTTTTCCTGACCTTCAGCTGGATATTTTATATCTCTCATCTGGGTGACAACGCAGGAAGCGAGGTTGGCATCTTTAAAGTCATTATCAGTTATATAAACATCCTGAACATTTCCAGAAGCTGCAATAGTATAGGCAAGTCTCATTTTCCCCGAGGCCTTACTTTGGTAATAAGAATCACTTTCCCGATAACACTGATGAAAATTATCCCATCTAGCCTCAACGGGAGTGAGTGGGGCGCTCTTCTTTGAGGGGGATGAGCAACTCATGAATATGATGAGTGAGACAAAACTAATTACCTTCATATTTAGGCTCACGCTTCTCCATAAAGGCCTTCATGCCTTCCTTCTGATCTTTTGAAGAGAAGGTGAGGTAGAAGTTTCTTCGCTCATACTCCATGCCATCTTTTAGTGAGCTCTCAAAGGCCATATTAACGGCTTCTTTGGCAAGCTTCACTGCTACCGGAGCGCGATTGGAAATGATTTTGGCAATTTCAAAAGTTTCTTGAAGCAGAGTTTCTGCCGGTACTACTCTTGCCACTAAACCTGCTCTCTCGGCTTCATAGGCATCCATTGGCTCGCCCGTGAGAACGGCCAGCATTGCCTTAGATTTTCCAATAGCTCGAGTTAGTCTCTGGGTTCCGCCTGCTCCAGGAATAGTTCCGATCTTGATTTCTGGCTGACCAAAACGAGCTGAATCTCCAGCGATAATAAAATCGCAACTCATAGCAAGCTCACACCCACCACCCAAAGCGAAGCCATTAACGGCAGCTATAATGGGCTTAGTGATTAGAGCGAGCTGTTTCCAGGTCCTAAAGCGATTATCATTAATTTGATCGATGGGACTTGCTTCGGCCATTTGTCCAATGTCAGCTCCTGCTGCAAATGCGCGATCACTACCCGTAAGAATAATCACACGTACTTCTTTATCGTCTTCCAGAAGGAAGAAGGCCTCTAAGAGATCTTTCATAAGATCTGTCGAAAGAGCATTCAAGACCTTCGGTCGATTGAGTTGCACGAGGGCCACATGTTTGTGATCTCGGTAATTTTTTGTTACCAGAATATTTTCAAAAGTTTTCATATTAAGCTTTTACAATGTTCTCTTCAGCAAAGTGAACTGAAACCAGATCCCCTGCAAACTTCATGGCATCTTTACCAGATTCCATCATTTCAGATGTCTTCATAGCAGCTTTCCATGCATCTTTATTTTCAAAACACATTTCGGCAATCATATGAAGATTTGATACTCCAGTAGGTCCCCCGAAAATTTTATTGGTTCTGAGCTCTTTGATGCCAGGAATTTTCAAACAGATGGGAGTGTGAACATTTTTATAATGATCTTCAAAACGGGCCTTGGCCTCATCATCAGAAGGTAGGCGATAAACGGCGATAACCTTGAACATATTGACCCCTTGCGTTGAATTGCTTTACTCAGTTGCTAAACGATAGCGATGATCATAGGGGGATGTCAAAAAATTGCGCTACAGCATTTTGTTAATTAGTTGTTCTGGAGAGAATATGCATCGGGAAGCAATATTCTTTTTTCCGGAAATTGGCTTCTCACATGATTTTTTAAATAGGGGAATGTCCTGATAAGAAAGTTTTGGTCTTAAGGACTTGGCCACCGCAGCAGTAAGGGCCACTAGGGGAGTTGAAAATGATGCTCCCTTCACAAAGCGATAACCCTCAGCCCGACCACCCCAAATATAAATATTTGTCCCATAATAAGCCAGATCGACGTTTTCACCATATGCACTTTGAATTTTTCCTTCATAATTTACATTGGCCACGGCAATGACATTGTCTGAATTGGCCGGCAGAACGGGCTCTTTAGCTAAGTCCCGATCGGGGTCATTTGAATTAGAAGCCACTAAGATTATCCCCTCGTCGTGGGCGCGCTTGATTGCCTTATTATAGTACTCCCTGGATTTTTTGACATCGTTAGCGATGAATCTGAAGAATGAATCAAAGATTCCAGATACTCCGATAGACATGGTGATGACCTTGGCCCCTCTCGTGCGGGCATAATCGATAGCATCCGCCACTTTTTTCATATACTGATCATCAAAGCTATTATCCGCACTTGTTACATTTATTGGGATGAGCTTTATCTTGTCTTCCAAGTGATTATCCAGAATAAAGGAATCCAGCAGAGAGACCACTGCATTTTCATGTCCACTTCTGACCGGGGTAGAGAGGAGTCCATTCTTTGTATTAAGATCCAGACCTGCATAATCATCAATATATCCATTCTTATCATCGTCAATATTATTTCCCTCAATTTCCTTAGCATTGTATTCAATTCTTTCTGCAAAGATATCAGTATGGATGTAATCTCCAATCACTGCGATGGTGACTTTATTTTTAAGTTTAATGCTTTTAATAAAATCAAATCTTCGGGCAATCTCAGGATTTTCTTTCACAATTAGATGAGCATCATAGGATGAATTGGCAAAAGCAGAGAAAGAAAAGGTAATGATAGTAAATATAGATAGAAGTGACATCTGAGCTCCTGATTTCTTAATGATACCCGATGGAAGAATAGAGAGGATTAATAAACAGAAAGTCTGCATTTATTACTCGATTGATAAGAAAATAAGGGACAAATTCAGAAGAGTGCTACCATCCCCTCGATCAAAAATCGGAGGCTCTTTTGAAAATTCTGAAATTACTTCTTCCACTACTTCTCATCGCCCCCGGCGCATGGAGTGCGGTAGTTCGAGAGAAGCCTCATGTCCAAAAATTTAATAATGCAAATTGCGCCCAAACCTCAACCTGTGCTCTGGTAGAGTTTAAACTTGAAACTAATGAATACAAGGTCATCTTTTCAGGTTCAGCTCCCTCCTTTGGAACAGATATTAAGATGAGTTATAGGACAAGAAATGTTTCTCAACTTGAAGAATTTGGGATAGTTCAGTTCATCAAAGGCTGTAAATTCAATTCCTATAAAAAGCCAAATGGAAAAATAGAGAGATATTTTGGAATTACCCGGGACTTCTTTGGAAAAAGAGAGCGCTTCCAGCATAGGGAGTGGGTGATCGATTCAATTGAACAAGACCCAATGTATAATAGTTTTGAAGGCCTTGGCCGGCATGGTGCCTACCGCTCAATGATACAAGGTAAAGTTGTTTACTACTTTCAAAAAAAACCGGTTGAGCCGGAGCTATTTGTGACCGATCTTCCTGGCACAGCTTCCATGGAAGGTCCTAATGATATAGCAACTAATACCAGTCTAGTTTTTAGGAGTTGCTTGTATAAAACAAAAGATATTCCTCTTCAGACGACTCCTGATGATCTCTCTTTTGCTGAACCTATCAAGTGTTTTGAATGGTCAAGTTCTTACATTTATAATCATGAATCCAATAAGTTTGAATCAAAGAAAGAGCTTGATCCCTTTTGTGACTCTTGAAGAGTGTCTAAATTCTAACGGGACCCGGGTATTTTTTCAGACAGGGGCCTTAAGTTTTGTAATTTCTGAGATGATGGGCGAACTAGAATTTTCTTGAGTGGCCGTCTAATGTTTAGACAGCTGTCTATTGAATGATTTTACCTTCTCCGCGGGATCTTCCTAGAACCTCCTAAGTATCAATAATACTTCATATTTTGGTGGCATTCAGTTTGCAGCTTAATGAGTAAATCTTAAAGGGGTTTACTTTGAATAGGCACATACTATTAACCATTACGCTTCTTCTCGCTTCATCCATAGCGATGGCCGTTGAATTGAAGCTGGATAATTTCAAGTACTCATTAGGTATGAGTGGTGACTATGTAGAGAGTGAGAACGTAAAGGCGCGGGTACTGAGCTTGAATGTTGGTGCCATGATTAAGGATAAGATCACGCCTGAACTTTCTTACCACATCTTTATAACTGGGAATTTCGAAAACGGATCTAACAAGGCCACAGGTTTTACGGGTGAGTTTGAACCTAATCAAGCTGTTAACCTAAGAGAAGGGGGCTTGATCTATCGTCCCTGGAACTTTCTGCGATTTGAAGTAGGTGCGATTAATCAAAACCAATATATGTCTCCACTCCTTGTTTGGAATAATGCTTTCGCTGGAGCATCTCAAAAGATTTCATGGGGAAGCTTCTACCTAAAAGCTCAGGAAGCTATTCCGAATAATAATACACTTTCTCGTCGAATTGGCGGTATCAATGAAGGAACTCCCATGTTTCTGATTGGCACTTTGGGGGTTAAGCATATCACTCCTGGCTATTCTATTAAGGCCGAAGTGTCCCGCTTCTCTTTTAAAGATCTTTCAAGTCAGGTTGCAAGAATTTCTCAAGATTTTGGTAACTCTGTTACCGGTACAGGTGAGTCAGCTAGATTCCTTTATTCGTTTGCTGGAACCAATGTTAGCAGTGAGATCGGTTGGCATATTGGAGAGGGCTGGATTTCGACGGTAGCTGGTCAATATCTCTTTAATGAGAAGGCTGCCAACGGAAGAAATACTGGATATTTTGGAGAATTTGGATTTGGAAAGAAGGTCCTGCTTGTTAAGGCGGGAGCTTTTAAGAATGAAAGCGATACTGCTCCTGCATTCTATAACTCTCGCATGATGGGTCATAACAATGTAGAAGGCTCAATCTTCAGTGTTATTAGTCAGGGTAAAAACTATTTAGTTAGAGCTTCCCTTGTTAATGGAAAAATGATCGAAAGAAATGTTCGTCAATCAGATGTTCAAATTGTCAATTTTGCAATTGTGAGGAATTATGAACTTTAAGAGATTGGTCCCATTTACTATTCTCAGTACTCTATTTCTTCTTGCTGCTTGTTCCAGCGATGTAGAAGATCGAAATGACGTAGTCAATAATTCGAGCTTTGAAGTTGGACAGGTTGATCTTGTAAGCACGGAAGTGCGAGCGAGTGATCAAAATTGGCCAGACCTAAAGGATAGAGCAGTTGTGAGCTTAAGAACTTGTATCACCGATACTTCTTATCTTGAGCGAATTGCTGGTGAAAAGTTTGTCATAGCGACAGAAAGAAAAACTGTGGAGCTCATGAGTAATGCTCAAGGGTGTCTCACTTGGTCTGAAGATGTTGCTTTTAATTTTCTAGAAGATGAAAAGTTTATTGGAATCTCTGGTAAAATAACAGCCGTTGGAAATGTTAGAGGAAATGGGGCTTACCGTGTAGGGGTTAATCCTTGGAAAGAAAGCATTGTTGACCTGAAGTTTGGTAAGGTTCAAACTTTCTCAAGTGCTCTTCACAGTAAGAGCAATAGTTTGGGAGATAGAATTGCAGTGACTAATGCTTCTATGAGTATTATTTCTCAAAGGTTTCACTCGAATCAAACAGAGCTTCAAATTGAAATTTCGACCAAGCCCATGCTTACAAGAAGAAATATCAATGGCTCAGTTATCCGTGAACCATTCAATGGTGGTAATTTCTCTATCACTTACTACTTAATTTCAAAAAATATTTCTAGTAATGTAAGAAGAGTCATCAGTGAGGTTGAGCAGGTCGAGAGCGTAAACAGAGATGGTCGTATAAAATCAAATGTTCAGTTTAGAATAAATGAAGGGATTAATCAGAAAGATATCATTGAAGTCGCCCTTAGAGTATCCGCTCATAATGCTCCTTTTGATTTAGGCTCTACTCAGGGTCTACTTCCTATTAGACAGCTGGATGGTACAACTTCGAGTGAACTCCTCGAGCTCCCGGAGGATTTATCAGCTGTTATGAGTCGAAAAAGTGCTTTTACTCCTCGCAAAACGAGTGCTGATGATTTTGGATTTATCATCGATTCCATCACCGTTAAGCCAGGAGCCGAGGGTGGTGAAAACTTTTCGGGTTCTGATAGCAGATCGGTAGATGCATCATTTCAAGTTTGTTTAGTTGACTCTCTTATTAAAGATTCAGTAAGAAATTATCCATTTGAAATAAGCTTGTTTGATGAGGATGGCTCTCGAATCTTCAAAAATGTAATCGTGACAGAACTCAGATCTGGCTGTGCTAATTTCAGGGCCGGGCTTCCTTATAGAAGATATGAAACTCAGAAATGGAAAAAATACCGTCTTATTGTTGAAAGTACAAAAGAGCCGTTTAATGGTATTTCAAAAGAAAGAATTGTTAATATCAATCCTTGGATTAGAAGCAGTGATTTTGGTATTGATTCGAAGGTGGGAACCCCTCCGGCAGCCACTACTACCAATCAGCCAAAGATTCATCTCTCTGATGTAAGCTACAGCTTCTTAGGTCACTCACCCTCAAATATTAAAGTTAATAAGGCATTGGACTTGCTTTTCACTCGCAGTTACATGATTGAGATGAGTCCAAATGTTGAAGTTAGTCATAACTTCAATGGTGACTCTCAAGGAAGAGAAAGGCTTATGACTGGCTCTTATAAGATGAGATTTCTCATTCTTTCACCAAAGCCAGGTATCAATATCGATTTCACCAATGAAGTTAATCTGGAAGATTATTACACTTTAACTGCGGATGAAAAGAATGTAGAAGTTGAAGCTGGCCTTATCAGAGCAAGAGTGGATCTCCCATTGTTATTCTCCGATCTTATTCCTTTCAGCTATAAGAATGTCTTACTAGTTGAACTTAGTCCTCTTCAGTCAAAGTCGACTCTTCAGACAGGTTATTTTGTAGGTGTTTTTAACGGCAGTAAGAGACAGGATAATGTAGGATCTTCTTTAGAATCTAAGAAAAACCTTTCTTCCAAGAACTTGAATATTTCAAGATCACTGATCTCAAGAATTAGTAATTTAAAAAATAAGCTCGCAAGTGACGCTGTTATTCCAAATAATAAAGCCCACTTCATGGATCTACTTGCTCAGCATGAAAGAGTAATGGTTCCTGTTATTGATCATCAGAAAAATAAAGTGACTAATGCTCGTGAAGAAATCGCTCTCTATAACTCTGAAGCTGAGTTCAAAGCTGGACAAGGTTTGAGATCTCCGGTGAGCATGATTACCGATCTAATCTCTGATCCAACTAGCCTTAACCAGCAGCTAGTCGATGATATCTGTCACGTTCTCTATAACCGTGATCAGGTGACTAAACAGTCGACAATCACTACTGGTCGCATGGACATTGTTAAAGATACTTCGATTACTGGTTTTGAGTTCAATAGATGTAGAAGTAACTTTAAAAACCATGTTAATTTTAAGCAATTCTCTCATATGGCCAGTGTTTTAAGTCAACCAACTTTACTTGAAACAAGTGCTGGAAGTATGAATCGCAGTTATTCGACTTACTTTGCTGAAGGTCAGAGATTTGCTCAAGGTGGAGGATTAAGATTATCCGAATATATCTCCAAAGAATGGGGAACTACCATTGGGATGAGCTTAAGTAAGGTCGTAATGATTGGTGGTAATATGGGAATCAGTGGTGGATCAAGAAGAGATTTCTACACAATGGATTCAAAAGATGACTTCTTAACTGATACTCATCAGGTGACTGTTCAGAATGGTCAGCGTTATGACTATGACCAGTTCTCTATAAACTTTTCTGCCCGAGTCATAAAATGCCTTTTAATTACTCCTAAGATGGTGAAGTCAGAAATTCCAGAAGCTATTGTTAGTAACTCACTCTTTGGAATTGGTAAAAAAGAGCCGGTTCTTCATAATGTAACTTCTGCCAAGAGAGTTTATGCCTGTAAGGCGAGTGCTGAAACCGAACAGTTTAATGAAAGTTATTATTTCTTAAAAACCGGTGATAATGGAATCATGTCTGATTCTGATGACATGAATGGAAAGATTGTGAACGCCATGAGAGGTCAGAAGAATTTTGAAAGATTCAAAGAACAAATGATCGACAGCGAGCGTCCACTGGTTATCGTTAAAAGTAAGGACGATAGCTTGGTTGAAAGATATAAGGAGCAATTGAACGGACAGGGTAGTGCTCTTGATTACAAAAAGAGACTGGACTTTGGATTTCCTGGAATAATTGAACAGTAAAAAAAAAGGCCCGATGAAAATCGGGCCTTCTTAATTTCTTTAAAGATATCCTCTTTTCATCTGATCTCTCTCTATAGCATCGAATAAGGCCTGGAAATTTCCATTTCCAAATCCCCAATGATTTTTTCTTTGAATGTACTCAAAGAAGAGAGGTCCGATATAGGTGTCGGAGAAGATTTGTAGAAGGTAGCCATCTGGATCTCCATCAGCGAGCAGATTCAATTTCTCTAATACCGCTAAATCTTCGGTAATTTCAAATGGTCTATTCGGTAGAGCTTCATAATAAGTGGAAGGAACACTTAGGAACTGCACATTTCTTTCTCTTAGCTCTCCCACAGTTGAGATAATATCCGGAGTCATAAGAGCAATATGCTGGACCCCTGGCCCCTTATGCTTATCCAGGAATTCCTGAATCTGAGACTTTCCGCCTTCTTTTTCCGGCTCATTGATTGGGATGATAATAGAGTTATCGGCCAGCTGAACGACTTTTGAATTTAGTCCGGTTTTTGAGCCTTTAATATCGAAGTAGCGAGTCTCGATGAAGCCATAGGTGCGCTTATAGAACTCAACCCAGTGATCCATTTGCCCCTTCGGAACATTATTTGTTAGATGATCAATACGAGATACCCGGGTTTTAAGGGGGCGAGCTGTCGGATCTTGCTCAACAGATTTGAAGCCTGGTCTGAATTCTGAATTCGGTCGCTCAACAAACTCATTGATAACATCTCCAAAACCCTGAATAGCAGCAGTCTTAGTAAGTCCCGCCGCCGTTTCTTCAACTTTAAAGTCATGGATTAATTTAGCGCCGTTCTTTAGCGTGATATCCAGTGTCTTTTCAACATTTTCAACCTGAAAAGAAATCTTACTAACTCCTTCACCATGCTCTTTGAAATATTTACGGGCCAAATGATTCTCATCCTTAGCGGCCTTAACTAAGAAGCGAACCTGACCTTGAGTGAAGAGTTTAGAGTCTTCGCTTTCAGCGGTTTGAACAAAGCCCATGGTAGAAAAAAGCTTAACCGTAGGTGAGTTAAGATCATTTACCGTAAACTCGAGGTGATCGATGTTCTTTAGTCCTGCTGGATTTTGTGACATATAGAGGCTCTCCTGTTGTATATCCCAACATCTTTCAACGTGTTTTCTCTTTTGTCAAAGAGCTGGCTAACTTCTGCGAGTTTTCTTTTTATTCTTCTTAGGCTGGGCCCCGGCGAGGGAGAAGCAGTCATCCAGGGTGATGGAATGGAAGTAGTCAGCCTCTTCCTTCAATACTCCAGCAGTAGTGGACTCAACTGCGCAAATCTCCACACGGACACCTTCTGACTTTAAGTGTCGTACGAGTTCTACATAATCGGAATCTCCAGACAGAATGATGATGGCATCTACTTTACTCGCCAATTGAGTAGCATTAATACTGAGGGGAATATCGGCCGATTTATGGCAGGGGCGAACTGAGCCGAAGTAATTAGTATGAAGCCTTTCTGCTAGCTTAGAAGAAATATTCTTTCCCTCGCGGAAATAGATCAGGCGATTAAGCCCCCTTTTTCGGAGCAGTTTGGGAATCAGGACATCAAAATTGATCATGACATTCTGATCGTGCTCGCCCTCTAGTGAGCGCTCAATATTATTTCCATCGATAAGAATGGCCACCGATTGAGCAATGACAATATTTTCTTTTTCTTCCATATTAAGTCCTTGAATTCTCTTTCTGATATAATTGCTGAATCACTCTCAGAAAGGTATAAAACCTGAGCGATTTAAACCATGGACAAAACAATGAGCTATAAGATTCTTAATGGCAATGAATTACTAGTACAGGGAGCGTTGGAAGCAGGGTTCCATCTCTATACAGGTTATCCCGGCTCTCCCTTGGCCGATTTCTTTAACATCCTCTATGCCGAGAAAGCAGAGCTTCAAAAGAAAGGAATTCGAGTTGTTATCGCGAACTCCGAGGCCAATGCCGCGGCCATGGCTTCGGGTGCTAAAATGGCCGGACAAAATGTTTTAGTGGCGATGAAATCCATGGGGCTTCATGTGGCCTCAGATGCTCTTTCGGTAGGTAATTTCGCTAACCCAGGAATGGAAGTGGATGGTAAGCGGCCTGGTGTCGTTGTTGCGGTGGGGGACGATCCTTGGTCTATATCCACTTCTACCCCAGCTGACTCTCGCTATCTTTTTAAGCATCTTCATATACCTTTTTTGGAGCCGTCTTCACCTCAGGAACTTAAGGACTGGATGGCCAAGGCCCTTGAGCTCTCCCAGAAGAGCTCAGTCTATGCAGGGGTCCTCCTTACGACCTTTATGGCCGAAGGAGGGGGGCGAGTGGAAGTCTATCAGGAGAAGAAAGTTTCTCAGGATTCAGTCACTCTTGATCCCAGAGAATTCAATCTCTCGAGCAATGTTATGGTTCCTCCCAACTCTCTGGTGGCGGATAATGAGATGATCTCTAATCGTTTTCCGAGAGTTCACAAGGTTCTGGCCGAACTTGGCCTTGATCAAAGTATGGGGAATCTCTCTTCCGAAATTGGTGTTATCGCTGGTGGAGGAGTCTTTGAGACTCTTAAGCAAGTGATGGAAGAGTCTGAACAACTTGAGACACTCTCGCTCTATAAAGCGGCAACGTCCTATCCCTTAAATGAAACCCAGCTCCTGCCATATTTGAAAAATTTAAAGTCTCTTATCGTAGTGGAAGAGAAGCGCGGCTTCTTAGAAGCTGAGATAAAAGAGCTTATCAATAAATATGGGCTCAATCTCAAGCTCTACGGTAAAGAATTCAAAAATGGGGATAACTTCGTTGAAGGCTTTCCCGCCTTTGGGGGGCTCTCCTACGAGATCATCTATAAAAAGATCAATCTAGTCCTAGATATCCTTAATTGGAAAAAAGAAGGGGAGGTTTGTCTGGATGGCCTGGCCACTTCACTTAAGCTTGATCTAAATATTCCGAAGCGTCTTCCCACTTTTTGTCCTGGTTGTCCTCATCGCGAAACTCTGAGTGTGATGAAGGAAGTTAGGGCTTCTTTATCAGATAAAAATATTAATCTCATCTCCCACGGGGATGTCGGCTGTTATTCCCTTTCCTTCTTGGAGCCTTTCAAGGAAATGCATGATCTCTCTGCTATGGGGCAAGGAGGAGCACTAGGTGCTGGTGCCGATATTTTTACCACCAATCCTTCAGTAGTACTTATGGGGGATTCAACCTTCTTCCATTCTGGTATGACTTCTATTTCAAACTCTGTGCAGATGGGACACAATATTACTTATATCCTATTGGATAATGATAATACTGCCATGACCGGTCATCAGGTGACTCCTAGGAGTGGGCAATCGGTGGAAGGAGAAATCCGTCCACGGCAGAACATGCTGGATGTCGCGCGATCGCTGCAAGTGTCAGAAGCCATTGAAGTGAATCCATCTGATCGCTATTTTTATAAAAATCTACTTTTAGATTTAGTTCAAAAATCGGGTGTCAAGGTCATCGTTTCCAATAAAGAGTGTGGACTCACTTTCCATGGAAGAAAAAAGAAAGAAGACAGAAAGCTCTTCTCAAGCAATGAAACTCAGAAAGAAAAGCATTTCTATCAGATCAATACCCTGGCCTGTGAAGATTGTCGGGCCTGTGTCGAGATGACGGGGTGTCCTGGTCTGTCGCAAACCTTTGATGCCTATGGCAGTAAGGTCATGATCGATCCCCAAATCTGTGTAGCAGATTCTTACTGCACCAAGATCAAGGCCTGTCCAAGTTTTGAGCTTGTGAAGGTGAGTGAGTATCATCCGACTAAGTATAAAGAGCAGAGGCAGAGTACGCAGGATTATCAACATCTGCCTGAACCCAGTATTCAAAAAGATCTCTCACAAATAGCCAGCGGTAAAGATTTCAGAGCAATAGTGATTGGGGTGGGTGGATCAGGTGTCACCACCATTTCGCGTGTTCTTGCAGAAGCCTCGACCGATATGGCCGGAAGAGATGATCTTCAGTTTAAATTTGTGGATCAAAAAGGACTTGCTCAAAGAAATGGCTCTGTAACAAGTCACATAAGTATTTTTAACAGCAAAAAATCCCATGGTCCGGTAGTTCCTTTAGGGACTGCCGATGTCGTGGTCTCTCCTGATCTTTTGGAAGGCTCTAGGGCCATTGAATACCTCTCTTCAGAGGGAGTGCTTATTATCGATTCTGATTATCAGGTTCCCCTGTCCATCCTGCTTGATCGTGGTCTTAACTCAGATATTGTAACTGCTAAAAATATTCAGGATGAGCTTAAGGCAAAACTGGGTGAGCGACTTATCATGGCGCCTATGAAGTCAATTTGCTTTGAGAAGTTTCAACGTCCTGTTTATGCCTCTGCCATGGTCTTGGGCATTGCTTATCAAGCAGGTCGCCTGCCATTCACCTCCCAGGATCTTCAAGCCGCCATTAAATCAGCTGTTCCCAAGGCGGAGTATGAGCTTAACTGGGAAGCCTTCCAGGTGGGTAGGGATTGGTTCCATAATCATCAAGGCTCAGAACTACCAGTTGAGAAAAATGCTCATCCCATGGAGCTTATAAAAGAGAGTGTGAGATTGGCTGCTTATCCTTGGCAGAGCCGCTCTCGTTGGGAAAACCTATGGAAGTCTTACACTATTCTTCTTAAGCAGCAGTTCCCGCAATTGCCGGAGAATCACCTCGCTCATTATGTGCATGATCTGATTATCTTTGATCAGGGCAAAAACCTTGGTCGCTTCCATGAGAATGCTCTGGAGCTCAAGCAAAAGTATGAAGAGAAAGATCAGGCCATGGCCCTTCGAATTCTCGCCAAGACTTTTTGGATTAAAGATGAAGTTTTTGTATCCCATCTGATGATTTCTCCTATGAAGAAAGCTCAGGATGAAAAAAATTATCTGCATTTAGGTAAATCTTTTGAAGTTGTTCATATTAACCGACCAGCCTTTCTGATTGCGGGCAAGAAAATTGAATTTGATTTCTCACCTAAAATCTGGATGCTCAAAGTGATGAGGCATTTTCGCCTGCTTCGTATCCTTATGCCAGCGTGGCATGAGACCGAAAGAAAGATTTCTTCTGACATCAGGGAAGAGCTTTTAAAAGGTGTGGATCACAAGAGGCTTAAGCTCTTAGATGCTGTTAAAGGATATAGAGAAGTTCGCTATAAGTCTGGTCTCGTTCATTTAGGTAAATCTTATGAGTAAGATTATCGATGCTGTCTCTATCGTCATGACCTTTCAGGATGAAATCTTTGCCATTCAACGGCAGCCCTTCTTGAGGGCCTTTCCAGGCTACTGGGCCTTCCCTGGTGGAAAAGTCGATCCTGGAGATGAATCCTTTTATGAGGTCCACTCAGTTACCGAGAAACTCGATCAGCGCCTTTTTGGTACTGCCGTGAGAGAAGCTCAGGAAGAATTAGGAATCGATCTTAGAGAGGAGATCAGAGCAGGAAGAATCGAGAGAGTTGATTTTTTTGGTCTGGCCGTTACTCCTGATTTCAACCCTTATCGCTTCGCCACTCACTTTTTCAGATTTCACTTCATAGAGAAAGTAACATTTATGGTGGATCGAAATGAAGCGAGAGTTTCGGAATGGATGAGTGCTGCTGAATTGTTAAAGCGATATAATGATGGGCAGATCCTGGCTGTTCCACCGGTCATTAAAGTCATCGAGGGATTGGGAAAGAATCCCGATGTACGCACAATCGTTGATCTCAACTTCGAATATGACTCCTCTCGGTTTGTACCCTATATTGAGTCCTTAAAAGGAATTCGTCAGTTGATGCCGCTCTCCCATACTTTGCCGCCGGCATCAAGGACAAACTCTTTCCTCATTGGAGATGAAGGCTCACCTCGTATCGTTCTAGATCCATCCCCTAAAGATGATGAAGAATACCGGAAGTTTAAAAATACTTTGAATCTCTTTGGTGTGGACCAGATCATGCTCACCCATCATCATCCTGATCATCATGAGAGAGCAACCGTTTTAGCACGGGAATATAATATTCCTATAATCTTGAGCGAAGATACTTATCAGCGTTTAATTCGGCTTGATTCGGCCTATTTTGCTGATATTAACTTAGTCTTTCTTAAAGACGGGGATATCGTCACCCGCTGGCTTAAGCGTGATGTTTTAGTTCATGCTATTCCCGGTCATGATGAAGGGCATCTCGCCCTTGCTCCCGATGATATGAGTTGGTTTATTGCTGGAGATCTCTTTCAGGGTGTCGGCTCTGTAGTCATAGGTGGTGAAGAAGGGAACATGAGTAAATACTTTAAGACTCTCGAGAAGATTATCGTAATGAATCCCAAAGTCGTATATCCCTCTCACGGCATAGGACTGGGAGGAGTAAACATTCTTGAGACGACACTTGAACACAGAAAGGTAAGAGAGAATCAAGTTTTGACTCTTCATAATCAGGGACTTTCAGTTGATGAAATTTTAAAAGAGATTTACATTGAAGTACCACAGAAGCTCTGGCCCTATGCTCTTCAAAACATTCAGAAGCATTTAGAAAAACTAAAAGTAGATGGGAAAATCACCTAGATCAAAAATAAGAAGGCTCCATAGGGAGCCTTCTTAAATTCACTTAGTTCAAATGTGTCTGGTGGATGTACAGACGGAAAACTTTATCCTTCGTTCTACGGATAGAAAAATTTCCAGAGCCTTTTTGCTCAAGCAGGAACTGATAAAATTCTGGACGAGTGTCAGCAATCTCAAGTACGGATTTTCCTTCGAATTCTCCGAAATCAATAACTACCTTGTCTTCTTCGATAACACCGGTAAGCGGACTCAGATCCTGCGCCATTATTCCCTCCTTAGAATGCCTGGTCAGTGAATGTGAAACTATACTTAGATTTTTAAAAAAAGATGACGCTTTGTGAAGTTAGTTTTTATAAAACTGCTTAAGAAAAATAACTAAGGCCTTAAATTCCTGAGGATAGTCATCGGACATCATGTGCTTAATAAGCTCAAGTGACTGAAAAAGTGTCATGCCTTTTCTGTAGGGGCGATCATTGGTCATAGCTACTAAAACATCAAATACCGATACCAAAGTGCTCTCAATCCCATAGATAGTATCTGATTCTTTGATCTTCTTCTTTTCCTTCGAGACCAATTCCTTGAGCTTATCATTTAGAAAGTGGTGATTCTTTATAATGGTCAGGTAATTTTTAGAAAGAGGCACTCTTCCGTCTAGGAGATCTGAGGAGAAGTCGGCGTGGCTTGCTAATAAATTTTGATCTCTTTCGGTGGGGGATTTCACGTCGTACTTATCTTCGGGAATCAAGGCCATGCCTATATCTTTGAGATAACTGGAAAGAAAGAGATTTTCGATCTCCTTATCGTGGAAGAGATGAATTGACTGAAGAAACGACAGTAAGAGGAGCGAGGAGAGCATGGGCTGGGCCACAATGAAATGAAAATTCTCTCGCTGAAGATTATGAAAGTAGTGAGATTGAAATTTTTTATTTTCCAGAAGAAATTTGCTCAAATTTTGGGAGCTCTGAAACTGAAGCATTAGAAGTTCATCATTGTGAGGATTCTTATAGAGTCCACCCATGTTCAGCGAGAGAAGTTTGATATCCTTAGTTCCATTTTCGAGGGGATCTCCCACGGAGAGGGATCGAGTCAGCTTAACCAGTGCTGTTTCTAAACTCTTCTTGATCTCAAGGACATCATCCGGATAAAGAAAGACCTCACGATGGGAATTTTTAAGCAGGACATTTATGAGTTCTTTAGTGGGAACCGTTCCTTCATTCATGACCGGTGTAAAAACACCATTCTTAAAGACATAGACAGGATGTTTTAACTTTCCAGATAAATAGAGTTCTCCCACTAAAACAGGCTTTAATTTTAGACCTAAGCGGTGATGACCTATATAAGAGTTGATAATCGTTTTAAGCATGTCTCCTGGACCCCTAGAGGTTATTTTACCTCATATCGGTGCCCAGGAGCGTAAATATTATAACTTATGGATATGTTGTTCTAAAAAGGCCTTAAATGAGTGTCCATTCGCCTCCATCATCTTAGGAAACATGGAGATGGGGGTGAGGCCTGGAAAAGTATTAATCTCATTGAGGTAAATACTGCCATCGTTTAGAAAAAAATCGATGCGGGAGAGATGGCGCAATTTGAGACCGTGAAAAAGCTTAGTTGAATACTCTGTTATAAGGCTCACTTGTTCTTGGGTGAGTCCTTCGGCTTTTGTCACTGTAGTGGTCTTACTGACTGTCGAATACTTTTCTTCATAAGAATAGAAATTAGATGGGCAAACAATCTCTCCGGGATAAGAGATTTGCACTTTACCATCAAATTCATAGACAGAAACTTCTAGCTCTCGTGGTTTGAGCCTTTTTTCGAGTAAGACAAATGGAGAATATTTAAATGCTTCCTTGATCGTATCGGCAGGATCAGCTCCCTTCTCAACCAGATAGCAGCCTACAGAAGATCCTTGATTGGAGGCTTTGGCTACCATATCACCATTCTGTGACTGAAAACGTCGGGCCTTCTCAAAGTTCTCTTCACTTTCTTCAGTGATAAAGATGTAGGGAGTATTTTCTACGCCCAGTGCTGTTGCCCAGAGCTTGGTGGTAATCTTGTTAAAGCACATCTTACTTGTTTCAGAATTGCAGCCAAGATAGGGAAGTTTAATCATTTCAAAATAGGATTGAATATCTCCAGTTTCACCTGGATAACCGTGAATACATGGAATCGCGACATCGATCTTAATTCCCGGATCTCCGTCCTGCTCAAAAGAGCGCAAATACTTTTTTGCGTCGAGGAGATACTTTTTTCCTTTTCCATCAACCCAGTGATTTGATTTATCAATCTCCACTGAAATCACGTTAATGCTCGAAAGAGAACTCAAGCACTCTTTAATATGCTTAACTGAAACTAATGAAACTTCGTGCTCGGAACTTCCACCGCCACTTAAGAGAAGGACGTTTTTCATTTTTACATCTCCCTGATAGCTGCAGGAATTTTTTCTTCATCAAGTTTTTTAAATAGTGCCAAGAGGTCATTCTTAGTCAGGGTCTCAGCTTTCATCTCCCCATATCTGCGAACGCTGGCTTCTCCTGATTCAATTTCTTTATCACCTAAAACAAGCATGAAAGGTATTTTTCCTGTCTGGGCTTGTCTGGTCTTAAGTCCAAGAGACTCATTTCTATCATCCACTCTGACTCTGTAGCCCAGTTGATTCAATTCACGAGATAGCTTCTTAGCGGCTTCCAGGTGAAGTTCATTTTTGACTGGAATAATTATTGCCTGCTCAGGGGCCAGCCAGAAAGGGAAGGCGCCGGCCACGTGCTCCAGGTAAACACCGATGAAGCGCTCCAGTGATCCCAAGAGCGCACGATGAATAACTACCGGTCTCTCCATTTCACCTTCAGCATTGGTGAACTTTAAGTCAAAGCGATCAGGAAGTTGGAAATCAAGCTGAATCGTTCCTAGCTGGAAGTAGCGTCCAAGAGCATCTGCTACTTGAATATCGATCTTCGGACCATAGAAAGCTCCATCGCCCTCATTCACAAAATAATCTTTTCCTGAGGCATCAAGAGCTGCTTTGAGGGCTGCTTCGGCTACATCCCAGGTCTCATCACTTCCTACTCTCATTTGAGGACGAGTAGATAGACCAACTTTTATATTTTTGAAACCAAAGTGCTCGTATCCAATGAAGAACATATTCATGAGCGTCTTAATTTCTTCCTGAATACCATCCATTTGAATAAAGATGTGAGCATCATCCTGACAGAAAGTTCTCACACGAGTAAGCCCTGCCACCACTCCTGATTTTTCATATCTGTGAAGCCTTCCAAAATCGGCAAAACGCAAAGGGAGATCACGATAAGAATAGCGATGATGAGCAAACATGAGCATATGACAAGGACAGTTCATAGGCTTCAGGGCGAATTCACGCTCATCGATATTTGTGAAATACATATTTTCTTTGTATTTCTCGTAGTGGCCTGAAGTGTGCCAGAGGTCCACATCCAAAACTTGAGGAGTGATGACTTCATGGTAATCGAACTTTTTGTAAATCCTCTTCATGAAATCAACTAGACCATTATAAACGATCGTGCCCTTTGGCATGAAGAAGGGCGAAGCAGGAGCTACCGGATCGAAGATAAAGAGATCCAACTCTTTACCAAGCTTTCTGTGGTCACGCTTCTTAGCTTCTTCGATCTGAGTAAGATACTGCTTCAATTCGTCCTTAGAACTAAAACTCGCAGCATAGATTCTCTGAAGCATAGGTCTAGTTTGATCACCTCTCCAGTAAGCACCAGCAGTATGAAGAAGTTTAAAGTAGTGAGGTAGATGGGAAGTTTTCTCCACATGAGGCCCTGTACAGAGATCAAAGAACTTATCTCCTTGAGTATAGAAGCTAATTACCTCTCCCTCTGGAATATCTCGAATGAGTTCGCACTTAAGAGTTTGTCCCTTTTCGGAGAAAAGCCTGATGGCCTCATCACGACTCACCTCATGGCGGACTACCGGTAAATCACGCTTGATGATTTCCTTCATCTTATCTTCGATGGTCTTAAGATTTTCCTCGGTCAGACGAGTCGGCATATCGATATCGTAGTAGAATCCATTCTCAATGGTTGGACCAATGCCTAGTTGGACCGGCTCATTTGGAAAAAGTTCCATAATCGCTTGGGCCATCAGATGGGCAGTGGAGTGTCTGATCGTGTCGAGTTCGTACTTGGCCATGAATTCCTCACAGAAGGCAAAAAAGTTAAGGAGAGAGTAAACACATTATCAATCAAGGCCCGTTTTATCAACGAGTTAGAGTATGACTAATGTCTTCTTGCTGGATTGTAAGATTTTAACTCATGTTTTTCTTACAGTTCTCCCTGTAATTGATCTTAAAAGGCTATTTTGATCTTCAGTCTTACATTTAGTAAGCGCTTAATATTATTTAATTATTCCTGTTTAATTCTGAGCAGGAAACAACAATCTTGCTTTTTTGTCAGGGATGAGGTTTAAGAAGCCGTCTGTTGAATTGTAAGATTGCTTTTTCTTACGTCTTTTTGAGGAGGATCTAAATGGAAACCATACAAACACCGTCAGTCGACACCTTGATGAGACGTGCTGTGGTAGATCTCGCAAAAGATGATCGTTATTTGGCCCATCTTCCATTGGATTCTAAGCGAGTTGAAGGCCAGGGACATTATCGTCTGGCTAAAATCTACTATGATAAAGCCGATTTTGAAAAAGCCGAGGAGCATTTTCTCGAGGCCCTATCCAAGTCAGAACTTCCGCAAGACGCCTTCGCTATGTTTAAGATCTATGGCTTTCTCATTAGAATTTATTCCGAGAGTCTGAATGAAAGAGAAGCTCATAAGTATATTCAACTCTCAAGTGATCTCCTGGATCAAACCGTTTCCACTTTGCCTTCCTTGAGCAGTGAATATTTTTATAATGCTGCCGTGGTAAATACTTACAAAGGTGAATTCCAGGAAGCTCATAAAAACTTCAATCAGGCCTATCGTAAGGCCCAGACCGAGAATGAGCCGGAGCTCATGGCCAAATCTCTTTACGCCATGGCCACCAATGCTTTCCAGATGAGAAATCTTCAGGACGCTGAGGTTCATCTCTCTCAACTCAATGAACTTTTAAATATCCTTAAAAAAGGCTACCTCAAAGGCAGTATGCATCTACTTTGGGGGAATGTTCTTCGTGAATTGGGGGATTATACCAATGCCCTACCTCAATATGACCTTGCTATGAAGCTTCTTCATTCCAAGCGATGCTGGAATATGCACAATTATGTTCTCTTGAATAAGGGAATTGCCCTAAAGAAGATGGGAGAGTTCTCTAAAGCTCTGCTGCACTTTAATCTTGCCCAAAACTCTTTGGATGATGAGTATTTCAAGCGCCTTGAGCAATTAATTTTGATGGAAGTAGAAGATGTAAATGATTCAAGTGTAGATCTGTATCTAGATCGTCATAATCGAGTCATTCATGAAAAAGCTCTTGGAGTTATCGATTTTAAGCATCGTTTTGTTCTGCTTGAGATTCTTTTCCTGCTAGCGCAGACTCCAGGGACTTATTATAATAAGGAAGACCTGGCCAAGATGATCTGGAAGGATGAGTACAACCCTCTCATTCATGATAAGCTTATCTATACGAGTATCAGTCGTCTGAGAAAGTTGATTGAGCCCAAGGGAATCAAGCGGCAGTATATTTTAAGAGGAAAAGACGGTTATACCTTTAATCCAAGGGTCAATGCTCGTTTTCATAAAGAGAATGAAGTTGTTAAGCAAAAAAACATCGGGAATATCGAAATTTCTTCTCCTGTGTAGCCTAGTTTTAAGCGGGACCAGCTCTCGGCCATTAGAGGCCAGAGAGCTGGTGACCTCAGACCGCTTCCTCATGAAAATTCTCGATCGCACCATCTCTTTGCAAGATTTTCAATTTCAACTTCGTAATCTTAAAGGCCTTAACTGTGTTTACTCAGATTCTCTTGTGGTGCAGTATTTTGAATCAAGCTTTATTAAAGAATTCGAGACTTTTCTGGCCAATTTTCCAGAAAAGGATTTTGAAGTAAGAAAGCATATGCATCTAAATGAGGAGCTTTTAAAGAAAATTCGCTATTTTTTTAAGATTCTCCGTTATTCAGAAGATCAGAAAACTCCTGTTACCCCCCGGATAACGAATTTGATCCGGGAAGGGGTTACTGAAAATAAATGTGATCAGGACATCCTTTATAAAGAAACTTTGAAAACTAATTTCATCGAGCTCATTCAGATGGAGCTCTATCTGCGTTCTCGCTATGGTGGTCAATTAAAGACCAGTTCACGCAGCTTTCAAACTATTCGCTCTTCCATCGATCTCTTTGTGGATTCTCTAGATAAGCAGTTTCTTCATGAATACTACTGGTAAGTTTCTGCCTTTGGGCCCTCTTGACCTCAACTGGCCTTTGATCCTACAGCTAGATCAAATGTATTTTCCTCGTCCTTGGTCTTCTAATGACTGGGAATTATTAGATTTTTCTCATCACCACCTGCTCTCCTGGGAGCTAGAGGGGCAGACGGTGGGCTTTGCCCTTATTAGTTTTCTTTCGGGCGATGATACGGCGCATCTACTTAAGATCTGTCTGGTTCCTGGTCAGCGCGCCCGGGGAATTGCTCAGGACTTTTGGTCAGAGATTACTCATTGGCTAAAGGGGAGTGGGATTGAAAAGGTATTTTTAGAGGTGGAAGAACCCAATGTCAGGGCCATAGGCTTTTATCAAAAAGTTGGCTTTCGTGAGCTTCGAAGAGTTAAGGGATACTATTCAGATGGAGTAAATGGCCTAATGATGTCATTGACGCTTTGAGTTGCGAATGGTTTAAATTGCTCTTTTGATTGAACTTTGTTAGAAAATAGGCCTGCTCGTTAAGTTGTTGTGTTGGGGATAGGGGTGGATTAGTCCATCCTTTTTTATTTTATGGATATAAATCGTGAACGTACTGGCCTTGAGAAGAAATTTTTTCTGCTGTGTGAACCCGTCGTTCAAGAAGCTGGTTACCGACTTTACGACATTGAATATGTCGTAGGCCAAAAACTTCTTCGTCTCTATATCCAAGATCCACGAACAGGTTCGGCCTTGATTGAAGATTGTATCAAGGTTGATCATGCGCTCTCTCCAGCGTTTGAGACAGAAACCTGGATACCAGAAGAAGTCGTTTTAGAGGTTTCTTCTCCTGGTGTTTATCGTCATCTATCAACTATGGAGCATTTCAAAATGAGCATAGATGAAATGATTGCGGTGGTGATCATGGGCCAGTTGGATGAGGCCCAGACGGCAGGCGCTCCTAAGGGAGTTAAAGGTGAAAAGAAATTCAGAGGGAAGCTGTTAGAAGTAACTCCTGATGATTTTACGTTAGAGGTTAAAGGGTTTCCTTTAAAGCTAACATTTAAACAAGTGAAGAAAGTAAATTTAGATCCCGATTTAAAATCGGTTAGAGAATAAGGAGAGTAGAGTGAACTTTTCAGAATTAGGTCGCGTTATCGAGCAACTTGGTAAAGATCGCGGTATTAAGAAAGAAGTCGTAGTGGGTGCTATTGAACAAGCATTCCTTGTCACTGCTCGCAAAAAGTTCGGTATTCAAGGTGAGTACGAAGCTCGTTATAATGAAGAAGACGGTGAAGTTGAGATCTATCAATATAAGAATGTTGTTGAGAAAGTTCGTGATTCTATCGTTGAAATNNGAAAATCCTGGTTTCTCTCGTGTTGATATTCAAACAGCAAAACAAATCATATTTCAAAAAGTTCGCGATGCTGAAAGAGATATTCTTTTCTCTGAATTCAAGCACCGTGAAGGCGATCTGGTAACGGGTATTGCCCGTCGTTTTGAGAAAGGGAATGTTGTTATCGATCTTGGTAAGTCAGATGCGATCCTTCCTAAGAGAGAAATTATCTTTGGGGAGTCATTTAAGCCAGGTGATAGAATCCAGGCCTATCTTTCAGATGTGGTTATGACTAATCGTGGACCAGAGATTCGTCTAACAAGAACTTCTCCTATGTTCCTCGTGAAGCTTTTTGAAGTTGAAGTTCCTGAAATTCAAGACGGAACTATCGAAGTCAAGGCTGCAGCTCGTGAACCAGGTCATCGTGCCAAGATTGCGGTTGCTACTAAAGACAGAGACATCGATCCTGTTGGAGCATGCGTTGGTATGAAGGGATCTCGTGTACAAAACATCGTAAATGAGCTTCAAGGTGAAAAAATCGATATCGTTCGTTGGAATGATGATACTGAAACATTTGCTCGCGCGGCCCTTGCCCCAGCAGAAATTCAATCAGTTTCTCTTAACCATGATGAGCATACTCTAGATGTAATCGTGGAAGATGATCAGCTTTCTCTTGCTATCGGTAGAAGAGGACAGAACGTCCGTCTAGCTGCAATGCTTTCTGGTTGGAAGATAAATATTATTTCAAAAGCTAAGCTGCAAGAAAGAGTTAAGTTGGCCGTAGAAAATCTTGTTCAGCTTTCAAATATCAGTGAAGCAGTTGCTCAAGTATTAGTTCAGAAAGGCATCATGTCGATCGTTGACCTAAGTGCTGCTTCTGCAGAAGATGTCGCCCGTTATTTAGGGAAATCGGTAGATGACGCTAGAGCGATGATTGAAGTCGCCTCAGCGGCCCTAGAAGATGAAAATATTAAGACAGATCTTGATGAAGACGCTGAGATTATTTCTGCTTCAGCAGTTCCTAATCAGTCTGGATTTAAGAGACCTGAAAGAAGTGAAGTTAAAAAAGATAGCGATGTTACTAAGTTCTCAGAAGCTGAAAGAAGACTTCGTGAGGAATTGGCCGCATTTAAATTAAAATAATTGTTGAGCGATCTATAGGACAAATTGGAGAAAAGAATGGCAAAAAAAGTTTACGAACTTGCCAATGAAATTGGAGTTGGAGCTTTAGACCTTGTTGAGAAACTAAAGTCTATGGGGTTCAATATAAGAAACCACATGGCCAGTCTCACAGATGAAGAAGTGACCAAAGCAAAGTCTGCTTATGGACCTTCGCAGAAAACTTCTGCCCCTGCTAAAAAGGCAGTGGTGAGAAAAGTTATTAAGCGCGAGGCCCCAGCTGCTCAAGAGGAAGCTCCTAAAAAAGAAGCTGCTCCTGCACCGGCCCCTGAAACAGACACTCCTGCTACCGTTGTCGTTCAGCCTCAGAATGCAGCCCCGGCTCCTTCTGCTGAAGCTCCGATTGAAGATAATAAGCCAAAAGTCGTTACCGTAAAAAGAAAGACTAAGGCCCAAAAAGAAGAAGAAGACAAGAAAGCTCTTGAAGCTAAGGAAGAAGCTGCATCTGTAGCTGCTGCCAAAGAAGCTGCCAAAGAAGAAAGAGATGAGGCCGCAAGCCAAGGCCGCATCCGTGATCCTAAAAAAGATTACTTCGAAGAAAGACCACATACCTTTACTCCTATCTTCGTTCCAGAAGAAAAGAAGAAAGACGAAACTACTCAAGAGAAGAAAACTTTTGAGAATCGCCTGACTCCTAAGAAAGTGGGTGAAGAAGAATTAACCGATGATGAAAAAGACAAGAAGCGCATGGGCGACTTGGCTGCCATCGTTGGTAAGAAGGGTGTTGCTAGTGGTAAGAAAGATATCACTATGCTTCGAGCGGAAGAGGAACTTAAGTTTGCTTCTCAGCTTGTAGGTAAAACAATTTACACACCTGCCAAGAAGAAAAAAATGTATAGTGGACCGACTCAGAGAACTGTTCTTACAGAAGTTAAAGAGTCAAAACGTGTTATTGAAATTCATGGTATAACAACTGCTGCTGAGTTAGCTCAAAAACTAAGTCAGAAGTTTGAAGCCTTCACCAATAAGCTTCTTGAGATCAATCTTTTAGTTAGACCTGAAGATTATATCGGCGTCAAGCTCGCTGGAGAAATTGCTGCTCTCTATAACTACAGAGTTGAAGATGTTTCATTCAGTGAAGAAGCAGTTCTTAATAAAGTTGAAGCTGAAGATAAATCGAAGTACCCAACCCGTAACCCGATCATTACGATCATGGGTCACGTCGACCACGGNNGAAGCTGGTGGTATTACTCAGCACATTGGTGCTTATTCTGTAAAAGTTAAAAATACGCTCCTCACATTCCTAGATACTCCTGGTCACGCGGCTTTTGCGGCCATGAGACAGCGTGGAGCGAATGTGACAGATATTGTGGTTCTTGTGGTTGCAGCCGATGACGGTGTAATGCCTCAGACCGTTGAATCAATCAAGTTCTGTAAAAATGCCGGTGTGCCTATCATCGTAGCCGTTAACAAAATCGATAAGCCAGCAGCTAATCCTGATAAGGTGAAGCAGGGTCTTATGGAGTACAACCTCCTTCCAGAAGATTGGGGTGGTGAAACTCAGTATGCCCATGTTTCTGCTCTAACGGGTGAAGGTGTGGATGGGCTACTTGAGGCGATCCAGCTTCAGGCAGAGATCATGGATCTTCGTGAGAATCCAAATGGTCCAGCTGAAGGTGTTGTTATCGAATCAAAAGTTGAAGTAGGACGTGGTCCTGTTGCAACTATTCTGGTTCAGAAAGGTACTCTTAGCAAAGGTGACGCTATCGTTGTGGGAGAAACTTCTGGAAGAGCTCGCTCTCTTATGGATTTCTCAGGCAAGATGCTTAACTCTGCTGGACCTTCAACTCCGGTTCAAATCCTCGGTCTTGAAACCGTTCCTTCTCCTGGAGATATTCTCAATGTGGTGAAGAATGAGCGTGAAGCTTCTAAGATTGTGGACAATCGAATTAATGAAAGAAAGGCCATGGCGAATACTTCTATCGAAGCTAAGAAAGTTAGCCTTGAAGATTTCTTCTCTAGTGCTCAAAATAACTCTGAAGCTGAGAAAAAGATTCTTAATCTTATCATCCGTTCAGATGTTCAAGGTTCATACGAAGCCATTGTTACTGCAGTCGAAAGATTGGGCAATGATGAGGTTTCTGTTTCCGTCATCGGTGGCGGCGTAGGTGCTATCACTGATAATGATGTGAATTTAGCGGCTTCTTCAAAAGGCTTTATCCTTGGATTCAACATGCGACCGGTGACTTCTGCCCGTCGTCTGGCCGAAGAAAAAGGTGTTGATGTTAAGACTTATTCCATCATTTACGAACTTATCAATGATGTGACCCTGGCTCTTGAAGGTATGTTAACTCCTGAAAGAGTTGAGAAATATATCGGTCGCGCTCAGGTTCGTGAAACATTCTCAATTCCTAAAGTTGGAACCATTGCTGGTACAGCAGTTGTTGACGGTAAGATTGAGCGTGGATGTAATATCCGTCTTCTTAGAGAAGGTAAGATTGTTTACGATGGTAAGCTTACTACTCTTAAGCGCTTCAAAGATGAAGTTAAAGAAGTTAAGAACGGTTACGAGTGTGGTATGTCTCTTGAAAACTTTAATGATGTTAAAATTGAAGACATCATTGAAGCCTATATCATGGAAGAGAAGAAGCGCACGCTGGTATCTACCTCTGACATGACTCTTTAAGAGGTTATTGTGGCCGGACGTGGTAATAAATTTTCGAAAGTTAAATATGAAGAACGGATTCGCGATGAGATTAATCTCGCCCTGAGAAGGGAATTCGCGGATCCGCGTCTCATGAATGTTTCTGTTACCCACGTTGAACTTACGCAAGATTACTCTCATGCTAAAGTCTTCTGGGATACCTTTGATGCCTCTAAACGAGGGGATGCTAAGGAAGCCATTGAGAGCACGACTGGCAGAATGAGAAAGCTTCTTTCTACTAAGATGATCGTTCGCCATACTCCTGAACTTCACTACCTTTATAATTCTCAGTTTGAAGATGAGTCTAAGATCACAAAACTTTTAGAAGACTCCTCGGATGAAGAAAAAGAATAAATCCGTTTATCCTCCTTTGATATTCAATGTATTTAAGCCGGCCCGAATGACTTCTTATGATGTCATCCGGCACTTCAAGCGCCATCTTCCTAATGGCTTTGGTAAGATCGGGCACTTCGGAACACTAGATCCCTTTGCTTCTGGGGTCCTGATGATTGGTATTGGTGGAGCGGCGAGGCTTAATGATTTTATTCATGAATTCATGCCAAAGACCTACATTGCCACTGGTAAACTTGGAATAGACACTCCCACCGGAGATTATACTTCTGAAATTTCACAGACCGATGATACTCCTTACCTTAAAGAAGAAATTGCTCGTTTTCCCCGGTCATTTCTAGAAGAAAGATTCCGAGAAAAGTTTCTGGGGGACTATTGGCAGGCCCCGCATAAATATTCCGCTGCAAAATTTATGGGAAAAAATCTCCATGAATGGGCAAGAGAAGGTGTTGAGGTTAAGAAAGAACAAGTTCTAAGACATATCTACGACATCAAAGTTTTAAGATATCAGTTCCCTTATCTTTCTATCCAGGTAACCGTGAGCTCCGGGACCTATGTCAGAACACTGTTTTCTGATATGGCCAATGATCTAGGAACTATCGGATCACTTATCTCGCTAGTGAGAGAAAGTGTGGGCAATGTGAATATCAAGAAGGCGATCTTCAAAAAAGATTGGCCCGTGGATAGAGAAGAACTGATCATTGAGAGAGGGGTCAAAGTTCATGATGTTCTTCCCTTTCCGCGCTTTATACTGAATGAAACTCAGGCGACGGCATTTAAGAATGGGGCCTTTCTCAAATTAAATGAATTAAATGGGGATTCAAAAACTTCTGAATATTCTTGGATATTGGATGAGAGCTCAAAGCTTCTGGGACTGGCCCAGAAAATAGATGAGAATCAGATCAAGCCTAAGATAAACTTTCATTTAGAGGACCTAGCTGATCCCTCATCCGATCATAGCCCTCAATAACCTTATTCCAGCATGCCATGCAAAACTCATCCACGGTTGCGAAATTCTCGGGATGTATTTCTTTATGAACGATAATTCCCAGATGCCTGTTTGGTTTAATGGTGCCTTTTTTGGTGAGTACTCCCCTTGTTCCATAGAGGCTAGTGGGGATCACAGGAATTTTATCAGTGTAGGCGACAACCATCAGAGTTTTTTTTATATGCTCAAAGCTCTTAGGGTGACCATCTAAAGAGCGCGTTCCTTCCGGATAAACTTGCACTGCCATCTTCTCTTTATTGAGTCGATTGCGGGCCATGCTAAAGACCTTTTTCCGGGAATTGGTCTGGCTTCGTGAGACGGCCATAGCACCCGACGCCCAGGCAAGCCAACCAAAGACAGGAATATATAAGACCTCTTTTTTCATGATTGGCGGAATAGCATAAGTGGTGGCCATCAGGGGAATATCAATAAAGCTCTGATGATTAGCTATGTAAAGGCCATAGGCCGGTACACCTTTAAATTCTTCTGAGCGGTGATCTTCCAGAATATCTAGTTTTGCATTACAGCCAAATCGCAAAAAGTTCCTGGAGAATATTCCCCATGCGGGGCTAACCAATTTAAGCCTGTATCTCAGAGGGAAGGGCAGTGCCACAATACAAGCGGGAATTAGGACGAAACCCAGGAAGATGGAGGCAACTAAAATAGCTTTTATTTGAGTGAGATAAGACATGGGGCACATTCTACTTAAAAAATGACTGATCAAGCAAGGTAAGTACTGATCTTTTTGTTCTAATTTACTGCTCTTTAGGCTATAATTGCCTTAGATTTAACCTGGATAAATTGAGGAGTCTAACAGTGTCAACCAGCTTAATTGCAATGGGTGTAGCCATCTTTCTAGTTATTAACTTAGTAGTAGGTCTAGCTGCCCTAAGCTTACTGTTTGGGACCTTCGAAACCTTATTCGGTAAGCCAAAACTTACTCTTTTGAGATCGACTAAGAGTGGTAATTTTTTTGCTTTTGGATTTAAGTGGAACTCTGCTAAAGAGCCTGCTGCTATCGATACCATCAAGCTTCGCCTCTTTAATCCCTTTGGGAGTCCAACTCAGGTTGAAGTATTGCAATCCTTTCCTGCCAAACAGTCGAGTTTTGCTATCGAGGCCAATATGGGTCCGGGCTTTATCGATCTTTTAGGAGCTCAAAATATCGATTACGGTATGATTCAGGTTGAAGTGAGTTCATCTAAGGATGGTATTTCATTTCAGTTTGATATGAAGGGCCCGAAGTTTAAGAAGCTTGTTTCAGAGGCCAATCAAACGGTAGAGCAGTTTATCTCTGCCAATAAGCTTGATGCTCCTAGAACATCTAAGCCGCCAATCGATATTCCTATCCGTAGCTTTGTAGCAGACACTGTTCCTGGTCGTGGACCTCAGTTAAAGCTTGCTACCAATCCAACTTTTGCTGGTGATTTTACTCCTGCTCCTACTTCAACGGGCGGAGCTGGTGGGGCACCTGCAGACGCCACTCCCAACTTCGGCATAGCCAAGGTGTGGATTGAGCCAGGCTGTATTGTTTGTAATGCTTGTGAGGATATCTATAAGGATGTCTTTGAGGTTCTGGCCGATACTTGTATCATCCGTCCAAATGCACCACTGGATGATGGTCTGAGAATTCAGGAAGCTGCAGAAGCTTGTCCGGTCGAAGTTATTAAATTTACCAAAGCATCATAAGTATAAGTAAAAAAAAGCCCTCTTTTCAGAGGGCTTTTTTTTTAGTTTATTTTAATTTTTTCCAAACAAGATCTGTCTGAAAGAAGCTTTTCAGACCTTCCTCATTCTCATTCCAGATATCTTTTAAGCTTTCTTTATGAGTTCTAAGCTCAGGACATTCAAAAGTAAGTACAGGTGAATTATATTTTTCAACTGCAAAGGTTCCCAGGGAGCCAGGAGTTGGGTAACCGATATCTCCCGCCATCTCATAGCCATTAAACTTATTCAGAAACTCTGCCACATCCCTGCAATCCCCGTTGTGATTTAAGATGGGCTTCCAGGTGTGGAAGGACATGATGAATCCTGGCTTATACTTATCAAAGAGTTTTACCAGATATTGATTCTCCGGCTCTGATAAAGGCTTGGTTCCTGGATTATACTTGGGTTGAGTAAAGTTTGGTGACCAGTCCTGAGTTGGAAGATTCCGGTTAAGATCAACGGAATAAGCGTTTACTCTGGTTTGAGCGCGATAACCGTCAACATTCAGGATGGGAATCACGATCATCGGAAGATCTTTAAGAGTATGCTCGTGACTAAGCCACTGAAAGAGTTCCTTCAAGACATAAACGCCTTCGACTTCATCACCGTGTACGCCACCTATGATATAAAGATACTTAGATTCTTTGATATCTGTCTTGAATGCTGGAATTTTATGGCCCTCGCGAGAAGTGCCACTTTCTAATTCTGAAAATATCATAATTGTTCCCGATGAAGATAAACAGCTGATTGCCCAGGAGTCTCTTCGACCTCCACTTCTAAACTATTAAATGAAAAGCCAAAGCGCTCATTTACCTTCTGACGAATTTCATCACAAATATAAACTGCAATCCGTTCAGCACTGGTATTGAGAATTGGTAGCAGAAGAACATCGGTTTGTGGGATGGAGAAGTAACTCTCATCCGGAGTTTCGATCACAAAATTTTTTTTATCCGTATAGATTTTAAGAGTAGGGCAATCCTTAGGGATAAGCAGCTTATGATCTAGAGAATCACAAATTTCTCGAACGATGGGTTTGATGTCTAAAAAATCAAAAACCATATCCCCTGCGAGCTGAGGGGCCTCACCTTTAACCTGCACACGATAATTATGACCATGCAAAGGCTCACGAGATCCGTTCTCGAAAATCATGAAATGCGAAGATGCAAAATTAAAGTATTGCTTATAAACTCTAATGGAAAAAGGAAGACTCAAAGTGATCCTCATTGGGTTAAATTTCCTGACAAGATACTATTGCGTTAAATACTTGGCAAAGGGAAAGACCCGCTTTAACGCGCATTCTAAAAGGTTCTATGAAGAAAAAGCACCTTCTCTCTATAAAAAACATCGAAAAATGGCTGAATGAACATGACGCATTGTCTGTGGAGCTTCAGTCCGATCTCGATTCCCTGAAAATGGCCGTGAGCAAAGTGGTTGAGACTGAAAAAGAAGTCTCAGGAGAATTACCTCTTCCTTCAGAGATTTCCGATGAACCCATGACCCTGGCCCTCTATTCAGATGGGGGATGCCGAGGAAATCCAGGACCTGGAGCTTTTGCCTATGTGGTTCAGGAACACAACGGAGCTATTCTCGCAGAGGGGGTGGAGTTTGAAGGGATGACAACCAACAATCGAATGGAGCTCTCCGGACCTTTACGTGGATTAGAGGAATTGGAGTCCATTCTTCCTACTCAGGGTAAGGATCCTCTCCTAACTAAGATCAAGGTCATAACCGATTCCAAGTATGTAGTGGATGGGATGAAGTCTTGGGTAAAGGGCTGGAAGGCGCGAGGTTGGAAAAAGGCAGATAATAAACCACCTGAAAATCTCGAACTATGGCAGGCCCTCGATGAAGCTAGAACCAAGTTTATGGAAGTAGAGTGGACGTGGGTAAGAGGTCATGCTGGTCATCCTCAGAATGAATATTGCGATCGGAAGGCCAATGAAGTTATGGATAAGCATCAGTCTTAGTTTTCTCCTTGTAACTATCTCTGAAGGTAGGGCCAGCTGTGACTTTAATGAAAGTCTCAAAACGATCTATTCCCTTTCGGGGCCAGTCACCATTGCTTTAAAAGAATTAGAACTTCTTAAATCCAGGAAACTCAAAGGACTCTCTGTCTTTCATCCAATTACTGCCGATGAATTTAAGGGAGAGTTTCTCCCCGGTGGGATTTTTCTCTCACGGGAACACTTGCAGAAGATGAAGGGTAGCTTGATTTTCTTAGATGAGAGCCGAGAGCTTAATCGCATGCTTAAAAGTGTTGAAGGAATGACTCTAGAGGAAATCAAAACCCGTGGACTCACTCCGCTTGAAGTGACTGAGCAGGTGTCCCTCGTCTTGAAGAAATATCTTCAGAACTGTGAAGATAAGATTTTGAAGTTACAAAACAAGAGTAAGGCCCTGGCAGCTGAGATTCTTTCGAAAACTCCGGGAAACCTCACTGCTATATTTTATCTAGGTCAAATTCGTCCACCTCGTTTGCCTGATATGGTCATGGTAAATGATGGGATTGTGAAATGGTTAAAGGATGAGGTTAAGCTTAAAACTTATCCTTCAGAGCTTGCTTATGTGAGCTGGTCGGCAAAGATCATTCAGGAGATGCCTAAGGAAACCTGGCATATTGGAATTATGGATTCTGGAAGAGAGCTCAAAAAAGAAGTGATGAAGTTAGAAGCTAAGAAACTGAATTTTACCTATCCGGGGTCTTTAATTCCAGGCCTCTCTCAACTAGAGGCCTGGTTGTATTTAATTAATTCTTTTTAGTTTTTGAATTTTCAACAATCTGCTGAGCCAGTCGCTTCATTTCAAGAAATTCGCTGTTGCTAGAGAAGCCACCTACGGCCTTAGTTTCTTTTCTTAATTCCTGAGACTGCTTAACTCTTTGCTCTGAGGGAGGGTGACTGGCCATAGCGTCCCCGAGCCAGCTCATGACAGCATTTTGATTTTTCTTGGCCGCCTTTTCCATAGCTAAGAGCTTTGAATAAAAATCAGGAACCTTGTCTTTATCATAGCCGGCCTTAATCGCATATTTGAAGCCAACTCGGTCGGATTCGAGTTCATCTTCCTGAGAGTTTTTCATAAAGCCGTACTTATGAGTCAGAAGACCCGCTCCGGCACCTCCGGCCAAACCATACACAGCAAACTTAGCTCTGCATTCGGTATCATTGGGAGCACAAAGTTTTTTCCCGAGTAAAAAGCCAGCGGCTCCACCGAGAGTGGCCCCAACTCCACCATACAACCAGGTTTTGCCCTGTTCTTGTTTGGCGACATACATTCTCTCTGCCGTATGACGGGCCGTCACGTGCCCAATTTCATGACCCAAGACACCCGCGATTTCGGCTTCTGAATCGGCCATAGCAATGATAGGTGCTGTCATAAAGATCGCACCCGCAGGCATAGCAAAGGCATTTACATGAGGAACGTCTACCACCGTGAAGGTGTAGGTGTAGGGATTTCCTCTAAGGTTATTAGCTTCGACAATTTTCTGGCCTACCTTCTGTATATAGGCCTGAAGTCTCTGATCTTTGACTGGAGGATACTCCTTATTCATTTCAGTCAGGGCTTCACGAGTAAGTTTCTTTTCTTCTTCAACCGTAAGAGCAGCAGTCTGCCCGGTATTATCGCCTTCACGATAACGATCTGAGTACTTCGGAGAAGCACAGGAGATTAAGCAAAAGCTCAGAGCTAGTAATGGCGCTTTAAAACTCATAATCGATAACTCCTATAAAAGAATTAACACATTTTATGTTAGAGGGTAGAATCATCCAAGTAGTATGTATGAAATAAAATTACACGATCCTCACTTTTTACCCCATTGTGGGTGTTCTATCGAACTTACCCTGATGAGGGGAGAGGCGGTAGTTATTAGTGGGCCCAATGGTTTGGGTAAAACGACTTTTATCAGTCGTATATACGAAGATTTTAAACGAAATTCCGACGAGGTTGCTTTTATCGAGCAGCGGGTTTTAGATTATTTCTATGATAGAAAGCTCTCTGAGATTAAGTCTATTATTGGGTCCTTTAAAAATGATGCCATCCATTTCTCAACCTTTCAGCAACTTTGGAGCTCTTTGGGTCTTCATCTAAAAGAAGATCGCTTTCTTTCTTCTCTATCCGGAGGAGAAGCTCAGTGCTTAAAACTTTGTGTGGGCCTTGCTAAGAAAGCCGAGCTTTATCTTTTAGATGAACCAACTCAATCCTTAGATAATGAAAAAAAATTAATCCTAGCTAGTATTCTGGAAGAATTACGAAGTCATCATAAGATGATAGTTGTCATTGAGCATGATCTTAAGTGGATGCCAAAAGGCTGGAGAGTTCTTCCCTTTTTGTTGGCGGATAATGTTATGAGTAGGGGGAATGAATGGATTATCTAGTTATTCGACTTATTTGTAGTTTCTTTACAGGGATGATTCTCTCTCAGGCTGGAAGTTTTATTCAGTTAGGAACAAGAAATATTTTAGCAAGTCCTTCTACTTTAGGCTTTGATGGTCTAGCAATTCTTTGGCTACTCATCTTTCATTCTCTTATTCTTTTTATAGATGGAAGTAGCTCTACTTATGCCTTGATACTTTTTGGTTTACCTATCTTTATCATGCTGGGTGCTCTCTTTTCCTACTTCAATCAAGGGATCATTAAATTTGAAAGAGTGATTCTTTTGGGTCTAACTTTTAATTTATTGGTTGGTGCGATATTCTCTCTTTGGCAGTTCCTCTTTCTGGCCTTTAATTTACCTTTTCCCATAGAACTTTGGTTTGGACACTTTCGATTTGTCTCTCATGAGAGTCTACTCATTCTCCTACTTACCGAGCTTCTTATTGGGCTAGGTCTCTTTTACCGCTGGCGAGATTTGCTTCTTTATTCCCTTGGGGGAAGTATCGCTAAAAATTTAAATTTAAATATTCCTGCACTTTTTCTTTATCTCTTTATTTCTGTGGCCCTCGGCACCTTTGTGGTGGTGGCACTGTTTGGTGCTTTTTCATTCTTAGGCCTGGTCTTTCCTATCATTTCTCGCAATCTGTGGTTCAGGCGCTTTGACTTGAAAGGGGAAATAATACTGGGGGCCATAATAAATGGGTTTCTCTTAATGTTGATTGATTATATCTGCTATTCTTTTCCCATCTATGGAGCAGAAATACCCGTGGGGCTGATCGTCACAGCTCTTGGTGCAACGGGTCTTATCTTTCTTCTTTGGCAGTCTGACTCTCGGGAATTATTGGCAAAAATTAGAAAATGAAGCTATTCTTTAACTGTTTTTCACTAACAAAGGATTCTCTTTATGAAAAAAACTTGGGTTTATTCAGGCCTACTCGTTTCCTCACTTGCTCTTGTGTCTTGTAACTCCAACGATCCTAGGAAAGTTTCCCTAGAATCAGAAGACGATAAAACTTTCTACGCCATGGGATACATGCTTGGTGGAAACCTTCAGCGTCTTAGCCTTTCTGACAAGGAGCTTTCTGCTCTTCATAAAGGTGTTGCTATGGCCGCTAAAAATGAAAAGTCTGAAGTTGATATGGGTAAATACCAGGCCCGTATTCAGGAAGTTTTCAAAGCTCGTATGGATAAAGTTGCTGAAACTGAAAAGAAAGCAGGATCTGCTTTTATTGAAAAGTTTGTAAAAGATGAGAACGCTACTAAGACTGAATCAGGTCTTGCTTATAAAGTAATTAAAGAAGGTACCGGAGCAACTCCAGCTGCTGACGATGTGGTTGAGGTTCACTACCACGGTACTTTAACTGACGGTACTGTATTTGATTCTTCTGTTGAGCGCGGAAAGACAATTTCTTTCCCACTTAACCGTGTAATCAAAGGTTGGACCGAAGGTCTTCAGACGATGAAAGAAGGCGGAAAGTCTAAGTTTGTTATTCCTTCTGATCTAGCTTATGGCGAAGCCGGTGCTCCTCCAAAAATTCCTGGTGGCGCTACTCTTATTTTTGAAGTTGAACTCTTCAAAGTAACAAAAGCTGCTGATGCTAATAAAGCTGCTGCTCCTAAGAAAAAATAATTCATTAGTTGATTAGTTCTTTAAGCGGGGGAGAAATCCTCCGCTTTTTTTTGCCCTTCCATCTCCAGCACATCTCTATATCTTCCCAAAGATGAATTTCTATCTGCATTAATGCTTTAAAAATTGGCAAAAAAAAAGCCCCAAATGAATGGGGCTTTGAGTTGTTTACTTTATTTGTTAAACAATTAAAGAGAAGGCTTGAACCAGCAAAGGGGACGAGTTCCAATCTTGTGTCCAAGTGAACCATGGCAAGTACCAACTGTTTCATCTGTGTTAGAAACATCTTCATTCATTGATACATCACAAAGAGAGCCTTGGAAGTANNGTAGCAGGAAGGCGTCCTAGAACCTGGAATAGGTCAGCAACAGACTTTCCGGCCATACTTGTTCTTACACAAAGAGCAGTATCTTCAGCATTGAACTTAGTAGCTTTTTGACAAGCTTCGGTAACCATTTTTGGTGCGTTTAAGTTTGCAGCAATAACAGTATTGTTGTCGTTTAAGAAGGCTTTACGAAGGCACTTTAGAGTAGCGAAGTAATCAGCCTGGCCTTCATTGGTGGCCCAGCTAAGAGCCCCACCACCAGTGCCGCCCCACCATCCGCCGCCGCCAGTAGCTCCACCTTTCTTAGGTGCTCCACCGATGTGGTGACCAATTTCATGACATACCACGAGTGCAAATCCATCAGCAGTGATGGTGTTATGACGAGCAAGACCACCAAACATTGCTACTTTCCAAGTATTACCTTGCTGAGAAGCATAAGCGTTAACCGTACCATCGGTCCAGTTGCGCTCAACAAATAGCTTTTTACCCATGCTTGCGATAATCGGAGCATAAACTTCTTCTACTTGATCTATAGTCTTGTTGAAAACCTCTTCAGAGATACCAGACTTGATACCCTTAGTGTTTACAGGAATAAAGAGATCATTTTCAGGTAGAAATCCTTCTATACCGTCAATTGAACAAGCTAGAGCAGTAGCTGTTACTGAAAGGCCTAAAACCATGGCCGACATTTTTTTGAAGTTAATCATTAAATCCTCCGTGATCGCAAACACATCTTCGTGTTCGAGATAATTTTAAAGCGGAGTAAATTGTTCCGTTTATCAAAAGAGCTGTCTAGTATGATTTCTTTTTAAATAAAAAATGTAAGAATTTGTTGGAAAGCTGACAGAAATTCACAGTTATCTGCGTTAATTGAGGAGGAGAGAGATGCTGCATATTTCATTCTACGTGCCAGTCGAAGATGCCGAAAAGGTCAAGCAGGCGATGTTTAAAGCTGGTGGGGGAAAGATTGGAAACTATGATCAATGCTCATTTGATATTAGGGGGTTGGGTCAATTTCGACCACTTGCAGGCAGTCACCCCACATTAGGTAAGCAGGGCACCGTGGAGCGGGTGTCAGAACTCAAAGTTGAAATGGTTTGCGAAAAGCCTCTTATTAAAGATGTCATTGCGGCCCTCAAAAAAGCTCATCCCTATGAGACACCAGCTTATTACGTGATTGAAACGCTCAGTCTTTAAGATAAAACTCAAAGCTTGAGCTGTTTATACCGATGAAGAGAGGAGAACAAAGAGGTTAATATGAGACCCGTGCTATTTTTACTCCTTATATCGTTCAATGCTCTGGCCACCCAGGTGGAGAAAGTGGCACCCACACGAGAAGTGGCGATCATTGTCACCAAAGAAGGATATTATCCCAAGAGCATCTCAGTCTTTGAGGGCGAAAAGATTAAGTTCTATGTGACCTCGACGGTGGAAGAGCCTAACTGCATGATCGTTGAGGCCCACAAGGTCTTCCTCGCCGCTAGTAAGGGTAAGATAACAGAGGGCGAAGCCGTGTTTAATAAGGCCGGGGAGTTTGCCTTTTATTGCCCGAGCTCAAAGAATGATGGAAAAGTCGTCGTGTTAAAAAAGCAAACTCCGAAGAGAGAAATAGCTAGCGAGAAGAATCATGATGGCATGCTTTGGACACCCAAAGAATATTAGGAGCTTTTAGATGAGTAGCGTTTTTCAAGACGCCATTGCCAATCTCCTGTCTCCCATAGGAGACCTCTTGAAGGACCCTTCTGTGTCCGAGATCATGATTAATGGTCCTCATGAGATATTTGTGGAAAAGAAAGGTTTGGTTTTCCGGGTACCTAATAAATTCCTAGATGATGAATCGCTCATGGCCTCTATGAGGGCCGTCGCTCAATCTGTAGGTCGGGTGATTGATTCTGATAATCCTCGTTTGGATGCCCGTCTTCCAGATGGATCTCGTATTGCCGTGGTTATTCCCCCTATGGCAAAGAATGGTACAACCGTTGCGATTAGAAAATTCTCTGAAGAAAAACTGGGACTCAAAGATCTCATAAGTTTTGGATCGATTTCACCCGATGCTGCTCGCTTCCTGGATTGCGTGATGTACTTAGGTAAGAATACGCTGGTGAGTGGTGGAACGGGTTCAGGTAAAACCACCATGCTGAATGTTCTAGGTGGAAGAATGCCTAAGACTCAACGTCTCCTTATTATAGAAGATGCCGCTGAATTACAGATCAAAGCCGAACACGTTGTTCAGTTTGAAACCCGGAAAGGAAATCGCGAAAGAGGTATCAAGGAAGTGACCATTCGAGATCTTATGGAGTCAGCACTGAGACTTCGCCCAGACCGCATTATTGTGGGAGAGGTGAGAGGTCCGGAAGCTCTGGATCTCTTAAATGCTATGGGTACTGGCCATGATGGCTCTATGGGAACAGTGCATGCCAATACTCCTGAAGGGGCCTGCACTCGACTAGAAACACTATGCCTGATGGGTGAAACCAAGATACCACCCGATGCTATTCGCAAAATGGTTGGAAGCACCTTGCAAATGATTGTTCAGTGTTCGCGTTATCATGATGGTGGTCGTCGAACATCTCACATCTCAGAAGTTCTGGGAGTCGATGAACATGGACGTTATGTGGTGCGAGATATTTTTCGCTGGGTGCAAACAGGCAAAGAGGCGCAGACTGGTAAATTCATCGGTGAGATGGTTCCAACTGGTTATGTACCGAGCTTCTTTGACGAGTTTATAGCTAATAAGCTGCCGTTCCCTAAGACCAATTTCAAACCTCCTGAATGGGCCATTCCAATTCTTAAAAAAGCTGCTTAGCTTTTGCCAAAGGCTCACCCTCTGAGGTAGCCTTTGACGCAAAAACAAGGAGCTTATCAATGAGTAACATCAAGAATATTCATGCACGCCAGATTTTAGATTCCCGGGGAAATCCTACAATTGAAGTAGATGTCACCACCGAGAAAGGTTTTGTCGGTCGTGCTTCTGTTCCATCGGGAGCTTCTACCGGAAGCCGTGAAGCTTTAGAATTAAGAGATGGCGATAAGTCGCGATATATGGGGAAAGGCGTTCTTAAGGCGGTTGAAAATGTGAACAAGCTTATTGCTCCAAAATTGATCGGCAGAGATATCTTCGATCAAAGAGGTGCTGACCATATGATGCTTGAAATCGATGGAACTGAGACTAAAGAGAAGCTGGGAGCAAATGCGATCCTGGGTGTTTCTATGGCCATCTGCCGTGCAGCTGCTCTTGAAAAAGGTAAGCCTGTTTATATGTATCTCTCAGAAGATCTTAAAGTACCAAACCCAGTTGGGAAATTACGCCTGCCAACTCCGCTTATGAATATCATTAACGGTGGTGCTCATGCTTCAAACAATCTTGATATTCAGGAATTCATGATCGTTCCTCATATGCATAAGAGCTTTTCTGAAAACTTCAGAGCAGGAGTGGAAGTTTTCCACCACCTTAAAAAAGTTCTTCACGATAAAGGCTACTCAACTAATGTTGGTGATGAAGGTGGCTTCGCTCCCAATCTTAAGAGTCATGATGAAGCCATTGAATGCATTCTAACCGCCATCGATAAGGCTGGTTATAAAGCTGGTACTGATATCTCTCTAGCACTAGATTGCGCGGCTTCTGAATTCTATAATGCTGATAAGAAGACCTATGAGATGCAAGGCAAGACCTATACTGCTGAAGAAATGATTGGCTACTATGAGCACCTTATGAAGATTGCTCCTATCTATTCCATCGAAGATGGCTTTGATGAATCAGACAGAGACGGCTTTATTAAGTTTCAAAGTAAGCTAGGGGATAAGGTTGTTAACGTGGGAGATGACTTATTCGTAACCAATGCCAAGATTCTTCGCCGCGGTATCGATAATAAAGAGGCCAATGCCATCCTGGTTAAAGTGAATCAGATTGGCTCACTTACCGAGACTTTTGATACCCTAAAGCTTGCTTATGATAATGGATTTAAGGCCATCATTTCTCACCGCTCAGGTGAAACAGCTGATTCCTTTATTGCCGATCTTGCCGTAGCTTCTGGTGCGGGCCACATTAAGACTGGTTCTGCCTCACGCTCGGACAGAATCGAGAAATACAATCAACTTCTTCGTATTGAGGAAGAATTAGGATCTGCTGCTGTATTTAATCCAGTAAAGTAATGTTTTCATTGAAGGGGGGATGAAATTCCCCCTTCTTTTTTGTTTGTTTTGCCCTCACTTACCCCTTAAAATAGAAGTGAGCTATGGACCTAAGCTCTATGCTCAATGGGGGTCCCATGAACACGAAGCTTTTTGTTGGATTAACGTTCTATCCTGATAATTCCTTTGCTAAGACCATCGAAAGTTTTCGCTCTCGCTTTGACGAAAAGTATCAAAACACTCCTTATCTTCATTTACCAATAGTTCCGCCCTTCGAAATTGAAGTTCAAGAAGTGAAAAAGCTCCAACAAGAGTTGGTAGAAGAATTGGAGTCATTCTATTTTGAAAATACCGCAAATCACTCCATGCAGTTCACTGGTCTAGATGTTCATGAATATAAAAAAAACATCTTACTCTATTTGAACCCAGTAATAGAGGATGAGCTGTCTTTTTGTCAGGAGTCCTTGTTTTCAATTTGTCAGTCCTACATCACCGACCGCACTAAGAAGATGAAAGATAAGAAGACCTTTCTCACCATTGGCCGCTTTCAGGCAAATGCTGATCTTCACTCTTCTATTGAGATGGCCCGAAAGGAATTTGAAGAGTTCACCTCACTTCCTTTTGCCTCCATTTGCCTTTTCTCTAAGAACAATGGCATCTGGTATCGGGAAGCGGATCTTATAAGCTTTGAAAAACCTAATGACACATTTTTACAATCATCATTGGTTTCTCTATAATAATTGAATGAAAATACTTTTTTGCCTTTTCTCCTGCCTTCTGTTCATCGAAGCTTGGGCACAAACGAGCTATGTCCCTCCAACTCATATCTTAAAAAGAAAGGGGTATCAGCTTCATTTAGGGGGAGATTACTTTTCGACGGCTAAAACGGCTGATGAGAATAGCGGTAATAATTCATTGCCTGATGGCTCAAGTTTTAGCCAGTCTCAGGTTGAGTTTGGTGGGCTTTATGGGGCCACGGATCAGTTGCAAATAGGCCTGGGGGCCCGTTTAAGATTAAATCAATCGACTTTTACCAACGCTCTCGGAGAAGAGGTGAATGCTGCCAGTGAAGGTCTTCAATCAACCTTTGTATCGGGGCAGTATGCTTTCCGTCCGGTAGGTCAGTTTCAGTACACGCTTGAAGGTATTTTTCGCTACACTCCCTATACCAATAAACTTTTCAAAGAGGGCAATGAGGAAGAGTTGATCTTGGGGGACGATGGTAATGAGTACTCCTTTGGTTTAGGTGTTACTTACTCCTTTCGAAATAATAACTTCCTTACTCTTCGTGGAGGCTATCGCAATCCTGGTAGTGAAATTTCGGATGAACTTTATTGGCAGGCAGAGGGAGCGATGGTTTGGAGATATCTTGCTCTCGTGGCAGGAGTCGATGGAGTCACTTCCCTTAGCAATGATCCTTACGAAGATGATCCGGCCAACAGACCGATCTTTAATACTGGAGTGAGTTCTCTCTATAATAGCAAAAATAGAGAATGGATTGCTCCTTATGTCGGAGTAAATCTTGCTCTAGGAAATCTTTGGAGAGTAGAGCTTAGAGGTAGTCAGGTAATTAGTGGGACTTCAACCGACATCGGAAGTGCTTTCGGCATTCAGCTCGTAAGAAGAGTTGATCAAAAGAAGGAAGGTAAATTAGACTCTCGCTTTAAATCCTATGATCTAGAGGCCACCATCAGTAAGGTCTCCGCTCAGAAAGGATATGTAGTCATCGATAAGGGTCTCTCCGATGAAGTTCAAAAAGGCATGGTCTTTGACTTTTATGAATTTGATTATGTGGGTGGAAACGTTTTAGTCGCCCGAGGAACGGTTATCCAGGTTAAGGGAGAAAGTGCTGTGGTAAAGATCACCGGACGCTTTAACAGTAAAAAACAAATCAAAGAAGGCCTCATCGGTCGCTCATCACTTAAGTAATTCAGTCAGTTAGTGGGCAATATTTCATTGGTTGTAAGCAGTTGAGATTAGGTTAGAATGAGAGGAAAGAATTCCAGGAACCTAAGACAAGGATTTGGCCAATGAAACTCACTGGTATAAAGTACGTAATCTCCCTCATCATGCTTATGAGCATCTGCTCTCCTGCCATGGCAAAGAGATTCTCCAGTAAGTACTGTGAGTTTGATCTCCCTTCAGGTTGGGAGTGCGCACTTGAAGGAAGTGAGTACGTTTGTCAGAGTGAAAACGCCGATCGAAAAAAAGAATCCATTATTATTCTTGCCGCGAAAATTCGCGGTGAGCAGGATAGCCTTGATGAGTACATGGCCTATCTCAAAAAAACCAAAGAATACAATCTGCCTGGTGGAAAAAAACAAGTCTCTGAACCCAAAAATGTAAAGATCACCAGTGTGAATGATCACCGTTGGGTGGATGCTCTTCACTTGGCTTCAGAAGTACCAGGTTTTTACACTCGCTATCTCGCAACAGTTAAAGAGGATCTGGGAGTTGCCGTTACCTTCTCAGTGAGTAAAGATCTCTACTCAGCTTATCAACCAGTAATGGATAAATTGGTTTCTACTCTTCGTGTTTTCCGTCAGAAAAAAGCTGGTCTCGCTGATTTGCGCGGCAGTGGTAAATCAGAAGATCCTAACTTTGCTGATGCTACCTTTAATCCCAATGCGGCCATGGATCTTCAAGCTAATCGCACCAAAAAGAGAGCAGATGAAGGCTCTAGTGGCGATGATATGATGTTACTTATTGCCGCTATCGTAATTGGTGCCATTGTTCTGGTTATTCTTAGAGGAAAGAAAAAGAAGACTAAGCCTAAGAAGAAGCAAAAATAGTTGGCAACTAAACTTGCTGGAACTCCTGACAAATCAAAAACTTAAAGAAAATCCCGCTAATTTGAAGCAAATTAGCGGGATTTTCTTAATTTAAGGTAAAATGAATTTTATGAAGAAGCTCGTCACCATTCTTATGTGTTTGAATTTTATCCTGACTCCTGTCGCACCTGTGATGGCAAAGGATGATAAGTCATCCAATGAGAAGCCGGGTGGTGGAGCTTTCTACGCGAATCAAATTCTCTCCATTGGAACGGCGGCGATAGGAAGTAACATTCTTCTCAGTTGTAAGCTGGGGTCCATGTTCCCCTCACTTCAAATCTTTATGGCCGGTTCAGTTGCTTATATTGCCAGTGAGTTTATGGGGGCCAAGGCCCAGCAGGCTTTCTTAAAAGCGAGTACTGAAGAAGTAGAGAAATTTAAGCAGAGTATGAAGGAAGGGGGAGATCTTCAAAGAGAAGTCATTGAAATCAAACTTAAGGAAGAAAAAGATAAATTAGCTTTTGTAAAGAAACGAAAAACATGGATGATGGCGATTACTGCGATCTATACGGGAGCAACGGTTGCAGCTTATATGGAAATGAACAAACTCGCAGCTTGTGAAGCAGCTACTGGTGGGGCCTGTTCGGCTTTAAGAAATGCTGGCTGTACACCTGATGTATCTGCCCCTCCCATCGTTAAGGGATTGACCGCTGCCTATGCTTTTGGAGTGGGTAATGCCGGCGGTGGACCTATATCAACCTATGGTGGCATGGGAGTTGCCTTAGCATCCCTAGTACCTTCTATTGGAACTAAAGTCGCTGCTTTATATCAAACTCCTATGAATCGCGCCTTCACCTTCGGAGCAGCAGCAGCTCTCTCTGCCGGAGTCATCATGGGTCTTGGCGGAGCTGAAAAACAAATCACCAGTAATATAAAAGATCTGGAAAAACTTCTTGCAGACTTCAAGCACAAAACTTACGACGAGAATGGAACTCAACTGGGCGGCACTGAGATCAATCAGGGTGGATCTCAGTACGATCAGGATAAGAGTAATCAATATGCCATCAAGACGCTAAATGGCCAGGAGCTTGCTAAGCACTGCTGGCAAAATACTTCTCAGGGCATGAACTATAGTGAAGATGCTTGTAAAGTTACGGCAAAACTTAATCGCCCTAAGTTTGATATGAAGATGAGTCTTCCAACACTGAAGTCAGTGGGAAATTCCGCTACTGATTTTGGTCAGGCCATCAGTGATGGAGACATGGGGAAAGCCGATATTGAAGCAGGGAAACTAGCGGCCAATGCGATGAGAATGGCCCAGATTAAAGAGAATATTCAAAAACAAATGAATGATCAAAAAAAGGCAAAAGGCGAGAAGCCAATCGATTTTAAAGGTGAAGAAGACAAGATAATTGCTTCTATGATGACCGATCTTAATAAGCAGTCTGGTGGAGCAGCGGCTCCTGCTCTGGCTTCAGCTGGGAACAGAGCTACCTTGGATCAACTTGAGAATAGTGGTGAAAATAATCTTCCATTTTCTACTGATTCATCTGAGAAGTCTTTAACTGCTGGAGCAGCTTCTCATAATTTAAAGTTTGATGAAGGCTCAGTTAATGAAGCAATTGCAACGGCTGATGATCAAGCGCCTAACAACTTGCCTGAGAGTTTAGATGATTTTGAAATCAATGCAGGAGATATCTCTAAGCAAAGTGAGGTTTCGATCTTTAAGCAGCTCTCTAATAGATACCTTTTAAACTATACAAAAATTTTCGAGAAGAAGAAAAATCTAGAAGATACTTCGACTCCTTAGCTCTCCTTCCAACTGCCAAATATTAAAGCCATAAAGCAGCTCCCTTAAGGAGCTGTTTTCGTTGTAACCCTTTGAAAGAATAGGGGTTGCAAGACCTTCTGGCCCTTGGCCCCACCCTTTCCGGTTATAATTAAATCAAGATTTTAGAGCATTAACCGATAAGCTGAGTAAGCTATAAGCGGGAAACATATGAAGACCAATGTATTAACTATTCTTGTCCTGACTTCACTTTCAGTGAATGGTTTTGCTAATAATAATGCTCCTAATAATGGCCCTTACTCAGATGGTAATGCTTACCACTGTTTGAAGTTGGCAGAGACACCGGCGGCAGAAAATAAAATAGATGAAGAAAGAAATAAGTGCCAAGCAGTATCGCAAACCGCTCAATTGGCCGGGGCCAACCTTCGGGTAAATCCAGAAGAAAAGGCCACCTTGGATAAGAGAGTCATTTGTAAGAGAAAGGCCGGATATACCTTGGATTACGAGTCTTGTGCCAAAGCTGCTCAAGTCTATGACTGGATCCGAGTGGCCGAGCAGGGCATGACCATTCAAGAACAGGTTCGTACTAAAAATAAAACAGCAGAGATTAACGAGAAGGTTGCAAGGAGTGCCGCTCAAGGAAATGTTCAGGGGGCGAGTATCGATGCTGTGATTGAGAACAATAAGCATTTAAAGCAAATGAACCAGGAAAGAGCTGCTGCCTATACCGCTGCAGTTGCGGCCTTGGGATCGGCGATTGCTTCTTGGCAAGGAAGTAGCGATAAAGACATTGCTAAGCTTTGTGAGGGCAAAAAAGTTACTGGTAACGAGCAGATCGGAGTTCCAGCAGAGAGCTGTGTCAAAGCCGTAAAGACAACTACCGATCACATGGGAATCAATACTGTTTTTGCTAATAGGGACGCCAAGGCCGGATTTATCATGGCCCTTACTGAATTCATCGCTCAAGGTATTAAGGCAGGGATTGCAGCCAGTCAGTTTGATACAACTGCTGACAAGTTAGAAGAAGCTAAACAGAACTATACTGAGCCAGATCAGATCGTTCTTGAGAAGTGCGCTTTAGCTCCTATGGATCCCGCTTGTATTAAACCAGGCGAGAGAGTATCGGGACCAGCATATGCTGGCGGTAATTTCTCTATGGGCTCCGGAAATAATAACTCCTTTGGAGGCAATGGCACCGATTCAGAATTTGGAGAAGCCGGGGATCTTACAAATATAAAAGATGAAACTGTAGCAAGTGTGAACTCACCCTTTATGGATGAGGCCAAGGCTGCCAATGATATCCTAAATCCTGCTGCGGCTGCATCAGCTCAAAATGGTGGTGGAGCTGGTGGAGGCGGGGGCGGTGGTGGAGGAGCTCCTGGAGGCGGTAGTGCTTCTCTTGGAGATGATCTACAGGGTGTTGACGATTCTCCCAATAAAGAAGCTGAGTTAAAGGCCAAGAAAGTGGCCGGTGGCTATAAGTCTGCTGGTGCTACTGGCTTTAGTGGAATTAAGGGTGCTAAAGAAGATTCCAACCCATTTGCTAGTCTCTTTGATGCTAAGACAGAAGGTGGCGGCATCGAAGAAGATAGATCAATTGCTTCTGGTGATATTGATGGGGAAGCTTCTGGGCTTTTCCAGAAGATCTCCAAACGCTATAGTCTTATTCAGGCAGAAAAAAGAATAGAAGCTAATAACCTCGAGTAAAAATGAATACAGTCTTTGAGTACGAAGTTCTCATCCAAGAGTTCCATCTTGATAGTTTCGGACATGTAAACAATGCGGCCTATGTTGAATTGTATGAAGAGGCCCGTTGGGATTTTATTACCAAAAATGGCTTTGGTCTGGATTACATCAAACAACATCAGGTGGGGCCAGTGATCCTTGATTTGAAAGTTAGATTTAAACGTGAACTTCTCAATCGCGAAAAAATTAAGATAACTTCTAAAACCCTAGAGATAGTTAGTCCTAAAATTATGGTACTCGAACAACAAATGCTTAAACCAGATGGAAAGATTGCCTCTGAGGCAACCTTCACCATTGGTTTTTTTGATATGAAGAATAGAAAGTTAATTGATGCCGGACCTGAGTGGCTGAAGGCCATAGGGTTAAAAAAATAAGGCTTCCCGAAGGAAGCCTTATTTTTAATAATAGTAATCGTCTTCGTATTGATCGTATTCATATTCATAACTTGGTCTTGAATAATCATAATTATCTTCTCGATAGGTTTCAGAACAGAAGTAGCGGTAATCGCCCATCTGAGAATTCAAGCGATCACGCTCATAAGAACATCGATCATAACCAATGTTACAGGTTTGATTCCAGTAATTCTGAGTCACTCTGTGATCATAGCTATCAACTAGCTGGTAATTACAGTAGTCGTAGTTACTGTAGCGATGACGATATCCATTGTAGACGTAGTAAGGATAGTTATCGATGGTCCAGTATCCATTGTGGTACCCGCTAGCTGGATAGAAAATCCAGTGAACATAAACATAGTCTGGGAATGATCGCCATACATAGCTATACCAGTCATAAGACCGATAGTAGCGAGTGGTATGACTATAGGGCGATCTATAAGGAGCATGGTAGTAGTGAGTGTACCTCACTTGGTTGTGTCCATAAGGTCGGTGATAATTGCGTGTTCCATAATGATCGCGACTAGGACGGTAGGTTGGAACTCGTGGTCTTGGAGCCGGAGTTGGACGTGGGGTCGGTCTTGGGTTGTAACCTGTTCCTGGTCTTGGTGCTGGAGTTGGACGTGGTGCCGGTCTTGGATTGTAATCAG
>DFXX01000058.1:0-15442 GCA_002381765.1 Bacteriovoracaceae bacterium UBA4097 | reverse complement strand
CCGGTGGAGGAGTAGGGCGCTGAGGAACTGGTCTTGGATTATAACCAGTATCAGGTCTAGGTGCTGGTGTAGGCCTTGGTGCTGGCGCTGGACGATGAGGGGCATTTGGACCACCTCGGCCTGGATTTCTTGGACGAGACTGTGCGTCTACGTCTGATGTTATCACCGTAGATAGCAGAAAGATGATCGCCGTAAAAAATTTCATTAGAGTTCTCCATGAATGAGAAAATGCTTTCTTTCCTAAACTACCGACTGGGTCATCGTTCTTAAACATTAATTTGCTTACATGAACTTCTGTTTACTTTTCAAGAATCTAGGTCTTTGGAAATACTAATGAATTTGGTGAATAAAATTTTTGATTAAGGTTACGACTGACTTCAATAAAACTAGATAGTAGCAAAACGCACTAGAGGAAGTGGGGCCAGAATGACCCCGAAAGAAACTTAAGGCATGTCGATATTGGTCAAGAAGCGGTGATAGATCTCTTCAGCATGTGAGAGTAGTTCTTCTTTTAGAAGAATATCACTTTCTTCAAGATTTCTTCTAAATATAGTTGAAGTAAAAAGTGCCAGATACTTTTCTGCAATGGGAGCATAACTTAGATGCCACTTCTCAGGAGATACCCCTCCTCTGTCCGATTGATAAGGACGATAGAAACCGAAAGAAGCTTTCTGAGAAATAACTGAGTCTAGCCATTCATGCAGATCACTGGCTGGGCCATTCTTTTCGCATTCAGAGGGAAGTAATTTTACTTCATCTGGACTCTGAGTATTAGCATCATAGACATCAACGTCAGTTCCCCAATGATGACGAGAGCATCCCGGTAGAGCGGACCATCTTAGGATAGCAAACATGAGTTCGGTGGGGGAAAGATTATTTATTGAAAGAGGGGTTCCATGATCATCTAAGAGAACTCTTTCACCTCTGGCCTTTGAATTCCAAATGAGAAGTTGTCTGTCATAATCTCTGAAGGCGCTTATTATTTGCAGATTATGTCCCGCTTTTTCTGCTTCTCTTTGAAGCTTCAAAAAATTTCGGGCCATGTCTTTGTGGACTAAAAACTTCGTTTCTAGAAAAGGAACAAGATGCTCTTTAGTCTTACCTAACAGGATGTCTAGATTCATTACTCTAGAATATCACTATCCGCCGGTTTGTCTGCTTGAATTTTTCCTTCCTCATCAAAGAGTCTTCTCATCCCACTTCTTTGATAACGATTACTCAAGACTTCGAAGATACTGGCGCTTGTACCGTGATTAATATCACTTCCACTATAGTCAAGGTCCTGTTTCATGACTTCTGCCACTTCGTTTTGCTTTCTTGTGGTTGAATCAAAATCATCTTGAGTAAAGCCAAAATCAAGTTGCTCAGTTGGGGCCTTGGGTTGCCCGAGAGATTGACCACTAGAAGCAGTATTTATAGAGTTAGACGTTGAATCTTTGTTGAATTCTTTTTCGAGTGCAGCGATGGCTTCGGCAGGAGTGAGGGGAGTGCCTGAACTATTACTTCCTAAAAGGTTTGCATTCCCTGAACCCGCAGCTTTCACTAAATCTTTCTCGAGTGCCAGGGCTGCTTTATCTTTGGTGGCCTTAAAAGCTTCTAGGCCTTTGGCGTTGGAAGCTTTATCCGCAACACTGGCAAGTCTCATGGCCTGATTAATCAGAGCATCGCCATTTACCGAGGCCGTATCAAAAGTTCCATCTCCTATTTGATCCAGAGGAGCGGTAGCACTGGTTAGCATCTTGAATGAACCCGGATTGAAGTTAGCAAGTCCTGAGGTATTGACCTTCATACAACCAGTGGCAGATTTTCTACAGGCGCAGGTAGCATCATATTGATTATTACTGTCGATACAGCCAGAGCTCTCAGTACTGGTGCTGGTATAGTAGTTAGCTGCACCCACCGACTTTCCTGTCCAAAGCTTCTGACAAGTTTGCGAGTTCGTTCTATTCGGATTTCGTTGACCTTCAGGTGTATAGCAGTAGCAATTAGGATTTGCTACATTTCCTCGGTCCGCCGGTGTACACATGTTGATGGCACCGGAAGCCGATTTAAATTCGTCGCGTATTCCTCTTAGTGCCGAGGCTCGGTTAGTAGATGCCTTTGCCTGAGAGCGAGTATGATTGAACATGACGAGAGACCATGCGCCAAATATACCACTGGTGATGGCCCTACCTTTTGGTTGAACCAGGGTTTCTGATAATTTTTTGCCAAACTTATAGGCGGCAAGTGCGGCTGCTCCCGTAACCGCGGTGTTCATGAGAACGCCATTACCTTCTTTGGATTTATCTTTATCTTTATCTTTAGCCATCGCCGAAGGTAGAGGATTTAAGTTATTAAGAGCAATGATGGACATTTGTTTTAGAAAAGGTAAAAGCTCGGGAGATTCTTTTTCAAGGCTTTCGCCTGCTTCTTTGAAATGGTTGTATTCTTCGACTGAAGGAGAAGAATTTGAAAGGGAAGGATCTTTAGATAAAACATAAAAAGCCGCAAAGTCTTTAGCTTGCAAAATATTGAAGAGATTCTTTTTCTGAATGATTTCATAATCCCAGTTGGAAGCTGTACCTCTTGCTCCCGGTTCTCCATCGATAGATTTAGTCGGGTCTACTTCGGGTTTTTCTAAAACTTGGGAGGGGCAAACAGTGGCAACTTTTGAAGTGGGATTAGTTTCTGCTATCATTTCGAGTACAGCAGCCGTTGCAGACGCCGCAAAAGCAGCAGTAGCTACTCCATAAAACATGGATTTCATCTTAGCGGCTTTGGCCAGCGATTCTTCACTTCGAGCAAGCATCTCAAAGGCCTGGCTTTGAGCTTCTGTGGCATTTACTTTCTTCTGATCTACGTCGGTCTCTTTAGCTGCTCCTGACTTAACTACCTTCTTCCAATCCTTTTCAATTTCTTTGAGTCTTCTATCATGAAGAAAGTTTGCAAGATTATCACCTACAAAAAGTGCAGCTGCTCCCGCTACCATTGTCCAATAAGAGAAAGATTGGCACTTGCTCTTTAAATCCTTCATGGCGTGAACACCGATGGTCACCGGCACGGCAACCGCAGCTGCATTCATCACAGTTGAAAGAAAGGGACTCATGCTTTTTTTACTCTTCGCAATTTCCCCTGAGTCTTCCTTGGACTTCAGTGTATCTTCAGCATTTTTTTTGTAACAAGCAGTATCTTCTGGTTCACAGTTTTTCACTGCCTGCATAACCTTGGCACTGTCCTCACTGGTGAGGCAGCGATTGAGTTGTGAATCCATATGAAAGCCATTAGGACAATCTGCGGCCATTGCATTTTGAGAGAAGAGGAGACTCGCCTGTGGGACGAGGGGGCCCACCGTAAGCTCAAAGCAAAGAATCAGGTTAAGTATCCCAAAAAATCTTTTCATAAGGTCCTCAGATTATCTCTATAGCTAATTATAGCCCTACTAGAGGCAGGGTGATTAAAAGTGCTTGTATTGAGGTATCGGTTGTTTAATGCAAGTCCTTGATATTTTGGGTATTTATAGGGCAAAAAAACTGATTTTCAGTCATTTATCAAAGTACTATGATCTGGCTTTAAAAGTTGGCTATATGAAATCAATGGTTTTCCTCGTTTTCTGTCTCTCATTCTCCTGTGCGGCCCTGGGGCAAGTGACCCTGCGGGTTGGGGATCTGCTTCTGCAGCCCTTAAACTGCTGGACCTGTAACCTTATTGAAGCTGAGGAGAAGACTATTTATTCCCATATGGGACTAGTCATCTCTGTGAATCCTCTCTTAATTGCGGAATCCATTGGGGAGGTCCATGCTATACCCTTAAGTCAGTTTGCGGTTAAGACGGAAAGAGGGCAGAGATTGGCCGTAATGCGAATTAAGGACCAGGAAGCTGCTAGAAAGTTCAAGCACCATTCTTCTGAATTATGGAATGAGTTTACTTTTTTTAAAGGTAAGAAGTTCGATAAAAGATATCTCTGGGACAATGTGGATGAGAACGGTGAGGAGCTTTATTACTGCTCTGAATTTATCACTAAACTTTTGAGCAAGTTTTTACAGATGGAGATGCCAATCAAGCGCATGCACTACTATGAGAATCGTCAGGAGTGGGAGAAGTACTTTGAAGGCAAGGTTCCAGATGGAGAGTGGGGAAATTCGCCATCGGACTACTATCGCTCAGAACTCTTTGAGTTTATCGGAGAGCTATGAAACTCTGGCTTGAGAAGATTCACCTGGATCTCAAAGTGAACTGGAAGTTATCCCGCAATCAAACCACCTTTAAAGAAAATTTCATTGTTCACTTTGAAACCGATCATGGGCACTTTCGTTCTGAGATCGCTCCTAATATTCGTTATGGTGAAACTCCAGAATCAATTGAAACGCAGTTTGCTGAATGGAATAAGAAAAACTCTTTTGATTTAAATACACTCGATTCTAAGATGTTCCATTCCCTGAGGTTCGGGCTTGAGTCAGTTCTGCTTGCTTATGGTGCTGCAAAGAAAGGTAAAAACCTCAGTTCCTACTTAAATCTCAAGGATTCTCGGCCACAAATAACTTCCTATTCCATGCCGATCATGCCGATTGGAGAAATAGCCGAATATTTAAAACCACTTGATCGTTTTAAGTCTTTGAAGATTAAGGTCAATGCTGAGTCAGCTTTTGACATGCTTCAGGAAATTCACAAGAGAACCCAGGTAAAATTAAGAGTTGATGCGAATGAAGGCTGGAGTGACCTGGATGAGTACCTGCGTTTTCAGGAAAAAATTCAAGGCATGAACATCGAGTTGATCGAGCAGCCGTTTCCATCTCATATGCATGCTGAATATCGTGAACTAAAAAAGATCTCTCCTTACAAACTACTGGCCGATGAATCCATTGAGGATGTGGGAGACTTTTCTGAATTGTCCGGGCAGTTTCATGCCGTAAATATAAAACTCATGAAGACTGGATCCTTGATTAAGGCCAGAGAGCTTATTCATGAGGCCAAGCGACATAATCTGGAAGTCATGATGGGGTGTATGATCGAGACCACTATCGGGATTTCTTACGGCATGCTGTTTACAGGTATGGTGGATTACGTGGATCTGGATGGGTTTTTGCTGATTAAGGAAGAACCCTTCCGCCTTGTGAAAGAAACGGAAGGGATTGTAAGCTTAACTTAGATTCTAGTGATGTCCGTCGTGACCATGAGATCCATGAGCATGACCGTGGCTCATTTCTTCTTCAGTCGCTGGGCGCTGGCCCACGATTTCAACATCAAAGAAAAGATCTTTTCCGGCCATTGGATGATTACCATCAACAGTAACTTCATCTGTTTCAACTGCCATAATCGTGAAAACTGGTGAGTGAGCATCATTGTTTACTTGAAACTGATCACCAACTTGAAGATCAGCATCCGGTGGAAACTGAGTCTTCTTAACTTTAACAACTAGTTCAGGATTGATATCGCCGTAAGCATCAGCGGCCTTAACTTCAACTTTTCTCTTATCTCCAACATTCATAAGGGAAATTACTTTCTCAAGGCCAGGAATAATTTGCTGACTGTTCTCAAGGAAGTAAAGAGGCTCATCACCAACAGAAGAATCCAAAACGGTTCCAGCTTTATCTGTCAGGGTGTAGTGGAAGCCAATTACTCTTTTCATACCTTTCTCCAAGTTTAAGTCAGTTAATTTTCCTGACTATTGATATACACATTTCTCTATCTTTTGTTTTATTTTCTATCTCGTTTACCGTCAGTTTGGCAAACACCTCTGAAACTGAGTTGAAGCCTTTGGGCCCTGTTTCAAATCTTCTTTCTAGAGGCAGGGGTATCTTAAAGACCTCTATCAACTCAGACCAGAACTTTTCTTCGACAGCTGCAACGGCCACATAATGCCCGTCTTTTAATCGGTATAAAGAATAGCATGGATAGGCACCGTTATGGAGGAATTTTGACTTCTTCTGGTCCTGTAGTTCCTTAGACCAGAAGGGATGAAAAATACTTACGGTTGTATCATGCAGATAACTGACTGAATTAACTAAACTGTTCTGGCTTCTCGCTGCAATGATATTGGCGAGAATTTGCGTAGCGACTTGTTGCCCAAAAGCAATGCCCGCCACCGGCATAAAGGGAGGAGCTACAATATTTGTTGTCGCGTCCGCAATATGAAGAGAGAGAAATCCACTCAATGCTAGTGCATTAAGATCATGCATGGCCTTATTATGAGTAGAAGAAGCCTCAAGTTCTACCACACCTAAAGGTAAATTTAAGCTTCTTAAGCTCACTTCATCGAGCCCCAAATTAAGTTTTAATTTGGGAGAAAGGGAGAGCATCACCCCTCCAGCTCCTTTCAATTCTTGCTGAATGAGCTGCTTAATATCTGGGGCCTTAAAATCTAGTCGTAAAATTCTCTTCTTTTTATTCAGCTCTTCATACCAGTTCTCAAAGCTTCTATCGAACTCTGAAAACATTCCTGAAAGAAAGGGATCCTTATGTTTTGCATCTTCGATCTTAATAACTTCTGCTCCCATATCAGAAAGAATTTTTCCGGCCAATGGGCCCGGAAGCCGGTGAGTAAGATCGATAATCTTAAGACCCTTAAGCATTATCCTGCTCCTTCACTTGAAAGACCCCTTGGAAGTTCTCAATGCCTTTGCCGCTAACTTCACAAGCGTCCTTAGTGCAAATCTGATAACTTTCTTCATCGCGCGAATGATAATCCAGTACGAAGCGAGAGAAGAAGTGACTTCTCATTTGTTGGAACTCTGGCTTCTCAATCCATGAGCGAGGCACTTCGACTTTTCTGAAAATTTCCTCTGGATAAACAAGAGCACGTAGACCTTCACCATGGCCTAATGGATTGGTTAGTATAAATTGGGAAAGATCATTAAATTTCTCTCCCAAAACTCTCTTCGGTGAGAATTCTGGATTAAAGACGCTGCATCTGAAGAGAAGATGGACAAATACCATTGCCGATGATCGATAAGATTGATCATAGAGTGGCACTCTGAGGTTATCAAAGCCAGGGGTACTAGCATTAACTAGCGTTGCGTAAAGCTCTCCCTCTTTAATGAAATTCTTAATCATGAAATCCAGAGATTCGAGAGCATTTTTCTTAAAGACTTCATTACTGGTTACTTCATACAGACGAAGTTGAGCATCACAGAAGTTAACATAATCCTCTAGATAAAGAGACTGCTTAACCAGGGTGTTCACATGTCTTAAGATGTGTCTGCCTGTACCTTCTTCTAGTCCAATGAATTCCTTATTAGTGCCTTCAATGGTTTGCTGAATAAGAGTAAAGGCTTGGTTTTGAATGATATCTACCGGGCAGTACTGAACCACATCGGACAGAGCAGATAATAAAAGATAATTCCACCCTGCGATGCCTTTTCGATCTGTAGCAGGAGGCATTCTGAGTTTTCTTTGCTCTAGAAGACGTCTTCTGATATCCCTGATCTCTTGCCAGGCCTCGGGAGAGTAGTACTGCTCTTTGAGTTTTGGATTGAGAGAAATGACATTGAGTCCATGCTCAAAATTGCCTTTCTCGGAAATGTTAAAAGCCTCAAGATAAAAATCCATTTTGGCTTTCTGCTCAGTAGGAGCGTCTTCAAAGCTGGCTTCGAATTCTTCTTTGGAGAAAGTGAAGTAAAGCCCTTCAGTTCCTTCTGAATCAGCATCCTGAGCGCTGAAGAAATAGCCCTCATCGGCCACCATCTCAGTTTTTAGATAATCCAAGGTCTGAAGAATAGCATCAAAGACCAAGGGAGACGGATAAAATTGGCATAGCTTAGTCAGAACCTTAAGAAGACCCGCCTGATCATAAAGCATCTTCTCAAAGTGGGGCACTAAGAAGCGGTCATCGGTGGAATAGCGATGAATTCCGCCTTTCACATGATCATACATTCCACCCATTAGCATATGCTCAATACTGGACACAATATGCTGTCCTTGTTCCTGAGGAATCATTCCTTCGAGAATCTGTTCACAGGCCCACTCATAAAAAGAAAAGTGAGGAAACTTAGGAGCTTTGCCATAGCCACCATTGTTTTCATCTGCATAATTTTTAAGAGCATTCATGATGGCCGAAGGTGGAGGGAAGTGACCGTTAAATTCTATCTTCTTTTCTAACTTGATAGGTTTTTTAAGTTCTTCGGTTAGTTTTTCAGCATTCTCTAAAAGAGGTGCCGGATTATTGGTGAACTCTTTTTGAAAGTGCTTAAGCATATCTAAGAAGCCTGGAGCATTTTCTCGACTCTCTTTCGGGAAATAAGTTCCCCCAAAAAAAGGCTTCCCATCTGGAGTCAGAAGAACATTCAAAGGCCATCCTCCTCTTCCAGTCATAAGAGTTATCGCCGATTGAAAATACTGATCGAGATCCGGGTACTCCTCACGATCTACTTTAATAGATATAAAGTTATCATTCAGGAATTGGGCTGTGGCCTCGTCTTCAAAAGACTCGTGGGCCATAACATGACACCAATGACACGAAGAGTAGCCAATGGACAATAATATGAGCTTGTTTAGCTCTCTAGCCTTATTAAGGGGTTGCTCCCCATAAGGCCACCAATGGATAGGATTTTCAGCATGTTGCTTCAGGTATAAAGATTTTTCTGACTGCAGTTTATTTTGACTCATAAAACCTCGAAATTTGGTTCAGGGTGGGATCGTGCTACGGTAGTTCTTATTAATCTTCAATGGTTTATGTTGTCGGGTCAAGGGAATTTGCTTTTTAAGAAACTGCAGGATATAAGCGGAGGCATGATGGAACCAACGACTGGCGAACCAAGTATCCTTGAGGAACTTGACGTCCCGGCGGCAGAGAAAACGAATGAGTCATTCCTTCGTCTTCTCTTCTCCACTTATAAAATACCGCTCTTATCACTTATCCTATTTGGTTCTTTCTCCTTACGCGCTTTATACCCAGAGACCTTTCATTTTGGTTTCAAGCGTCAAAAAACCTATCGCTTCAAGAGCGATAGTCTCGGATTCTTCATTGGAGACATTCATTTCTTCATGAATAATTCTTATGATGAAGCTGAGACTCGCATGGTCGAGCTCTTTCCCACTCATCTGCAGAAGAAAGTTAAAAAAGTCATTCGGCCAGTCCTTATCCTATGTGAAAAGCACCAGTTAGATCCTTTCTGGGTTCTTTCGGTGATGTGGACTGAAAGCCACTTCAAGCATGATTCACTTTCTAAGAAAGGTGCTAGTGGGCTTATGCAAATTATGCCAGCGACTTATTTAGAGACTTTGGCAGAAATGAAGAAGAAGGGGTATAAGCTCGAGTCCGATCGTGGAGAAGATTATTTTAGATATCAGTATGGTCCGACCTTTTATACGGTTGGATACTCGAAGATGGTATCCAAGCTCAGAAACTTGGAAGTAGGGATCTATTATCTGAAAGGATTATTGGAAGCTTTCAACAATAATCATTACTACGCAACGGTTGCTTATAATATGGGTCCTCATTGGACAAAGAGTCAGCTGAAAAATAATCTTCCCGTAGGAAAGAATAACCATTATCTTAATAAGGTGCTTAAGGCCTACTACCACATAACTAAAGAGTTGAGCCAAACTACCGATGTCACCTTCATCCCGCATATCTAATTTAGCCCAATACAGGGAAGCTTTGGCCCACCTGAATTCCGAATTTTTGCTCACTATTACTGAGCGCAGGGCTCTTTGTTTAAAAATTCAGGAGTTCAAAGAAAATCAAGGAACCTATTCCCATTACGATCCCATTAGGGAAAAAGATGTTTTTGAACTTCTTAATTCCAACTTCAAAGAACTTTCTCTGAAGGAGCTCCTGGCATTCTCTCTCATCATGGAAGATCAGGCCATGGCCATGGCCCCGGGATCTTATCCTAGTTGGTCCCAGGGCATTCACCTCATCGAGTCTAATCGAGATTTGGTAGAGATGATCAACCCTCTCTTGCTTAAAGTTTCGCGTCCAGACTTGTTCTCTAAATTAAACCTCTCCGTAGAATTTAAATTTTTGAAAGACTTCTGATTGCCTTACTCGTCTTGAGTATTTATGATTTGACCCTATGAAAAAAGATCAAGTCATTGCTTTAGATGGGCCTTCTGGGAGCGGCAAGTCAACTGTCGCGAAGATGATTGCCGAGAAATTGGGCCTTATCTATATAGATACTGGAGCCATGTTTCGGGCAGCTGCCTATGCTCTACAACACACAGGAATAGATTTTACCAAAGCAAGTCTTACTCCATCGGAAGAAGAACAAATTAAGCGCTTCTTCCATGATCATCGCTTTCAGTTTGCTCCCGAGCCAGGAGTTTTAATCCTTTTGGATAATCTCAATCTTACAGATGTGATCCGAGAGCATCAGGTCTCTCGACTGGCTTCTCAAGTATCAAAATTCAAAGTGGTGCGTGATTTTCTTTCCGACTGGCAAAGAACAGTAGTAAAGGATCATCCCGCCATATTGGATGGCAGAGACATAGGGACTGTGATCTTTCCCAATGCTGTTTTAAAGGTCTTCCTCACGGCTTCTCCTGAAGAGAGAGCAACTCGTCGCTTAGAGGAACTCAAGCAAAGGGGACAAGTGGACTTTGATTATGAGACAGTTTTAAAAGATATTCAGGAGAGAGATTATCAGGACATGAACCGCGAAATCGCCCCTTTAAAGAAAGCCGATGATGCCATGGAGCTCGACTCCTCCGGCAAAAACATCGAGCAAATAGTGAATGAAATCATCAACCAGTGGAATCAAAGAAAAGGTCAAATATGATCCTTACATCAGAAAAATTTCAAGGCATCATCTCTCAATTCGGGAGTATCAAACCGATACTGGTAGTGGGAGATTTGGGTGTAGATAAATATACTTTTGGAGAGGTTAAAAGAATCTCTCCCGAAGCCCCTGTGCCAGTTTTAGAAGTTTCTAAAGAATGGAATAAGCTTGGTCTTGCGGCCAATGTCAGCGATAACTTAAAAAGTCTTGAAGTTGATTCTACCTTATGTGGTGTAATTGGAGATGATTCTCGCGCCAATCTGGTGGAGCACCTTCTAGAAGAAAGAGGTCTTAAGACTTGGGGGCTCGTGAGAGATCCTGCCAGGCACACGACTTACAAAGAAAGAGTCACTACTGATATCCAGCAAATCTGCCGAATTGACTACGAAACGAAGGATTCCCTCAATGAGGAAACTGGCCGGCGAGTAGATGCTAGAATTCAGGAATTCTCTCAATCCCACTCTGGTGTGATTATTGAGGACTATGGCAAAGGACTTCTAAGTGAAGAACTCTGCCAGAAGATCATTAGAAATTTTACCGAGAAAGGTCTTTTTATCGGTGTCGATCCTTCTCGTTCATCTCCTCCTCTTTGGTATAAAGGAGCAACTCTACTTAAGCCAAACCGTCTAGAGTCCCATATGATGATTGAAGCTTTGGGTTATTTCAAAGAGCGAAAGCTTGAAACCATTGCCCAGGTTCTGGCCGATAGACTTCAAATTGAAAAAGTCATCATCACTCTGGGTGCTGATGGTATGGCGATGTTGGATACCAAGGGCGATGGCAAACTCAAGATCATTCCAACCGCAGCTAATGAAGTCTTCGATGTTTCGGGAGCTGGAGATACTGCTATTGCTGCTATCACTTCTTCACTTCTAGCAGGTGCTTCTCTGGAAGAAGCTGCCTGGATTGGAAACTGTGCATCGGGAGTAGTGGTTAAGAAAAGAGGAACCGCTCTTTGCACTCTCGAGGAGTTGAAGGACTATTTTCAGAATCTTCGTAAGCTTGTGAACTGAACATTAAGCAGAGCATTATCATCTTTTCAATTGGTTAAGCCGCTGATACCCTTTTTTACGGACTTATCCAAAGGAATATCATGCAGGTGCTTGAGTCAGTTCTCAATGACTTTAATAATGAACTAAATACTATTTCAAAGATCGCAGATCTCTTAAACCTGAAGGCCAAGTTTCTTGGTAAACAGGGGCCAATTTCCGATGTCATGAAAAATCTCAAAGACGCGACTCCAGAGGAGAAGCGCTCTATTGGCTCCAAGGCCAATGAGGTGAAAAATGCCATTGAAGAGTTGGTGAGTAAAAAGATGCTCGAGCTTGAGATTCAAGAAATTAACGAAAATCTTGAAAAAAACAAGATTGATTTCTCTCTTACTGATTCTGTAATGGATAAGGGCCTTCAGGCCGCAGGTTTTCATCCCGTCACGATCATTCAGCAAGAAATTGAAGACATCTTTATTTCTATGGGTTTTGAGGTTTTAGATGGCCCTCATATAGAAGATGAATATCACAACTTTGAGGCCCTCAATATTCCAGATACTCATCCCGCCCGTGATATGCAGGATACTTTCTGGTTCGCTGATAAGAAGCATCTACTGAGAACTCATACCTCTACGATTCAGGTCAGAGGCATGAAGGAGAGAAGGCCTCCTTTCAGATTCGTGGGGCCAGGGAAGGTTTTTCGATGTGAAAGAACCGATGCCTCCCATGAAATGGTCTTTCATCAGCTGGAAGGTATGATGGTTGGCGACGATGTTTCCGTGGGAAATCTCATCTACTTTATGAAGACCCTACTTTCCGAGATCTTTAAAAAGGAAGTTGAAGTTCGCTTAAGACCAGGCTTCTTCCCGTTTGTTGAGCCAGGTTTTGAATTAGATATCAAATGCCTTATCTGTAGCGGAAAAGGTTGCTCCGTTTGTAAGCAGGTTGGATGGGTTGAGCTGCTACCGTGTGGAATGGTTCATCCAAATGTTCTTAAGGCCGGTGGCATCGATCCGGAAAAACACAGTGGGTTTGCCTTTGGTCTGGGTCTCGATCGCTTAGTCATGATGAGATACGGAATAGATGATATCCGACATCTTCATTCTGGGGATCTTCGTTTTAACTCTCAATTTAAATCATTCTAGGATTATATATGCTTATTTCTCTTAACTGGATTAAAGACTTTGTTGAACTACCGGACCTTCCTGCTAAGGAGCTTGGTTCTCGCTTCACTCTGGCCACCGCCGAAGTGGAGGATGTTATCATTCAAGGCGAGGCCCTTAGACCCATCCTTTGCGTGGAAATTAAATCTTTAAAGCCTCATCCGGATTCCGAAAAACTTAATCTAGTGACTTTTGACTATGGAAAGGGTGCTCTAAAAGAAGTGGTCTGTGGTGCGCCTAATGTGCGAGTTGGCCTGAAAGTTCCCTATGCTCCCATTGGAACGACTCTTCCCAATGGTATGACCTTGGAGCCTAAAAAAATCAGAGGCATTCTTTCAGATGGTATGCTTTGCTCAGAGGTTGAGTTGGGTCTAGGGGAAGGAAAAGCTGGACTCATGGAGCTCACTTCTGATGTTGTTCCCGGTACTCCCATTCAGGAATACCTGAAAATGGATTCAGACATCATTCTTGATGTTGATAATAAGTCCCTTACTCATCGCCCGGATCTCTGGGGACATTTTGGCCTGGCCCGTGAGTTTGCGGCCAATCATGAAAAGCCACTCAAGAATCGTTTTACTTCAGATTGGTCTAAAAAAATCGAAGCCAAATTCACCCAGGATGCTTCACCTATTAAGCTTGATATTTCTGGCGACTCCTCGTGCCTGGCCTACTATGGTCTTGCTCTGGATGGAATAAAAATGGGGGAGACCCCCGACTGGATGCAGACCCGTCTGGAAACAGTGGGACTTAGATCCATTAATCTCATTGTAGATATCAGTAACTATGTCATGGCCGAATTAGGTATTCCGAATCATATCTTTGACCGCTCGAAAATTAAGGGTGATAAGATCATCGTAGGTAAGGCCACTGCTTCTAAATTTAAAACTCTGGATGAAGTAGAAAGAGATCTCACACCTAGCGATACCATCATCTCTGATTCTGAAAAGCCTCTAGTCTTGGCCGGTCTTATGGGAGGACTTGAGAGTGGAGTCACTACTGAGACCAGCAAAATCTTTCTGGAAGTTGCTAACTGGGAAGCCCCAGAGGTCAGAAAAACTTCTGTGCGTTTAGGTCTTCGCACCGATTCTTCCCAGAGATATGAAAAAACTCTGGATAGTAATCTCTGTTATCGAACTCTTTTGAGACTTGTGGAGCTTATTACCGAACTTTGCCCTGAAGCCAAAGTCATTGGAAAGCCTGAAGTGTTTCTAAAAAAAGAAAAGTTATCTCAGGAACTAACTTTTAATATCGGCCATAAGCAAATTGTAAGTGCCTTGGGAATGGAAATCCCTCGTGAAACGATCAAAGGAATATTTGAAAGATTGGATTTCAAAGTCTCGGAGACGAGTGGTTCATTCTCTGTCACCGTGCCCACTTTCAGAACCACCAAAGACATTAGTTGCAAGGCAGATCTGATTGAAGAGATTGGCCGCATGATTGGTTATGATAATATTACTCCTGTCTCACCGATGTTACCTGTGAAGCCGGTACGTCTGGGAACACTTAAGCAATTTCACCGAAAGATTCAGGACTTCTTAGTTAATAATGGAAAAGCCTTGCAAGTCATGACCTATCCTCTAACGGGTAAGGATCTTTTGACTAAATCCATGTGGCCCGTGATGAATGATCATCTGGTTCTGGTGAATTCTCTCTCGGTTGATCAAGATAGAATGAGACCTTCTCTTATTCCCGCAGCAATTGAAATGGCAGCACAAAATCAGAAGATCTATGATGGCTTTTCTTTCTTTGAACTAGGCCGCAGTTATCTTGATTTTGAAAAAGAACGAAGCCATCTTCTTATTGGTCTTTACTCCAAAGAAGAATCTCGCTTCCTGGAACTGGAGAATATCGTAGAGAAATTACTTACTACTCTGAATATTAGTTACAATTTCTCACCTAAGAACGATAAGTTTCCTAACCCTTTGATGCCCTCTGACTGGAAAGGAATTCATCCGCATGAATTTTTAAACATTCAGATTATGGGTAAATTTACCGGTGCTCTTACAACGGTTCATCCGTTGGTACTTAAGAACTTTAAGATGAAGGGCTTTCTCTCTCTCGCGGTAATCGATATTACCGATACTGAGTCACGTGAGTTGAAAGATAAAACAAAGTATCAACCGATTTCAAAGTTCCCGAGCTCATCTTGTGATTTCACGGTGGTAATGAATAAAGATCTGCCGGCAGCTTCGGCCATCACCGCAATAAACTCAATTAAGCAAAAAGAACTAAAATCCAAGGCCATTGTTGATGTGTTTTTAATGAATGAAAAAGAAAAAGCAGTCTCAATTCGTACAGTTTTCGAAGATGCGGAAAAAACTTTGGCGCCTGAGACAATAAAAGATCTTGAGAAGAAAATTATCCAAACCCTTGAAAAAGCAGGGTTTCCTCTAAAGGGTTAAAAAGAGGTTATTTAGAGAGCTTTTTCACTTCAAAAAAAAATGCATTTTTTTTGAATAAAAAACGAAAAGCTCTTGACGAAGTAAACGTGAATACTTATTATCCCAAAACACTTCACGACGAATCAAGTAGTTAAAAAAGCTTAGTTAATTCTAAGACAGAAGTTTATGCTCTTTGAAAATTAAATATGATTAAA
>DFXX01000049.1:38011-39119 GCA_002381765.1 Bacteriovoracaceae bacterium UBA4097 | reverse complement strand
GACCTAGGGCTTCTTACTTGTAAAAAAGACATTTGCGATGAAGTGATCGAAGTCTTTAACTATCTCACGGGAAGTTCCTTAAAAACTGATTACAATGAACTTCTTATCGCTCCAATTAACATGAAGTCCACCTTCCTTATGAANNGTTGGAGTAGAAATAATTCTTATTGTTCGAGGCTTCTGCTGCTTAAAGCCTGGTATGAAGGATCTCTCAGAGAATATAAAAGTGATCTCTGTCATAGGACGCTTTTTAGAGCATTCACGAATCTTTTATTTTGCTGCGGGTTCAGAAGTCTTCACAGAAGGGGAAATCTTCATTGGATCGGCAGACTGGATGCATAGAAATCTTCATAATAGGGTTGAGTTAATTACTCCTATCAGAGATCTGAAGCTCAAAGAAAAGATTTCGGAATTCATCGATGTCATGCTGAATGATAACCGCCAGGTATGGATATTAAATGAGGATGGTACCTATTCTCAAAAAGTTCCTGAAGAAAATGAAGAGGAGAGAGCAACCCATGCTACTCTTATGAGTAAGACAGTTAATAGAGAGAGAACCGTATAATGAAACTTCTATTCATCCGACATGGAATTGCTAAGGGGCACTACTCAGAAGACCAGATTGAAGACTTTGACAGGACTTTGACCAAAGAAGGGATTAAAGAACTCAATAAGACTTTTAAGCTTCTGGGTAAATATCAGAAAAAAGTCGATGTTATCTTTTCCTCTCCACTGGCAAGGGCCATACAGACAGCCGAAATTTTATGGACTCACTATAAAACTTCTAATCTTGAACTCATGTCTGATCTTGATATCCTGGATGATCCTCTTCATTTGATTGAGTATATTTCCTTCTTACCCACCGNNCATTATGCCTTTGTTGGACATGATCCTCATATTACTAAAGTGATAGCGGCCCTCCTTGCCCTTCATCCTGAACATGACTTCATGACCTTAAAAAAGGGGGGAGTTAGTATTCTATCTGGCGGAATGTGGGACGGCTTTACGATGGAATTACTGATTAGTCCAAAATTCTTAAGCTCTGTTACTTAATCTTTCAGAATAAATTTATCTGGTCTCTGTTTGAGCATAGAGAGAATGATTCCTT
>DFXX01000049.1:0-37953 GCA_002381765.1 Bacteriovoracaceae bacterium UBA4097 | reverse complement strand
AGAGCGCCATCTCGGAAGTAGGTTTTCCCAGATTCTTCTTTCTGATCTTTCCAATTCTTCTTAAGTTGCCACCAGTACCCACAAGTACCTGAACTTTACTTTTACCGAGATGAGTACGAATGAATTCCATCATCTTAGTTATTTCTAAAGAAATTTTCCCTTCAAGTTCCTCCGGGTTTTCATATTGCATGAGCCTAACTGTTCCCACATTGAAGCTCTCAGTGCCTAAAATTAATCCATTCTTTATAACCACAATCTCGGTACTTCCTCCGCCAATATCCATTAAGATGGCTGTTTTCTTAGCTAATGCTACTTGTCCCTTCACGGCTTCAAAAATGAGTCGGGCCTCTTCAATACCTTTTATTGTTTGAATTTCAATTCCTGTTATTGATTTGACTCGGTTTATAAGCTCTTGCGCATTCTTTGAGTCCCGCATGGCGGAGGTGGCCCTCGCAGATACCTCTGTTACATTGTATTCGGTGAAGGTGTGAAACAGCCTAATGAAGGCTTCTTCACTGGCGAGCATTTTCTCAGGGGAAATACTACCAGTTAAAAAAACATCTTCTCCTAGTCTCAAAGGCACTCTAAAGCTTTTAATGACTTCAAGTTGATTATTATCCTTACGAACGATGATGGCCCGTAAGGCATTAGACCCCAAATCGATGGCTGCAAGGGTTTCCTGATTGAGCGTGTTTTTTACGTACTCTGGCATAAGGTTAATATTACACAGACTATGGTTAAAAATGCAAAAGAGGTTTATTAAGATTGAATATAGTTTAGAGGAAGTGATTATGAGATGGTTTAGATTAATGAAGCATCATGCCTTAGGNNGATAGTGAAATATTTACTCAATATCTAACGGATAAAGTGCATTCGCTCTACTTTGAAGGTTCATCTCGTCAGTTGACTCAGATCATTCATCAACTAAGGGATGATCATGGGGTCACAATCCAGAAGATGAGACTCTCTATAGGGCGAGCAAAAGGGCGGATTATGCTTCTGCACTTAAAGCTTCCCGATCAGCAGGAAGTAAGAAGGGTTATCAAACTGTTTTAGAAAAGAAAGGCCTCCGTAAGGAGGCCTTTCTCATTACTTAGGAAAGTCTTTTTTGAAGATTATCGTTAATCGCCTCTAGGAACTGCTCAGTAGTAAGGTAGTGAGTAGAGGATACTTTCTCACCGTGAATACATGCAGCTAAGTCTTTAGTCATCTTGCCTTCTTCAACAGTCTGAATACAAACAGCTTCAAGGGTCTCACAGAATTCAATGAGTTCTTTATTTCCATCTAGCTTACCACGATGGCCAAGTCCACGTGTCCAGGCAAAGATAGAAGCAATTGGATTAGTGGAAGTCGGTTTACCTTGTTGGTGAGCTCGGTAGTGACGAGTCACTGTTCCGTGAGCTGCTTCAGCTTCAAGAGTCTTTCCATCCGGAGTAAGGAGAACAGAAGTCATCAGACCCAGAGAACCAAAGCCTTGGGCAACAGTATCAGATTGAACATCACCATCGTAGTTCTTACAGGCCCAGACAAATCCACCTGACCACTTCATACAAGCAGCCACCATATCATCGATCAGACGGTGTTCGTATACAATGCCCTTAGCTTCAAATTTCTTCTTATAATCTTTTTCATAGATTTCATTGAAGATATCCTTGAAGCGTCCATCATACTTCTTCAAGATAGTGTTCTTGGTAGATAAGTAAAGTGGCCAGCCTTTAACCAGGGCCATATTGAAACAAGACTGCGCAAAGCCGCGGATAGAATCGTCAGTGTTATACATACAAAGAGCAACACCACCGTCACCTTTGAAGTTATAAACTTCCCATTCTTGAATTTTTCCGTCTTCGCCGGTAAAGCTCATCTTTAAAGTTCCTTTACCTTTGATAACTGTATCGGTAGCGCGGTATTGATCTCCAAAAGCATGACGACCGATCACAATTGGTTGAGTCCAACCAGGAACAAGACGAGGAATGTTCTTGATAATGATAGGCTCACGGAAAACGGTTCCATCCAAGATATTTCTGATTGTGCCATTTGGAGATTTCCACATTTGCTTGAGTTTGAATTCCTCAACACGGTTTTCATCAGGAGTGATAGTGGCACACTTGATACCCACATTGTATTTCTTAATGGCTTCTGCAGCTTCTACAGTTACCTTATCGTCAGTCTTGTCACGATTTTCCATACCAAGATCGTAGTACTTAATATCGACATCAAGATACGGAGTGATAAGTTTATTCTTAATGAAGGACCAGATGATTCGGGTCATCTCATCTCCATCAAGCTCAACAACAGGATTTTGCACTTTAATTTTTTGCATAACATCTCCAAAGGGAACTGATTGTTAAAAAGGAAGGTGAGTACTATTGTGTTGAAAAACACTCATTTTGTCGAGGAAAAGCAGTGCGTAATAGTCTTATCTCGGTTCGGGTCTAACCACAAAGACATCACAAGGAGCGAACTTGACCATATGGTCAGTAAAGGAGCTGGTGAAGAGTCCTTCAAAACCATGCTTGCCTCTAGTTGAAACCACAATGAGATTATTTTTAAGAGACTTTATCTGCCGGGTGATTTCTTCCGCAGGATTAAAGTCACTGGCCAGATGAAAATGGGCCTTACCATGGAAATCTCGTGGGATGATTTTATGAGCTTCATCCTTCATAAATTTGGTAAGAGTGGGGGCCATCTCCTTAAAGGTATTTTCATCTGGCATTTCCATCAGTCCAAACTCCAAAGGAGTAATATTTTTTTTCACCACATGGATGAAATGAACATCTGTTACATGGGACCAATCAAATCTTTTGCCCCAAGCGTACAGAGGGGTCAAAAGATCATCCTCGAGAGGGAGAGCGACCATTAGATTTGTATTCATACGACCTCCTGTTCTAAAGATATCATCTCATCTTCTCTCTTATCCTAGAAGCTTGAAAACAAAAACTCTTTGCTGCATTACAAAGCAGCTGGGGCAAACCTCCTCTGATAGTTTAGCAAAGTGAATTAGAAATCTGTCTTTACAGCGACTTCACTCATTTTGAAGATGGCCTGAAGCTTGCTTAATTTCCTCATGACACTTAGTGGAGGAGTTATGGCAAGACAGAAAAAAAAGGTCTTCGAAAATAGTATTCGAGAACTAAGCGTCATTGACTTGATACTTTTTGACCACCGCTCAATTAAAGAGGGTTTGGAAATCTTAATTGATGATGATGCTGATAAGACCAAGAAGCTCTCCATTGCGAGAAGCTTTCTTAACTCAGTTCAAATGCATTCTTTGGCAGAGAGGAAGAGCATCTATGCCAAACTGCAATCTCATGAAGAACTCCACTTTAATATTCTCGAAGCTGAAATTGAACATGGCATCGTGGATAAAAAAGTAAAGGTACTAAAGCTGAAGCTAGCTCGAGTTAGAACCTTGAAAGACGAGGTGGAAGCTGAATTGAAGGTCTTGGGCGAGCTCATTAAGAAACACATTATGGAAGAAGAAAGTGAAATGCTTCCAAAAATGCGGGAAGAAGTGGATGAAGAAACACTTCATGAATTAGGTTTGAAATTTATGAAGATAAGAGGTCTGACTCATCAACAACTTTCTGAATATCCCATTCTGGAAGACGAGCTTATTAACTGGAAAGATTCAGTTCAAAAAATTTCAAGCCAGTTTTTATCCAAGATGGACAAATATGTAGAGAACTTAAAGCATTAGTTCTCTGACCAACAAGGAGATCGCTATGGCAACAGTAATGAATCAACATTCTCGTCATCATAGTCATATCGCAACCCATACTCTTATTCAGAAAGTATGTATTGGAATGGGAGTGGGGTTTATTTTAGTCGGATTGGCCGGAATTATGATGCCTGGTTTTATGGGCATGCATTTGAGTTTAACCCATGACTTTATTCACTTGGCCTCAGGAGCATTGGCCCTTTGGGCAGGTTACTCGGATGACTCTCGGAAGGCCTATACCTTTAGTATCGCATTTGGAACCCTGTATGGGCTTCTGGGTATTGGTGGCTTTCTCATTGGCTCTCCTGGCTATCCAGGAGTAGGGAATATGGAAGCCGATCAGAATTTACTTAGAGTCATACCTAATGTTTTGGAATTCGGAACAGTGGATCACCTCATTCATATGATTATTGCAGGTGTTTTCTTTTTGGGGGCCTATTCATGGAAGAGAGATGAAAAAGGCACTAGAGGTATTGTCGATCATCAAAGTCGAAAAGGTGCCTTTAGTCAACACACAACTCGGCCAGATGCACCCAATGGTAGAACTGACTTGCCGCAAGCAGACCTCGGGAAATCTGATGTTAACCGCACCAGCGACATGAACAGAAGAGCCGATTTTGAGAGGAAATTATGAATACAAAAGATAGACTGGCTTCAATCTGGGAGGGTTCAAACCCTCCTGGTTTTTCACCCTTAGAACAAAATATCACAACTCAAGTGTGTGTCGTGGGAGGAGGGATCGCTGGCGTTTCGGCCGCCTATCAATTGGCAAAAAGAGGCTTTAAAGTCACCTTGATTGAAGCCTTTCAACTTGCCAGTGGTCAAACCGATAGAACCACCGCACATTTAACTACTCAGCTGGAAGAGCAATTTCTAGAGTTGGTTAAAATGCATGGAAAGGAGTCCACCCGTTTATTCCATGAGGCCCACAGAAGTGCTATCCAGACTATCGAAACTATTTGTGAAACGGAAAATATCTCTTGCGACTTTAAGCGATTAAATGGCTATCTCTTCAGAGGAGAAAACTTTTCTGAAAAAAATCTTTTGGAAGAAAAGAAAGCGGCCCACGAGTGCGGAATTGAACTGGATTTTGTGGCTGAGACACCACTCTTAAGAGAAGGCATCTCTTCGCTTAAGTTTGAAAACCAAGCTCAGTTTAATCCCATCAAATATATATCTGGTCTCGTAAGAGTTTTGGGAGATCTTGGAGTGAGTATCTTTGAGGGCACTCATATACGCCATCTGAATAATACTCAATCAGATCTTACTACCTTAACTACCGATAATGGTTTTGAAATAAAAGCTAATTATGTTGTTGTTGCTACTGATACTCCCATCAGTACTCGCTTTTCCATTCATTCAAAACAATTTGCCTACAGAACTTATGCCGTGGCCTTCCAGGTATCCCAATCACCAATGGAAGAAGTCCTACTCTGGGATACTGAGGATCCTTATCATTATGTGAGATTTGTTGGAGATACTCTGGTCGTTGGAGGTGCTGATCATCGAACAGGTCAATCTCCCGAAAAAGATCCTTTCTATGAGATCGAGGATTGGACTCGTCAGAACTTCTCCTTTGTGGGAGATGTTTGCTGGAAGTGGTCTGGACAAGTCTTTGAGCCGGCCGATCAACTCCCGTATATAGGTAAAAATCCTGGTTTAGAATCCAATATTTTCATCATCACTGGTGCTTCTGGTGTAGGTATGACAACTGGAACCTTTGGCTCTCTTCTTATTTCAGATCTCATTGAAGGTAAGGAGAATCCATATGCAAGTCTCTTTGATCCCAATCGAGCTCCCATGCATGGCGTGGGAGAATATATGATGGAAAACGTAAACGTGGCCTTCCAGTACAAGGATTGGATTACTCCTTCTCAAGTCAAGAGAAGAGAGGATATCCCTGAGGACTCAGGCAGCCTCTTAAGAGACGGACTATCCAAGAGCTGCGTGTATCACGCCCAGGGTGAAAATTTTGAAACTAAATCGGCAGTATGTCCTCATTTAGGAGGCATTGTTCATTGGAATGATATTGAAAAAACATGGGACTGCCCTTGTCATGGCTCCCGTTTTAATACTGAAGGAAAGGTTATTGAAGGACCTTCTTTATCAAACCTATTGGAGCCCTGATGGGAAGTATTAATCCGCCCATTGAAACCAGAGAGAGAGAAGAGCTCTTAAATCGCTTTTTGAATGTCAGAAAGAAGACAGAGCTACTCTGTGATCCGCTTTCCTCTGAAGACTATGTCGTAAGTTCAACTGTGGATACGAGTCCCCCGAAATGGCATTTGGCCCACACCAGTTGGTTCTTTGAGAACTTTATACTTCAGAGACATAAGCCTGGCCATGAGGCCTATCAGCCCGAATTTCATTTTTTATTTAATTCCTACTACAAGCATATGGGGAGTTACTTGCCTAAATCCAAGCGAGGTATTCTTTCTCGACCTTCGATTGATAAGGTTTATCAATATAGAAAGGAAATTACCCAAGGGGTCTATGCTTTTTTAAGTACGGTGAAAGATCAAGAATTTAAAAAACTCAAGCGACTCCTTGTTCTTGGGTTAAATCATGAAGAGCAACACCAGGAACTCCTTCTTATGGATATAAAAAGAAATTTCTTTGAAAATCCTCTGAGGCCTCATTATCAAAATAACCAAGTATCATCTCCTTATGTCTATTCAGATCATAAATGGCTCAACTTACCATCGGGGCTTATCAAAGTAGGTGTAAGCAATGCCCGCGAAGAGTTTGCATATGATTGTGAGAAGGATGCTCATTCCCAATGGATAGAAAGCTGCATGATTTCTTCTCATCTTGTGAACAATGATGAGTATTTGGCCTTTATAGATGAAGGTGGTTATGACAATCCCCAATATTGGTTATCAGATGGTTGGGATCTAAAAGAGAAAGAAGGATGGGAGCATCCTCTTTATTGGGAAAAACATGGTCAAGAATGGTGGACCATGAGTCTATCGGGAATGGTTCCTCTCGATCTCTCGGCTCCCGTAGTTCATGTTAGCTACTACGAAGCCCAGGCATTTGCTCATTGGAAGGGCTGTCGCTTGCCTACAGAGTTTGAGTGGGAATTGGCAGCTTCTCAGGAAAAGATGTCGGGAGTCTTTTTGGAGAGTGGAGAATTTGACCCTCGGCCACCTGATGATGACTACGATCAATATTCTCAAATTCATGGAACATTATGGGAGTGGACGCAAAGTGCCTTCCTTCCTTACCCAAGATATGAAAAGTATCAAGACGGACTTTCTGAATATAATGAGAAGTTCATGTGTAATCAATTTGTACTCAGGGGAGGAAGTTGTATCACGCCTCTAGAACACTATCGAATTACTTATAGAAACTTTTATTATCCTCATATGCGTTGGCAATATGCGGGTTTCAGACTAGCGAAGGATTTAGCATGATGGAAAATCAGGAAACGACTCACGAAATGTTGGATACAGATTCTCTGGCAACACCTAGTATACTAAAAGAAGTTTTAGTCGGTCTGTCCATGTCACAGAAAACCATACCTCCTAAATTTTTATATGACAAAAGAGGTTCGGAGATTTATCAGGATATTTGTGGATTAAAAGAATATTACCCTTGTCGATCTGAGAATGAGATTCTTAAAACATACGCTCATGAAATGGCCCGCTTCATTGGCCCGAATGCCCTTATCATAGAGCCCGGGAGTGGAGTTGCCGAAAAAGTAAAATATCTTCTTCTTCGACTGATTAAGGTTAAAGGTTATCTGCCAATAGAGATTTCTCGCGAGATTCTGATGCAATCGGTGAAGGATATTCAGCAGCGTTTTCCAAAACTGCATGTGGATCCAATCTGGGGAGACTTTACTCAGAATATTGAATTACCGCAAATGGCCCAGGAACATGTGGGAAAAAAAGTTGTTTTCTTTCCTGGATCTACCATTGGGAATTTTAATCAAGCCGAGGCCCTCGATTTCTTGAAACGCTATGGGAAAATGCTTGGACAAGGTGGAGGGTTTTTAATTGGTGTTGATCTCAAAAAAGATAAGAAGCACCTGATTCAGGCCTATGATGATTCAGAAGGGGTAACTGCTTCTTTCAATTTAAATCTCTTGAATAGACTTAACCGGGAAGCCTCGGCTGCCTTTGATCCATCCAGTTTTACTCATCAAGCCATTTATAATCAGGAACTGGGCCGAGTTGAGATGCACTTAGTAAGCAAGGTCTCGCAACTGATTAGAGTCAATCAAACCGTCTTTCGCTTTAAAGAGGGTGAGACCATTCATACTGAAAGTTCCTATAAATATAATGTAGATGAATTCTGCGAACTTTGCTCAAAGGCCAAGCTAAAATTAAGAAAATACTGGAAAGATCGTGATGGTATGTTCTGTATGTATTATTTAGAACGAGATTAAAGTGGCACCACTATTGATTGCGCCACGGAAGGCTTTGTTTATATCATGGAAGAAATACCCTTCGGGGAGAGGGGATCCGAAAGGGTCCCCTTTTTTATTATGAAAATAAAAGGAATATTTCCTCTTAAATGGCTTGGAATAAATGCCATTGTTCTCTATCCCTTCGTTCTTTATGCAGACAGAAAGTTAACACCCCACCTCTTAAAACATGAAGAAATTCATCTCCAGCAAATAAAGCGATATGGCGTTAGAAGGTTTTATACCAGATATCTTTTGGAATATCTTGAAAACAGGAAAAGAGGTATGAGTCATGATCAGGCTTACCGCGAAATTAGTTTTGAGAAAGAAGCTTATGCCCATCAAAGCGATAAGAAGTATCAAGTGTCTTAATCTACCATCAAGTTGACTTCGGGCCCTCCATACCGGTTAATTCTTAACGGAGGTTCAACATGAGCATGAAAACTATTGGATTTGATCTGTCTTTTCCTGAGCAGTACTGGACCAGTGATTACCAGGAAATCCTGCCTCCTGAATTACTAAAACTCATCTCAAGATTACATCATGAATTTGAACCCAGACGACAAGAGCTGCTTCATACTAGAAAAATAAGACAAAAAGAATTTGATGAGGGAAAACTTCCGGAGTTTCTTGATCGTAATTCAATTGCGGTAAAAGGGGACTGGAAAGTTGCTCCAGTCCCGGAAGAATTATCATGCAGAAGAGTTGAGATCACAGGACCAGTTAACTCAGCAAAAATGGTGATCAATATGCTGAGTCGAAATCAAGAAGGTGCCAGAGCTGATATGGCCATGCTCGATTTTGAAGATTCGATGAAGCCTAGCTTCTTAAATGTCTTTAATGGCTATAAGAACGTGATATCTGCTGTTAGTGGCAATCTCTCGTTTTATAGTTCGACGAAAAACTATCGTCTTGATCCTCAGGACATGGCCTATGTCATGGTGAGAGTGAGAGGGCTTCATCTTGATGAGAGCAATGTTCAGGTCAGTGGAAGTCCTGTCTCTGCTGGACTACTCGATCTGGTTGTTTGTTTTTACCATACGGCCAAACTTTATCTGTCACAGAACAAAACTCCAAAATATTATGTTCCCAAATGTGAGCATTTTCTAGAAGCTCGGTGGTGGAATGATCTCTTCACAAGACTCGAAGAATCCCTTGGTTTTCCTGAAAGTACATTAAGGGCAACCTTTCTCATTGAAACCCTGCCTGCTACCTTCCAGGTGGAGGAGATACTTTATGAAATTAGAAATCATGCAGCAGGATTAAATGTTGGACGTTGGGACAAAATATTTAGTGATATTAAAGTGCTGAGAAATCATTCAGATCGCGTTATGCCAGATAGATCTACTATCAATATGACCAAGTACTGGATGGAGAATTATGCCAAAAGAGTGATTAAGATTTGTCATTCCCGGGGGGCCTTTGCCATGGGAGGTATGTCTGCCTTCACTCCTGGAAAGGATGCTGAGCAAAGAGAGGAGCAAACCAGAAAAGTGTTAGAAGACAAAAAGAGAGAAGCCCAGTGGGGACATGATGGATGTTGGGTCTCTCACCCTTACTTTATAGGAGTGGCGATGGCCGCTTTTGAAAGGAAAAATCAATTAGATGAAACACTGAGAGATTTTGATAAGTACTCCGATATCCTTCCATCTGGAGAAGGAGCTCACACGCTAGCAGGTTTAAGAACAAATATTAGGGTGGGCATTGCCTATATGCACGGATGGAATAAAGACATAGGATGCGTCTCTTTTGATAATTTAATGGAAGATCTTGCAACCCTCGAAATCTCCCGGGCACAAACTTGGCAATGGCTTCACCATAAAATTATTTTGGATGAAGGCATGGATGTAGATGCTGATCTAATTAAAAAGATATTTTCTGAAGAAACAGCAAAGATTATCAAAGAATATGGAGAAGAAGAAAGGAGCGCCCTTATTGAAGCTTCTGAAAGTGCAAAGAAGATATTCTTACATAAAGATTTGCCTGACTTTTTGGCCACCGCTTCTGAGACTGTTTAATATTTTGATTTTCACAAAGGAAGGAAAATGGAAAAGAGATGGAATGGGATTGTCCGGGATTTCAGTGCAGCCGATGTCGATAAACTAAGAGGCTCAGTGCAAATTGAGTATTCTCTTGCTCGGCAAGGGGCGGAAAGACTTTGGGAGCTCTTAAACTCTAAGGATTATGTGAATGCCTTAGGTGCTTTAACTGGAAATCAAGCCGTTCAACAAGTCAGAGCTGGACTTGAAGCTATTTACTTAAGTGGTTGGCAAGTAGCCGCTGATGCAAATTTATCTGGTCATATGTACCCAGATCAAAGTCTCTATCCCGCCAACAGTGTCCCGGAAGTCGTAAAAAAGATTAACCGGGCCCTTCAACGTGCTGATCAGATCGAACATTCTGAAGGAAAGGTAACCCGTCATTGGATGGCCCCTATTATTGCTGATGCAGAAGCAGGTTTTGGTGGGCCCTTAAATGCTTTTGAGCTCATGAAATCTATGATTGAAGCTGGTGCGGCTGCCGTTCATTTCGAGGATCAGCTTGCTTCAGAGAAGAAGTGTGGTCACTTAGGAGGTAAGGTACTTGTGCCAACTTCCCACTTCATCAGAACTTTGACAGCTGCTCGACTTGCGGCAGATGTGATGAATGTTCCAACACTTCTTATTGCCAGAACCGATGCTAATGGAGCTCAGTTGCTCACCAGTGATGTAGATGAGAGAGATCATAAATTCATGACGGGAGAAAGATCTCCAGAGGGCTTTTATAAAATTAGACCAGGTATCGATACCGCTATAGCCAGAGGTCTTGCGTATGCTCCATATGCTGATCTTGTTTGGTGTGAAACATCCAAGCCCGATATGAAAGAGGCCAAGAAGTTTGCTGAAGCAATTAGAAAACATTTCCCAGAGAAGCTTCTGGCCTATAACTGTTCTCCATCCTTCAATTGGAAGAAGAATTTAAGCGAGGATGAGATTGCAACTTTCCAAAGAGAGTTAGGGGCAATGGGATACAAGTTCCAGTTTGTGACCCTTGCCGGATTCCATGCCCTGAATTACAGCATGTTTGAACTCGCTCTCGATTATAAGGAGAGGGGAATGACAGCTTACTCAAAACTTCAGGAGAATGAATTTTTCTCTGAAAAATCAGGCTATACGGCCACTAAACATCAAAGAGAAGTCGGGACCGGATATTTTGATTTGGTAAGTACAGTGGTCTCTAACGGCTGCTCTTCGACCCTGGCCTATGAAGGCTCGACGGAGAATGAGCAATTTGTTCAGATGACTAAAGAGACTTCAAGTATTGAAGCACTTGGGGGGCTTTAGAAAGATTATTCTTGGCCAGAATGATTTTTTTCACAAGTTCATCCTGAGTAAGCTTACCCTCTTTAAGTTTTTGGCAACCTATGAGTTCCAGGGGGTCGGTCAGAGTGAAGACCGTAACATGCTGAGGCCATAGGTTGTTTTCTCGATTACTCCCTCCAGCACAGAGTGGAATATAGTGATCGATTTTGTAATCTGCTCTTTTTGAACTGGGAAGGAGATAACCCATCTTTCGATAGTCATCAAAAATATGTTGCTTGAGATCACCATCCACTGAGCGTTTACAGTAGGCAATTTTCTCAGGATAGCGGTATTGATCGGGATTAGAGCATAAAGAGCCAGGGGTTAGAACTGCTTCAGGAGTTTTGGGAAATTCAGCGATATAAGCAAATGAGTGAGAGCTGAAGAATATAATGTAAGCAAGTAAGAAAGATCTCATATGGACTCCCTAGAATGAGGGGGAAATTATGATTTTCTTAAGTGAATTGCAAGAAAAACTTATGTTATTTATTACTGGTACTAATATTAAGAGGGGTTATGGAGCTAAAAAGAAAGAAAAGAGGGTTTTATCAGGGCCTAGGCATGTTTGACGAAGCGAGTTATTACATGGGTAGTAACTTTGAAATTGGGGGAAATGATCGCGGGTCGGCAGCTATCCCTAAAGAGAATTTTCCCATTAACCGCGGTCTGGGATCTGTTGCTTTCGGTATGATACGCGCCGATGAAAATATCGAAGAGGATGTTTGGAAGGTCTTCTCCCAAAGTCGAAATTTAGACTTAGGTAATTTGGAAGTGAACGTTCGTCACGGAGTGATTAAGCTATCTGGTAGTGTAAGCTCGCTAAAAGAAAAAAGAGAGATTGAAAATAGTTTGGAACACATTCCTGGAGTAATCGACATTCAAAATGAGATGACTATTTATAGGGGCCTACCATGAGGGAAAAAAATTATGGGCCCCAAGACGAAGCCAGCTATTATGAAGGTGATAATTTCGAAATTGGTGGTAAACCCATAGGCCCTGAAGCTGATGAAGATGAGAAGATCTTCCACAAAGTCTGTGAGGCCATAGATAGAAGTGATGTTATTGACACCACAAAAATCGAAGTCGAAGTTCTCGAAGGAGTTGTTTATCTTAGAGGCGTAGTTTCACTGCCAGAAATGATTCAGGAAGCGCAAGAAGCTATCAGTTACTTACCTGGGGTGAAGGATATAATCAATGAACTTAGATCTTCAAATTAATGCGGCACTCTTTCTAGCTTAAAGATATCTCAATTTCCCACCCCATGATTGTTTTTTCCCGCAAGTCTCTATAACTTCTTTCTGCCTGATTCAACTCTGGAGATTGATGACATGAAAAAAATTGTTGCCGCTATTGCTGTTATGCTTATGTCTGGTTCTGTTTTAGCGGAGATTAATTGCTTTGCTGTAAGAGGAGATGAGGCCCTGGAAGTAAAAATCATTGACACCTTTCTTGATCGCATGGCCTTTATTGAACGAAGTCATCCAACCATCAAATTTCCTAAGGAGGAGATCACGGTTGAAGTAATTGATAAGAGCAATTACCTCTCGATTACAAGTGATAAGTTTGAATTCAATCTAGTTATAAATAAGCTTGCTTCAGAAAGAAGGCATCCTCCGATCTATAAAGGGGCCTTAAGTTATGGAGAAATTTTTACTCAACTTGATTGTGTCTTAGAGTAGGTTGCCTTAAGCCAAGGCATGAAAAAAAATCTTCGACCCCTATTAATTATTGCATTAATCGTCCTTCTCACTTGGTTCTATGCCAGCGGAGGAAGAGATTTTTTGCATCTCAGTTATTTGCAAGGCCAATTAGACTATATCAAGCAGCTTTATCAAGAACATCCCTTTCAAGTTATTCTGGTTTATTTTGGTTCCTATGTTCTCATCACATCTCTATCGATCCCTGGCTCAATCGTTCTTACAGTACTTGCTGGCTCTATCTATGGAACAATGGCAGGAACATTAATGGTATCCCTTGCTGGTTGTATGGGGGCCTGTATTGCATTTTTAATGGCGCGTTTTCTTTTCAAAGATTTTGTCATGGAAAAATTTAATAAGCAGTATCAAGTGATTAATGAAAAAATGAATAGCCAGGGATTGTCCTATTTATTCACTTTAAGGCTTATTCCTGCTTCCCCCTATGTGGTAGTTAATCTTGTTATGGGAGTGACTACTATGAATCTGTGGTCATTTGCCTGGGTCACCTTTCTTGGGATGTTTCCTGGTACTATGATTTATGTCTATGCGGGTAGAAAATTTTCTGAGTTAGATAGTTTATCGGGTATCTTAACCTGGCCCATTATGCTGAGCTTACTTGCTTTGAGTACCATGCCTTATATCTTCAAGTTACTGGTTAAAGTCCTTTATTATCCCCAAGCTAAAGATAACTTGAATTGAAAATGGCCGAACCCGTCATGATAATAGAATAAGTTTCATTCCGGGGGGGGAAACATGACAAGAATAAGTGACGAACAGTTGAAGGAAAAGATTTTTCGTATCCTCCATGATGACCTAGAGCAAGATTTCTCGCAAGTGGAAATCGAAGTACTCGATGGATCCCTTTTCCTCAGGGGGAGTGTTGAAAGTGAGTCAACAAAAAGAAAAGTTGAAGATTCTCTTTCAGATATTTTTGGGCTTCATAAAATCTTCAATGAACTTACGGTTATTCAAATCGAAAGTGAGATGGATGTCTCTATCGCCATAACCAATGATCTTGAAAGAGATGAGCAATTTCGAGCGGAAAAACTTCCTTAGTTCTCGACTTGATTACCCAGAGAATCTTTCACATAAAATTCTTTGATGGCCACGATGATGGCAGCTATTAGGGGGGTGGCCACTGCCAGCCCAATGGTGCCAAAAGCCGCTCCTAAGATGATTTGAGATGTGATGGTAAGTCCCGGAGGCAAATGGATGGCTCGTTGTTGGACCATGGGTGTCGTAAAGACGCTTTCCAAGGTTTGAATAACGGTAAAGAGTATTAAAATCCAAAGCACAGTATCTGGGCCTTGGGTAAATCCAATCAGGATGGCAGGAATAGCACCTAGGAAAGGACCAATATTGGGAATGAAGTTTAAGACGCCGGCAATGATAGCTAAAATGAGGGCGAGGGGAACATCGAGCAGCCACAGACCCAACCAGATGAGAGAGCCTATAAAGGCCATGTCGATGAATCTTCCGATAAGCCACCATCTAAGCACTCTGGAGATTTTTCCCAAAACCTCCTCAACTCTTCCTCTTTTTTTATTGGGAATTAGGGCCAAAAAACCATTGATATAAGTATGGGGTGAGACCGCGAAATACAGACCAATAAATATGATAAGAACAATTTGAACCAAACCGTTTAACAATGTCGTTGCAAAATTTGTTGCTTTTAGTAGTGCACCTCCGGCCCCATTTCGAATGACTTTATCAAAATTGATCTCTTGCATGTAATCTCTCATCCAAGGATAGCTAGCGGACCATTCACTTAGTTTATTTAAGGCATGGGGGAATGTATCCTTGAGTTGATTTACCTGCTGAATAACTGCAGGTGCCATGAAGTACCAGGCGAGGAAACTAGAAGCTGCTATAAAAAAAATAACGATAGCTAACGACCAACTTGGAGATAAGGGAGTCTTTGAAGCAAGGAAGTGACTCAAACCACGGAAAAATATAGCAACCAACACTCCAGCAAAGATAAATAAAAGCCAGGTAAACGAATGATAGACTACGAAGGTTAGTATCGTTGCTGTCAGAGCAATTCGTGCCGTGAATAAAACTTTTTCTCGATAGCTGTCTCTTTCTATTTCCATAATCAATCAAAATAAGCAATGGTGCTTAGCAGAGCGTTTGCGGCCTGTCGGCTATCGAGTCTAGTATGTTGGACTACGATAGGAGCGGTGGATTTAATAGTACTCGCAAAATCGGTATCTTTTGGAATGGGAGCAGGATCTTTTAAATTATTGAAGCGGACATGTTTAGTCCTGCCACCTTCTACGAGAATTTTATAAGGACCAACTGGATTTCGATCGGAAAAGTAGATCATAATTTCTACATTTGCATCGACTTGTCCGGCGTTCAGTATACAAACTGTTTCATGGCTTTCCATTTGAGGGGACGGCCCAGTACTTTCTGAGGGAATATATCCTTCTGCAATGGCCCAAACTTTTTTACCAATATTCATTTTCTTCCTCCTGTTGCTTCAAATTGTAGGGGTATTAATCATTTTTGCCTTTGCACACCGCCTTTTCAATTTTGTCCCATATTGCCTCGTGAAGTTCATCTCTTAATGAGAAATCAGCTATTCATCTTTGGCATCCAGCGTGCTTATCATTCTTGTCAAACTTACCGTTGCCTGGAGTTAATATTGAATGCCTTTAGCGATCTGTTTGATTTTCCTTTCTTATTAGATGTTGCCGTGCACCTCCTGGGTATCTATCTCGCCATCAATGCCTTGTTCCAGTCTCGGACCTCTCAAGGAGCAACTGCATGGTTTATAGGTCTAATCGGTTTTCCTTATCTGGCCATTCCCTTATTTATCATTTTCGGTCGACGTCGTTATCTTGACGAAGCTAATGAGCCTACGTTTGATCTCTCTCATATGGAAGTCATTCAACATAAAAAGCCTTCATTGGCAGAATTCGAAAGATTTTTAAGACATACTGGCTCTGGATTCACCGGGAGAAATACCATCGATCTTTTAGTCGATGGGGATAAGATTTATAAGTCCATGATAGATGAAATAAATCAGGCCCAAAAGTATATCATTCTTCAAGTCTATATTTTTCGAACTGATGATACTGGTAAAATGTTTGCAGACGCCTTGAGTGCTAAGGCGAGAGTAGGAGTAAAGGTCTATCTGCTATATGAAAAAGTGCTAATCAGTATGTCTCAAAAAGTTTTAGATGAGATGAAGAATTCAGGTGTGAATCTTGGTCTTTTTAAACCGTTTAAAAGAAATAAGTGGCATCTAAATTTTAGAAATCACAGAAAGATCTTGGTCATCGATGGTAGAGTTGGTTTCTTTGGAGGACTTAATATTGGCGATGATTATGTAGGAAAGTATCCAGAGATAGGCCCCTGGAGAGACACGAATGTAAGAATTTGTGGTCCTGCTTTAAGGCCAGCTCAGTATGCCTTTGCAAAAGACTGGTTGTCTTCTCAGGGAAGTGAAGCCGACATTCAATGGGAGACGGTACCTTGTGATGGAAATGCTAACGTTCTTCTCTTTAGTTCCGGACCAGTCGAAGAAAAGCCCTTATGCCTCTTACATCATATTGCAATGGTGGATTTAGCGACTAAAAGATTATGGATTTCAAATCCCTATATCGTTCCTCCTCAAAGCTTGATGGATGCACTGGCCATGGCAGCCCTCAGGGGAGTGGATGTTCGAATACTTGTGCCTAAAAAGAATGACAATCCCTTTATCGTCGCAGTAGCCGACATCTATTATGAAAGACTGCTGACCTATGGTGTTCGAGTGTTTAGCTATCAGATTGGATTTTTACACCAGAAAGTCATGCTCATTGATGAGACTCTTGGAGTTGTGGGTTCGGCAAATTTCGATTTTCGAAGTATGTTTATAAATTTCGAAGTAACCACTGCTTCTAGCGATGAGAAGTTTATTTATGATATGGAACGAATGCTCCAGAATGATTTTTCTAAAGCAAAAGAATTAAAACCAGAAGATTTTAGGAATAAAACCCTCTTAAAGAAGATTAGTGAAAGAACGGTCAATCTCCTGGCACCAGTTCTCTAAATTATTCTGGGCATAACTCCTGAATCTCCCTGGGTAATTGATGAAGGACTTCTATTGCTTCGCCTTGATCGATCATATCTAGAATGATCTTGAGTGCCAGAGGAGTTGCAATATCCAGATCGATATCTTCATGACCATTTAGATGAAACCTCACATCATTGATAAACTCTTCCTTTGTTCTGATTCTCGACTGCTCATTTAAGGTCCAGCCTTCATAGTAAAAACCTCTAAGGAGGGCCGGCAGCTGAGCTCCTAAATGCAAAGCTTCCTCCGTGGTCAAGCGGTCTCGCAAGGCCTTAAGAGTTGCTCTCAGAATCACAAATGCTTTATTCTCATCCTGAAATTGGTGGCTTTTCATAAGTCTAGAAATGCAGTCACTTACTTTGTCATAAGTCTTCTGAATCGCTCTAATATTGTGAATCATGGTTTCCTCCTGCTTCATGCCATAAGGTTATGACTAAATGCTCTTATGAGGAAGCTGAAGGAGAAGAGCTTCAGCTACAATTAAGTTTGATATATTTAGTTTTTTTCTTCATGCAACTTTCAGGATGAAGTGTTTCTCAAGTAATTAACTTGTTAGCTATGATGCTTATAGAATTTCTCAGAAGGAAGGGATGCATATGAAGTTATTTGCTTTCTTATTATTATTTCTCTTCATCGCCTGCGGAGATGATAGTCCTTTTAGTGAAGGCTATTGGGATGACAATGATAACAATAGTCAGAACGAAGACGATAATTCTGGAGGTAAATATTTTGCCACCCTCCGGCCTATTTCCTCCTTGAGCTTTGTAGAGGGAGCAGCCACCTTGGATTTAGCTGGAAATAATGCTCATCTTCAGATTGAAATGGAAGGCTTCCCTCAGAATCTTGTTCAAGGCCAGGTGATCGTAACCAATACACCTTGTGAAGAATTTGTAGGTAACCCTCCCACCACGGGAACAGTCGAAACTAAAAGTTATAACTATACCGAGAATGGAACCCGGGCCGCTCTTTTTCGAGACCTCGTCCCAGGGGAAGCGGTAGAGGGTAAGTCGCTTCTGGTCTATGCCTTTGCTATTGGTTCAACTACAACCAGTGCGTCTTCTTTCTTTCCTCTGGCCTGCGGCCCTATCATCAGATCAGATAATACCAATGGAACTACGGGTACAACTACCGCGGGAACGACAACGACCTCTGGGAGTGCAACTGTTGGGACCACTGCTGGTACCTTGACCGGATCAACCTTTGGAGGGAGTTCGGCGGGAGTAGTGGGTGGTACAGCAGCTGGAGGAACGGTGGGGGGAACTGCCGGAGGAGTCGCGGGTTCTGTTGACGGTGGAACCGTAGGAGGAGCAACTGGTTCATTAACTGGCTCGGTAGGTGGTACTACGGGTGGAGTTGGTGGAACTGTTGGAGGAATAGATGGCTCGGCCGGTGGAACAATAGGCGGCCTAAATGGGACCACGGGCTTCTAGTCAATTTGCTCAAGAAATGTTGCTAGAAGAAATTGATCGTAGCTTCATTTACTGTCGCCCTTGCCCTCTGAATAATCTGCTTCAGAGTAACCAGGAGGAAATATGGAAACACTCTCTGAAGGTAAGGAAATTGGAACGAATATGGAGCGCTGTATTCGGGATTGCATGAGCTGCTTTGAAACTTGTACCAGGACAATCTCTCATTGCATAAATCGAGGGGGCGAGCATGTAGAGCCCGATCACTTAAAAATTATGATGGAATGCATAGATATGTGTCGCATGAGCGCAACTCTAATGATGTCGAATGCTCCTTTTTCCCATGAGCATTGTCAACTTTGTGCCAAAGTTTGTGATTCTTGTGCCGATTCTTGCAGCAAGATGGATAACGACAAAATGATGCAAGAATGCGCTGATGTTTGTCGAAGATGTGCTGATTCATGTCGGAGTATGGCCCATTAAGGGGGAAATATGGAAGTAGTACTTGAAAGCAGCAGTGGTTCCCTGCATACCGGAAGCATTGAAGATATCTGTATTGATGAATGCCGCAGATCTTATCTTCAGGTTTCAGGTATGTTGGATTATTGTCTAAGACATAAAGGCAGCCATAACAATCCTCAGCTCCTCACTTTGATCATGGAGAATCTTCACTTGACTCAGCAAACGTATAGGTCCCTTTTGATGGGGTTCTCAGAGAGAAGTGCACTGGCCCAAATGGTTGCCATGTCATGTGATCAAGTCAGAGAAGGGATTAATGGCTATCAAGGGAATCCGGATATAGATCAAACAGTTGAAGCCCTGAAAAACTGCGCCGATTCCTGCAGACAGTTGTAAGTGAGGAAACCTTATGGAACAGGAAGTTCTAGCAACTCCCCCCGGGGATTATCTCGATATATGCGAAAGATCTCTCAGAAAATATATCACTCTTTATGAGGATAACTTTGACGTGGATCAGGCGATTAAGATGCTTGAGTGCAATATCATTTGCAAAAATAATCTTAATAATGAAATATACGGAGACATGATTTGCTTTTTATGTGCTTCGGTTTGCATCGATTGTCTTGATCCTCAAACAGCATTTTCCATGGATGAAATCGATAGAAAGTTTGAGCGAATTAATCACTACTTGCGCGCCTCCTACCAACATCAAACGGAAATGAATGATGGAAAGTAAAAGCCAACGAGTATCAGACTTTGAACTTATTCGGGAAAACGTCAGTGAAGAAATTAGAAAGAGCCGTCTCTTGGCCGATGATAATGTTCTAGTTGATGTGGAAGGTGAGGAAATTATTCTTTATGGAGATGTCGATTCTGAAGAAAAGAAGAAAATGGTCAATGATATGGCCATTGAAGTAGCAGGGGTTTTGCATATCACTAATAATCTCAAGGTCATTAATATCCACAAATAGGTGTGAGAACTACTATGAATATAAAAAAAATTAAAAATAGATTAAAGGCCCAACCGAAGAAAAAGAAAACTCCGGTCAAGCCTAAATATGGCAACGAGCGTACAGATCGAACTCGTAAAGAAGAAGAACTTAATATCGATGCTGGTCTATCTTAATTCTTCTCGTTTTAACAAGTTCAACCGGTAATCCTAAGCTCTTGGACCTTCTTAGGATAAAAAGCTATGTATCCCTTAAGTTCCTGGTAATCATCATAGGGTGCTTCATAGGCCCAAGCCGCATTCTTTAATTCCCGAGATCCATGTTTAACATTGTATATCTCAGCTCTCCCCTTGAATGGACAGTGATAGTCATCGATTTTCCGGAAAGTAAGATCGATTATTTCCGAACGGGGCACATAGACCACGGGATCACAATCTGTCTCATGAACGATGAGTGCTGATCTGGTTTCCACAACTTTTTCACCTTCTATAAAAATTTCCACTCGTTTAGATAGGGGTCCCACGACAACATGATGATCGGGATATTGTTCTAATCCTGGTGATAACATATACACCTCCTTCGCTGATAACTTTCCTGCGATAATGATGCCATGCTCGTCTTTCATCCCTGGGCTATACAGAAAATTAAGAAATAGATAAAGTGGAGAAATTAGGAAATCTATCATGTAAGAGGATAATAAATGGTTACAAATAATAATGTTACGTTAGAAATGATTAGGCACAATTTCATGAAAGATCAGTTGCCAGAATCGTTCGGAATAGAAATTGTCCAGGTCTCAGATAACTCGGTGACAGGAGAATTGGTGGTAGATGAAAGACACCTGAGACCTGGAAAGATTATGAATGGTGGAGTATCCTTAGTGCTAATAGAGACGCTGGGGAGTGTGAGCTCATGCCTGTATATCGACTTAAAAAAACAAAATACGTTTGGAATCCAGGTAAATGCAAATCATATAGGAGTGGCCCGACCTGGTGATAAACTGACTGCTAAAAGTAGTAGCGTGCATATCGGGAGAACCACCCAAATTTGGGATGTCACTATAACTAATCAACTGGGTAAACTTATCTCATCCGGTCGTATAACAATGTTGGTTACCGATGTACCAAAAGCAGTATGAGATTTCGACATTCCTCACTAATGCCCAAGGAAAGTTGGGGCTTTATCAACTCCTCAATCTCCTGCAAGATATCGCAGCTGAGCACGCTGAAAAATTAGGTTTTGGCTTCGCTGATATGATACGAATGAATATGTTTTGGGTATTGACCAGGCAAAAGCTTCACATGAAGTACTGGCCGCAAAACCACGAAACGATAACCATAAAGACTTGGCTAAGGCTTCAGGACGGAGCTTCTTCAAATCGTGAATTTACTATCCATATGGGCGAGAACTGCATTGGAGAATGTACTACCAGATGGGTAAGCCTAGACGGTTTAACTCGAAGACCTGTGAATTTCGATAGAACAAAATTTCTCTTTCAAATTGAGGATATGGGAACTGTTAGTTTTGACTCCCATAAGATACCTAGCTTTAAGGGGGAGTTACTTACAGGCTTTAAGGTGAGAAACTCTGATATCGATCTTAATATGCATGTGAATAATACCAAATATGCTCAGTGGATTCTTGACGCCATTCCCTTTAACAATCACTTCGGCCATCTCCTTACAGATTATGCTGTCAACTTTCTGGCGGAAAGTAAACTAAGTGATAATATTTTTATCGAGAAGGGAGTTGAGGATAAAAATCTTGAGGAGTCGTTTAAGACCTATTTTCAAGGGAGAAGGGAGTCTGACGGTAAAATCATTTTTACCGCCTATCTCTATTACACTAAATTGAATGCTTGATGAGTTCCTGGCATACACCCTTTAAGGAGGATTCTTCCAAAGGCTTATTTGAATGAGTCAGAATCTGCCGGCCCAGGACATTCATTCCTATGAAAGAAAGCTGACTTCTCATGGCCTGTAAAACATTGAAGCCACCTCCACCAGAGAAGGTTGCAATGAGAGCCGCCTTGGTGTTCAAGCATTCTCGCCAGTCTTTTGATGCGCGACTTAGCCATGCTAGAAAGTTATTAAATACCGGAGGAGTGCTACCGTTATATTCTGGAGATATAAAGACAAAACCCTTCGCATCTTTAATCTTCTGATAGCTTTGTCCTAAGAGCTCAGCTCCTGAATGTAACTCCTCAGCTCTAGAGTTATAAAGGGGTAGGTCAAGATCCAGAAGGTTTAAGATCTCCGTCTGAATATTTAAATGGGTGAATGTTTCTTCAAATTTTTTTGCAAGATCGAGATTTTTTTTCTCACTCGCAGTGATTATCATGATTTTCATTGTTTCATGATATCTCGCATCTCAAATATTTTCCAGACCTAGTTATAATAAATTATCCTCTTTGGAGTTTGTGGGAAGTGAATTCTTTTCGGCAAGACCCATTAATTGACCTGCTGTATCCTCTTCTTCATCATTCATGCTGATACAAGAGTCGACCTTCTTCTGAGCTGGTGCTTTTACACTTGTCTCATGCTTATGGTCCATGATTTTGACACTTAAAGGATCAGCAAATACTATCTCTCGTGCTTCATCCGGAAGGGTAATCCCATGGAGTAATAGGGCTTCTTTCACCCGAACGATGGCACGAGACTTGGCCACTAATTCGGCCATCTGCTTCACATCAAACCAGAAGAAGACCTTGAGATTTACCGTTGCTGCACCCAGGGAATCCACTAAGATTTTAGGGGCAGGCCCTGATGCGATTCCTTTGACTTCTTTCAGCGTTGAAATAATTATTTCCTGAGTTTGGCTGATAGACTCATTATAACCAATCCCTACTATAAAGAAGGTGCGTGTTATGGGATTGGCCGAGTAGTTCTTAACTACGGATTGAATCACCTTGGTATTTGGTATGAGGATTTGATTTCCATCATAATCAACAATCGTAGTTCCCCTCATGTTCAGGCTTTGAACAAAACCCAGATACTCTTCAATCTGTATAAGATCCCCCTTCGTAAAGGGACTTCTAGCGGCCAGAAGAATGCCAGAGAGATAGTTCTCGGCTATTCCCTTAAAAGCAAACCCAAATACGATTCCTAGAATACCGGTACCTCCCAGGATGCTTGTCGCAAGGCGAGGCAGTCCGATAGTGATAAGTATTAAATAGAAAAATATAACCCAAATGGGAATCATGGTTATTCTTGTTACAGTGGCCAGTAAGAAGGGGTTAGAAATAGCATGATGCCACAGGAGTCTCAGGCCTTTCTGTAAATACCTGCCAATGAGAATAAATAGGGCAACTAAACTAATGGCGATAAGAATACTGGGCAAGGCCTTCTTGCTGATTTTGATCAATCGATACAATTCATCGGTGATGGGAGAGAAATCAGTAAAGGAAGGTGTCGCGACTTCTGCTTTATTTATGACTGCAATCACTGAAGGAAGCCGATCAGCTGCACTGGCAAGCCATCTTAATTGATCGGCATCTTGAGCTTTACCATTTAGTAGTACGACTCCATTTGTCACAGTAACTCTAATTTCAGTAAACCAACCGGCTTTTTGAATAAGATCTTCCAGGCTATCTTTGATTTTTTTATCTGATTCTGGAGTCGGAATTTCTGATAGTTTATTAATCGGTGAAGGCTCTTCTTGAATGATAGGCCTTAATCTCGTTTGAGCATAGACCTCGATAGAGAGAAGAAGGCTCATAAGTAGATAGCAAAGGTTTTTGGTAGATTTCATGGTCTTCCGTTATTTAATAGGATGAACATACTGGATGGTAAGCTGAATGGGATGTATGGTAAGCTCCCGGTTCCCCAACGTTTCAAATTTATCTGTTCTTATTTTTGACTTTTTGCCAGATACTCTGAGAGATCCACCTTTACCCGCAAGTAACTCGAGGCCTGCTTCCATGTAATGACCTTGAAACGATCTTTCTTCTTTTTCCTGGTAACCGATTTTATCTCCATTGGTAAGAATAAATCTGTTCTCATCATAGGTGAGATACTGATTTCCCCTTATAAGTCCGCCACCCACATAGGACTTTATTTTTTCGAAATCGATGAAGCGAAACCTCGCACCCAAATTACCTAAGATGGAGCTGTAGTTAGTCTTAATTCCACCGACCTTGGCCGTATCCAGAGGGTTGTTCTTATTGGTGTAATCATATTGAGAGGTGGCCTCTCCTCCACGCCATATACCAGTTAGGTTTAATGAGATTGGACCCCAGAGAACAATTTCAAAATCAAGATTCAATCCAAGTCCCACTTTGAAATCAACAAACTCTTTTCCTTCACTATTCAGTTCATCAGTTTTATGAGGAAGAGTCGCACTAACGCCGGGGGATAAGTAAATCTTTCCCCAGGATTCCGAAGATACGAGGAGGAATAGAATGAGGAGGGGCAACTTCATGGAGACATCATATGAGAGCTTCGCTAAAGGATACAGATGCACAACATTGAACGCGCAACTAAAGTTTTATTGCGTTAGGGGAGTAAGAGCATATTCTATTTAAGTTTTGAGCTTCTCTGCCGATAAGCCCCCCATGAAGCCATTATTCCTCTATTTAATGCTTTGCCTGGTCTTTTCTGCACATGCAGTTGATGAAGATTGCGTGCAGGGGCCGGAAGACACTCTTACTAACTTCATTGGTGATCTCTCTAAAATCAATGACAGTATGTATAAGAAGGTACTTGATTTAAAGGTAAACCATGATGGAGAAGGTCATCTTTCTGTCTTCAATGATGGTCAAGGTAATCCTCAACTCTTGAAACTTACCTATAAGTCAAAAGGCGGGACTGTCATGAACAAAGTTCTGACTTTTAAGGAATTGGCCGATGGAAAATCTCTTTGGTATGAAAGCGATGATATCAAAGGAAAGGCGATAGTTGTTGAAAAGGCCGAGCCATTTTCAAGTAATAAAACCTTCCAGTTTAAAGTTAAGGTTAGATCCAGCCTTAATCCTGAGAAATTTTTATCTAATGTAGTGAAGTTCCAGGCCGACTCTCATACCATTATGAACAATAATAAGCCGTTTAAGACTATCGTTCTTTCACCAGGAATTAGTTTCTTTAGCTGGGATGGGACTTTTAAAAAAATCGAATTCAAAGATTAAACAGGAAGCGGCTTTAAGGCCGCTCCTGTTTAATGATTACTGTTCTTCTTGAGCTTGACGATGAGTTTTAGTGGTACCGTCCGGAGATACCCATTGAATCTTATCTGTAATACTCTTACCTTTATCGGCAGTATTTCTTTGATTACCAAACTTAAGTGACTGGGTATAATTGGTCTTTTGGCCATTCAGGAAATCGAGAGTTTCTTGACCATACTTAATACGGGCCGATTCATAGGATCTCTCCCCAGAAAGAATTTCATGGGCAAGATTAAGAGAGAGAATATTCATGGCTTCATTTTCCCCGACCACTGACATGAGTCCACGATTGCGATCAAGTGATACGGCACCATTATACTCCCATATTTCTCCCACTTTATTAGCGGATGGAGCTTTATAGTCCACTTTATGTTCGACTGCGTTTTTATGCAGTAGCGGGAACTGATGAGAGTAGACGTTTCTGTGAACAATAATTTCTCTAAATGGGGCAACATTTCTCCAGATCAACATATTGGAAGTTGTCTCAGATGGCTCACCATATTTTGAGATGATTTCTTTGGCCGCAATAACCGAAGTTTCAGGCCAACCAGAAGCAAGTTTAGATGCTTGCTCAAAAGCTTTCTGATTCTTGTTTTCGGTCTGCATCTGCTGAGTACTTGCACTGGATGTGCCACCTTGAGTATTTTGCTGTGGTTTCTTCTGGAATACTGAACAACTGGCAAGAGTTCCCATCATCATTAAGGCCATTAATATTTTCATACATTTCCTCCATTTTAAGGGTCATGAGAAATTCAGAAGCCCTTTAATACGGTATGAATGAGCAAGAAACCGGCCAATCTTTTCCAAGACTTACTTGAGTAGTTTGTTAAGTTTTACTTAAAAACCTGCTTAAGACCTCAATAAATCATCCGGATGTGTCGATAAGCTCAAGGTTCTTTTAAGATTTATCAGTTGAGGATCAAAAATGAGTTTAGCCCACAAGCAGTCTTCATATGAATGGAGCCATCTGGTTAAAGATGTCAGTGATGTGATCAGTAAGATTACGGGAAATGTGATGACCGAAAAACAGTATCCAATGATTGAATCTCGCATGAAGAAAAGATGTCTGGATCTTCGCCTGGATAGTGCAGCTGCTTATAAAAGCTATTGGACAAAAAATGCTGAAGAAGAGAACAAGCATCTCACCGGACTTCTCACAACTCACTTCACCTCCTTCTTTAGAGAGTTTTCCCACTTTGAATGGATTGGACAGCAGCTACCTTCCATCATTGCAAATGCAAAAAGTGAAGGTCGGAAAGTCTTAAAAATCTGGTCTTCGGCTTCTTCTAAGGGGCAGGAAGTTTGGTCACTCTGCATGTGGCTAGCGCAACATGTGCCCAAGATCGATCCCACGATGGATTTTATGGTTATCGGAAGCGATATCGACTCGGTGAGTGTAAAAGAAGGCGAGAACGGAGTCTACCATCGTAGAGAGCTTGAAACGGCCCCCCTTCATCTTTGGCAAGGGCATTGGGTACGCGGAAAAGGCGAGATATCAGACTGGTATAAGGTTAAGACCGAGCTTAGAAAGAAAGCCAAATTTCAGACAATGAATTTGCTCTCGTTAACTATGCCTAAGGAAGAAAAATTTGATGTAATCCTTTGCAGGAATGTACTCATTTATTTTGATAAAGAGAATCAAGAAAAGATTGTAAAGTCTCTACTTAAGCATTTAACTGCTGAAGGTGCCCTCATCACTGGGATGAGTGAGTCTCTTAATGGATTAGGTCTTGGAGTAAGAGGAGTTGCGCCATCCATCTATAAACTTCAAGAAGCCAAGGTCATGCCTCTTCCTACTCAGAGTAAACCTTCTGAGTTCAATCTTTCTTTTCCAGCTCCTCTTAAGGTATTGTGTGTCGACGATTCACCAACGATCATTGCGATCTTGAAGAAAATCCTTAAGGCCCCTGAATATGAAATCATTGGTACCGCCAAAGATGGTTTAGAAGCTATAGAGAAGCTTAAAACTCTTAAGCCTGATGCCATTACCTTGGATATCCATATGCCAAATATGGATGGTCCTACTTTTCTTAAAGAGAGTGGGGTTGCCAGCAGATTACCTGTGGTTATCGTGAGTTCTGTCGGCCGAGAGCACTCCTCATTAATATCACCACTCATGGGTATGGGAGTAACCGATTTTGTAGAAAAACCATCTTTAGAAAATATCAATCAGATTTCAGAAGAATTGAAGCAGAAGTTGAAGATGAGCTGGTTTGCAAAAAATAAATCTTCAGGCCCTTCTCGTATTCAGATGACTTCCGAGCCTGTACGCCAGAGAGCCCCTGGCTTTGTGGCCCTCAACTTTGGTGCGGGTGATGTTGATCATGTAAAACAAGTTATCTCTCAGCAAAAGTGGAATAAGGATGAACTCAGATTTATCTTTAATGGATCTAGTTCAGAACTAGAGAGGATCAGACCTCTCTTTAATAGTAGTCTTCAGCTAGCGAAATCAGTTTCGTTTATCTGTTCAAATGAGTACTACTCATCTTCCTCTGGAACTGCTCTGTTCTTGCACTTTAAAGGGGGAGATACTTCATTTACAAGACGATATCTCAGAACTGAGGACTTCCTTTATCTAGAAGATTCTCAGTATACAGAATCCTTCTTACGCGAGAGGGCCAATGATATAACTCCAAGTACATCCTTTGCATATCTCATTGATAAGTCTTTGGGGGGATAATGAGCCAGCTACATCTTGGAGAAATCATTTCAGGTGATCAAGGGGCGATTCAATTTAGTCTTCCGACAAATCTCGTTCTGGTGTGGAGAGATAAGTTTCCGGCCGAAGCAGTCATTTGTGAAAAAGCTGAGGATATTCCCTCAAGCTGGAAGAATGACTCAAAGACCTCTTGGAAAATCTTTGGAGAGTTCAAAAACATAAAAAATATCCTTCCTGGATTCAATGTTCCGGCAGGCACAAAAATTGTAGATGTTGCTCAAGGCGTAACACTCCAGATGAATCTCTCCAAGGGTGTTATCCGCTATATGGGTAAGAGAAAAAAGAGAGTCGTCGTAGTAGATGATTCTTCTACCATTAGAAAACTTCTACGGCATATCATTGAATCCTTTGAAGGCTGGGAAGTAGTGGCAGAGATTGAAAATGCAGAGGCAATTCCTGAAGCAATTAAAGCGCATCACCCTGATCTCGTAACCCTTGATTTGCATTTAGGTGAAGTCAATGGTGCTGAGGCGATGAAGAAATTTCTGGCGCCCAGAAAAGTACCGACTCTTATTGTAACTTCTCAACCTAGAAAAGATGGTGGTCTCGTCATGGAGGCGTTGGAAGCAGGGGCCCTGGATTATCTGCAAAAGCCAGAGTCAGGCAAGTGGGATACCATGCGTGAAGAGCTCCTGTTCAAAATGGAATCGGCCCTGAAGTCGAAGTGGCAGACTTCTGAGAAGGCAGTGAAGAAGACCTGGAATAAGGGTGAGTTCAATTTTATTCCAGAAGACTTCATCATTGGTATTGGCTCTTCAACTGGAGGGACTCAGGCCCTGCAACATATCTTTACTAATCTTCCCGCAAACATTCCACCGATCCTTGTGACCCAACACATACCTGCCGGCTTTTCAAAAGCCTTGGCCGAAAGACTGGACAAGCTATGTCCATTCGAAGTGAAAGAAGCTGAGGACGGAGATGATCTCATCCCCAACAGAGTACTAATTGCACCAGGTGACCACCACATGAGATTGTCCAAGTCGGGCAAAAAAGTGGAAGTCTTTGCGGGTGAGCCGGTTGATCGCTTCCGGCCTTCAGTTGAAGTTATGTTTCAATCCATAGCTCAGAATGCAAAAAATCAAATCATTGCAGTTATGCTGACAGGAATGGGAAAGGATGGTTCCAAAGGAATGCTGGAACTTCATTCAAAAGGTGCTCTCACCATCGCTCAAGATGAGGCAAGTTGTGTGGTTTTTGGAATGCCTAAAGAAGCGATTAGACTGGGAGCTGTTGACATTATTAGTCCACTTCCGGAAATCGCGGAAACACTCATGACTGAACTAAATCGAAAGTCTTTGAAGAGAAAAATTTAGAATCAATTGGTTAAAGAAAAGAAAACATTTTCCCGATCAGATGATCAAAGGAAACACCTCATGGACGATTTCGAATTAGAACTTAAGATGGATTTTTTACAGGAAGCAAGAGAGCTCTTGGAAAATACCGAGCAGTCATTTTTGACCCTGGAAAAAGATCCTACGAATACCACACTTATTGATACTATCTTCAGATTTGCTCATAATCTAAAAGGTACTTCCAGTGCTGTTGGATTTAAGCAGATTGCTGAACTCACTCATAAAGCTGAAAGCCTAATGCTTGAGATTAAGCAGCAGAATGTAATGGCAACTGATGAAGTTGTATCAATCCTTCTTATCTTTAATGATAAAGTTCGGGAAATGATTGAAGGTCTTTCTGAGAATGTCGATGCTCAGTTTGACTGCGAAGACCTCATGGCCGATCTTCAGAGAATTACTGTTCCGAATGCAGCTGGAGTCACATCCAGTGAGCCAGCAACAAGTTCAGTCGCTGCATCTGAAGCTAATGAATCAAATTCCGGCGAATCAGCGATGTCAGATGAAGATACAGAAAGAATTCGTATGGAAGGCTTGATGCAGGATCTGGAAGCATTGGGTATCAATATGCCAGCTGAAGAAGGTCAAACTCCTCCAGCGGCGAGTGATGAGAACTGGGGCCAACCAATGGCTGAAGTTACTCCTTTGCCAGTCATGAAGGCCCCGCCTAAGCCGGTGGTTAATAAAGATGTGAAAAAAGATAGTCGCAAAGAAGATGAAACACTCCGGGTTTCGGTTGGACGACTTGAAAAATTAAATAATCTCGTTGGAGAATTAGTTATTCTGCAAACAGTGGTTGAAAGTCTTCTTAGCACTACTGGAGAAGTTAAAACAGCTCGTTCACTTGGTAAGCTCTGTAAAGATATTCAAGACCTCTCGATGTCGCTCAGAATGGTTCAGATTGGACCAACTTTCCAGAAGCTTTCAAGAGTCGTGAGAGATACTTCGAAATTGTTAGGTAAGAAGATCGATCTACAAATCATAGGTGAAGATACAGAAATTGATAAAACGGTCGTGGAAAGTTTAGGTGATCCACTTGTTCACATTATCAGAAATGCTATCGATCATGGGGTGGAATCTCCGGAAGAAAGAATAGCTGCTGGTAAACCAGAAGAAGGAATTGTTGAAGTTATGGCCTTTCATGAAGGTAACTTCCTGGTCATTCAGATCACCGATGATGGTAAAGGAATTAACGGTGAGAAATTAGTCGAAAAGGCTACTGCCAAGGGGATAATTCCTGCTGGGGCCAACTTAACTGAACAGCAAGCAATTGAACTGATATTNNGTGGGAATGGATGTTGTTAAGACTAATATTTCAGAACTTGGTGGAGAGATCAAGGTACGCTCGAAGGTAGGTTCTGGTAGCTGCTTTAGACTGATGTTGCCACTTACTCTGGCCATCATTGACGGCATGTTGATTGAAGCCGGCGGTCAGAAATTGGTTGTTCCTAAGGCCCAAGTTCAGGAAGTTATCAAGATTGAGGAAGGAGCTATCACGGCCATCACCGGACGAAAGCCTTATCTAAAACTTAGAAATGAAGTTATTCCTCTCTTCACACTTGAAGAAGACTGGGGAACTATAACTAAGACAATTAAATCCGGAATAGCCTTAATCGTAAGACATAATGATCATACTTTCGCTGTTGCCATCAATGACATCATCAGACAACAGCAAGTTGTGGTGAAACCACCTACAGCTGAAATCCTTAATAAACAAGGAGTGATGGGAACAACGATTTTAGGTGATGGTAAACCATCTCTTATTATAGATCTTCTCAATCTCTATTCTCGTCACTTGAGAAAAGAGATTGCAATGAATAGAGAAACACAAAGAGCTGCTTAATAAAAGGAAGACAAATGAGTATGTTTAATAATCAAGATGACTCGAAAACAAATGAATCGAAAAGATTTCTTGAGTTTAATCTAGGTCAAGAAAGTTATGCTGTGACCTTACTTAAGGTAAGAGAAGTTATTACTCCTCCTGAAGTGACACCTATTCCTAAGGCTCCGTCTTATGTTTGCGGTCTCATCAACCTCAGAGGTTTAGTTCTGACGGTCATTGATCTTCGTAAGAAGTTGGGGATCACACCGAATAAGGATGCTTCTCAAAACGCTGTTATTATCTTCGATTTGGAAGAGAGAATGGTAGGTATCGTAGTGGATTCGATTCAAAAAGTTCTTAACGTAAGTGACGAACAAATCAAGCCAGTACCGGATAGTGAAGGGGCTTCGGCCCATTTCCTGGGAATACTTCAGCATGATGATAAACTATCCATGTGGATCGATCCTAAGCAAATCCTGGATGGTCACGGGCATGCTCATGCTCCGACTAATCTCAAGGCGGCTGCTTAGCTTTTCCTAGAGGAATAAGTTCGACTAGGCAAAAACGCTACATTGCAACATTGGCACTCCTCGTTAAAGTTAGTTTAATAACAATTTTAAGGAGTCCAAATGTTGCGCCTTGCTCTGACCTCCAGTCTTCTTGTGGCCACTGCCGCCTTTGCTCAAGAGAGTAAATTCGCCATAAAAAAGCCCGACTTTAATATCACGACGTATGCTCAAATGCAGGGCTGGGGTGTGTATTCTTTAGAGAGAAGTGCCGAGGTTGATGGGAGCCCAGGACTAGATAAAGTTGAGCAAAGAAGCAATATATATATAAGACGGGGACGCCTAGGCTTTAAAGGTCAGCCTTACGAAAACCTGAGCTATATACTAAGTCTCTATTTCGATAATGCTGGACATGACTCATTAAGCGCTTCCCGTGGTGGAACACTTCCTGGAACAAGTGGCGGTAGTAGAAATGCTTTAACTGGAGGGCCAGCGACGGTGGGTCTGTGGGATACCTTTTTAACCTGGAAATTATCCGATTCAGATCTCTTTCATCTTACCGGGGGATACTTTAGACCACAAATTTCAAGAGAGAGCATTACTGCCGCTTTTAACGTGAACTCTTTTGAGAAGGCCATCAATCAAGGCTATGTGAGAGATGCAGTCATTGGCAGAAGCTATGGGCGAGGAACCGGGATTAACCTTGGTGGGCTTCAGCATGAAGGTAATTTTGGCTTTAATTACAATCTTGGGATCTTTAATAAGGTGACAACCGGGGACGAGGCCACTAACCCAGCTTTGGCAGAAACTGAAGGCTCAGAAAGCTCTCTCGTGTACGTAGGACGATTGGCCATGAGTTTCGGTGACCCAGAGATGAAAAAGTACGGCATTGGCTATACCATCAACTATTTTGGTAAGCGTAATGGTCTAACCCTAGCCGTGAATGGCTCTACTCAAGACGAGACTCCTCTTTATGAGTCTAACAAAGTCATCGGTGGAGATTTCCTTTGGAACTATAAAGCTATCAATCTTGATGGGGAATTCTTCTGGATCTTTAAGCGAAATAACGGGGAAAATGCTTACTCTCGTTCGAGAACTGGCCATATTCGAGGGGGATATAATTTCTACCTTAATAATGGGACGGTCCTCGAGCCTTCATTAATGGTATCTGGTTTCTATGGGGAAGAGGGAGCAGATCATCTAGGAAGAGATCTCGTGGTGGATGCCGGAGTGAACTGGTATCTGGATGAAAATAGATACAAGCTTTATCTTCACTATGTCATGCAAGATGGAGACGGGGATAATATGGTCTATAATCCAACCAAATACAGCTACGGTGACTATATTGGTTTGGGACTTACCCTACAAATCTAAACTTAATAATAAGATAGTTTAGGTCGATAAGTTTTTAGGCGAACTCAGGAGTAATGGAATGTTCAAAGCAATGAGTCTCAAAGTTAAAATTCTATCAGGATTCTTAACGGTTTGCTTTGGGGTAGGTGTAGTTGCTGTAACAGGCTTCTATTCTCTTACAGAAGTCGTCGATACCTATGATAAACTGGCCGCTATCAGCGTTCCAAATATGGGACATATTTCGGGACTTAGAGCGAGGGGCAGGCAATCGCACTCAGAAGGCCTAAAGCTGACTTTATTCTGGGATAAACCTGAAGAAACAAAAAAGATCCTTGAATCTCTTAAAAAGGCCACTGGCCGCTATGATGCCATTACTCAAGAGTATCTGGCAGTCCCTTTTTTGCCGGGTGAAGAAGCCATCTTTAAAAAAATAGACCAACAGTGGCTACTCATCAAAGATGCTTTAAATAAACTTGTGGTGATCTTTCATTCGGAAGATCCAGAAAAGGCCAACAAGATGAAATCCCTTCTTATGAGCATTGATGAGTACGCTCAAACTCATCAATCCTATCTTTTAGAACTAGATGATTTTCATGTTGCGACAGGAGAAGGTTGGGCCAAGGATTCAAAAGAGATCAGTCTTAAGATGAAAAACTTGCTGATACTAATTGCGATTGTTACGCTTTTTATGGGTCTTGGAATTGCATATCTTCTTTCTAAGAGTATTAATGCAATTCTTCAGGATGTAGCAGAAAGACTGAAGCGCACATCTGATAGAGTAGCAGCTAGCTCTTCTCAAGTTTCTGAAGCAAGCCAGAATCTCTCTGAGGGAACGACCCAGCAAGCAGAGGCCCTTCATGAGACCGTATCCTCAACAAATGAGATTGCGGCCATGACACAAAAAACTTCTGATAACTCAAGAGAGAGCTTAAAGAAGGCCGAATTAAGTCAGCAAGCTTCCAGTAAAGGACAGCACTCTCTGGATGAAATGCTCAGGGCGATTAATGAAATTGGGCATTCGAATCAAAATATCAATGAGCAAATTAGAAAAGGGAATCTTGAAATTCAGGAAATTGTAGGTCTGATTCTTGAAATTGGTGAGAAGACAAAGTTGATTGATGATATTGTTTTCCAAACCAAGCTTCTATCATTTAACGTTTCTGTTGAAGCTGCCAGAGCTGGAGAACATGGAAAAGGTTTTGCAGTAGTGGCCCAAGAGATGTCAAATCTAGCAGATATGAGTGGTAAAGCCTCGAAAGAGATTTCGAATATGTTAACTAAGACAACTCAGAAGGCGCGCAGTGTAGTCGAAGGGAATAAAGAGAATGTAGATCGCCTTATGTCTTCAGGCAATGAGAAAATTCAAATGGGAACACAGGTCGCTAGAAACTGCAAAACTGCCCTGGATGAAATCATTCTTTACGTGGAAGAAATGTGTATCATGATTCGTGAAACTTCGCTCTCTTCACAAGAGCAGGCGCGAGGAGTTTCGGAAATTAATCAGGCCATGGGTCAGATTGATACGGTAACTTCCCAGAACGCCCATGCTTCCCGTGAGTGTTCTGAAGCAGCTGCGTATTTGATGTCAGAAGTAGAGAATACCAGAAGAGTCATCCATGACCTCCTTGAGGTGATTAATGGTGAGTCAAATGCGACTGCTTCATCTGCGGCCTCAGAAATCCAGCATGAAGTACCTGAAAAACATAAATTTGCTGCATAACTAGAAAATAAGTTCTCTTTATAGAAAGCCACCAATGAGTGGCTTTTTATATTCCTTGTGATAGAAAGTTAGTGTGTCTATCAGGAGGATAATATTAATATCAAAATACTCACTGATCCAGTAAAGGGTAGGGGCGTTTACGCCAATCAGGATATCCCGAAGGGGAGCATCATTGAAACCTGCCATCTTCTTCTCATCGATCATGATGATATCAATGATAGTTTGGAAGGATATGTTTACGAGTTCTCTGCTACTAAAGCTGCTCTTGCCTTAGGGAGTGGCTCTCTTTACAACCATAGTGATAAAGCTAATGCTGTTTTTTCCTTTGCGAAGAAGAAAAAACTATTATTCATTAAAGCCTCTAAAAATATTAAAAAGGGTGAGGAGATCAGCATTGATTACGGTTATTCCAAAGAAGATCGCGAGAAATTTAATATTATTTAGTTCATCCTCCTTCTGTAAGCTTCAATAATATTTGGCAGATATTCCTGATAAGGTCTTCCTATCAACTCAGGGTAGTCTTCCATGAGGTGCTTTTGATCAAAGATTGCTCTCTGCTGAAGATAAAAGATGGTTTCTTTTGGAATACCAAGCATCGGAAATATACGGAAAAAAAGCTCTGGAGAGTTTATTGGTAAAACTTTCAAGGGTATACTCATCAGCTCCAGAGATCTCTTTAAAAAATTCAAAGTGCTGATTTGCTCATGCGGAACTAGATGATAGCATCTGAGATTATGGCCCTTGGGGTTTCTGATTATTTCAGAAGACCACTCAACGAGAATGTCCACGGGGAGAACATTAAGTCGAGAAGCTTCCGGTACAGGGAGAGGCAGGAAAGGAAGAAAATTGGCAAAAGGCATGGACTTAAGTTTCTTGATAAAATCAAAGAAATAGTACGGCCCATCGGTCTTATCCATAAGACCAGATTCAGATTCCCCAATGATAATCCCCGGTCTATGAATGATGACCTTTACACCTGGTAAACGATCTTCTCTTACTAAATGCTCTGCTTTATTTTTGGCCTCACTATAGAAGTCGTTAAAGTCATTCTTTTCATTACTGAGCTCATCTTCAAGTATAAGTCCTTCTAGGGATGGATTGACTGCATAAGTGCTGAAGTAGTGAAAGTACTTAAGAGCCTTCATCTTTTTAATTAAAGTTAAAATATTCTTAGTTCCTAAGACATTGGCCTGGTAACTTTCTTCACGAGCTGCTTTCAAATCGTAGAGTGCTGCTAAATGAATTAGCGTGTCGATTTCTTGAATTCTTTCCATGAATTCTGGTTTTATAACTTCCGAGTCTTCTATGTCGCCTTCAATGAATTTTACAGGAGTATTCGTAAAAAAAGGAATGGTCGATTTTATGCTTTTTGATCTTATAAGAAGATAGACTTCATGCCCATGTGTCAGAAGGTTTAAGGCCAGGCGCTTACCAATAAAACCACTTCCACCCGTAATGAGAATCTTCATTGCTTGAGCTCTACTTCATTCTTGGTAAGATCAGGACAATATAGGACTTCGGTCTTGTCTCCACATACCTCCAGAGCCTTGATCCTAATGTTAATATCTAAAGTTTTTGACGGAGAAAAAGTTTCTCCGTCTCCAAAGAACTCCAGAGGGTTATTATCAATGGCATTGATTGTTAAACGATCGGTTTCAAAGCTTATAAGTTCTGGATCGTTTTTTGGATAAACACCTTGAAGCATTTGAAGCGTGCATTTCATAAGATCAATCTTATTCTTATGAAGGAATAGAGTGACATTGAACTTCCCGTCATCATTGCGAGTGGCAGGGGCGACTCTGAACTTTCCGCCTATATATTCTTGATTATTTATAAGTATGAGAGGGGAGCTTATCCTAGGGTCAAGAAGAGGTGAATCAGGGGATTCAATGAAAAGTCTTCTTGAACTGAACGGTTTAACCAACATTTTATAGGCATAGATTAAGGAATATGTCTCTTTTCCTAAGAGTTTCATCAGTTTCTTAAAGAAAGGACTCGATTTTCTTAGGCTATTGACACTCTTAGCGACTTCACAGGCTATACCAAGGCCGCCATTCGACATCATATAAGTGCCATTAATATTAATTGCATCAATTTTTTTTGTTAAATTGAGATGAAATATCTCAGAAGCTCTTTTTACACATTTCGTGATTCCATTTTCTGTAGCAAAGTCATTGGCCGTCCCGGCCGGTAAGACCATGAGTTTTATTTTCTTACCAACAAGGTGTTGGGAGATTGTGTTTACAGTCCCATCTCCCCCTACAGAAAATATGTAATCAACGCCACTAGAGATTTCTTCATTCAATTTTTTATTTAAGTCATCAAGATTTTTTGGTGAATGGATAGCCAATTCATGATCGATAAAAAACTTCAATATGTCTTCTCTAGAAAAGCAAGAATTACCTTGAGAAGCTTGTGAGTTTAAGAATACTGAAATTCTTGCCATAGCTGATTCCAATAAAAATATCTGGCAAGAAGAGACATCTTGCCAGATAGAGGGGGGGTTATTCTCTTGTTACAGCGGCTGCTTTTTGAGCTGCTTTTTCTGCCTTTGATTTCAAGTGCTCTTCGAGAGCTTTTTGTTTTCTATCACCTTCTTCAAAGACTTCTTTATTGAGTTTGTCGCAAGTAAAGGCAATAGCCGAATCGGGAGTCGCAATATAACTGGAATAAGAGACTCTTCCACGAAGATCAATGTTGTGGCGATAACTAGGTGTGACTAAGTTGATATCGATACTGTCTCCGAATTTTGAGATGGTATAGTCAATACTGGTTGGAGATTCGAAACTATAAAGATCGACTTCTTTTTCATCACGAATTGCTTCGTGCCTGTTGTCTCCTTCAAATATAAAGACTTTGTTCTTCTTCTCTTTTTTAGTACCTGGATGAAGAACGACCTCTCTTAAGGCCACTTTCCCTTGAAGCTTTTCACCTTGATGGATTAGGATATCAAGTTTAGTTTCTGATTCTCTTAGCTCTTTTTCAGGACATTTTCCGATAAGAGGACATTTGACTTCATTATCTTTGATCTTAAATTCACAACGAACATAGTCCTGAGCAAATGAAGCTGTAGACATAAGTGACAAGATCGCAAAGATGGCTGCTTTTTTCATGGTATCCCCCATAGAGATAAGTTTTCTTTTTAACATGCAGGAAGCATGCCATAGAGAAGGAGTAGATAGAAGAGGGAGGGACCTGTAATATCAGGGCTTTTCAATAGTGATGGCCGGAATGGGCCGTCTAAACTTTAGACAGTAGGCAATTATTTTATAAAGATGTTT
>DFXX01000019.1 GCA_002381765.1 Bacteriovoracaceae bacterium UBA4097 | reverse complement strand
GATAATATGGACCGCTTACAGAAGTCTGGAGTTGATTCAGACACGCGAATTCTTGCCTTGAGTTTGATTCCTTTGACCGATGTTGCTAAGAAGAAGCCGCAGAATAAATTCTACTGGTCTTCGTTCTTTAATGACTTCTTCCTGCAGTTATCAAGTCGCCTACAAAAATCTACTAAACTCTCTTTAATGGGGCCTTGGCATGTCATCTTCTTTATTCCTGCGGAAAATCTGGAAGTAGAAACGAGGATGCTTCAGGGCTTTATCAGGCAATTTAGTTATTGGAAGTTCTTTGAGGATAACTCCCAGGTACTTCCAGAGAATATGCTACCAACGATCAGACTTATTCCGGCTTCCTCAGCTCACTATCTAAGAAACTTTGAGAAGGAATTTGAAGATGTGGCCGTTAACAATGAAAGTAAGCGTCTTACGACTATGTCAAACAGCAATAGAATAAGTTTCTAATATGAGACATTCGAGCTATCTGGAAGTTAATCTGGACCTATTGACCCAGAACTTTCAGAAAATTCAGGGCATGGCCCCTAAAGCTAAGATCCTACCTATGGTGAAGGCCGAAGCCTATGGACATGGTCTGGTTCCGGTCTCTCGTTTTCTTTCTGAAGAATGCGAAGTAAAAAAACTTGGGTGTGCTAGGCTTTCGGAAGCTGTGAGAGTTTTTAATGAATGTCCTGATTTAGATTCAGAATTTCTCATTTTTTCTGATACAGAACTTAATAATGAAGAAACTCGCAGGGCCTATCTTAACTTGAGAGTCACCCCAGTTCTTCACAAAAGATCAGATCTGGAAATAGTTCTCTCGCATCCAGATCTCAAAAAAATTCCCATCGTACTTAAGATCAATACGGGCATGAACCGACTTGGGCTTTCTCTTGAGGAGCTGGCCGAATATGCCCCTAAACTTCGCAGTCGCGGTGTCCAGCATTTGATTAGCCATTTTGCTTGTTCCAATTATCCTTTAAAGCCAGGTGATAAAACTCACAGGCAAACTGATGAGTTCCTTAAAGCAAAAAAGATTCTAGGTGACGCCAATGTAGAAGTTTGTGAAACATCTGTTTCCAACTCGGGTGCTATTGAGCAGAGCTTTGGAGTTGATGAATCCTATGTTCGTCCGGGAATCCTGCTTTATGGCGTACCTAGTACTACGACCACTCCCTGGGGAGGCCAGCAGGTTTCCCGACTTCTAACGAAAGTTCTAAAAACATTTACCGTTAAAAAAGGAACTCCCGTTGGTTATGGAATATATGTCACCGGCGAAGACGTTTTCATGGTGATCATTCCTATAGGGTATGGAGATGGACTTTCGACTTTCACTAGTGGAGTGGAGTTAAGTATTAACGGACATAAGGGTAAGGTCTTCGGAAGAGTAAATATGGATATGATCTATCTGGCCTTTGACCCATCCGTGGAAGGTAAGATAAAGGAAGGGGATGAGCTGGAAATTTGGGGCCATGACTATCGCAAGATACTGGACATTTCTGCTCAAATGAAAACTATTCCTTATCAACTGATGTGTGGGATCTCGGCTCGAATTCCACGAATTTATAAAGTAAAATAGAGAAACATGAAAGCAATTGCAGAAAAGCAAATCACCAATATTGGCAATAGTGTCTTACATAAACTCAATGGTCTGGGAGATTTTACTAATTTCACCTTCCGAACGATTTTTTGGACTTTTAAGCCGCCTTATCGCTTTAAGCTTCTCTTTGATCAGATCTACTTCATGGGAAATAAATCGGTCTTCATTATCTTTCTCACTTCAAGTTTCACGGGTGCCGTCTTTGCTTTTCAAATTTATTTGGGATTTAAGGCCATTAATGCGGACTCCTTTATCGGCCCCATCGTTACGATTGCTCTGGCCAAGGAGCTCGCCCCGGTTTTATCTGGTCTGGTAGTTGCCGGCAGATGTGGTGCTGCTATGGCAGCTCAGATTGGATCTATGAAGGTAACAGAACAAATTGATGCTTTAGAGGTTATGGGCATTAATGGTTATCAGTATCTGGCCGTTCCAAGAATTCTTGGGGCGATGATTAGTATGCCACTTCTTTCAGCTCTCTTTCTTTTAGTCGGCTATACCGGTTCTTGGCTCATCGGAGTTAAGGTTCTTATGATCGATGAAATTCTTTATACTCAGAAGATAAGTGACTTCATGAATCTTGGTATGATTGCTGAAGGTTTAATCAAGGCCACGGTCTTTGGTTATCTCATTGGTATTATCGGAACCTACCATGGTTTCAAAGTTACTGGTGGAGCAGAGGGCGTAGGGAAGGGAACAAATATGGCAGTAGTCTGGGGCATGATCACAGTCCTGGTAGTCGATTTCTTCTTAACTAGCTTTTTGGCAAAAATTCTATGAGTGAGTATTCAGTCGTTTTTGAAAATGTCTCCAAAAGTTTTGGCGAAACTAAGGTTTTGCATGATCTCTCTTTTGGTATCCATGAAGGAAAAATTACGACGGTGTTGGGATTCTCAGGCGCTGGTAAAACGACACTCATGAAGCACATCCTCGGTCTGGCATTGCCCAGCTCGGGAGAAGTCAAGGTGCTGGGTAAGGTTATAAACAAACTGGGAGAAATGGACTTACGAGAATTTCGCAGAAACTTTGGAATGGTTTTTCAGTACGCGGCCCTTTTTGACTTTCTCACTTCATTTGAAAACGTCGCCTTTCCCATCAGAGAATTTACTAAAATGTCAGAAGAAGATATCAGAGAGAAAGTCCTCTCTCTTTTGGATTCCGTGGGTATTAGTCGTGAAGCTGCTTTTCGTCTGCCCTCCGAATTATCAGGGGGGATGAGAAAAAGGGTAGGTCTTGCCCGGGGATTAGCACTGGATCCGCACATTATGTTGTATGATGAGCCCACTTCGGGTCTTGATCCCATTACTACCCATATGGTTTATGATCTGATGAAAGAGACTCATCTGAGTAATCAGTCGCGAGGATTTACCTCCATCATTATCTCTCACGATATCCATGCCACGCTAAAATATTCCGACTATATTGTTTTCATGGAAAAAGGCAAAGTAGTTGAGCATTCTGATGTGGCGACCTTCAAAAAATCGGAAAATCCTGTCATACGAAGATTCCTTGAGTTATAACCGGAATCGATTATCATTAAATTAAATAACCGATATAAGTGTATCTCATTTTAATGGAGTAGAATTCTTGAACCCACTTAAAGTAGGACTATTAACTCTGGCGGCAATGGTCAGCATAGTGGTTATGTCTCTCAAGATTACGCAAAATCAATCCGGCTTCGGTAAGCATATTGAATATAAAACCATTCTTGATGATGCTTCCGGAATTCTCGAAAAAACTCCCATCAAAGTTGCTGGTATCAATGCAGGACGAATTAAGAGCATTGAACTGGAAGGCTCTAAAGCATTACTCACTTTTGAAATTCAGGAATCGGTAAAAGTAACTCCTAATGCCCGGCTTAAAATCAAAAGTGTGGGTCTATTAGGAGATAAGTTTATCGATATGAATCTAGGGGATTCTGAAGCTGAGAGACTTAAAGAAGGCTCACTTATCCCGTCCTCCGGGGGTGAAGGCTTCGATAATCTAGCTAAAGATGCCTCTGCTGCACTTAATGAAGTCAAAGAAATAGCCAGAACCATCAAAGAGAGTCTTCGCGATGATGAAGGCCGAAACATGATTAAAGAGATTGTTACTAATATCAATGAAATGAGTGCCTCTCTTAAAAGAATTACCACTGGTAATGAGGATAAAGTTAACCAGATCATCGATGACGTGAAAGCCATCTCTGAGCAATTGGCCTTCGAGAGTGACCGTTTTCAAAAAGATTCTTTTGCTTCAGATCTCACAAAAGTGGGCCCAATCTTGGATAAAGTCGATGCGGCGATGACCGATCTCAAGATCATCATGGCCGATATGAAAGACGGAAAAGGAACAGTGGGGAAACTGCTGCGTGATGATGCTGTCGTAGATCAAGTTTCACAAACTCTCTCAAGCGTGAATCGACTGGTAAATAGAATTAATAATGTTGAAGCTGATATCGGTCTCTCAACTGGTGCTAATACCAGAATTGGCTCTGATACAAGATTTGACATGGATATCTATCCAGCTCCAGAGAGATTTTTTCGTCTAGGTGTTGTTACCAATGAGTTTGGTCCTCAAACAGAAAAAGAGACCATCACCTATACCAGTGTGAACGGAGGAGATGAAACCAAGGTTTATAAGCGTAAAGAAAACACTTCTGACTTCAAGTTCAATCTTCAAATCGGTCGACGTATTCAGCGCTTTGCTCTAAGGGCCGGTATCATTGAATCTACCGGAGGGGTTGGAGCAGATTATTTCTTCCCGGACTGGGGAATTCGTACGGGAACTGAAATCTTTGATTATCAAAAAGATGCCGGTCCAAATGTACGTGTCTTCTCTGAAATCAAGTTATGGAATGTTCTCTTTACTCGTATAGCAGGTGAAGATCTCATTTCTAAAGATGGTCGGCAAAGTGCTACCTTCTCACTGGGGCTTAGATTCAATGACCAGGATCTTGCAGCAGTCCTCGGTTTATTGGCCAGGTGACTATGGATAAAAACTGGCTTATCAGAACTAAATCAAATCATATCTTAGGTCCCATTACTAAGGATAAGCTCATTGAGCTTTTTAATAATGAATCCTTGAAGGCCGATGATGAAATTTGTTCTGGTAACGGCTTTTGGTTCTTCATTCGTGAAGAGGACATGGTTAAGAAGTATCTTTTAGGAGATGAAAGACAGACTTTTAATCCAATTAGTGAAGCCAAGAATGTTCTTACCACCGATAAAGTTCAAATTGACCAAGAGTTATCTCAGGATGAAAATACTCTGGTAAGCAACATCAGCACGATGTTGAACACTAGTGAAGTACCTGTAACTGACAAAAAAATAGAACCTGCTGCCGTTAAAGAGGCGGAAGTACTTCCGCTCAAAAAAAAAACTGATTCAAAAAAAATAGAGACGAAGTCCTCTCCTAAAAAAGCACTAGAAAAACAAAACTACCTGAAGTATCTGGGTATCATTGGCTTTCTTGTGCTGTTTGCTCTTATTTACTTTAGAAAAACCATCATTAGGTCTCTCTTTCAAGGTGAAATGACTTCAAGCTTCTCTTTTGTTAGTGAAGTCCATGCTCAGACCCCGGAGAGTAGTAAAAAAAAAAGCTTTTAGATCAAGTCATTACCTTCGATGAAGCTTCCTTTAGGCCAGAGGCCGGTCTTAATGGCTTTCGCGTCATTGGCTCATTCGATATTAATGAACTAACCTGTGAAGATCTCTCCAGGGATATTCCCCAGCTAGCGGTGATTCTTTATCCTGCTGAACTCTTTAATGAAAAATTTCTTATTCGATTGAGAGATTGCGTATTTAAAATGCCTGAAGCACATCCCGTGAAAGTTTGGCTAAAAGATGTGGCAGATATGAAGCCATTAACTAAAGAAGAGCAGGAAATACGCTCGTTTCTGGTGGAAGTGTTGAATTCGCCATTCAATTTAATTACCGATCTTAAAATGAAGGGCAGAGTCGTTGGCATTTTAGGTGAACTTCCAGGAGCGACGCTAGCCGAGAAGCTTTTGAAATCCTATCTCTATCTCATGATTGGAAATGTCACAAGATCAGATAATATTTTAAAAGAAATCATTCAAACCACTCCTTTTGTAAACTGGACAGGATATCGAAGAGAGAGATCTCTTTATCACAAACTTGCAAGTGAAAATATACAGCAGTTATTGTCAAAGCTCTCTAAACATCCCTCAGACAGAATGACCTACGAGCTTTTTAATCTCTACATACAAAATTATTACAATGATGCTGAACTGTTGGACCATGTGGGTGATTATCGTGGGGAAGATATTACTCAGAAATTAGGACTTAGATACACTGAGAAGCTTTCTCCGTCACTGGTGAGGCATCTTAGGCTGATGGCAGCAGATAGTTCTCAAAGAGCAATATCTAAAGAGCAAGCTTTCTGGCATTTGCCCTTTCAGAATGAGGAAGTCTTAATTTCAGAAAATCTCCTCACCGTCTTGCAAGAGATAGAAGAGGAGAATCAGCTTTGGTTAATTTATCTGCTAGATAATGAGAGACTCTCAGATATGTATTATAAGAAGAAAGGGAAGAGTGCTCTCTCTGGCAGAAGAAAATTCTTAAGAGAGAATTTGAAGGATAAAGATCTCTTCATGCTCTCGCTCTTTAAAGCTATTGAATTTGGAGATATTGATCAAGAGCTTATAGGAAAGACGGTGGAATTTCTCACAAATGAGTGACTATAAGCAGCCAGAATTTTATCGTTTTAATCGTGACTCTCTTCTGCTTGTTCACAGAATTCTAGAATCTGACATTAGTGCCCATAAAATTCTCGATCTTGGAGCAGGTTGCGGAGTTATAGGTATTGAACTTGCGATTCATCTTAATCCCACTTTATTAACTTCTATAGAAATTCAAAAAGATTTTCTGCCCTACCTTAAGACGAACTCCGAATATTTTATACCTTCAATCAGACATAAGATTGTCTCAGAATCTTTTTCAACGTGGAATCCTGATACCGAGTATGATCTTGTTGTCTCCAATCCTCCTTATTACCTTCCTGACTCTGGACAGCCTTCTTCTGACATGAGGAGGGGAATTGCTAGGACTTTCTCCATTGATGGATGGCCTTCACTACTTGGTTGTATTGAGCGCAGTCTCACTAAAGAAGGGAGAGCCTTTGTGGTGGTCAAGAACGAAAAGAAGATCGTCGAACTAATTCGCGAAGAGGTTTCTAAGACGCAGCTTAAGCCTCAAGAAGAAGTATTTTCAGATTTAATCGTCTTAGAATTAATGAGATTGAATATAGATTGAGATCATTATCTTTTTTAAGTCCTCGTCTGCTACATCGCTAAATAATCTTTCGGCTTCAAGCTTTAAAAGTTTAAATTTCGGAGATTGAGGGTGTAGTCGATTTACTACTTTAGTCGTCTGCTCTTCCACCGCCTTTCTTTGTTGGAAAAAACCTTCTTGCGTTTGAAAGACTAGTTTTTGTATGACTGGCCTGAGCTTAGGAAAGACCTTAAAAATCTCAGTTTTGATTTCTTCTGAAAGATAGGAGAGCTCGTGAGAGTAAGTAGCGTGCTTGGTGATAATGAAGAGAGAAGAGTTTTTAATTTTAAGGGGAGAGGTCACTGGCGACATCTTAGGCCCAACAATTTCTGGCCACTTTTTGATGAGCTCCAGGAAATCGAAGGTCTGGTAAAAGGAATGCATCTCGTCCCGCTTCAGATCATGAGATCCATAGCGGTCTAAGTCTTTGTAATTCAAGCCACTGAAATCGATTTTTTTGAACATCTTTTAATTGAGTAGCCTAGCTCATCCAACTTGTCCATGGTATATGATTTGATATGCGTTTCATCATTATTTTGCTCATCCTTGTCGGTTGCGGTGGTTACCGGTTTACTCAACAGGAAAATCCCCTTTCTCAGTATGGTATTGAAAGCCTTTCGGTGCCTATGTTCTATAATTACTCAAGTCTGCCCGATGTCTCGGCTGACTTTACGCGAGAAACCTATCGACTTCTCACCAATTTCAGCGGTTTAAAATTATCCAGTGGTTATAATAAAAAATCCGATGCCATCTTAGTGGGAATCATTCGATCTCCTGAAAGAATGACCGAAACCTTGAGGGCCGGAAATCTTCGAGTAGCAAAAGATCAGGCCCCGAATGCTATCGGTGGAACCAGACAAAACTTCTATATTCCTGGTACCACAGACATCACTATGGTCCTGCAGGTGATCGTTATCAAAAAGCCCACAGAGGAAGAGTTAGCACTTTTGAGATCTAGTATTGGGAGTCAGATTGCTTCCACTTCTAAAATCGTCTTCAATGAACTAATTCCTCTCAGAAGTCGTTATACCCGTGAAATTTTGGATGAGCCGGGTGTGGATGTGGTTGCAACTCAGAATGCCGGTGTTCAAAGAAAGACCATTCAAGGTCTATCTGAAGAGGCAGCGATACTTGTCAGGGATATGATTCTGTATGCATTCTAAATGGCAAATCTGGGATTTTTTCCCTTCTTTTGATCAGTCTTTTCTCTCTCAATTTAGCGGAGTCCTTGCTCTTAGCACTTTTGATCCACTCTGTCTTAAGATGGTTAAAGATTTCTTAGTAAAAGGCTCTGAGGGCCGCATCCTTCATCATAAAATGGCATCAGAGGTTTCTAAGTCATGGCTTGAAGAGGAATTTCAGGCCCTAAGTCTGTTTGGAGATACCGATAATTTTTTTATTCACCAGGCACAGGACTTATCCGGTGAAAATTTAGGTATTATTTCAAAGCTTGAACTTCAAGGTCGCTTCATTATTCTGAGTTATGAGAATGATGGAGTAGCCTGGAAGAAGATGGCCAAGGAAGGCAAGCTTCAAACTTTGCAAATTGAGCCTCCTCGTTTTTGGGAATTAAATAAGCTTCTTGATTTTGTCTGTGCTCATCTGAGACTCCCTTTGAGTTATGATGCTAAAAGCTGGATACTAAATTCTTTGGAAAATAATCTGGGCATTTTTTATAACTCTTGTTGCCTTATAAAGCTCAATTTTCCTGATGCTAAAGAAGTATCTCTTAATGATATTAAAGAGCTTCTCACATTAGAGAAGCTTGATCAGTTTGCCCTCGCTTCGCTTTTTGCTAGAAAAAAGAAAACAGATTTTTACGATAAGCTGGTCGCGCTTGAAGGTGACTTTGAAAAGATGAGAGGTTTTTTCAATTTCATGCAGTCCCATTTAGTGAAACTAGCAGATACTTCTTATCTTGCTCAGAAGCCTCGCCTTACTCAGTATGACAAGGATCTCCAAAGTAGTGCTAAGCTCTGGCAAAGTTCAGAAGTCATGAGCGAGATCAGTAAATTCAATCGCTGGGAGCTAATGTGTAAAAAGAAGGACATCCTTCTTTGGCATGAAGTTCGTGAGGCCTATCTTAGTTCTATGTCTCCACTCTAGTAAATTTACTTTCAGGGTCAAAAAGCTACCAGTTGGTCCGTTTCTGCACCTCCTTCTTATGAAAATATTATAGGTTTTCTAACTTCCTCTGTTAGCTTTAGGTTAAGCACTAGGAAATAATCCTAAGTTCTGCTACAAACTCCTAGTTCAATTTACAACAAATTTGCAGGTAAGAGATGAGATCCTTTAAGTTGACTTTGCTCCTTGGCGCAATCTTTTGTTCAAGCCTATCCTTTGGACAATCAGATATGGCCAAACTTAATGGAACGTCCACAACCCAGCTCGAAAGTTACAGCCTCTTTAACTGGAGAAAGAATCTCAGGATCAGCTACTTTGGAAGTTACTCTGCCTCAACCCTTAAGAAGTGGGATGATAATGTTTATGATCAAAATGGAGTCAGAACTTCAGATCCGGTTAACTTATTAAACGAATTCAATACGACCTATAGAATCTACGGGAATCTCAATCTTTATATGAAGAATGAATTCTATTACCAAATTGGTGATAGAAATGAGCTTAGAGACACTGATGATAAAGGTGTTGTTACGATTGGAGATGTAAATGTTGGTTTCCAATATCCAATCCTTAGAAATGATAAGGTAATCTTCAATGGAAGACTTACACATGGTCACCCTGTAAGTACCTATTCCAAAAACTCCCAATTAAAATCTGAATTAGAGTATCAGAATTTCGTTATCTGGTTTCCCACGACTTCATCTACTTTCCTCATTTGGAACTCTTATCGTTATTATGTATATGAATCAGAGAGAAATGATGAGCGTTACAGAATTAACAACAGAGTTATCTGGAGTTACTCATTCACGGATAAATGGGGAATGCAGCTTGGAAATGAATGGGTTATGCAGCATAGAGGTCCTAAGGAAGGTCCTAAAGTTAAAAAGTGGAATCACTTTGAGAAGTATAAAAACAATTACACCATTGGTGTCACCTATAAACTGTTTCCGAATCTCACTGTTATACCAAATATCGAGTCTAAGAATGATGAAGACATAAGATGGGAAACCCTTCAAGTCGGTGTCTTACTCTTGGGAAGAGTCTTCTAACTTTTCTACTTACAGTTTTTCTTTGACCAATTTTTAAGATCTTTTGAATTGGATTCAGTCGGGGGGAACCACTCACTACCTACATAATCCCATCTAAACCAACCGGTGGAACTAACATAGGTCTCTTTATAAATCGTTCCGTCACAGACGATTTCATTTCCACTCTCTTTACCCATGATCTTCTTCTGATGAAAACCTTCTATAACTTCCTTTGATCCATTGCCTTCACATTCATAAAGGCAGGAGTATCTTACCCTTTTGCCGTACCAGGTTTCTTTTATCTCTTGATAGGTCTTAGAGGTATAGCTGGGAAAACATTGGCAAGCTTCCGCACTAGATGTCAGTGCCAAAATGACCATGATGTAGACGCTCTTCTTCACTTCGATACCTCCAGGAATATTGGAGTAGTGTACGAGATTCGGGTGCAAGCTATTGAAAAAGTGAAAAAAATCAACACTCGCCTAAAAGATGTCCAAACTTTAGACAGCTGTGTCTGTTTAAATCCATAGTTTTTCGATCGGATAATTGGCCTTTGGATTGCAGGTATGACTTAAACCAATCGATAGGAGTTTCCATGAAGTCATGGATTATTACATTTTGTTTATCATGCCTTTCCTGGGGAGTACTGGCCCAAGAGCAGCTTGCCCTCAGACTGAATGAAAACGGAATGCTTAAAATCATGGAAATGGCCTTAAAGTATAATACCTCTACTCCAGAGAGCAGGACCGTACTCATTCCTATGAATGTGTATGATTTCAAATTACCTAAGGAGCAACTCCTCTCAAATCCTATTGTTTCAGTAGTTAATGAGATAAGTAATCTTGATCTTAGAAGTGACTTGAATTTTCACTTAAGTACGACTGATATAAAAATAACTGGAGATGTTGATCATAAGAGCTTAAAGACTACTATCTTTAACTCTAAAGAAAATGGTTTTGATCTGCGTTTAAGTATTAGCTTACCAAAGATCGAGGTTAGGGGGGCGCAACTGAGTCTCTGTGAAGACCGACACCGTTCTTCAAAGAAGTGTGGGAATGGTCTTCAGGCAACTCTTTCTGACGTTAAGATCACGACTAAAAATAAACCCGTATCCATTACTGCAGTGTTAAGATTGAGAACCGATGGAAATGTGGCCCGTCTCAAGGTCTTATCTGTTGAATCAAATCTCGAGTCTAAGCAATCTCCAACCATCGATGTGAACTTTAAGTCAGTTGTTGTTCCGAGAATTGCCATTGTTATCAACGGACAAGAAACAGAACTTGATACTTCTCGCTTAAAAAATGAAATTATGAAAAGAAAGACTTTTCTAGGGACAAAACTTTTAAGTTTTGCTGCCGACTTTATCGCTTCTGACTTGGCGGAAATGGTTAATGTCTATCTAGTTAACCAACAGATTGCAACTTCCTGGAGAGTCTATGAGAAAGATTCTCCGGTTAAATTTATCGATTATATTAATTTACCAGAAAGATACGGCCAGTTAGTTCGTGACTATGTTAGACCGATGTTAAATGGCTCGGCTCAGAAGACAGATCCAATAGATAGTATGATGAGACAGATTGCTGATGTTATTCATCATGCTCAAGTCGATCTCTCACTTAGAAAAATAGCTACTCCTGGAAATAAAGACATTGAATTGACAGGACTTTTGAGCTTTGTATTGAATAATCGGTCCATGAATATTCAAAATACGCTGGGAAATTCTGACCGCAGATTACCGAAGTTGAATTTAAGTTCTCATAGAACAGAAGATATTAATCTCGCGATCTCAGAGCCATTAATAAATGGGGCCTTAGATTTGGTTAATTCAACGGGGTTATTTCAGGAACTCTTTAATGAATTCGCTAAAGTCCAAGGCTTCTCCATTGTAAATGTAAAGCTGCATTTTAATCCTGATGAGAGTTTTTCAGTAATCGTAAACTCGTCAGTAGACCTTAAAAAGCTTCACTCTGGCAATATCGCTCAGTGGCTTAAAAACCGCATTGCCTCATTCTTAGAAAGAAACAATAACGGTGCCGTTATTTATTTTCCGATCCAAATTGATGTTCAACCAGGATTTAAGACTCTCCCTGATGGGACGATGTCTTTGTCACTTTTTGTAAAGTCTCCATTTGAAAATGACGGGCTTATCAACACTTTTGGTTATGAGACCAATGTTGGAAAGATGCACGAGATTGTGAGAAAAGGAGTCATGGAGGAACTGAAAGTCTCTCTTTCTGACTTCACTCAAAAGAGTTATGAAATTGATCTTTCTCAGTTTATGAATCAATCCGGAGTTGAATTTAAGCCGAAATTAATCACGATAGACCAGTCTGCCTATCTCTTACTTAACCTTGAGATTGCAGACATAAAATTTAACAGTAAGAATCCTAATCTTAGATAAGGTGTCAGATGATTAAATTAACTGGACTTATGTTGATGAGCTTACTTGTTGCACTTCCTGGGAGAGCAGCTCATTTTGAGTCGCCGGATATCTTGGTTGATTCGAAGCTAGATTATAATTGGTCAGGTCTTCTTATTAATAAGCTTCGTTTGTTAATGAGTAATCATGGCGTGCAAGACCCATTTAAGGCCCGTTTCAATGAAACAATTATTATTACCGAAGCTAACCTTGGGGAATATCTACCCAGTGATGCTCTCCCTCTTATTAATGACCTTGGAAATGTTATTGGCCTTCGTCTCACGAACGCTCAAACGAAAGTAGAAATGCAAGGATTCAATTATGAGGTAAAAGACTTTCGAACCAATCTTAAATCGGCCCAGGAACTATCCGACGGTTTGGTCATCGCTACTGATTTTTCAGCTTCGGAAATTTCGCTTAATGCAGACAAATTATCATTTTCCTTAGTCATACCAAATGCTAATGGAAAAGGCACTTCTCCGATCATACAAATTGATATCATTAAGCCTCGCATCCAAGGCAGAGAAGACAGGCTGATTAATCTATTCACCAAGATCAAAATTCAAGATCAAAAAGATTTTTATCAGCTCCAGCTACAAAATGCTAACTTTCACGAAATGGCAACCTCACTTTTGAAGTATCCGGATGACATTGAGCTTGATTATGAACGTATTATTATTCCAGAGGTAGAAATTAAAATCGGATCAAAATCCATTGAGTTCTCTTCCGAAAAGATAGAAAAACTTTTAAGAAAAAAACATTCTGCCATTAAAGGGATCTTGCTCGCTCAAGCAGCAAATGTCTTAAAAACTCAAACTGCTAAATCAACAACAAGTGTATTTGGTAAAATTAAACTCGGAAAAGAGTATTGGCTCTCAAGTGACTTAATTAAGAGTCAAATGGAGATTTCTCGCTTTAAGAATACGATGGGAGAAAATCACATCGAGGTTCAAATCCCAGGGGATTTCTGTACTACAAAGAATTTTGAGAGGTTGAAAGAAAAATGTCTTGATAATAAAGTAACAAAAACTTCCGAAACTCGTCTTAATCAAAAGCTTCACCTGGCTTCTATGGCCACCATGAAAAATCTTATGGACAGAGGAGATGCTAATTTAGTTGCCAGTATCTCGGAAGATTACCTTAATAAGCTCTTAGTGACGACTTATGATGCCGGTCTCTGGAAGTCGGCGTTGGATGAAGCTGGGGTAGAGTTAGGGCCAAATAGGGTAACGATGAGAATGGACCGTAAAGGGGATTCTGGTACACTTCTTATGGATGTTATTTATAGGCCATCTCGCCTTGAGTCCTTTACCCTTGGGGCAAAAGAGATTAGATTTCCACTGGTACTTGATATCTCTTTGAGAATAGAAAAGCATGATGATGAGCCAGTTGCTATCGTAAGACTTAATGATGTTGATCTCTCAGATGAAACGCTCATCAAGGGAAAACCAGAGTTCAATATTGTCAGCTCAGTTGGCAGCATTCCAAGGTTCAAGGGTAAAGTTGTTGATACTATTAGGGCAAAACTGAGTAGCTTAACCAATAAAGATATCATTGAACTTCGTTATCCGGAATTCAGAGACCTGGGACTTGAGAAGGTAGATTTTCTCTCTGACGGTAACGGGCGCATGAACGCCATGCTTAGTCTGGAAGACTTAATGGAATAATCTATTTTATTTCTGAGTAATCCGTAGGATTTTTGGCAAAGTTTTTAGCCGCCACAACCATTTCTCGCAAGCTGATGCCTGCCATGTAATTACCAAAGATAGCAAAGTTTGTTTCCTGACGAGCTAGCTGGTGGAGCTTCTTAATACTTAAATACCGCTGAATATTGTACTGAGGTATTCCTTTACCCCAGTAAGTGTTCTCGAGGTGATCTACATCCTCAGGAACGAATTCTGGATAAAGCTTCTTAATGTCCTCATAGATCTCTTCTTCTGTTACAGGCTTCCGACAAATGAAAGTGTATGAAAAGACATTGGGATTATTTGCAGGAAAAATGGCCTTGTTATTTAAGATGCCAGAGGCATTGAAGCCAGTCTTACTAGGAATTAAGACACCAAAAGAGCGTTTTAAGGATTTAATCTCTCTCTTCAAAAACACAGTGACTGAGGAGAGTTCTTGGTAGCGTATTCTTCCTAGTTCTGCCGAAATTTCTGGGCGAACTTCTAAAGTAAGCTCAGAAGCTGCGAAGGCATCGGTACAAACAACGGTGTTGCCCTTAATTCTGAATTTCTCTTTATAATTAAGTTTAATGTCACCCTTCAACTGCTCAGCAAGCTTATTTATAATTGCTTGCATTCCCCCTTCAAAGCTAACAGTTCCTTGAAGATCGGCTTTAGGAGCATTTTTGCGGGCCTGAATCATCATCTTGATAAATTCCCAGTAGGATGAGAATTGGGATCTTTTAGCAGCTTCCTCAAAAATACTTTTAAAATGCAGATTTTCAGCAGGAATTGCATAAATTCCTCCCAGGGCAGGTGAGAGATAATGATCTACAACATCCTGGCCTAAAAAGGGACGAAAGAATTCAGCGACGGTGAGTCCATCTGAAATGAGCGGTGGTCTATTTTTAGTACTGACAGCAAGTCTGGTTATTAGTCCTAAAGATAATGGCCTTCTTGGTTTACCATTCAGGAGTAGTAGACGACGAAGTTTTTTTGTCGCAGGTATAGGGTCGAGCCCAAGCTCTCTAACCAACTCAAGGCCTTCTGGATTGAGATATAGGGCATTGGCCCCCGTCTCAGCAGGTCCGTAGGGCGTCTTTTTAGTATGGATTTTCCCACCAACTCTATTTGATTTTTCGTAGATGGTTATACGGTAGCCACTCTTCTTGAGATAATATCCAAGAACTAGACCAGAGAAGCCTGCTCCCCATATGGTAACATGACGATCCTGAGGATTAATTTTACCGATAACTCTTTTCATAATTTTAGCTGTTCTTTAAGAACTCTTGAAGCTCACCAGATTGGTACATTTCTGTTACGATATCATTTCCACCAATTAGCTTTCCACCCACATAAAGTTGCGGAAAGGTAGGCCAATTCGAAAAGTCTTTAAGACCTTGGCGGATTTCTGGGTCATTTAAGATATTGAAGGTCTTAAAGGGAACGGCCAGGTGCTTAAGGATCGCCACAGTGTTGGCAGAAAATCCACACATCGGCATCTCAGCATTACCTTTCATGAAAAGTACGACTTTCGAGCTGCCTAATAAAGTCTCAATTTGTGTTTTTAGTTCTTGCGACTTATCGAGTTCGGAAATTTCCTGGATATCATTATTGATGACATTGAATGAGTTAGACATATTTCTTATCCTTCTTGAAGTTGTTGATATTTTTCTTTGGTATACGTCTGAAGTTTAACAGCGTGGATGCGACTCTGTAATTCTTCCTTTAGTAAACTCATAAGAAGTTGGTGCTGCTCAAAAAGCATCTTGCCTTTAAAGCCATCACTGATAACGGTAATGGCCAGATGATCACGAGTTCCTGTCATATCTTCCACTAGAACCTGGGCATCTGGTAAGCCTGTTTTAATAATATCTTCTACAAATTGAAATTCATTATTCATCTTATTCCTTAGGCACTACGGCCCAGAAGCTGGTTACAAAAGTCATGATTCTCATAAAGAAGGTAGTGTAGCCCATTATACGATGATTTTTTCGAAAATGTACCTTACCAGAAAGCATTGCTCTGCCACTGTAGACCATATACCCGTACAAGAGGACGGTAGAAACAGCGATGGAAACATGGATGTTGAGAATCAGAGCATTTGAGACAGCGTTTGAAGCTTTTAAAATGGCCGAACGACTTAGTTCAATTTGAAGGATAAGAATCACATCCCAAATCATGGCAATACTCATAATCTTCACGTGTAAAGATCGGCGTTTACGAAAAAGTATTCCTACGAGCATCAGAGCGACGATCAGGAAAGATTGGACCTGCATGATGATGGCTTCCATATGTCCTCTTTGAAAAATCAGATTTAATGCAAGCTAGCATAATTGACGAAAGTCTGCATATCATTTTATGGTAGGTCCTTATTGTCACTTTGCATAAAGGATACTCCATGGGACTTGGTGCCTGGGCCGTCATAGATATTGAAACCACTGGGGTGAATCCTGCGACCGATGAAATCATCGATCTGGGATTTTTGCAATTTGAGGATACTAAACTCGTCAGAAGTTATTCGTCCTTAGTTCGCATTGAAAATCCCGTATCATCATTTATTACAAAATTGACGGGTATTTCCAACGATCATATCCGTAAGGCCCCACTCTGGTCGCAGGTTGAGCCAGAGTTGATGTCTCTCGAATCTCATTCACTTTTAGCACATAATGCATCATTTGAGGAAAGCTTCTTAAAGAGGCACTTTGATCGCCTCCCGCAAGTCGCGGGCAGAGAGACTTATCAGGATTCTCTTTTCTACCTCGCTTTGCTTTTTCCAGAAGCCTCTACATTAAATCTAGAATATTTCATCAATCTCCTGGGCATTGCCGAAAAAGAAGAGCATCGAGGTCTCGCGGATTCAAGAGATCTTTTGAAAACCATTCTGGTTGCTACTTTCCAAGTTCATTACGACAATGAGTTAAGGCTGAAGCTAAGCGAAGTCTTCATGGAGTTTCCGGAAGAATTTTGGTTCAAGAAATTCTTCAAGCTTTCCCGGGAGGAACTGCTCTCAATCAGTGAGCAAATTGATTTTCCTCTGGAAGATACGGCCAAGAGATACCTCTCGAGTCTAAAAGTATCCGTGGAAGAAACCTCAACAGGTCTTCAGTTTGAAAATTCTTTTTCGGGTCAAAATATTCAAAACATCTTGAGATCGGATTCCAAGATCAATACGCTTCTTCCTCATTATAAATACCGCGCGGCTCAAGAGGCTCTGGCCCTAAGAGTAGGTCAGGCCTTTAAGAATCGAGTTCATGCTCTTATCCAGGCGCCTACTGGTACTGGTAAAACGATGGGCTATCTCTTGCCCTCTCTGTTGTTTGCCATTAATGAAAAAGAAACTTGCCTCGTGGCCACCGGAACCAAGACCCTTCAGGATCAGGCACTGGCCAAAGATGTGCCTCAGATGAAGCGGCTCTTGGGTCTAACCGAAGAGACCAAGGTCGTGAGATTAGTAGGAAGTAATAATCATCTATGTGAGCTTCTTTTCAGAGAGGACAATGAGGAAGCTTCGTTTCTGGTGCCTCTAGGGGAGACCTTCACCAAGGCATACTTTGAGATGCTCTTTTTCCACAACACCCGAGTCACATATCCAAAGAAGCTCACCCGTGAGCAGATCCCATACGTCTTAAAAAGATTGGTTCCTGAACTGGCAGAAAAGGAAGCCACTCTGACGGTGGATTATCGGGCCTGTGGGGGACAGAACTGTCCTTTTGTAAATCAATGCTCCTACCAGCAGGGATTAAAGGAAGCCAAAGAAGCGAAGCTCATTATAGGTAATCACGCACTCATGCTGAACTGGCCCAGAAGCCTTCCAAGACCTCAGTACATTGTGGTGGATGAGGCCCATCGTCTAGAGCATGAAGCCACTAAGGCCTATACCGTAGAAGTCTCTCATCGCAATATGGAGTCTTTTCTAAAGAATATGCCGCAAGGGATGGGGGCACTTATTTATTTGCTCTCCCATATGGAAGATGAATTTCAGGTGGAAGATACTATTACCCGCATCAGAGAGGAGACGCAGTTTAATCTTAAAATGATGAGAGATCACTTTGAGGGTCTACCTCATGTTATTGAAACATATTTTAAAAAACTCCCTAACTTTAATCCTGCCTATTCTAATGAACTTCCTTTTCCGAAGAAGGGAGAATTAAAAGACGGCCAGGCAGCCGCCATTCTTAATCATATTGAGAGTATGCACTTTATTCTGACCAATCTCTTTAATGTCTATATGCCGTTTATGTCTCGCTGGGAGAATCGGGACTTTAAGGGTGAATCTCAGAAACTCAAGGCATGGGCGGTGTTTGAAGCGAACTTTGGTGTTTTAGAGAAGCTATGTAGTGCCTTTAAGCACTACTTGGATATGCCTTCAGATTGGTCGACGGTTCTGCGCTACTCAGAAAATGATAGCTATACCCTGGAGTCATCTCCCATAGATGTAGGCAAAAGAATTCATGATGAACTGCTTATGATGAGCTCATCTGTGGTCTTTACTTCGGCGACACTAGGAAATGCTTCCGGTGATTCAGGAGTGCAGGGTATTGAATGGATGACCGGTTATACTTATCTCACTCCAGAGAAGAGGTTTAAATCGGGCCTCTTCTTAGATGCGGTCTATGATTATAAAAATAATTCTAAAGTCTTCCTCTGTGCTGATACCCGGAACATTTCGGATCCACTCTTTGTTCCTGATCTCTTTAAAGAAGTTATGCCTCTGATCAATCGACTTGGTGGTCGCACTCTTTTATTGTTCTCCTCTCGTCTGCGCTTTGAGATTGCGGTGGATATATTGCTTCGGGAGTTTGAAGGAAAGATTCCGGTCTTCGTTCAAGGCCTTGGAAAAAATGTGGTGGAAGAGTTTAAGCGCGAGGAAAGCGCCATCCTTATCGGTATGGAGAGCTTTGGGGAAGGAATCGATATACCTGGTGAAAAACTTCAGTTTATTGTGGTGGATAAAATTCCGGATGTTAGACAGGATCTAGTGATTCAGAAGAGAAGAGATTTTTTTGAATTTAAATTTGGCAATGAATTTAATGATTATTTTCTCGCTCATCGAACCCGCTCTCTTCATCAAAAGTTTGGAAGACTTCTCCGTACAGAGAGTGATCACGGTGCAATTCTTCTGGTAGATAACAGAGTCAAACGCTGGAAGGGTGGGACTCTTAGAACTTTCCAAAAACTCATGGAGCCTTATCAAATCGTATCGCTGCCCCTTAAAGAAGCCTGTGAAGAGATTGCTGATTACTTTAAAGTCTAAGTATTCTTCTTTAAGTTTTTGATGACGATTTTAAGGTCCCCATGGAGCAGCTGATAGGGAATCCCATAGTGCTTACTAATGAAGATTTCAACCGGACTCTCATTTACCGAATGAGTTGAATCATGCTCGTACATGAGGAGATGACTTGCGGAGAGAGTACTGTTGTTAATTTTAAAATCCTGAAGATCTCTACTTTTAAATTCCGCCCACACCATCTTATCTGTGGGTGGACCTTCATAGTTCCAGTCATTGGCCGAGCTCACGAAAGTAACCGGGGTTCTGCCCGTTGCGTCAAACTTTCTGGATAAAGTAAACATGGCCGTGGTGGCAAAGGCCGGAGAAGTAATATAGTGCTTGGCGCTATGCGGTTTTTTGAATTCCTGAGTCTTTTGAGGAGTTTGAAAAGTGTAATGAAGCTCCTGGGAGGGGAGGTCATACTTATAGCTCTCCATGACATATTTATTGCCAATGGATTTTTCGACGCGTAAAAAAACTGGGACATAGCTCTGCGTCATTTCATATCTTACCAGGAGTTTCAAAAACTCCCCAGTCTCAAGGCGAGAGAGGACTTCTGAGTATACATGATACTGGTTGTTATCGGTAAGATGAACGAGCTTGAAATTCTCCTGCGAAAAATTCACCTCTTTCTGATAGTAAAGATAGGAGCCTTCCAACAAAATGTCCGCATTTGTGCTCATAATCAAAATTTATTGCAGAGAAGGGCCAATGCCAAGAAACATTTCCTCTTTTCCCAGAAATATCGGTAACAAGCGTAAAAGATTCTCTCTAGTTGAGATTGAGTTCTTAAGTTGAGGATGCTAAATTATTCTCTAAATTTGCCCAAGGTTAACAGTCATTTATTAGATCGATGAATATCTTGCATTACCATTTAGTGGTTTTATATTAAAGGGATTTACGTTCATGATTAAAATTAGCAAAGGGTTAGACCTACCCATCACGGGGTCTCCTGTTCAAAAAATCTTTCCCGGCCACACTGTAAAATCAGCCGCTCTCGTGGCTGATGATTATCGTGGAATGAAGCCATCCATGCTTGTTCAAGTTGGGGATAAGGTTAAAAAAGGACAGCCGGTTTTTGAAGACAAGAAAACACCTGGAGTTCTGTTTACTTCACCTGTTTCAGGGGTAGTATCAGAAATCAATCGTGGGGATCGACGTGCGTTTCAATCGCTAGTCGTCGAGATCCAGGGTGATGAACAGGTTCAATTTCAAAACTTCAAAAGTAAGGACATTGCCTCTTATTCTAACGAAGAAGTAAGAGCACTCCTTAACGAAGCAGGCCTCTGGACAACTTTGAGAACCAGACCGTTCTCTAAGACTCCAGCACTTGATGGTAAAGCTTGTTCAGTATTCATCAATGCTATGGACACTCAGCCTTTAGCACCAAATCCTGAGGTTGTTTTAGCTGAACACTTAGAAGACTTCAAAAATGGTGTCATCGCTCTTTCAAAACTTGCTCCTAAGACATTCGTAGTTACTCATAAGAAGTCTGTTGTAGATGTGAAAGGTCTTCCGAATGTTACTCATGAAGTTTTCTGCGGACCTCATCCAGCAGGGAACGTTGGGACTCATATTCACTTCCTCGATCCCGTTTCTGCCAATAAGACTGCTTGGCATGTGAGCTACCAAGATGCTATCGCTATCGGTCGCTTGTTCAAAGCTGGTGAATACTATAATGGAAAAGTGATTTCAATTGGCGGACCTTTAGCTCGCAACCCTCGTCTTTTAAAGACCATCAGAGGGGCAAGCATAAGTGATCTTACGCAAGGTGAAAATTACGATAATTCAATGATTCGTTATGTCTCTGGTTCGGTGCTGGGTGGTCGTACAGCTTCTGCTACCGTTAATTATCTAGGTCAGTTCCACTTTCAAATCACGATGCTGAGAGAAGGTCATCACCGTGAATTCCTGGGCTGGCATTCTCCAGGTATCAATAAGTTCTCTCTCAAAAACGTTTTCCTCTCTAAATTTATTCCTGGAAAGAAATTCAATTTCGATACGAATACAAATGGCTCACTTCGCTCAATTGTTCCAATCGGTTCTTTTGAAGCCGTGATGCCATTAGATATTCTTCCAACTCAGTTACTTCGTTACCTTATGGCCAAGCATACAGATTATGCGGCAAGTCTGGGAGCTCTTGAGTTGGACGAAGAAGATCTGGCGCTTTGTACTTTCGTTGATCCATGCAAAAACGAATACGGCCCAGTTTTAAGAGAAAACTTAAACATCATTGAGAAGGAAGGATAATAATGAAATTCCTAGAGCACTTCTTAGACAGTAAGAAGCATCTCTTCGAGAAGGGTGGAAAGCTGGAAAGCCTTTATCCTGTTTACGAAGCGATTGATACCTTTGCCTTTACCCCTGATTCAGTTACTCAGAGCAATGCTCATGTTAGAGATGGTCTTGATCTGAAGCGCACAATGATTACAGTTGTTGTGGCCATGCTTCCTTGTATCTTGATGGCCCTCTATAATACTGGTCTTCAAGCACATCTTGTTATGGCCAGTGGCGAGTACCAGGCTATTGGTTGGAGACATGATCTTTTATTGAGCCTTGGTCTTACTCACGACCCATCCAGCATACTTGCAAACTTTGTTTACGGTTCTCTTTTCTTTATTCCTGTTTGGCTTGTCTGTAATATTACAGGTGGTCTGTGGGAAGTTCTTTTTGCTTCTGTTCGTAAGCATGAAGTGAATGAAGGATTCCTCGTTACTGGTTGGCTCATTCCTCTAATTCTTCCTCCTACGATTCCTCTTTGGCAGGTTGCCATCGGTACGACTTTCGGAGTTGTTTTCGCCAAAGAAATTTTCGGTGGAACAGGGAAGAATATCTTTAACCCTGCTCTCATGGCCCGTGCCTTCCTCTTCTTTGCTTATCCAGGTCAAATTTCTGGTGATGCGGTTTGGACAGCAGTAGATGGATTCAGTGGTGCAACTGCTCTTTCTCAGGTTGCTGCTGGAGGAGTTGAAACTCTTGCGATTAGCTGGTCTGATGCCTTTATGGGCTTTCAGGCAGGATCAATGGGAGAGACATCTGCTCTTGCTTGCCTATTTGGTGCCTTCTACTTAATTTCTTCTGGAATCGGTTCTTGGAGAATCATGCTAGGCTGCCTCATCGGTCTAGTTATCATGTCTTTAACTTTCAATTCAATTGGCTCTGATACGAATCCAATGTTTGCAGTACCTGCTCACTGGCATTTTGTTATTGGTTCATTTGCTTTTGCAACAGTCTTCATGGCAACCGATCCAGTATCAGCTTCTATGACAAACACAGGCAGATGGATTTACGGAATTCTCATTGGAATGATGGGAGTGATGATCCGTGTTGTGAACCCGGCTTATCCTGAAGGATGGATGCTTTCTATCCTCTTCATGAATGCCTTTGCACCAAGCATTGATTACTTCGTTATTAAGAGCAATATCAAAAGAAGGAAGGCTCGCCATGTCTGAATCAGCTGGAAGAACCCTAACAGTAGCTACAGTCCTTTGTGGCGTATGCTCTGTCTTAGTGGCAGGCGCAGTGGTGATACTGAAGCCAAAACAAGATATTAATAGAGAAATCGACTTCAAGAAAAACATTCTTATGTCTGCTGGTCTTCTGAAAGAGACTACAGATGTAAATAAGGCCTTCGAGCAGGTTGATTCAGTTGTAGTTGATCTTGAGACAGGTGAAATTGTTTCCGATATCGATCCTGCTACCTTTAATCAGGATAAGGCCGATAAAGATCCTAACTATATTCAAACCATTGAAAAGCAAAGTGATATTGCTGGAATCAAGAGAAGAGCTAAGTATCAAAAAGTTTACTTAGTTAAAAAAGATGGGGCCATCGATCAGATCGTTCTTCATATCTATGGGAAAGGTCTCTGGTCGACAATGAAGGGCTTTCTTTCACTAGATAAAGATGCTGTTACTGTTAGAGGTTTCAACTTCTACTCTCACGCTGAGACTCCGGGACTAGGTGGAGAAATAGATAATCCTAAGTGGCTTGCTCAATGGCCAGGAAAGAAAGTTTTCGACGAGAATATGAATCCTGCTGTTGATGTTGTTAAAGGAAGTGTTGATACAAATTCAGCTAATGCTGAGTACAAGATCGATGGTCTTTCTGGGGCAACTCTCACTTCTGTAGGTGTTGAAAATACTTTCAGATTCTGGATGTCGAATGTTGGTTATGGAAAATTTCTTGCAAATCTAAGAAATGAGGTCGTCAATGAAGACTAAAGAATTACTACTCGATCCTGTTCTGAAGAATAATCCTATTGCTCTTCAGGTTCTTGGGATTTGTTCAGCTCTTGCAGTGACTTCTCAGTTGAAGCAAGTTGTGATTATGGGGGCTGCAGTTTCTCTGGTAACAGGGATCTCGAGTCTTATGGTTTCAGTTTTAAGAAACTCTATTCCAAATTCTATTCGAATTATTGTTCAGATGACTATTGCAGCTTCTGCGGTAATTATTGCAGACCAGCTGCTTAAAGCTTACGTCTACGATGTGTCTAAGCAAATGTCGGTTTACATTGGTTTGATTATTACAAACTGTATTGTAATGGGCCGAATGGAAGGCTTCGCCATGAAGAATACCCCAGCAGCAAGTTTTCTTGATGGTATTGGTAATGGTCTCGGTTATTCAGTGATTTTGATTGCCGTGGGTATCGTCCGTGAACTTTTTGGTTCAGGGAAACTCTTTGGGTTTTCAATTTTACCTTTAACTACTGAGGGTGGTTGGTACCAGTCTAACGGACTTTTACTTCTTCCCCCAAGTGCCTTTTTTATTATTGGTTGCTTGATTTGGATTATTCGAATCATTAAACCTGAACAAGTTGAAAACGACTAAGAGAGGACCCAATGGTTGAAGAATATTTAAGCTTATTTATCAAATCTGTATTCATTGAAAACATGGCCCTCGCTTTCTTCTTGGGTATGTGTACATTCCTTGCGCTTTCAAAGAAAGTCGATACCGCTTTAGGGATTGGGGTAGCCGTTATCGTAGTGTTGGGAATTACCGTTCCGGCCAATAATCTCGTTTATAATTATCTTCTTAAGGATGGCGCTCTTGCTTGGGCCGGCTTTCCTAATGTTGATCTTTCTTTTCTTGGTCTTATTTCCTACATCGGTATGATCGCTGCCATGGTTCAGATTATGGAGATGGTTTTGGATAAATATGTTCCAACTCTTTATAATGCTCTAGGGATCTTCCTTCCCCTCATTACAGTGAACTGCGCTATTCTAGGTAGTTCTCTTTTTATGGTTGAGCGTGATTATGACTTCGGTCAATCTGTTGTCTATGGTCTTGGATCAGGAACCGGTTGGGCCTTGGCAATTGTTGCTCTCGCCGGAATCAGAGAGAAGATGGTTTACTCTGATGTTCCAGCAGGCCTTCGAGGACTCGGAATTACGTTTATTGTGACAGGACTAATGGCAATTGTGTTTATGTCCTTTGCAGGAATCCAACTTTAAAAGAAATAGGTAATCAACATGAGTGAAATTCTATTAGCAGTTACTATGTTTACCGGAGTCATCCTCTTTTTGGTAGTACTCATTCTGGTTGCCAGATCTAAGCTGGTTTCCACTGGTAAGATATCTATTAATGTAAATGACGAGAAAGATTTAAGTATTGCAGGTGGTGGTAAATTACTTTCTGCTCTTGCTGCAGAAAAAATCTTCCTTTCTTCTGCTTGCGGAGGCGGGGGAACCTGTGGCCAGTGTAAAGTGATCGTAGAATCTGGTGGAGGAGATATTCTTCCAACTGAACTCACTCACATTAGTAAACGTGAAGCCCGTGAAGGTATGCGTCTTTCTTGTCAGGTTACTTGTAAGCAAGACATGAAGATTCATGTTCCTGAAGAAGTCTTCGGCGTTAAGAAGTGGAAGTGTAAAGTTAAATCTAATAATAACGTGGCTACTTTCATCAAAGAACTAGTTCTCGAACTTCCGACCGGAGAAGCCGTTCCTTTCCGTGCAGGTGGATTTATTCAGATCGAAAGACCAGCTGGGCTCAGTATTGATTTCAAGAACTTTGATATTGAGACTGAATACCGTGAAGATTGGGATAAATTCAATCTATGGCAGTATAAGAGCTTTGTTCCAGATGAAACAGTTCGTGCTTATTCAATGGCCAACTATCCTGAAGAAAGAGGAATCATCATGCTGAATGTGAGGATTGCAACTCCTCATCCCAAAGCTGCTCCTGGAACTCCTCCTGGTAAGATGTCATCTTACATCTTCAACTTGAAGCCAGGTGATGATGTAACTATCTCTGGACCATTCGGGGAGTTCTTTGCCCGTGATACTAAGAAAGAGATGATCTTTGTTGGTGGTGGAGCAGGTATGGCCCCGATGCGCTCTCATATCTTTGATCAATTCAAGCGTTTGAGAACAGATCGCAAAGTTACTTTCTGGTACGGAGCTCGCTCAGTAAGAGAGATGTTCTATGTTGAGGACTTTGATTCTATTCAAAATGAATTTCCAAACTTCAAATGGCATGTGGCCCTTTCTGAGCCTCAGCCAAATGATAATTGGACTGGACCGACTGGATTCATTCACAATGTTCTTTTTGAACAGTATTTGAAGAATCACCCGGCACCTGAAGATTGTGAGTACTATCTTTGTGGTCCTCCTATCATGAACCAATCCGTAATCAATATGCTTCTTTCTCTTGGTGTTGAAAGAGAAGATATCATGCTTGATGATTTCGGAGGCTAGTACAATCAAAATGTACTCCGTTAAACCCATTTTCCTTATTATATTCAGCAGCCTGTTTTTAACAGGCTGCTTTTTTTCTAATGAAAAGAAGCCGGAGATTCAGGAAATTCGTGGAGAAATCTTTGGCTCTTACTATATTGTAAAATATAGGGGCGACTTAGATACTTCTGATTTTATTCAAGAACTCGATACATTCTTTAAGAAGTTTAATGATGAGTTTTCCACTTATCAGGCTGACTCTCTCATCTCAAAATTCAATCAGCTAGCTCCTCAGAAAAAAATAAAAACCTCACATCGCTTTATCGAAATGTTGAAGTTCTCTCAGGAACTTTTCCATCAAACTCAAGGAGCTTTTGATCCGACCTTAGGGCCGGTGATTAAACTCTGGGGCTTTGGTGGAGGAGAAAAGCGAGGGCCTCCGTCAGAAGCCTCATTAAAAGAGGCACGAGAGAAGGTTGGCTTCAGTCATGTTAAATGGAATGAATTGAACCTCGAAGTCTGGAAAGTGAGAGAGGGGGTGGAGTTAGACTTAAATGCTCACGCTCCAGGCTGGGCGGCAGACCTTATGGGTAAAATGCTTGAGCAACATCAAATTCATAATTACATGGTTGATATTAGCGGCGAGCTCATCATCAAGGGTGAGAAGGCCCCCGGTCGTGAATGGATTGTTGGCATAGAAACTCCATCAAAAGAGTACGCTCAAGGAGTTCATTTGGCCTTGAAGTTAAAAGATCAGGCCATAGCAACTTCTGGAAATTATCGTCAGTTTTATAATGATAATGGTGAAAGAAAATCCCACATCATCGATCCGAGAAGCGGAAAGCCTGTGGCCCATCAAATTACCTCGGCTTCTGTTATCGCATCGACAGCGGCGATTGCAGATGCCTGGAGCACGGCCATTATGGTCTTGGGTCAGGATGGAATCGAGCTGGCCGAAAAGAATGGAATCAAAGTCTATCTATTAGAGGCCATTAAGCCTGGGGAATATAGGCCCATCATTTCTCCCTCGATGGAAACTTTTATTCAAGAAGCCAGTCTCTAGAAGAAAAGCCACGTTCCAATTGTAATAAAAAAGAAAGCAAAAATCAGATTTAGGACATTCTCAAGCTTGGAGTAGAGGAGCCGGATATTTTTTGAGCTAAAAAGCCAGGAAACCAGGCAAAACCAGAGAATGGTAAGAACTACCATATTGATGCCTGCTCCAAGCAATGTCGTAAGTGAGGTTTCTGAGGGGATAATCGAGGTGAAGATACCTAAGATAAAGAGGGTCGCCTTGGGGTTCAAGAGATTAGTTAAAAAACCTTGAGTGAAGCATTTAGCAAATCCTTGAGTTGCCCTTAATTCAAAAGTAAGCGTATCTTTTTTCTTAGGAAAACGAATGGTATTCCAGAGAGCGGAAATTCCTAACCATATAAGATATAAAGCACCTGCGTATCGGATAAGATTGTAAACCCCTGGAAATTCTTTGAGCAGGAGAGCGATGCCTGCAATGCTATAGCTCACATGTATGGCAATACCTAGTCCAAAGCCCAGAGCAGTGGCCATACCCATTTGACGGCCAAACTGTAAGGAATTTCTGAGCGCCAGGACGAAGTCAGGTCCGGGGGAAATAAGGGCCAAAAAATGCAGGGTTGTGACCCCAAATATTAGTTTTATATCCATCTCAGGGGTATTATATTAGCAGCGCAAAACGTGATTTACTAGTGAGGTCTCCAATGGAAATTGTCATTCTTACTCTCGGAGTTTTTCTGGGCGTGGTGCTGGCCATGTCAGTGGGAGTTATCTTTAAGCGCAGGCCAATTCAGGGGTCTTGCGGTGGAATCGCCAGCCTTATGGGAAGTTGTGATGTCTGTGACATGAAAGATGAGTGCGTTGATAAAAAGAAGAATGATTGCGAAACGGCTGAATGCCACTAGTACTCGTAGACCTTGATGTTCATAATATCTGCCACCTGACTTACTAATTGCTGTCGACTAAAGGGCTTAACCACAATGTGCTTAATGCCTAATTTTATTGCCTGAAGCACGTCTTCCTGTTGAAGATAGCCAGAAATCAGAATGATTTTCACTTTGCTGAATCTGACATTGTTTCTGATCTGATCGATAAATTCAATTCCTACCTTTCCAGGCATCACATGATCCACGATTAAAAGATCAAACTCCTGATTCAGAGATTTTTGCGTCGCCTGTAAGGCATTAGGGGCGAGAACAATAGATCTGAAAGGAAATGCCGATTCAAGAAAGACTTTGATCAGTTCTCCGATTTTCTCTTCATCATCCACCACAAGAACACTCATGTCCTCGACTTTCTTCTGAAGGCTCATAACTATTCGCCTCCTTTAAGAGAGGACTGAATAGTTTTGATAACGTCCTCTCGATTGAAGGGCTTGATGATAATTCCTTCGATCTCGAGATCTTGCTTGTCTTTATTGTACTGCTCAATAAACTTAGCACTGGTCATATAGAGAATTGGACCATCGAAGCCAAATTCCCTGGCCTTCTGTGCGAACTCTCTACCATTCATCGTAGGCATAGAGAAATCGGTAATGATGAGATCGATTTCGGCTTTAGTTAAAAACTCCAGTGCATCCATTGGATCCGATGATCCAATGAAGACGAGGTCTTCATCTTGGATATAAGCATTCAAGATATTAAGAATTTGAACTTCGTTATCCAAAACAAGAATTCTTTTTTGCTTTACTGCTCCAGAGAGAAACTTATCATTCCTGGTGTAGCTGTATATTTCAATGAGAGGCAGCTTTAAGCGGAAGTGACAACCCACTTGGCTTTCAACATGATCGAGTTTTCCTTGATGAGTCTCAACTATTTGAGCACAGATGGATAGACCCAGGCCAGTACCTCGGCCCGCGTCTTTAGTTGTCATAAATGGCTTAAAGAGATTCTTTTTAATCTCTTCACTAAGGCCAGGTCCATTGTCGATAATATCTATAATCGTTTGTTGCTCACTATCGGATTTAGAAACCTTGATTTCTATCTTGCCATCGGTTTGATTTGCATCTTTTAGAGCGTCTACCGAGTTCTTAATGAGATTGATGATAACTTGCTCGAGTTTAATTCTGTTTGCGAGTGCCGCGATCTTTTGTCCATTGAATTCGCGGGTAATCGAAATATTGGCCTTCTTTGCGACAGGTGAAACCCATTCCGCGGCCGCGTCTAGAACTTCTTCCAGATCGCAATATTCTTTTTTATCTTCATTCTGATGAAGGAAATCTTTCATATTCTTGATGATTTGATTCACTCTTTCGAGAGATTCAAACACAATATGATTGGCTTCCCTAATTTTTTCGATCTTTGTTTCGGGGGTTTTTGATTTCAAATAATCCTGTATAAGCTCAGTATGACCGGCAGCAATGGTCAAAGGATTATTAATCTCGTGGGAGATATTGGCGGTTAATTCTCCAAGAGTCGTCAGTTTGTCAGCTTGCAAGATCTGGTTATGAGTTCGCTTCAGTTCTTCGACTTGTTCTCTGTATTTCAAATGAAGATTTCTTTCTACGGTCTTATCCTGAAAAAGAACCATAAAGAAGCACTTTTCATTCATTTTTAGAGGAATAAACTTCAGGATAACAGAATATTCATAATCCATTTCATGCACGAGGTGCAGATGTAGCTCCGGAGAGATCTGTACGTCTTGGCCTTCCAGTGCTTTACTTATCCAGTCAGCAAGATGAAAGTCGCGCGTGGCCACTATCTCAGGGAGATTTTTTTTCTGTTTTAAAAGGCGAGGGGGAAGCTTAAAGAAAATGCTCGCTTGATTGTTAAAATAAACAATTTCGCCTTGTTCATTTATGCCAACGGCAGAATCGAAAATTTGATCAAAGACTGACATCGGGTTCATTTATTGCCTAAGAAATTAAAGTATTGAGCTTCAATAGCATCAAAATCCATATCAGGTGCTCCACAGTTGGGGCATTCCACTTTGGGCGCTTTCTTATCTTTGACTTGTTCAGCTTTGAGGTGAATCTTTGATTCTTTCTCACATTTTTCGCAGAAGTATGGAGCATAAAAAGAATTAATAACCGCTCCTTTACGGAAAAAACCGTGAACCATATTGATCTGTTCAATGATAATTTGCGGGCAATTATTATAAATTACGATGCTGCTCTCTGGAATCTGCTCAAGAAATTTGATCCACTCTCTGATTCCACAGGAATTAATCATGCTGACTTGATGGAAGTCGAAAGTTATCGTTTTTTGTTCAAGTCCCAGAAGTTCTTTAAAGTCAGAGTCCTCATCAATGGCACCTATGAGTTCCACTTTGAGCTCATTCTGAAGAATTTGCTTATTAATCGTTAATCTTTTCACCTGGAACCTCTTGAAAAAAATGGAATGACCTAATTCGCTGTTTATAATTTTTATATCTTTTATTCTTCTCAATAATACAAATAACCTCTGTTCTGAAGTTCTCTCGATAATTGATGATGAATTGATTGCTATGAAGGTAAGTGAGGTATAGGCCTAAACCTGCACCGTCCTTCTTTTCCATAACTGTTTTTTCTTCAAAGCTTCGCTTTAAGCTATTTATGAGTGTCTGATAATTCAGTCCACCAAATGAGTCTTGCACTGAAAGTGCGACACCATTATCATTCATGGCAAGTTTTACTTGAACCAGTTCCGATCCTTTCAGGAAAACCGGATCTCTTCTGTCTACGCTATCAAGTCCCTGCTCCTGTCTTCTGCGATTAGGGCCTTTATAAAGAGAATTAGAGATAAGCTCATTGGCCATCACTTGAATATACTCAATAGGGGAGGAGAAATAATCTTTGAAGTCAAAATGAACTAAGGCTTCATGAATCATCTCATTGGTATGCTTGGAATCAGATAAAGAGATCGTCTTTAATTCTGTCTCCGATCCCATATAATTTTTTAATCCCCATATTTTTCGATTAAAGACTTTATTTAAATTTTCCAAAAGCTCAATGCAATAGGTTTGATCGTTTAGACCCACCAGATGATGAAGTTCATACCTTTCAATTAAGAGCATGTTATTTTCATCGCTATCTCCTGAAAGAACAAAGAGTAATTTCTTGTCGACTTTATTGAGGTCTTTCTTCTTTTCTTTAAATGATTCCAGATCAGTTATGACCATGCTGTCGGTTTGGATATCTTTGAAGATAGGGTTATGGTGCAAAATGAAATTGGTATCCTTCAGAGTTTCATTTAATCTTGAGAAGATTTCATCTTGTTTAGTAAAAATTGCGATATGAGTATTCATGAATTTACCTTAAACGCTACTGCCGTTAAGTCATCGCTTTTTGGTCTGTCTGACATAAACGACTTCAAATCTGCTAGCATGCCATTAATAATTTCTTGAGGTGATCCAATTCCGTTCTGGATTAATGATTTAATCAGACGTCGCTCACCCCATCTCGATCCGCTAGGATCTTCCGCCTCTGTTACGCCATCTGTGTAGAAGAAAATTGTATCATGCTTCTGGAGTGTTACCTTATGGAAATTAAATGTTGAGTCAGGGGACTGTCCCAAACGAGGTCCATTGGTCTCGATAAGTGGTTGAAAATGGCTCTTGTCCAGAGGCTCCTCTTTATTATTAAAAAGTAGCGGAGGAGTATGGGAAGCATTGGAATAGATAAACTCCCGGGTCTTGGTATTGAAACTGGCAACAAAACATGTCACTTGTATCTCCTTACCAGCCGCATGCACGGCCTGATTCATATAGCGAAGAATCTCTTCAGGACGGGAGGCCAGATCTGGTTTGGACTCAAGCATAAATGAGATACTTGATTTGCAACAGTTGATAGTTGCGGTGAGAAGGGCAGCAGGAACTCCATGGCCAGTGGCATCGGCAATAAAAAATATTCTCCATTCACCATGGCTAGACATTCCCCACCAATCGCCTCCACATTCGGAAGCTGGTTCAAAATGGCCAAATATCTTAAAGCTTTCTTCTTCTGTAAGGGCCTTAGGAAAAAATGAGGATTGAACGAGTTGCGCTACCGCAACTTCATTTTCAAGTCTTGCCTTCTCCTTCATTTCATCCATATAAAGGACGATTTTATCGGCCATAATATTGACTGAATCACTTAGAGCTCCTACTTCATCATGTCCTTTGACTCGGACTCTTTTATCAAAGTTTCCCTTAGCAATCTCCTGAGTCATTCCAAAGAGAAGCTCCAGCTGAGCCGTTAGTGGACGAGCCAGGAGAACCGACAGGAACATGGCGGCTCCTAGGATAAAGAGACCGTAATACAGAGAACGATTAATAAGATACTTAGTCACCGCAAAGGCTGCATCTATGGGTATGGTGGTTACAAAAATAAAATGAAGACTCGGATTATATGAGTAGGCATATAAGGACTTTTCATTGTTGACTTCAATTTCCTTTACTCCCTGGTTAATGGAGCTCTCAAAGATCTTGGCGAAAAGGGTCTTCTCTTCTGGGGCGATTTTTTGAGTCTTACCGGCCTTCCAGCGGTAGAAATCATCTTGATGAGGAATGATAATTGCTTGCGAGAAGCTGGAATCTTCACCCAATTCATGCTCTAAGATGGACGAAGGATCAAAGCGACCATAGAGAATGGTGTCACCTTTAATGACAAAGCTCTCGGCATCAGGAAAAGAAGAGCGAAGTTTCTGAGTCAGAATGATTTGTTCGGAAGAAGCTTTATTGAGAAGGGTCTCGAAGATATAAGCACTTTTATCTTCCTTGAAGATTTTTAAAGCTATTCCGACAAAAACAGTAAGCGAACTTGCAATAAGAATAATCATTAAGCTCAAAAGCTTTAGCTTCAAGGGAAAGCGCACCGGCCGCGGAGGTGATAACTTTAAAAGTGGATTATCCATACTTCTATTATAACCAACCTTGAGGGTAATTTAAGCCTACCCTTTTTACCTAGTTGCTGTCTGTTACACTGATAATCATGAGATCCAAAAGCATTGACCGAGGGCTACTCCTAATGGGGTTAGCACTCTTATTGGTCAGTTCTTATCAACTATTTCTTCCGAAAGAATATAAAAACCAAAGTGAATCTCTGGGCACGCTTTCTAGTGCCTACGCGGTAGTGAAGACCAAAAATCCGCTTACCCTTGATTGGCGTGATGCCTTTGTGGGCAATGATATTGCCGAGAATCAGTTAATCTATACTGACCATGAGGCCAGTGCTGAGATTTCTTTTGTCGAAGGGGCCCAACTTTATATTGGTGAGAACTCTCTGATTAAGATCACTTCTCGCAGTAATCTCGCATCCGTCAATCTTGAAAAGGGAATGGTTAAGGCAAAACTCAGGAGCAGTGAACCCTTGCTGCTTGAGATGAATGGCAAGGAATTTCAGTTTACCGGTGAGAATGCGGAAATCCAGATTAATCTTAAAGACCATAAAGGCGAGGTTGGGGTCTTATCCGGAGAGGTAAGAGTAGAGTCTGAGGGAGTGGATGAAAAAATTAATCGACAAATAGCACTAGAAATAGAAAGAAATGAAGTTAAGTCGAAGGTCATTTATTTTCAAACGTCATTGCCTGAAGGAAATCAACTGATTTTTACGGCCAGTCCTAAAGCTCTGGTTAATTTCGCTTGGGAGCCCAATGAAGAGGCCCAGATCTTCCTTTCAAATTCTCCTCTCATGGATAATTCCAGAAAACTTCAAGGGGCTTCCCAAGAGCTCTCTCCTGGCAACTATTATTGGAGAGTGGAAAGTGAGATGGGAGCGTCCCTGATTCAGAATTTTAAAATCAGACAAGAAGTTGCTCCCAAAGTATTAAGACCCAAACATCAGGATAATATTAATCTCTTAAGAGGGATAAATGAAATGAGTTCTCCCCTCATACTTCAATGGGAAGGAGAACCTGGAAGTCATTATCAGCTGGAATGGGGAAGGGACTCTCTAGAAACAGGGACAGTGAGTGGAAGCCGTCACACGATTGAAATTTCTGATTCAGGTCTTCTGCGCTGGCGTGTTCGTCTTCTACAAAAAGAGAGACCACTGGCCCAGTGGTCAGAATGGCAGGAAGTAAATATTAATATCCTACCTCCACCAGAAGTTCCCAGAGAGTTATCTCCAGATGGCTTTGAATATCAAACCTATAAAAGTTCAGAAGAGAGAATTGATCTCTCATGGACCTCCCCTTTACCGGTAGAACTCGAAATCCTCTCTCCAGATGGACAATCACAGATCTATAGTCCCCTTGGTGAGAAATTTGATCTAAGAATAAAAAAAGAAGGTCTTTATAAGTGGAGACTCAGAAGTTTTGATACCTATGAGAGAAAAAGCGATTGGACAGACTGGAAGCAGTTTGAGCTTTTGGATCTATCTGATGATTCCATTGAAAGTGGTATCCAGCGGATTCAGCTTAAAAAGCCGGATCAATTGGTGAATTTTAACTGGGAAAGAAGGGAAGGTTCCGTCAGTGTCTTTGAATTGGCCCGAGACGCTTCCTTTAGAGACGTGATTACGAAAAGAGAAGTGGAGAGCGATACGGCCAAGGTAGTAGTACCTGTAGTAGGAACCTACTATTGGAGAAGTCGGCAGTATCTCCCTGATGGAACATTCCACTCGAGTGAGCCAATTAAAGTCATCATAGAACCCACTCCCGATCCACTTAGGCCAGAGAAGCTGCCTGATATGGAAATCCCTATCGAATGGAAGAAAATTGAATCGAAGAGTTCATGGAATATTATTGATTTTATCATTCCACCTGCTCACGCCGATGAGGTATTAGGGGTAGTGAATCTCACTCTTCCGGAAAGTGAAGAGGTCAAAGCTTTTCATATCAGAATATATCAGGACCCTGAATTAAAGAATCTCGTACTGGACAAAGAGTTAAACTCGAAGAATTTTGAGTGGGTAAACGTGCGACCGGGTATCTATTACTGGCAATACGCCATCATCGACTACTGGGATAGGCAGAGCCCCTTTAGTGAGCCCGCAATTCTAAACGTCACGGCCAGAGAAATTCCAAAACCACCTAAGCCAAGACTTACAAGTCCTATTCGAGCTGCCAAAATTGAAAAGCATCAAATGAGTTTTCGTTGGACTTCATCGGATGATAGCGATCTTTATATCCTCCAAATATCTCAAGCAGGATCATTTAAAAATATCTTGCTTGAAAGAAAGACAAAAAAAAACACGCTTAAGCTTAAGCCTTCAGAGCTTAAAATTGCCGATGGTCTTTTTTACTGGAGAGTAAAATCTCAAAACAGTTTAGGACAAGAAACTTCTAGTAATACTGGTCGCTTTATTATCGAACCTCCATTAGAGCGAATTATTATCTCAGATGCTCCACCTGTCTGGACTAAGCAGTGGAGACCACGGGCCAGCTTCTCCTGGGCCCCTTCTCTTGATACTTATAGTTTTGAGCAAGATGGAGTGAGTGGAGAGATCGATGGCCAAGCTCTCATGGGTCTGGAAATTAAAGGGACCTATTTTCAGTATAAATGGATCTATCATGCTGAGGTCATTCGCCAAACAGGTAAGGTTTTTGAAAATCTGGACTACCTTTTCCAGAGAATAATCATCGATCCTACTTATACCTTCTATAGAACCGAATCAAATCACTTCTTCAGTGCAGGGATGGCCCTTGGTCTGTCTTCTGGGCAAGAGTATTCCATTCAAGAGGGAGTAGTTAAGGTGAATGCCGTTTCCGGTCTGAGTTATGGACCGATCCTTAGAAGCTTTCACCCCTTAAATAAAGATTGGGAACTTCAAACTAAGGGTATCTATCTATTGGGTGCCATCACGCAAATCGAGATCGAAGGCCAGGCCATAAGACAGTGGAAGCATGACTACTTTCTTACGAGTGCGATTAGTCACATTCAAAGAGAGTATGAAGTGAATGAAGGGGCGCAGACCTCGCTTAAGATTTCTTTTGGCATTGGAAAAGAGTTTTAAATAAATTTAAGAGTAAGAGAGCAATTCCAAAACCCAATCCCATTTGAAAAACAAGATTCTTTTTTTCTTCTTTTGAAGAGAGAGTTCCGCAACTGATATCTGAACTTAGCTTCTGAGTATTTGCCCCTGGAGCATTGATAAATCCTATTTGATTGATGGTTCCTGAGATGTCACTTATACGAATAAATCCATCAGATCCCTTTCCGCCGATACCTCCACTGGAGCTTCCTCCACCTTTGCCACCTCTGGTATCGATGATTCCTTGATTCGTTATATTGCCTATCAGGGCTTCTAGCCAAATTGCTCCACCGGAGCCACCACCACCTCCACCTCCAGTAGATGCAGCCGATCCTCCATTTCCACCTCTGGCAGAAATAGTTACTCCGCGAGCAATGAAGATATCACCAGTGATTGATTTGATATGGAGAGCACCACCTCCACCGCCCCCCGAGCCAAATTCAATAACTGAACTGTATGCACCTGCACCTCCACCGAAGCCACCTCTGAAAGGGCTAAAGGTTATTGGATCAAATTCAGTCGTCGCTGCTTGTCCACCATTGGCCTTGGGCTCGTTAGGGGAGTTGCAAACTCTTCCGTCCTCTCCAGCGCGGGCCATGCCGGCACCGGAGCCACCATTACCACAAGTCCCGGAGCTATTAGGGGTTTTCCCATTTGAAGTAAATCCATCAAATCCATCGGTATTAAAGCCGCCAAAGGAATCATAACCACCGCCCATCCCTGCTCCTGGTCCAGGAGAACCTCCAGGATTATCACTAGTGAGACTCTGGCCATGGCCTCCGTTTAAAATGACATTCTTATTGATTCTCACTTCTCCTGTTACCTCCACAAGAATGGGGCCAGGTTCGTTAGACAGATCGGTATTGGCATCGATAGTTAAGGAAGCACAATTGATGGTGGTGAAAGCTCCTCTTAGACTGTTTCCATCGCAAATTTGCGCGTAGGAAGCTGAAGAAAAAAGCAGGGATATGAAAAGAAATAACCTCATAGAAGAAGTTTAACTTTCTCCTATGAGGCAAGCAACGGATTACTCAGATTACTGCTTTTTAATGATTTTAAGTTGAGTGTAAATCTCAAACGTCCCGAGACCTGCGGCTATTCCCAGACCAATGGCATTCTTTCCGTTTCCACAACGATGTTGAATTTCAAAAGTACTTGTTTGCTCCACGATAATTTCTCCCGAAATATTTGAATAACTAGTTGAAGGAGAAGTGGGATGAGTCACAGCGGAGGTTCCATACATGACATCGGTATTAGTTTCGACGACTCTTAATCTAGCTTGATGAAATCCAACACTATAGGCCGGCATTTGAGCTTCTATAAAATACTTCCCTGGTTGAAGAGTGAAACGGTCATTATTTAAGGTAATGAATCCAGTGTCTCCTCCCATTGTGTTGAGATTACGGGTGTTCCAAATATTAGAAGCACAATCTCCCCCGTGGAATCCAGGTTGTTTTTGATCTCTTATGTAAGCAATTTCACTTAAACCACGATCGCCTTTTTCACCTTTTTCTCCCTTATCACCTTTTGCACCTTGAGCTCCGGCCTCACCTGGTTGTCCTGGGAGACCCGGTAGACCGACTTCTCCTTGTGGGCCTTGCGGTCCTTGAGGACCAACTGCCCCTGCTAGACCTTGCTCACCTTTTTCTCCTTTATCACCCTTATCACCCTTATCACCCTTGGCTCCGGCCGGACCTTGCGGACCCACTGCACCAGCTGCTCCTGTTGGACCCATTGGTCCCACTGGCCCTACTGGGCCAATGGCTCCAGTCGCTCCAATTGCACCTGGTAATCCCGGTTCGCCTTGCGGTCCCTGCGGACCAGCAGGACCTTGTGGACCTATGAGACCATCGGCTCCCTTAGGTCCTTGCGGGCCAGTAGCTCCGGCCACTCCTGCTTCGCCCTTTTCACCTTTCTCACCCTTTTCTCCAGCTGGACCTTGTGGTCCCATCGGACCCATAGCACCCGCTGGACCCATTGGACCAGTTTGTCCTTGTGGGCCCGGCTCACCTGGTTCTCCTTGCAGACCCTCAAGAGCTAGGTCGCTCGGATCGGTTGGGACCCAAGCTTCTCCATTAAAGAGAAGGATTTGGCCTTCATTAGGGGAAATATAAGGAAAGACCAGACCATATTCAGATTGATTAGTGCTAATGATTTTTATTTTGGCATTCAGAATCGCCTTGGAGCTACCGGCATGATTAAGTCTAAGTTGAATCTGACTGTTAACGGTTATTCTGTCATTTTGTCTGGAGTAATCAGAGCAATCTCTAAACTTATAAATTGTATCGAAGAGAATGACATTGGTAGTAGGCGAGTAATTACAAACCACTTGATTATCAATGATCAACTGACCAGCACTCGGGTGCTTTGCCCCTGAGCCATTGGTTATATACAGCTGGTTAGGAATTTGGATCTCACCGCGAAAGTTTATGGCATTGGGAGCATGTCCTGCTGTGAGATGGATGGTTTTATTATTTTTGGAAACCCGCTTAATGACATCATCCCAGAGATGGTTAGCGGCCAGTGCCGGGGTAGATAGAACGATTAAAGAAGATAACCAAAAGCTTTGTGACATACGTACCATAATGAAGCCCTTTGTTAATAACCGCAGTTTAAGGTCGGTTATTAAATGCTGAGGCTTTTCTCGTCATTTTAGCGATTTAGCTAAAGCCAAAAGTGACTAAAATGGTCAAAAAAAGGCTAAATCGCCAACTATCTCTGTATAGGATTTTATTTAGTTAATTTTCTTTTAATATTTAACCAAAAGTAGGTTTAGGAGCAACAAGCTTTAAGTTTGTTTAATTGATTGAATTCATTGTAAAATTTTTCAAATGGGAAATTTGGTGCCCCAGACGAGACTCGAACTCGTACGGCCGGTTTAACGTCCGAGGGATTTTAAATCCCTTGTGTCTACCATTCCACCACCAGGGCACGGGAAAGTTGATGATGTTATGTTCTTGAGATTATGTCAATTGAAAAGCCTGATTATCCTGCTGCTCTTTATCAGTTGCTCCTGGCAACAAGCAAAGAATCCCTTTCCGGCGGAGATGATTTCTTTAATTGAGCCTCAATGGTTTAAGCTAAATCCCCAACATGCCCTCATGGATAAATATGGGAGAGCACAGCTTCATTTATTCTTTGATGTAGATCCTGAGCTGAGTTCAAAAAAGCAAACCCTTAATATCGTGGTCCACACCCCAGAAGGAGCTTCTTATGCAAACGATCTTGATTTGCATTCGGGGCAAACCCACTTTTCTCATTCCTATTGTAAGCAAAAAGATATTTGGGAGAGTGAGCCTGGCATGATTAACCGGCCTCCTTACTCCATTGGTTTTGTTCCTCGAGTGTTGGACCAATTAGGAAGGCCACAAAAAATCATTCTATTCGGTAACTCGCAAAATCTTGCTCGCACCATGAATTATTCCTCCTTTCAGGCGCGGCCAGTGGGTGCCTTTGTGGAGCAAATTTGTCCTGAAGCCAACTGTTTGGGAAAGGGCAATTGGCGCTCACGGCTTGTACTGGTGGCTATCGATCCCCACGATCCAAAGTTTCAAAAAGTCACATCTAAAGATGAACTTTTAAAGCTCATCGATTGGAAATATGTAAAAGCCTCCTTAGAAAACTTGGATGGGCATAATTCTATCGGGGATGACCTATATCCCAGTAAGAAAGTGGGACAACTCATTCCGATTAAGGAAGCCTTTGCTCACTTCATAAAACATTCACTGCCCATGACTGACAAAAGTACCAAGAAGATTCAGAACAGCTGTCAGGCCCTTTATGATCAGCTCTGGGATCAGGTTGGAAAGAGTAAAGCAGACGGCTTTGCTCGAAGGTTTCAGCAGTTTACTAAGAAGTATTATTCAGAAATGAACACCTGTGATAAATTTGTCTATCGAGGAAATGTTAATCTTGATCCGGAGAAATTCTGGTTTTTGAATTTTGTAGGGATATTTTATAGACTTCATCAGGATGGTTTTCTATTTGATTGTGAAAATCATAGTTGGCGCAGAAATATCTTAAATAGAGCGGGTGAGCCAATTCATGTTTTGAAAAGAGATATTTCCCAATGTGATGAGAAAGATATCGATCAGGCGATGTACTACTTGCCCAATTTTCTAAACGGCCTTAAGGCGACATCGTCCAGTTATTATAAACTCATTGACTACGATAATCGCAGTCATGGTACTCATAAAAAGCTATATTCTTGGGTTAATATGCCGGCCAAAAAATTTAGTTGTTCAGACGAGATCAACGAAAAAGTTTTAAAAAATACAGAAGTCTTCCCGGAAGATGTTAAATGGGAGCCTCGCTACCGTAAGGTTATTAAAGAATGAAAATATTCATTTTGGGACAGTCCTCCCTTATGTCAGATTGGTCTTCTCTCTTAGGTGATAAGTATCGACATGCTCTTTCCTTTCCTTGGAGTTTTACGGACGATCTTAAAGCAGCATCGGTCATTGCTTGGGATGGATTAATGACTCCCAGATCTCGCCCTGTGCTAGAAAAAGTTCAGGAGCTACTCAAAGAAGAAGGAAAAATTCTTCTCCTTCAGGTTGAAGCCTTAACACTCTTTAAAGAACATCCTTTCATTCAATACCTGGATCTGGATCAGATCAGGTATGTTGAATTACCTTTAGGGGGAATTGTTCCTGAAGATATCTTGTCCGCTTTAGAAACATGCCACAAGAAGTTAAACAATGTTTAATGTTAAAGATCTAAAAGAGCATCATAGTATTTTTTCTGAAGTAGGTCCGTCCTATCAGCAAATTTTGGGACAACATCATATCGATCTCAGACCTAAGGATCTTCTGCGCTGGATCCAGTTTGTAAAGAATGATTTAGGCTATCTGACTCTGGTTGATATGGCCTGCCTTGATCGAAAACGGAATACCGATCAAAAGCATTATGAGTTTGAACTAAGTTATCTACTGTTTAACATGGGAAGCCACCAGCGGCTTAATCTTCATGTTCATTTCAACTCGGGAGAAGTCGTCCCGTCGATCATATCTCATTTCTCTGTTGCTGGTTGGATGGAAAGAGAGCAAATAGAAATGTTTGGCATCTCTATTGGTATTATTAATGATAAATCTCTATTGATCCCCAAAGGCTCAGTTCCTCCTTTAAGAAAGAATGCAGAGATTTTAGAGTGGCCTGTGGAAGAAGATCCTGGATTACCTTCTCTCAGGTTTAATCCCAATAAATCGGAAAAGCCTTACCCTGAAGAAGCCTGGGTTTGGAAGCAATACGATATACTCTCGCCTCATACCATGGGAAATTTTATGTGGCAGGTTTGCTTTGACCCTGTTCGAGTGGTGGCATCCCATACCAGGATTGGCTTTTTTCACAGAGGTTTAGAGAAACTTTTTGAATCCAAGAACTGGAATCATACCATGCAACTGGTGGATCTTATTCATCCAGGTGCCGCGCCCACTTATTCGACTATCTGGGCGAAGAACTTAGAGGAGATACTTTCCATTAGATTACCGGAAAGAGCTCAGGCCATTCGTATTGTTCTTCTGGAACTTGCCCGAATTGTAGATCACTTAACGGTCCTCTCTGAAGTAACAAGTGCTCTCCAAAAGGATGAGTCAAGACTCTTCATCAATGCCAGAGAGAAGATTTACGAGCTCTTTGAAAGGTACTCTGGGCATAGGCAAGGCATGGGTAGTATTTGTCTAGGAGGAGTAAGAGCCGACTTACCTCATGGCTGGATCATCGAATACCAGGACGTTGCTAATCTTCTTAAGAAGAGTCTTTTAACGATCCATAATTCTCTATTAGGACAAAGAAATTTTCGCTCTCATCTCGACCACTCACCGGTAAATGCTCAAACTGTTCTTCAGTGGGGAGTAGGTGGCCCCGCCATGAGAGCCTCGGGTTTAAATTTTGATCTCAGAAAGTCACAGCCTCTTTACTTCTACCAAGATGTTGATTTTGATGTGCCTGTTGGAATTCATGGAACATCCTATGACCGATATCTTATCAGGTATGAAGAGATTCATCAGAGTCTCAGAATTATTACTCAAGTTTTAGACAATCTTCCCTTGGGTGAGCTGGTATATGCCGGTGAACAACAACCATTTAATATAACTCCCGGATGGCATTACTCAAGTCTTGAATCTCCTAATGGGGAAGCTGGCTTTTATCATCATTTTTTAAGTGAGATGAGAACAGAGCGCTTAAAGGTTAAGACTCCTAGCTTTACCTTAACTCAGGCACTTCCAGAGTTTGTACGAGACCTTGAAGAGTGGCAGCTCTCTGGGGCCCTGGCAAGTTTGGGCATCCGTAAATCCGAGCAGGACAGGTAACAGATGATCTTAAATAGAAAATATTATAATAAAGTATCTGTACTTAAGAGTTGGTGGTCTCAAAGACAAGTCAAGGCTTTGAAGGCAGAGAAGCTCTTTAAGTTTTTTAATCTTCATAAAACGGAATGGCCTAATAAGATATACTTCTATTCTCCGAGACTAAAAAAAGTACCTGAATATATTGGGGGTAAGGATGATCTTAGATCAATTGAAACCCCTGAAGCGATTGAAGCCATTTGTCCTACTAATGCTATAAAGGTTAAAAAAGATAAAATTACCATCGATGAGAAGGGTTGCATTGCCTGTGGTCTTTGTGTTGAAAAATATCCGGAGCTGTTAAAGATGCCTGAATTTAATCCTGCTAAATAGAGAAGATCTCTTCTCTCCTACGTGTCCAGTTCACGTCCTTCAAAGATTTAATAAACTGTTTACGAGGTATGTACTTGCCTCCGAACTGCTCGACTACGGGAGTTACCATCTGGGTATCAAGTCGCTGAATGCCCTTACTTGAGAGAATATTTATAAGTGAATAGAGAGCAAGCTTGGAGGCATTATCTTCCTTCATAAACATCGACTCACCGGAAACAAATTCTCCCATCACCACACCGTAGAGTCCTCCCACTAATCGATCCTCTTGCCAGACATCGACTGAATAGGCCTCACCAAATTCAAATAGCTTTTCATAACCTTTGATGATCTGAGGAGTGATCCAGGTGTCTCGTTGGCCTTTTCGAGGAATAGCAGCACAGGCCCTGATGACTTCGGAGAAGGCCTGATTAAAGGTAACTGTATAAGGATTCTTCTTTAAGAATTTCTCAAATGAGCGAGACACATGGAACTCCTGAAATTCAAGAACTCCTCTAGGGTCAGGGGAGAACCAGGCAAGGGGTAGTTCCACTGAAATAGGCCAGGGAAAAATTCCCTGCTTATAAGCTGTCTGCAAAGTATCAATCTCTAAATCACCACCGATGGCAACCAGACCATCCTCGGTTGCCTCTTCAATGGGAGGAAAAACAACTCTTCTCATGGTTTTAAGACTTCTAGAAGAATCCTAGTCATATCACCCGCTACACTTAAGGCACTTCTTTGATCTCGTGCATCTACACCTTCGGGCCAGACAAAGGGGGCGACTTCCATCATGTCAGCACCAGTGATTTTAAAGTCCTGGGCCAGAAGTCGGATAATTCCTGCACAGTCAGTGGGAAGAAGGCCATCTTTTTCTGGAGTTCCTGTAGCAGAAGCATACTTTTCATCCAGAGCATCTATATCAAAACTAATATAGACTTCTTCCACTCCCAATTCTTTGTATTGCTTTGCAATTTTTTTATAGGTCTTCTCTACTCCCAGCTTGTGAACATCTTTTGCCCAAATTTGCTCAACACCCAAGGTCTCCTTCCAATGCTTCTTATCCTTACCACTTGAGCGGATCCCGACTTGAATGATGTGGTCTGTGGTCTCTAAGTCATGGAGGATATGATAGGTCCAGGTGCCAAAACAAAAATCGATTCCGAGCCTTCTGTCCATCAGATCGGTGTGAGCATCAAAGTGCAACACAGCTGCCTTACTTAAATTTTTTCTGCTTGCAAGCCAGGTTTTGACCAGTGGGTAACTGATGGAGTGATCTCCACCAATTCCTAGAATTCTAGCATCGGGATACTTCCTATAAATGTCAGACAGGACCTTATCGGTAATGCTCAGAGGGGATACTGGAAGCTTGCTGGTCTTTCCATAAAGAGATTTCTGGCAAAGCTTAATGGTCTCGTTATTTAGATATTTATCGTGAAGAAGATGAGGAATGACTCTCACATCACCTAAATCAAAGAATTCATTTCTTTCAGCTAAGATTTCCTGACGAACAAATAATGGTCCCCAATTTGCTCCTCTTTGAATTCCACCTCCTGAGTCGGAAGGGATACCAATAAGCCAGGGTCTGTCGGTTTTTAATTTCTCCAGGCTTTTAAGCCATTTCGTTCTAGCATTCTCCGTTTTAGTCGTACCGTAATAAGACTTAAAAAGTTTCTCTTTTTTTTCTTTGGCAGTATGAACCGTATAGACGCCATTTCCAGGCAGAGTCATGAGTTGTGAGAAAAACTTCAAATCAATTCTCCTTGTTTCCATTTCATTTGTAAGAGCTCGTGCTGATACTTTTGATTAAAATTCTTGGTATCTAGCGAGAGATAATCCTGAAGGACTTTATATTCAAAATCGATGATGCCTTGGTCGAGATCCTTATGAACCCCAGCAATATGGCTGGTCTTCCAGACTTGCGGGAAATTAACCCACTCTTCCTGAAAAGGCTCTTCTTCAAAGACGTCCAGGAAAGCATAAGCTCGGGGATTATTTAAGAGAAATACTTTCAAAGCAGCCTCATCCACTAAGGGGCCTCGGGCACCATTGATAAAGAGTGCTTCAGGACTTAGCTCATTGAAGAAATCTTTATTGAAGAGCTTGCGAGAGGTGCTATTTAAACTTGAGCACACCAAAACGGCCCGTGCCTCCTTGACTAAATCTCGTGACCACACTTGGACTAAATTATGAGGGCATTGTGAGATATAGGGATCAATAACCGTGACCTTCATGCCAAGTGTTGCCAGGGTATCGGCAACTTTTTTTCCAATATGGCCATAACCAAAGACCAGAACCTTCTGATCTTTCAAAAGAGGGCGCTCCCAATTTCGATTCTTATCCCAGATAAGGTGTTGAGGCAGCTCAAGCATGCCTTGAAACAAGCACCCCAGGCTATACTCAGCTACCGCTTGTGCCCGGATTTCATGGCCAATGACGGTAGTAATACCTTCCCACAGTGATCTATCTTCCGCGAAGTGATCATAGCCGGAGTTAGGGTGAAGGATGAGGCGAGTCCTGCTAAGAAGCTCCTTGGGGAGTTTCGCAAGGCGCGTGTGGGTATTGGTTATGAGAACCAGCTCTTGATCAGAATTAAAATCTTCTAAACTACGATAATCAATACCGGGAAGCTTTTCCAGAGCGGACTTTTCCTGGGCGATAAAATCGGCCCGTTGATAAGGGGATATATTCACTCTAATAACTTGCAAGCTTTTCATTCCTTCAAACTAGCTTAAATCGGGTTAAAAGTGTATAAGGGAAGCATGATAACCATAAAATCAGATAGAGAAATTCAAATCATGCGTGAGTCTTGTAAGCTAGCAGCTAAGACTCTTCACTATCTAGGAAAGAATCTCAAGATTGGCATGAGTACCGAAGATATTAATAAATTGTGTCATACCTATACTATTAATCGCGGCGCAATACCTGCAACTCTTGGTTACCACGGTTTTCCCAAATCCCTTTGTACCTCAAAAAATGAAGTCATCTGTCATGGCATTCCTTCAGAGAAGGATATCCTGCGTGATGGAGATATCTTAAATCTGGATGTCACCAACATTTGGAAGGGGTTTCATGGAGATACTAATGCCACTTTTCTCATTGGAAACGTGAAGCCAGAGGTGAAAAAGTTGGTGGAAGTCACTCATGAGTGCATGATGGCGGGAATTTCAGTTTGTCGCCCAGGTGCAAGAGTAGGGGATATCGGTGCCGTTATCGAGGAGCTAGCTCACTCTCATGGATACTCTGTGGTTCACGAGTACTGTGGCCATGGCATTGGGCGAAAGTTCCACGAAGATCCTCAAATTGTTCATGTGGGAAATAAAGGGACCGGAGTAGAAATGCGGCCTGGAATGACCTTTACTATTGAACCCATGATCAATCTTGGAAAACGACATTGTAAAGTTCTAGATGATGACTGGACGGTAGTGACTAAAGATAAGTCATGGTCAGCTCAATTTGAACATACCATTCTTATTACTGAGGAAGGATATGAAATTCTCACTCAGTTCTCACCAGAGGAATGGACTCCAGAAGATGATCAGCCTTAGAAATTGCCTTTCTGAAGATGCTTATAATCGTAAACTGGAGAATCCTTCGGTTCGGATTACTCATAATTCTTCAAAGCATGCCCTCTCCCTTATATTTGGACCCAAAGATGTGATTGAGGCAGCCGCTTATGAGGGGGATCGAGATATATGGCTCTCTTCATTATGCTATCTTCTGCAGGGGAAAAATGCTCAGGCCGCGGGAGAGCTTACTCTTAAAACTTGGGAGAAAGTCTTTCAGAAAGATCAGGAATTCTGGGATCTTTGGACAGAAAAATCTCAGGACATTTTTTTTACTCCTCTGGAACTTCTAAAAGCTTCACTTGATAGATATCAAGGCCGAGAATATCTTTATAAAGATACAAGTCCTCTGATTTGCCGCTGCTTTGGTATAAGAGAAGCTGATCTTAGGGCCGATCATAGCTTGAAGAATAAAGCTGGGATGGGATGCAGAAGCTGTAAGCCACAACTAGAAAAATGGATTAAGGACTCTGAGGCCGTTCAGAAGAGGGTCCGCCATTACAAAGATCGTCCGCTAGCTGATTGGGTTCTACTAGTGGAAGAGAAGCTTTCGGCATTTACCCGATTAAGCGACTGGAAGCTTGAGGTAGAGAGTTTTAAAGATAAGGCCGTTATTATTTCTTATCAAAAGAGTGCATCTCAGCGAGAGGAAGAAGAAACTTCCAAACTCATTCAGGCCTATTTAGGGACGGAAGTCGATCCAGATTTAGGCTTCTTTTTAAGACGGGCCAAGCAGCGCTGAAAGTACTTAGGGTAGTTTTTTAATTCATCAAATATCTTGGTATCTCGTCCCCGAAAGATCTGGGCAATATCCACTTCTTCCTGAAGATGCTTAATCTCGTAAAAGAAATTCTTTAAGAGAGGAATTTCCTCTTCCAGGCAGTGAGGAGTAGGGGATAAGACCTGAATTTGCGTTATCAAATTCAGCAGGATTTCCTTACTGGTCTCGACATAATCATCGATCATCCCCTGAGCAATTTGCCTTTGCATCCCAACAACATTTGAAGGGATTTTGAACAATGACTTTCCTTGAGTAATAGTTAATTGCAGGAGTTTTAAACTCTCTGATCCATCTGGTGAGCAGATTTTTTTAAAGGCATTAGCATCGATGATGGCATCAGGAATCTGAACCATTTCCGCGATCAGGCGCTGATTCAAATCATAAATAGGACCAGTGTTCTTCTCCAAATGAAGGCGCTTTTCTTCGGCCCCCAGGCATTTTAATAGCTCAGGTGACTTGGCCCAGGACTGAAAAGAGAAAAGAATAAGGATTATGACCATACATTTCATAAGATCATTCTAACCCGAAAAGGAGAAAAAATAAGACAGAAAATACTTCGCTAGATATGATGAAACGATGAAAGAAATGACAATTATGGAACATTTGGAAGAGTTGCGTCTTAGAATCATTAGAGTTCTGATCATTCTGGTGGTTTCTTTTTCAATTTGCTACGGCTTTTCCTCTCAAATCTCAGAACTTCTGCTTATTCCCCTTAGAGATGCCATAGGATCTCAAGGTAAGGTGGTCTTTACAGGTCTCTTGGATAAAGTTATTGCTGAGCTTCAAATTGCCTTCTGGTCCTGTGTTTTCTTAGCGAGTCCTTTCTGGTTCAGAGAACTTTGGCTCTTTATCAGACCAGGCCTTTATGATGAAGAGGCCAAGATCATCAGGCCCTTCATCCTGGTGGGATTCTTTCTTTTCTTAGCAGGAGTCGCCTTTGGCTACTTTGTGATCTTTCCCTTCACTTTTTCTACACTGATGAGTTATGGGGTTCAAAATGTAGAGGCAATGCTGAGTCTTCAGGATTATCTGCTTTTGGCCTCAAAGGTCTTGGTGTTTTTGGGAATACTCTTTCAGTTACCGAATATCATGGTCATTTTGGGCTTTATGGGAATGGTGACAAAGTATTCCCTGAGATCATGGCGACGATACATCGCAGTTATCTTTGCTGCTTTATCAGCAATACTGACTCCTCCGGATCCTTTAAGTATGATGTGTGTTTGGGTGCCTATGATGATTCTCTATGAAATTGGAATCATCGCAGTCTCAGTTATCGTTCATCCCTATCTTGCTAAGAAGCACATGGAATAAGAACAGGGCCCGAAGGCCCTGACAAAAATTAGTTCATGGCGAGAATGATTTCTCGGGTGACCTTAGACGCAAAACAAGATGAGTTATTGGTTGGGTCTAGCATAGGAGCAAGCTCCACTACATCTGCCCCCACGAAGTTCTTCTTGTTTAAGATCTTTAGTATTCTCATGAAACCATGAAAATCTTCGCCTCCGGCCTCTGGTGTTCCTGTTCCTGGGAAGTAAGCAGGATCGAAAAAATCAAAATCAAGGGTAAGATAGATTGGTCTCTCGTCTGGAATCGCTTCCAACCAATCACAACACTCCTTCAGAGAGGTCGCTAGTGTCTTATGTTCTTTCATCCATTCAAATTCCTCGCGAGGGCCTGAGCGGATTCCGTATTGAATAAGCCTGTTCTTAGGAGTGAAGTGATCTAGGACTCTACGAATAATTGAGGCATGGGAATACTTCTCTTCAAGATAGCCATCCCGCAAATCCGTATGGGCGTCCAGGTGAAGAAGAACTAGATCCGGGTAGCTCTCAAGATGCTTGACGATGGGACCGTAAGAAATGGAGTGCTCCCCACCAATAGTAAGAAACTTGATATTATCTTTTTTAAGATCCAGATCTTTTACCATATCCATAAAAAAGTCATTAGTGATGTGCCACTTAGACGGATAGATAGGGAGATCCCCCATGGTTATTATATTATAATCCTGGGTATCCTTATCGAGATAAGGCGAATAGTCCTCTAGACCATAGGAAGCTTCACGAAGTGCACCTGGTGCAAAACGCGCTCCCGGGCGAAAACTAGTGGTTCCATCAAAGCAGAATCCCAGGATGTGAGTTGTATCGGAGTAAATGGCCGAAGCAAAATCTGTTCCGATAAAGGCCTTAGCATGTTCCAGGCCCTCAACTTCTTTAATAAGACGAGGTTCTTTCATTCTTACTCCTGACCAATCATGGTCTTATGAAAATTAGAAATAGCAAATGCACCTTTATGCCAGTCCATATTGTACCACTTGAGATCTCTCTGAAGCTTATTCATGGCCAGCATCTTTTCCGGATTGATATCGGTTGGACGATACTTTTTAGAAGAAAAGCCAAAGGTCCAGAATACTCCCGGATAGATAAGCATAGGTGCCGTAAAGGAATTTACAATAGGAAATACTTTTCTCATATTGTTGTAGATGCCCTTAATACCCCATTCATCCAGAAATGGATTCTCGGTTTGGTTCATCATAATTCCGTCATCGGTTAGGGCATTATAAACATCTGTATAGAATTCGTCGGTAAAGAGACCAGAAGCAAAGTCTACTGGATCGGTAGAATCAACTACGATGATGTCATATTCTTTTTTAGCGCGCTTGATGAAGGCAAAGCCGTCTTCAGGCAGAACTCTGACTCGCTTATCAGAAAGACCGGAAGTGCAGTCAGGGAAATAAATCTTTGAAACTTCAATTACGCGCTCATCGATCTCAACCAAATCGATTCTTTCGATATCTGCGTGTTTTACGAATTCTCTTACCACACCTCCATCACCGCCACCGATAATGAGGACTTTTTTACAGTTGCGAGACACCATATAAGGAATGTGAGAGACCACTTCGTGATAAACGAACTCATCCTTATCAGAGACCATGGTTTTTCCATCCAGGAGCAAAAGTTTACCAACGGAGGCGGTCTCAACCACGTCGATCTTTTGAAACTGAGACTGTTCAGAATGAAGAACTTTCTTCACCTTAAATCCCATGGCAAAAGTATTACGGAAAGATTCCTCAATCATCCAATTGTCGACTTTCATTTCTTAGCTCCTTTGTGAATAGTGGTTTTTATCCTACTTGATGGGGAATTCCAAGAGAGGGAAATGATATTTAAGCCTGAGTATTG
>DFXX01000057.1 GCA_002381765.1 Bacteriovoracaceae bacterium UBA4097 | reverse complement strand
TAGATTGGGTCCACAATTTACACTTGCCCATAAATAAGGAAGATAAAGAAATATCCCCAGATAAAGAAGAAATCTCATTTCTTCACCATCCTGATATGAATGGATTCGAGAGTCTCTTGCACCTTGATCTTTTGATAGAATGAGCAGCCCTGCTCATCTGAGGCCCGCAGTTGATAATGGCCTGGCTTAAGATAGAACTGAAACTTCCCACCCACGGGTACCAACGTATGCATAAGGAGAAGACGCTCCTTATAGTCATCCTTATCCAGGGATAACCACACCATGACTTCCTTAGGAGAGCAGTCTTTAACTGAATTCACCTCACCCACTACACCCGATGAAGCATGGCCTGCAGTGACCGACATGAGGAAGATTAAGAAGAAAGTTTTCATCACTACTTTATCGGTCAGTATTCAGCGAAATTGACATACTAAAAAGATCAACATTAAAGCCTGAGCTTTTCCTTGATAAACTTCAAGACTTCATCTTAAACTGCCGAAAACTCATTATCTTTTATTTTTTGGAGGGCGTATGTCAAAGACTGTGGCCGAAGGCTTTTATAATGATTCGCGTTTAGCGAAAGCAAAAGAACTGATCAAAGAAGCACTAACTGAACATCAGGCCAGTCTAACTAGCATCAGGCCAGCTAACCCTGCTCTCAAAGAATCATACGATAGCCTCTTAAAAAAAGTTGCCGACTTTCGTGGTGGGGCCCTTTTTTATAATTATCTGGGAACTGGTATAGGTAATGGACCCTTTGTGGAGCTCGCAGATGGGTCCGTGAAGTATGACTTCATTACTGGTATCGGCGTTCATTATATGGGCCACTCTCACCATGGAGTGATCGATGCGCAAATCAATGGGGCCATCTCAAACACGGTCATGAATGGTCACCTTCAGCAGAACGTAGATACTGCAAAACTTTTGGAAATCTTTTCTCATCAGGCCTGTAAGTATGGTGGAGAAATGAAGAATGTCTTCCTTTCCACTTCAGGGGCGATGGCCAATGAGAATGCTTTTAAGATTATCTTCCAGAAGCGATCTCCGGCTTCCCGCTTTTTCGCTTTCGAGAAATGTTTTGCTGGTCGTACTTTAGGCATGGCCTGGGTTACTGATAAAGCCGCTTATCGTGCTGGTCTTCCAAAGACCATCGATGTTGATTACATCCCTTTCTATTCTGCCGATGATCACAAGGGATCCATAGATCGCGCCGTATATGCTATGAAAAAAATGCTTACACGCTATCCTGGCCAATACGCGGGATTCATCATGGAGCTCATTCAAGGCGAAAATGGTTCATGGGTTGGTAATACTGAATACTTTGAAGCTCTGATTCAGGTATGTAAGGATAATAATATTTCCGTCATGGTGGATGAAGTTCAAACTTTTGCCCGCACTCAAGAGCTCTTCGCTTTCCAATATTTTAAACTGGATAAACTAGTTGATGTCGTGACCGTCGGAAAAAACTCTCAGGTATGCGCCACACTCTTTAAAGATGATCATAAACCTAAGCCAGGACTCATGTCACAGACCTTCACAGGTTCAGCTAGCCAGATCTCGGCAGCTCATTATGTTATCAATGAAATTGTAACTGGTGGCTATTTAGGTAAGGAAGGCAAGATCAATAAGCTTCACGACCGCTTCAAGAGTAATCTCGAGAAGATTGCCAAGAAAAATCCAGGCAAGCTCTCAGGACCTTTTGGAATTGGTGCTATGGTTGCAATGACAACTTTTGGCGGAGATGAACCAAAGACCAAGGCCTTCACTATTAAGCTTTTTGAGAATGGTGTGCTCTCATTTATGGCGAGTGGTCATCCAACGGCTAGAGTGAGATTTCTCATGCCCGTCATGGCAGTAGAAGAAAAGCATATTGATGAAGTTTGTGCCGTTATTGAGAAAACATTAAACGAAATGGAATAATGAATGTTTATCATCCGTCCCATTGAACAGAAGGATCTTGATGGTCTTATGGAGCTCCTGGAGAAATCCGGGCATGGTCTTACTTCATTACCTAAAGATCCCGAGGTTTTAAAGAAACGGATTCGAATGTCCGAGAGAAGCTTTCTTCACCGTGAAGATGGTCCTGGTGGAGAAGATTATCTCTTTGTCATGGAAGAGCTCTTCACTGGAAGAATAGTCGGAGTTTGCGCCATTATCTCTAAAATTGGAGGCTTTGAACCTTACTACTTCTATCGAATAGAGAAGACTCATCATGAATCAAAGTCCATTCATGTGAAGAATGATGTCACTTCCATGCATTTTCATTTTATTCATAATGGCCCTGCCGAAATCTGCTCACTTTATCTCCATCCAGATTTTAGAAATTCTCAGAATGGACGTTTTCTTTCGCTCTCAAGGTTTCTTTTCATGGCCGAAAATAGAAAGTTTTTTGAAGAACAGGTCATCGCTGAAATGCGGGGAATGGTAAATGATTCTGGTCACTCTCCCTTCTGGGATGCAGTAGGTAAAAACTTCTTTAAGATTGACTTTCCAACTGCAGATTATCTCTATGTGAAAAACAAGCGCTTCATCGAAGAGTTAATGCCGAAGTATCCCATCATTACCAATCTCCTTCCTCAGGATGCTCAGTTTGTTATTGGTAAGGTTCATCCTAACACTGAGCCCGCCAAGAGGATTTTAGAACAAGAAGGCTTTAGATTTTCGGGATTAGTGGGAATCTTTGAACCTGGCCCGGTACTTATAGCTGAGGTCGATAATATTCGTGCCATTAAAGAAAGTACCGTTGGCGAGATTGTGGAAATCTCTGATAAGCCTTTTAAGTCAGAAATCTTCATCATCTCTACTCAAGCAGAAGTTTTCCGGTCTGCCTTAGGTGGAGTGGTTGCTCTCAAGTCCGGAGGCTATAAAATTTCCGGAGTAACTGCAGCAGGACTAAAACTAAGGCTAGGAGATAAGATTCGTTTTGTTTCCTTCAAGCCAAAGGTCGAAAAGAAGAAGAAAGCAGCAACACCGAAAAAAAGGTAAACATGACTTCTCATGACAGGTCTTATAAAAATATCATCCTGGATGCCAGGTTTCAGTTTAAGCTTCTCTCTTATTTTTTAGGGCTCTTCTTTATTTCCTCAGCTTCTTTTTACACCACGACTTATCTCTTCTTTTGGAAATTTAAAACTAAGGGACTAAAGGTGGGAATTCCCGATGATCATATCTTCTATAAATTTCTGGAAAATCAGAAGTCCGATATGGATACTCTTTTCTTAGGCTTAGTCATATTCAATTTCTTGCTACTCCTAGGTGTAGGCTTTATTGTCTCTCATCGCATCGCAGGCCCCTTAAAAAAAATCAAACAGCAATTAAAAGACCTCTCTCCCGAGTCGGATGATTTGCGACTTCGAGAAAAAGATTTCTTGCAGGATGTGGCCCCGCTCCTTAATGAGCTTAAAGGCAGAATGAAGTCATGATTATGAAAATAATTCTGAGTGCAATCCTGCTATCAGGTTGCACCCAGAAGGTAAAAGAAGATGAATTAAGTGATGAATTTGTTCTCATCGAATTCGCAGCTATGCTGGAAGAAGATCATAAGAAATTTGAAGAAGGCAAAAAAGACTAAGCCTACTGTCCTACTTTCGTACTCTCGAATATTTTATCCGCTGAAGCTGCTACAAAACCTTGATAAAGCTTTCCTTCCTTAGTCGGATATCTCTTGGCAAATTCATAATAGCAAGCCGGAATATTGAGAGTCCCATCTTCAAACTTAACCTCGACATTATTCGCGAGGGTCGAAGACTGCTCCAACAGAACTTCTTGAGAGCCCTTGATCTCTCCCCCACTACTATTGAGCTTAAAGCCCTTGCTCTTTAGAAATTCATTTAGCACTTTAATATCGGAATACTTCCTAAGCTCATTAATAAAGACGGTAAAATGATTCGGGCGATAGCCAAAGGCTGCCACCCAGGCGGCATAATCACTTTCTTTCATTAGTTCGTGATAGGTTTTGGTAGCGATCTTCCAGGGACGCCCTCCTGAAACGAAGTCAAAAGCTGCTTCTGCACCTGCTGGGATCTGCTTAATCAGATTCTCAATGGTGGAGCGTAGATTGGGAGAAAACTCCTCTAGTTTGAGTTCTGAAATAAAGATCTTAGGTTTGGAGTGATCTGTATGCTCATAGTGTTTGGCATAGAGCTTTTTCTCAGTGAAATGATAGTCGCCCTTGTACTCATAACCAGACTCTAAAAAGGGCTTGGCCAGGACATCGATTCCTACGCGAGGATGATTAAACGTTCGAAGAGCAATGTGATCATTAAGGACTTTTTCCCCTTCCCCGCTTAGAAGATCAAAGATCTTCTGGGCCAAAGGGTTTATAGCAATATAATCGCTCCACATTTTATCCAACAAAGCTGGTAAAGTTTTGACCATGAGATTCTCCTTGAAATTCCTATCATCTTATCAGATCCCGGGAAAAAGTGTAAGAAGGAGATAAAGATAACTCTCCGTATTATAGTGGGAGAATCGAAAGAAAAAGAGTATGATAGGCCAATTCTCTGACAAGGATCTTATTATGCAAATGAAACTTAAAGGTGACTACTTTAACGGTCAATTCTCTCATCCTAACGGCTTAATCGATCTCTCAGGGGCCCAAGAGAAAATTCTAAAAAAATGTCCAGCCGATCTCTCCGTTACACTATGGGAAGCTGGGATATATCATGCTCATATCGATGAAGTTATAAACTCTGCCCAAAAGGGATTTGAAAGCTGGCGAAAACTCTCCTTTGGCGAGCGCATCAGCTATCTTAAAAAATATCAAGACGTAGTTCGTGCTCGCAAAGATGAAATCGCCATGGCCCTGGCCCTGGAGGTAGGTAAACCACTTTGGGAAGCTAAGACCGAAGCGGCAGCGCTTGATGCCAAGGTCTCCGTAACCATCGCTGACTCCTATGACAGAATTAAGCAAGAGACCATCAAAGAGGTCATGCCTAAGATAGATGGGCACGTGGTCTATAAGCCGCTTGGCCCATCCTTTGTGATTGGTCCCTTTAACTTCCCTTGCCATCTTGCTAATGGTCAAATTCTGGCAGCCCTTCTTGCTGGTAACTCAGTCATTTTCAAGCCCTCTGAGAAAACCATCTATTCCGCTCAACTCATGATGGAATGCTTTCATGAAGCTGGCTTCCCTGCAGGAGTTGTGAACTTCATCAATGGAACGGGCATCACGGCTTCTCGAATCACTAATGATAAGAGAATTAAGGGAGTCTTCTTCACTGGCTCCAAAGCCGTGGGTCTTAAAATATTAGAAAATACCTATAAAGATATTGGCAAGCTGGTGGCCCTGGAATTGGGTGGTAAAAATTCCACGATTCTTCATCATGATACAAATATTTCTCACGCTCTTCCTGAACTCCTTCGCTCGGCATTTCTCACGACCGGTCAGCGCTGCACTTCAACTTCTATGATCCTTGTTCATAGAAAGATTGAGCAGCAGTTTATCAGTGAATTTAAGGCCGTGACTGAACGCATTCGTGTCGGTCATCCTACAAGGTCAAATCCGGAAGCCTTCATGGGTCCTCTAATTGATGAGCAAGCTGAAAAGCTTTATTTCGAATTCTGTGGCTATGGCAAGCAGGAAGGAGCTGAAGAAATCATTGCTCCGAGAAAGTTAGACGTGGGCTTTGAAGGCTATTATGTCTCCCCTTCTATTCACTATGCCAAAAAGCCCGACCTTCAAGGGAAATTTATCCAGGAAGAAATTTTTGGACCAAACTGCTTTTTTGTTCCTTATGATGATATTGAAGAAGCCATTCAAATTGCAAACTCAACTCAATATGGTCTGGCCGCATCTATCTTCACTCGTGATAGCGATATTTATAAATTATGCTTGCGTGATATCGATGCTGGTCTTATTAATCTTAATCGTTCTACAGTAGGTGCAACTTCCAGACTTCCCTTTGGAGGAGTAAAGAATTCTGGAAATCATCATCCAGCGGCTGTCTCCATGATTGATCATTGTGTTAGTACGGTAGCAACTTTAGAGACTCTAGACGATAACAGTTCCAAGATGTCTGATGTTGTAGGATTAAAAGACGCCTAAATGGAAAATACTCCCGAAGAATTAACCCTGGCCCGCAAACGAGAGCGTATTTACGTTATCATCCTTGCGGCCATTCAAATTTCTCATATTCTTGATTTTGTTATCATGATGCCTCTAGGCCCTCAGTTTATGCGGGTCTTTAATATTACTCCGACTGAGTTCTCAACTTTGGTAGCTGCCTATACCTTTAGCGCGGGTATTGTTGGATTCTTCGGCGCTCTTTATGCGGATCATTTTGATCGAAAAAAATTCCTGCTCTTTAACTTCACGGGTTTTATCATCGGTACCTATATGTGTGCCATAGCTCCCAATTTTGCCGCCCTCCTGACTGCTCGAATTATTGCAGGAGCCTTTGGTGGAGTTTTAAATGCTTGTGTTCTCTCTCTGGTTTCTGATCTCATTCCCTTTCAGCGCCGAGGAGCGGCCATGGGTGTGGTCATGTCGGCTTTCTCCATCTCAAGTGTCGCTGGGGTTCCAGTAGGATTGTGGATAGCTAATGCTTTTGATTGGCATGCAGCTTTTTATTTTATCTGTTTAGTCAGTAGTATCTTTTGGATTGCCTCTCTGATCTATCTTCCCTCTGTAAAAGTTAGAGAACATAGACAAGGCTTCAAAGAAAATCTTAGGAACTTTGGAAGTGTCCTCAGGCAGTGGAATTATCTTCAGAGCTTTCTCTTAACAAGTGTTCTGGGCTTTGGCGTATTCATGATCGTGCCTTTTATCGCACCATACTTAGTTCAAAACGTGGGACTTTTGGAAGCTCAACTTCCTTTTGTCTATCTGGTGGGAGGAAGCTTTACTATCGTTTCAGCTAGGTTTATCGGCAAAATGTGTGACCGCGTAGGAAGTTACAAAGTCTTTAGAGTAACGGCCTTCCTCTCCATCTTTCCCATACTCTTTCTCACTAATTTACCTCCCTCACCCCTATGGCTGTCACTCATGGTCACTGCACTCTTTACCATGATTGGTTCTGGACGCTTCATACCAGCCATGACCCTTGTTTCAGCGGTAGTAAGACCTCATGAGCGGGGAACCTTTATGAGCCTAGAGAACTCGGCTAGACAATTTTCTGCTGGCCTCGCCTCACAATTAGGTGGACTCATCATCGGTTCAACTGCAGCAGGGCAATTAACAAATTACAATTGGGTGGGCTTTATCGGAGTGGGAACTTCCTTACTCGCCATCTATATCGCATACTTAATAAAGACCAAATACAACCTCCGATAAAATTATGAAACCAACCCCAGCTCATTTTGCTGCCATGGCCTCTTTCACAATATGGGGATTACTTCCCATTTATTGGAAGTTTTTTATTGAAGTGGGGTCCTGGGACCTCTTTGCTTACCGACTTTCCTGGTCCTTTCTCACACTTTTTATCTATCTAGCTCTAAAGGGAAAGCTCTCTACCTTCTTGGAAATTTGGCATGACCGAAGGAAAAGAATTCTTCTTACCATTTCGGCTGGGTTAATCTCATCCAACTGGCTCTTGTATATCTATGCCATAAACCACGGGAAAGTGCTGGAAGCCAGCATGGGATACTTTCTTAATCCTCTTATTCTTATTTTCTTGGGTAGAATTATTTTTAAAGAAAAAATTCGCGGAACTCAATGGCCATCGATCGTACTCGCTACTATTGCCATTGGACTCATTGCACTTCAGTCCGACTTCTATCATATTCCTTGGATTGCCCTAATATTATCCATCACCTTTGCTCTATATGGGTTAATACGAAAGATGGTACAGGTGGGCTCTCTTGAAGGTCTTTTTTTTGAAACTTCCGTCGTTATAATTCCGGTTATGATTGCCTGGGGTTTTCAGGAGACCTCACCACTTACGGCCTATTCACTGCTGCCGATAGGAAAGTTTTTAGTGCTCATGCTCTCGGGCATTCTCACTTGCCTGCCACTAATTCTTTTTGCCTACGGAGCAAAGAGGCTTCCCTTTAGCACACTTGGATTCTTTCAGTATCTTTCACCCAGCTTCAAATTTATGTGTGGACTGTGGATTTTTAATGAGGCACTTCAGACAGAAAGACTCAATGCCTTCATTCTAATTTGGATAGCCCTCGCCTGGTATACTGCTGAGTCATATATCTTCAGACCAAGGGCCAGTAAAATCAAAGCTTAGTGAATTCCCAGAACTTCTGTTTTCAAGGATGTCCTTTTTAATTCTTTTGGTATATTTGCTGAAATCACTTCTATGAGTGCTTTCTGAATAGAATGCTTCATGGACATGGGACCTGAAACAAAGCTGATTTCTCTCACTGGAATATTTTGCTTAAAGTTTCTCAAAAGCTCCTGGTCTTTAGCAGGCATATTTATAGAAGCGAGATAAGGAAGCACCGTAAAGCCATGGGATGATTTAACGAGATTGATAAGTGTTTCGAGACTTCCGGCCTCAAAGAAAATTTGTCTGCCTTCATTTACCTTTTTAAACTGGCAAAGCTGAAGGGCCTGAGCTCTTAAGCAATGTCCTTCTTTTAGAAGCCAAGCTTCTCTGAGATCCAGGTCTTTTTCATCGATAGTCTTCTTTTTAAGGAGGGCATGACCGGGAGAAAGAAAAATTTTAAAAGGCTCGTTAAATAAATGCTCCTCCTTAATTTCTTTTACAAGAAGAGGAGTCGCGAGTATCGCTCCATCAATCTTTCCTTCTTTTAAAAGCTTGATTATGTCATCAGTCTGATGTTCATAAACCTTTAGCTCCACCTTAGGGTAAGTTTCTACAAACTGCTGGACAAAAAGCGGAAGCACATAGGGAGCAATAGTCGGGATGACACCTAGAATATATTCACCTGAAATTTCTCCACGCAGAGATTTTCCAAGTTCTTCAAGCTCGTTTGCTCCTTGCATGACCTTGGCCGCATACTCTAAAACTTTTTGCCCCATTGGTGTGGGCACCACCGGAGATTTACTTCTATCAAAGATAATGATTTGAAGATAATCCTCCAATTTTTGAACTTGCATACTTAAAGTTGGTTGGGTAACAAAGCATTCTTTGGCAGCTTGAGCGAAGTTTCTGCATCTATCCACTGCTAAAATATAATTTAATTGAGTGAGAGTCATTGATTGTCCTTTAAAGGATGAGTCTTTATACTCTTAATTGAACCATATATTCACTCTGAGGTCGAACATGATCTTCGTCTACATACTGATTGCCATTATCATCGGCTCCATGATGCCCATACAGGCTTCCATCAATGCGGAGCTTACTCGCTTAGTGAGGCATCCCTATCTTGGTGCCCTCATCTCCTTTTCCATAGGTACTCTGGCATTAGGCATTATGGTTATCATAAAAGGTCTTCCCATCACTGAATTAAAACGCCTCTCTTCCGCTCCTCCCCATTTTTTTATTGGTGGAGTTCTGGGAGCTCTCTTTGTGGGGTCATCTATTTTTCTCATTCCTAAAATGGGAGCAACAACCATGATCGCGGCATTTGTGACCGGCCAGTTACTAATGTCGGTCTTCATCGATCACTATGGTCTTTTGGGAATTCCCGTTAATCAAGTCTCAGTTACTCGTATCATGGGAATTATTCTGCTCTTTATCGGACTTTTATTAGTAGTGAGAAAAAACGCATGATACGGCTTACTGATATCAAAAAAGTTTTCGACGGGCGTGGCATCGCAGGTCTTCATGGAGTTAATCTGGAAATCGCCGAAGGCATGATTATGGCCGTTATGGGTCCAAACGGAAGCGGGAAAACCACTTTAATAAATATCATTGCCAAAAAAATTAATGCTGATAAGGGCGAGCTCACAACTCAAGGAGAGATTCGTTTATTTTCGGAGCAGGAAAACCTTCCCGACATCAATGTTCAAAAGTTTCTGATTCAAAAAATTAGTCCAGAAGTTGAAGATGAAAAAAAAATTCAACTCGCTAGAGATCTCGCGGATATTTTCGAATTTACTTTCCAGCTGAGACAAAATCTAAATCAATTATCTGCCGGACAAAGACAAAAAGTTCTCCTGGCCGGGGAGCTTATAAACCGACCATCGCTAATGCTGCTGGACGAGCCCTTTGCTCACTTAGATCCTCATACCAGAACAGATATATTAAATTCCTTATTTTCTTATCTAAGAAGGCAGGAAATCTCTGTTCTCTGGGTCACTCATAATCTGGAAGAAGCCTTGAGGTTTTCTGATACTGTGGGGCTCTTGAACTTTGGAAAGTTTGAACAGATGAGCACTCCTTATGAACTCATCAACCATCCTCGAAATCTTTTTGTGGCGCAGTTTCTGGGTTATGAAAACTTTCTTCCCATAAAGAAAATCGATAAAGAGTGGACGACACCCTGGGGAGTTTATACCCACAGCACTCTCGCTGAGGATGAAGGGATACTCGTGATACCAGAAGATGCCTTCATCCTGAATGACAGTGGACTCAAAGGCAAGGTCACGCACAGCTACTTAAAGGGACTCTCACAAAGAGTTACGGTAGAAGTAGGTGATAAATCTTTTCAGGTAAAAATAAGAAGAAACTCTCCACTCCTAACGCCCGAAAGTACTCTTTTCCTTCAGGTGAATCTCGCTGAGTGCTTTCTCATTCCACTCTAGTAATGAAATCAATAACTTAAGTTTGCTAAAAAAGCTGCCCAATAGGCCACGCCCTCTAGGCTAAAACATTATGAATGTGATAAGTATGCCCCATGGCCGTAACATATTTTGATAAAGATAAATACCAGCGTAAACCTGAGTGGCTTAAAGTTCGTCTCCCTGAAGGAGAGGATTTTAAGGACATTCGCAATAATATGCGAGAGAAGGGTCTCTCCACTGTTTGCGAAGAAGCAAAATGCCCGAATATTTCAGAGTGTTGGAGTGCTCGCACTGCAACAGTGATGATATTGGGCGATACCTGTACCAGGGCCTGTAAATTCTGCCATGTAAAGACAGGAAATCCTAAGGGCTTTCTTAATCCTGAAGAGATCGATAATACTTCTAAAATGGTAGGCCTAATGAGCCTGCGCTATATCGTTATTACCAGTGTTGATCGAGATGATTTACCAGACTATGGTGCTGGTCACTTTGCAGCTGTTATCAAGCGAGTGAATCAAGATCATCCCGATACAAAGGTGGAAGTCCTTATTCCCGACTTTGCTGGAGTTCCAGAACATATGCATACCTTGGCCAAGGCCAAGCCTTTTGTCATCGCTCAGAATATCGAAACGGTTAAAAGACTCACACATCCGGTGAGAGATCCTCGCGCGGGCTATGAGAAGACCTTAAGCTGTCTTAAATTTTATAAAGAGAACTATCCCGAGATTCAGACCAAGACCTCTATCATGGTGGGCCTAGGTGAGAGCTGGAAGGAAATTCAGGAGACCCTGGAAGACCTCCGAGAAGTGGGAGTTGATATCGTGACTTTTGGTCAATATCTTCAACCTAGTAAGCGGCATCTTAATGTCGAGAGATTCTACACTCCAGATGAGTTTGAAGAGCTGAAAAGAATGTCGCTTAAAATGGGCTTTAAGTTTGTGGCCTCTGGTCCACTCGTTAGAAGTTCATATAAGGCCGGTGACTTTCTTGATTACATGGAAGCCACTCCAGCTCCATGAGTATTCTACCGGAAACCGATTTAAGAAGCTTTGGATTATCAGAGAACAACTTCTTTGAACTTGATGAGCGCACCACCATCGTTAAAAAATGGAACTGGGACTACTCAGGAGCCCATGCTTTTCAAAGACACGCGCTTACGCTTTTAGATTCAAATCCTAGAAAGAGAATTCTTATTTGTTGTAATCACCCTCGTGTTCTCACCAATGGAAGAGGTCTCCAAAAACCAAGAAAGGGTGAAAGCTTTGAGTTGGTGGAATTTAATCCAACCAACAAAGGAGAACTTCCTTATCCCTTACATCAAATTGAGCGTGGAGGGGGTCTGACCTTTCATCATCCTGGTCAGTTCATTTTTTATCCTATTTTAAAGTTAAATCCTTCCAGCCTTTCATTATCTCGCATGACCGATGAAATATTCGATTTCGCGATAGAGGTCCTAAATGACTGGGGGGCCCAAGGATTAACTCGCTCTAAGAAACTTCTGGGACTCTGGCAAGATAATCGAAAGCTCGCTTCCATGGGTATAGCCATCGAGAAGCTCACCACCTTTCACGGAATGGCCCTGAATCTTTTTATTGATCAAGAAATGAAAAGAGCATTGGAAAGCATCAATCCCTGTGGCCTCTCGTCCAATGTGTATATCACGGCAGAAGAAATTTGCACCCTACCACCTGATGCCCTTGAGAAGTTTACTGACGAGTTCTTAAAAAGGATTAAGCATGCCTGGCAATAGTTTTGGTTCGATGTTCAGAATGACAACCTTTGGAGAATCACACGGAGAAGCCTTAGGTGTTGTTATCGATGGCATGCCGGCCGGCATAGCGATTAACCTGAATGATCTTAAGCAAGAACTTAAAAGAAGAGCTCCGGGTCAGCATGCTGTTCATACGGGAAGAAAAGAAGATGACCTCCCAGAGATACTCTCCGGCATTTTTGAAGATAAAACCCTCGGAACCCCTATCACTGTGATTGTAAGAAACACTTCTCAGCGCAGTCAGGACTATTCGGCCTTAAAAGATAATTACCGTCCAGGTCATGCTGATCGCACGACTATCCTTAAATACGGAATTCGTGATCATCGCGGAGGTGGTAGGGCCTCTGGTAGAGAGACTGTAGCAAGAGTTATTGCAGGCTACTTCGCAGGTCTAATTGTATCCGAGGCAAGCTTCTACGCTTACATAGAGCAAGTTGGAAAATTTAAAATACCTCATCCGCCTTTAGATCATAGCGTGCCTCGTGGCGAAATTAACATCCCGGATAAAAAAACCTCAGATGACGTAATTTCTTTTTTAAAAGAATGTAAGACCCAAGGAGAATCGGCAGGTGGAATCATTAATCTTTCCATCAAGTCGCTTCATCCGGGTTTAGGTGAGCCTGTCTTTGATAAGCTCAAGGCCGACCTCGCCAAGGCGATGTTATCCATTCCTGCTTGCGTAGGCTTTAGCCTAGGTGCGGGCTTTGATCTAGCAACTAGACCCGGCTCAGAGACATCTACGAATAGTTCAAATTTTGGAGGCATTGAAGGCGGGATTTCGAATGGGGAAGATGTTTTTTTAAAGCTAGCTTTTAAGGCCCCTTCCACTGTAGGAAAAAATGCCAAAGAAGGTCGTCACGATCCCTGTATTCTGCCAAGAGTGGTTCCTGTAGTTGAAGCGATGGCAAAAATCGTTATCGCTGATCACTATCTTCGGCAGACTGCGTATGCTTCTTTTCTTCCTTCAGATAAAGATCTGTAATACTAATGAGGGCCTTATGGTAAACCTTAAGGGCCTTCAACTCCTTAGTCTCTTCCGAGGGCTCCAGAATTTGCTCCCCAAGATCTTTCCATCTCCAATATTTGTCATGATGAAAAGCTCCGTGCTTATTTGCCACTAACCCAGTACTATTCGTAGCAATGGAGTCTTCTCCTAGCATGTTCTCACCAAGCTTTAGGTATTCCTGATTAGAAAGAGTCAGGTGATAAAGTGTGGGAAAAATATCTTCATGCGATCCAAATCTATTGAGATCATACTTCGCAGGTTTTAGCTCTTCAGGAATTGAAATGTAAAAAGGTACCGCATACCTTTTGAACTCTTCTTCTAATCCTACTCCCCTAGCAATCCAGTAACTATGATCACCAGTAAGAGCAACTACGACCTTGTCCTTGAGAGAAGATGCCTTCATGCGGTTTAAGAACTCAGCCATTTTTTGATTTCCATACTGAAGTGCGGAGAAACGTTTATGAGCGATATCTTCGCTGGCAGTGATCTTCTCTTTAATTTTCTCACTGAGTTCAAGCTTCTGATGCTCATAGGTTGAAGGCACTTCAAAAGGAGGATGGTTGGATGTAGTGAGAACCATAATAAATTGAGGTCTAGTCGCTGTTCGAAGTCTTTCTTCAAGAAAAGCGTAAAGATACTCATCAAAGATTCCCCATTCATTCCCAAGATCTTTAGTACTTATATTATTAAGTTCAGGCATAGCTTCTTTGATCTCATCGGCTCCCCAGAGTTGATCATATTTCTGAGCTTGAAGGTACTTTCCTAGATCTCTCCATCCGAGCTTTCCACCATACATAAAATGTGTGTCATAGCCCTGTTCTTTATAAGGCAAATGCCCGCTAGAACTCAGAGTAGTTCTCATGAACTCTGATTCTGATAGAAATCTTGCCCCCGGCCTGATGACTTGAGAAGTGGCAATGGAGACAACACTCCCAATGGTACCATTTTCAGCAGGAAGAAAGTTCTTAAAAAGAATGTCTTCTTTAAAGTGATCCTTAAGGTCTCCCAAGATATTGAAGTCTTTATCATCAAAGGAATTCCAATAAGTACCAAAACTCTCCATCACGACTAAAACGACATGGGGCGGTCTCTCCTCTAGTGCAGAATTATAAGACGTTTTATGCTTTAATGCTTTAATCAGAGAAGTATTTTGGGGAGTTCTCTGAAAGGCCAATTGGTAGGCCTCCTTCCAATCAACAAAGCCATACTGTTTTAAATAATCATAGCCACCCTTTCCAAAGGTCTTACGAATTTTAAGTGCACGGTTTAAACTGATGGCACCATTTATGGAAAGTTTGTTGATAAACTCATTTGAACTAATATGAGCGTCCTCAATGGAGAGAGGTAAGCGGGTAAAGTTACCTCTTCCTGCAAAGGCGACTATGACTAGACCAAATAGGAATATGATGGGCATCTTCCAATCAAATCTTCTTACCTTGAGGTCAAATTCGAAGGGAGAGAAAAGAAACTTTGTAAAACGATAGAATCCAAAATGAAGAAAGAGAATTACAGCTAACCACAATGGAGCATTATAGTTTTTCCAAATAGAAATAATTAGCGCAATAGTATCATCTTCAAAAAAACCGAAGAAGAGTACGTTTAAATGATCTTGAAAAAAAGAATAGAAACCATAATCAAAAACATAAATCCAACCGAGACCAAAGTAACCCAAGCATAAAATCGTCACGATCAAAAAACGAGTAAATCTAATGGTAAACTTACCAGGAAAAAAATAAGCTAAATTCAAAAGTAGAAATGGAACAACATTTATATAGGCCAATGGCATAAGATCATATCTCATACCCAGGAACATGGCCTGTCCTACGACTTTTAAATTATTTGTGAGATTGGCAATATCCCCAAATATGAAAGCAAAGGTTCCACGAGCAAGAGACATCATGGCGAGAACAATCAGGACTAAAAAAAATAGATTTTTAGTCCACCGAAAGTAATAGTGACGAAAGGATAGCTTCATAAATGACCTCGATGAAACCCATCATAGCAAGAGGGATAAAGGCTCGCAACTAGTCATCTTTACCGGAATCACTAAACATAAGATTCCGCTCAAAATCTTCCGGAGAAGTTGCGTTTCTGATGGCTTCTTCTTTGGCGATGAGACCTTCTCTAAAGAGTATAGTGAGATGTTGATCAAAGCTTTGTGCCCCAGAGGTGTTTTTACCTTTTTCAATATAGGTATAAATCTCTTTGGTTCTTTGAGGATCCATTATTGCTTCTCTAATACCAGGATTATTTATCATAATCTCCTGAGCAACGACCCTTCCTTTTTCATCGGCTGTTTTTAGTATTCTTTGAGAAATGGTGGCGTGAAGATTATCGGCAATACGGGTTCTCACGACATTTTGCTCATCAGGAGGAAACATCGAAATGACTCGTCCAATGGTACTAAGGGCATCGGTGGTATGAACAGTTCCAAACACGAGATGTCCTGTTTCAGCTGCTTTGAGGGCAATTGAAACCGTTTCTGCGTCTCTCATCTCACCGATTAAGATGATATCTGGATCTTGTCTTAAAGCAGACCTTAATGCGGAACTGAAGTCTGCAGTATCTTGACCGATCTCTCTCTGCGTGATTCTCGCCTTGATTGGAGTATGAATAAATTCAACTGGATCTTCTAAAGTTAGAATATGAACTGCCGAAGTTCTATTGATATGATTGATCATGGCCGCGAGAGTAGAACTTTTCCCGGATCCCGTTGCTCCTGTTACCAGAACCAAACCGGCATTGGCGTCGGCAATTTTATTGATAACAGCTGGTAATTTCAAATCTTCGGTTGTGGGAACTCTTTCACTAATCAGACGCAAGATGAGTCCGAGTTTCCCTTGATACCGCATAAGATTGTAACGAACCCGGCAAACTTTAGGCAGAGAGAAAGAGCCATCGAATTCAGTCAAGGTATCTAGCTTCTCCAGTACATCACGGTCTTTAAACATGATCCCACAGATCATCTTCAAGTCATCATTGGTAAGAGGATCGGTTTTAACTAGAACCAAATCGCCTTTGATTCGAAAACAAGGCTTCTCATCTGTTCGAAGATGGATATCACTTACACCTGAGAGTGAAGCGGATCTCACAAGGTTTAAAAATACTTCTTTGCTTAATGCCATTTTGTTACTTTCTAGTTTAATTATAAACACTTATCGTAAATACTTAGTTGAGCTTAAGTCTTATTTTTAAAGACTGCCTACTCTTGTCAACTTTACTTATCAAGGCTTTATCCGAGAAGGACTACTATGTTAACGACTTGGGATCAGGAAGAAGTCTTCTTCAGTGGTGACCTCTTCTTTGAGCGATTACTTAAAGACATCGATGAGGCCAAAGAATTTATATCCGTAGAGGTATATCTTTATCGAGATGACATCTTAGGCAGAAAGCTAGCAGCTCACTTGATAGCTGCTCATGAGCGTGGGGTGAAAGTTCAGATCGTGGTGGACGGAGTAGGTAGTCATGACTTCTCTAGTAAACTACATGCCGTTTTCTCCCGTAAGGGAATCACCGTTAAGATGTACAATCCTCTCCCCTTTTATCATCCCTATTATGGTAAATTAACTCCCTGGAGGAAGCTTCAGATTTTCAGTACGCGAGTCATAAGACTTAATAAGAGGAATCATCGAAAGATCTTTATCATCGATGGAAACATTCTCTACACCGGTAGCTACAATGTTACGGCCGTGCATACCCGTTTTCATCACGATCTTCCCTGGAAGGATATGGGAGTCAGAGTCACAGGGAATAAAGTTCGATTTGCAGTACTGAACTTCAAGAAAATCTGGAAGCTCAGAGATTACTATCGCTATAAAAAACAAACCAAAAGTTTGGCCAAAATAAGCTGGAAGAAGTTCCCCTTACGGTTGAATCACACTGTCTTCATGAGGCATTTTCAACAAAAAGACTTTCAAGAGAGGATTAAGAAATCCCAACAGAAAATTTGGCTTACAACGCCCTATTTCATACCTAAGAGAAAACTTATCAGATCACTTGGTACTGCGGCCAAGCGTGGCGTAGATGTTCGGATTCTCATTGCCCATAAAAATGACGTAAAGTTATTTCGTACATTACAATATTTTTATTACGGCTACCTTTTGAATAAGGGCGTGAAAGTGTATCATTATACTGATACTGTGCTCCATGCTAAGAACTATATTATCGATAATTGGACCACAATAGGATCAACCAATCTCAATCATCGAAGTTTTATGCATGATCTTGAGGTTGACCTGGTTATTGAAGACGAGAAGAATGTAAAGTTAATTGAAGAAGAGTTCTTAAAGTCTATAAGCGAAGAGAACTCTATCTCACAAGAAAAGTTAAATAGAAGACCACTGCTGGATCGCTTTCTCTGTAGGCTCTTCTTCATTTTTAAATATTGGTTTTAATATGAAAATTCGCATCCTCTCTTACAATATTCATAAAGGCTTCTCTATTACAAATAGAGACTTTATCCTAGATGGAATTAGAAACGCCCTTCGTGATATGAATGCAGACATTCTTTTTCTCCAGGAAGTCCTTGGGCATCATGATGATAAAAAATGTAAAATCCCGGACTGGGAAACAGCGATTCAATTTGAATATCTAGCAGATACGGTATGGCCACATTTTGCCTATGGAAAGAATGCCATCTATCCAGAAGGTCACCACGGTAATGCTATTCTCAGTAAATTTCCGATTGTAGACTGGTCAAATCATAAAATTTCAACCAATCGCTTTGAGCATCGTGGCCTCTTGAAGGCCAAGGTTCAAATACCTGGCACAGGACAAGAATTACTTCTCGCCAATACCCATCTGGATCTCACCCAGACGGGAAGAGATCATCAGGCCGGAGTGCTTATTGAACATATGCAGGCCGAAGACAAGCTCCCTTGGATTTTAGTTGGAGACTTCAATGATTGGAATAAGAAGATCTCTCCCAGACTAGAAAAATCTTTAGGTGCAGCGGAAGTCTTTAAGTCACTTCATGGAAAATATCCGGCGACGTTTCCATCGGTCTATCCAATCCTTTCCCTGGATCGAGTCTATGTTCACCGAATGACTCCCATTAGCGCCAATGCTCTAAGGGATAAGCACTGGAAAAAACTCTCAGATCACTTACCATTATTAGTCGAAGTAGAGATTCCTGATATTAATTGATCGGGAATTTATGGCCATTTGAAAAAGCGTAGCAGCGTCCAATGAAGCGAAGCTCTTCTTCATTCACGACCAGACCAGCACCATCAGGACAGGCATAGATCACCTTCTGGTGAAGCTTGGTGTAGCTTTTAAAGACCTTGTCATATCGGGCCGAGTTTTTGAAATGGGGAAAAAAAAGAAAATCCACAAGATTAAGAGAGCTCAAATTGGAGATGTTCACCTGATTTTCGTCACGATCGAATTCTGGATAAGCCGCCATATCGATATTTTCGGTCATCAGAATCGCACCGGCCGAAAGTCCTGTAAGCACTCCCCCCCGAGCAACAAATTTCTTTAATTCAGGAAGAAGTTTTGCTTTTCTCAGACTATTTAGAAAGTAAAAAGTATTCCCTCCTGCCATATGAATAGCATCACTTCTCATTACTTCCTGAAAGAGAATGCGATCGAAGGGAACATCGATGGGAAAATGAATGAATCTCGTAATTCGAAACTTTGAATAGTGCCTGACAAAAGTTTTAAATTCTTGCTCAGAGAGATATGAAGACGAAGGAATAAAGGCGACCACCGGGTTCTTCTTCCCGATGAGTTCTATGAAGGCTTTATCAAGATGCACATTATCTTTCTCATCGCCCCCGCTATAGAGAACTAGCTTCATAGCCCCTCACGGCACTCTCGAACAATGGAATACAAATTCTGCATAATATTCTTCTGCCGTGGATGACCTTCAACATTTTTCTTTTTCTGGTCAGGATCTAGAGTTTGATAATCCGAAAAGTGCTGAGAAAGGTGGTAGAGTTCTTCAGACTTAAGTTTTGGCCTAAGCTTTTGCACCTTCTCAACTATGTAAGAGATAGAATCTCCTGTTACCCGATCATATTTATTGATGACCGACGAGCGCATGGTAATTTCTAAAAGAAACTGACTTTTATTATGACCATATGTCGCAATGACTTTATCCATCAGGGCCATATAATATGTTTGATAGCGATTAATTTGCTTCATTCGAACAGGAGTGATTTTTAGGTCACTTCTTTTAGCATAGGAGGATTTACAGATTTCTATAAATTCCTTCGGAGAAAGAAGTTCTGCTCGACTGAGATATATTTGAGGAAGCTCCCTTAGAATATCTCTCATGCAGAAGATAGCATCCCTATTAATACCATCGGCTACCTTATAGACTCCTCGCTTTGATTTTGCTCGTTCAAAATAACTAAAAGCTTTTTTGAATTTGATGATTAAGGGAAGGTGCTCTTTAAGAAGATAGTCCTGATGGGCACGCTTAAAGCCAATCTTCTGTAAGAGATTTCTGTGTTTGCAATCCAGAAAGTGTTGATCGAACAATTGAATTACGGAATGTTTCCTAAACTGGGACAATGACTTCTTTTTCTTAGTAGAGAGGAAGTCAGCTATCTGAGCAAAACATTGAACAATATAGCGGGCCTTCTGTCTCTGCTCCAATATTGTGGTAGAGAAGCGTTGAACATCATCAAAGCGGTATTCAGCATGGAAAAGTCCAAATTGTCTGATAGACCCATAATCGATGATGCCTCCATCCATGAGGATGTTATCCCCATCCCAATCAAGCCAGCAGAAAATATACTCATCCTCAAATTTGGCAGCCGTTTCCGCAAAACTTCTTGCAACTTGTGCTGCCAGATAGGTGTACTTCTCTTTATCAGTTTTGAATGTGGTCTGTGCCCAAACCTTATTATCGATTTGTCGTTGAATATAATAATCGGCGACTTGTTTGAGGCTAGTATAATTTCCTTGCTTTAAATGACTGAAGAAATGACTGGGCCTCATGAGATTAGGATTTGCTCGAACATTAATAGATATCCCTTTATCAAACTCGATAATGGCCAGAACACGCTCAGTTTTAAAGCCGTTTTTTCCTAAGACTTCAGAGAAAAATAAAGTCTCAAGTCCTTCTCCTACCTCTGATAAACCACATCCATAAGAAATAGAAGGATCTCCCGTTTGGTAAAACTTTTTATTGATGTTACAAGCTGGTGAAAGCCTTGTTCCACCGGTTCCACAGCTAGAGACATCCCAGGTAATGCCGTTATTTCTAACCGTTCCATTCCAAATGGTGCGTCCATCACCGGAGGTCTTACCTGTCTTATCAGGGTGCTGAAGCTGCAAATAGCGAGTTGCCATGTAGGTATGAGGATAAATATCCTCTTGGGGAATTTTGATCTTGTTTTCAATATCCCATTCATTAATAATGGTCAGACTGAAAGTTTGAAGTATTTCTTTTTCCAAATCTGGATTCAATTCTTCTGGATGTCCTTTAGGAATTAAACCCATTTCTTTTGCGACATCAAAATTGAAGAAAGCAACCTTTCCCCCCTTTCTATAGCGGGCCTGATACTCCACTCTTCCTTCAGGAACCTGAGTCTTAAAAGGATGTTCTCCATTCAGTTTGGAAAAAGTGGAATAAGTTTTTTTTAGGGTCTCATCGCTGATTTTTTTGACTTGATTCATCGGATTAATACTTTCCTTTGCCTTACTAAACAAAAGTTACCTTCCGTATCAGTATAAGGGTCAGGTGGCTTTCTTGACAAAACCTCCTTCCCTAGGCAAAAAACACTTAATCAGGACTCATTTTATCAAGTAACTGCAGAAAGTCTTTTCGATATGAAACAGCATTATGGTGGAAAACACCGATGTGGCCGCCAGCGGGAATATCCCATAGCCATTTTTTCGGGGCTGGAATCTCTTGGTAGATCTGTTTACCGTATTTGGCCGGAATAACTTCATCTCCCTCCCCTACGATAACCAGAGTTGGTAGAGTGATTTTTTCTAGGAAATTCTTAGCGGCGTACCTATCTGAAATTAAGAGATACGCCAGTGGACTAAAGGGCCATAAAAACCAGCGACTCCTAAGCTTATCAGAGGCAATGCCTTGATAAGAATCAAATGTGGAATCTAGGACTATGAGAGAGACTTCATCTTTCTCCTTAAAGTCAGGCAGAGCCCTTAAGGAAACAATGCCCCCTAAGCTTTGTCCGAAGAGGATGAAGTGGCCCTGACCCCGAGTGGAATGAAATTCCTTTCCCTTCTTTAGAGCGGCCAGAGCATCCTGATAAAGCCCAGCCTGCGTGGGATTTCCTTTGGATTTTCCATAACCACGATAATCAAAGGTAAAGAGATTATAACCTTCATTCACTAACCAAACTAAGCTAAGGAAATGAGTGGAAATATTCTGAGCATTCCCATGGAACTGAATAATAGTGCCCTTAGATTTATTAGTGTTAGCAGGAAAGAACCATCCGTGAAGTTTAGTTCCGTCCAATGAGTCGAACCAAACATCTTCATAGGAAAGCTTAAATTGAGCAGGGTCGTAGAAATGCCTCTCAGAGGGCTGATAAAAAAGATGAGAACACCCTTGCAACAAGAACAATGACAGAATTAAAAAAACCTTCATTTACCCCTCTTAACCTAATCCTAACTATCTTAACTTAATCATGATCTGACCTCATTGGCGATCCATGAGATAAAAAGAGCATAAGGAGATAAGATGAAAACTATCTTGAAACTCAGCATTCTCGTTATGAGCCCCTACCTTCTCTTCGTTTATTGGAGAGAGTCTATGCGCGAGATTGGCGATCTTCACACTGGTCAGGAATTCAATTGGAATGATTAATCATTCTATATCAAAGTCAAAGGTCTGATCCGGATAGGGTTCCGGCCGGTAGGTATAATGCCACCATTCCTTACTATAGTTCTTAAATCCATGAGCTTCCATTAAAGACTTAAGTAGTAACCTGTTCTGCATCTGATGAGTGCTTATTAGAGGTGAATCGGTATGTGAGATAGAATCAAAGTAATCAAAGCGACTCCCCATATCTAGCTCTGTTCCTAAGACATCATCTATAAGAGTTAAATCAACCGTGCATCCTCGTGAATGGCTGGATTTCTCCGAAAGAAAGCCATTTTGAAACAATTCGATTCTGGAGTACTTGGGATAATAAATCTCTTTTAGCTCAGGATTCTCTTCAGGAAGATTGGACCATTCCAGAAAAAACTTCACTGCTTTCACAGGGCGATAGCCATCAAAAATTTTGAGACAGAGACCTCGGGACCTAGCATCTTTTTGAACTTCACTCAACGCCTTGGCCGGCACATTGGCCAGCATGGCCTTCATGGCCTTATAACCTGGAACAATCTGACCGGTGAAATTTTCTTCAGTTGAATAATCGGCCTGAATCTTAATATCAGGATAAACATCGGAGAGGGAAATGAAGTCGTTTCTACTCATAATGAATCCTGTCCTTAATAAAAGTATCTTAGCCCTAACTCTGAGCGATTTCTCCAGTCAGAATCAATTTCAAAGATGCCAAATTTGGAGAAGAGAGAAAAATCAGTACCGAAGTGGTATCTTACTTCTACTTCACTGTGAAACTCATGATTGCTTAGAAGCTTATTAAGTTCAAAAGTGTTGGTGTGGTGAAAAGCACTCATACCCATCATCCACCTTTCAGATAAATTTAATCGAGTCACGAACTTGGGACCTATCCCTACTCTATAACCATGATCAAAATAATTCTGAAGATTAATCTCCCCATTGAACAAAAGAGCAAGCAATAACTTTTTATTCATCAGCAATAAGCTATTTCCAAAGGAGCCTGAAAATAGTGGAGCAGGACAATCAAAGCAGTTCATTCTCTCTATTTGCTTCATACCTAATTCAATTTCCCAAGAGAGTGGAGACGCCCAAAAATTCTGCTCCTGATAGTTCTTTAAATTGAGAATTGAGAGACTCTCCACAATGAGCTGACTTCTACTATATTTTTTCTGCTTATAAATTAAGGCAAACTTGGCCATCTCCAACTCCCCCTCTTTAAGGGATCCTTGAAGCGGGTCTAGAAGATCATGAAGGGAAGCCCGGTATTCAAGACGGATTTCACTTCCATGCTTTTTCTCATAACCTCCTGAATAGCTAACTCTAGTGGGAGCATGACTGAGGGCCGGTGAATCATTAAGGCGTTTATCGGTTTCCTGGTCTTCGGTGATAACTGGATTTTGTGCCCTGGCAGAAAGGAGAGCGAATTTTCTTTGTTTGGCCTCATCTTTATCTGAAAGAATTTCCTTTGAATTATAATAATCAAAAGCCTCTATTGCCACATCCAGAATACTCGCAGACTTCTCCGGTTTCTGCTCTTTCAGAACAAGATTGGCCTCACTTGGATTAAAAGCAATATGCTTGGCCATGTTGAGTGACTCCTGAGACAGACCGTCGGAGCGTCTCATAAGCCTTGAATAAGTAGACTCTCTTCTCTTGCCTTCAGATATGAGGTTTTTCTCTTTAAGCAGCCTGATGGTATCAGCGGGAATGGTGAAGACCGTATAGTTACTGGTTAAGTCATGCTCAGGGGCCACGGCTTCTATTACACTTAGAAGATGATAGGAGCAGTTTTCATGAAAGTAAAAATAATCGAAGTGAGTTTTTCCTAACTCCCAAACGTGATCAACCATCTCCAGCACCTGCTTCATATCGAGCTTTAACTCATAACTCCAGAGATCTCTAAATTCAGCATCGCTATATTCTCGAATTTTATAGTAGTAAGGAATGGCAGCGAATCTTCCCACAAAACCACCAAAGAGTCCTTTTATAGCATAGCTAAAAGGATTACTGGCCCTGGCTTCGGCGGCATAATTAATTCCATAATCCAGCATCTCGGTCTCTTCAAGATTATCATAGCGACTCAAACGAATGAAGGTGTGACCAAAGGCTGAGTTAGGATTTCCCAGATAATAAGAAGAAAAGATGATGCTGGCCCTTCTCGCAGCGAGCTTTGAGAAGAAACTAACGTACTTCTCACATCGGGAGAAATCGATTTTCCAGGGGTTTCCTAGAGAGTGATTTATCCATTTAAAGCGGGCGGGAAATTCACAAGCCGGGTCTCCATCGACGGGATTCATTTTCTGAGAAAAAAGTTCTATTGAATGCTTTAATTCTCCCAGAGGATCATCTTTCCCGTTTGGATGGAGAAAAAAATCTTTGCCATCGGCCTGACTCTGATAATTACCCGTAAAGGTTTTTTTATAGTGAAGTAGTCTTAACCATTTTGGGGAATGAGCGAGTTCTTCAAGATCTGAAGCAAAGAGAGATACAGAGAAAAAAAGAGAAAGGAGTAAAAGCATGGGACCTGCTGTTAAGTGCAGGTCCCATTATAGAAATTAGATCTGAGTGTTGCAAGTAGTTGCAGCAACAGTATTGATGTTATGAGTGATTTCAGTAGCAGAAACATCATGAGAAGCGAAGATTGAAGAATAGTTAGACTTCAAAGCTTTTCCGAATTCAGCACTGTTCTCGCAGCCATAAACCTTAGAAAGACCAATGATAGTCTCGCCGTTACCACGAGCGATATCGTTAGCTAGAGCAACTTTATTAGCTTCAACATACGCCTCAGCTTGACCCATTTTTACAGGAGTAGGAGCATCACAGTTTGATGTACCAAGAGTGATCGCTACAGTTTGGAAACCAGTACCGTTAAGAGTAGCACCTAGAACTTGCTTCCACCAAGTCTGATCACCTTCAAATACCATAGAACCAAGACCGCAACCAGCAGCACCATACTTAGCTGCAAATGCCGATGAAGTCATAAGAGCAATAGCGATAACAACGAAAATCTTTTTCATTCTTTCTCCAAATAAAAGAGGGTAATAACAATGCTTACTATTATCCCTATAGAATTTGATTCCATACAATATAAATTTTATGAAAAAGTATTTCCGAGTTTTGACGTCTGCAGCAATTCTTAGTTATTACCACTCGTGAAATGATTGATGGTGAGATAAGTAAGACGAAGCCTCTTCTCAATGGTCTCATCCAGTAGAAGTAGTAACTCTTCCAATTCAAAGGTAAGTCCCAAATCGCAGACAAATTTATCTGCTTCCACTTCTGCCATCAAGGTATCTGTCTTACCCTCTTCCAGTTCATAAAGAACAAAGGCCAGCTCATGGGCCAAGTAGGCCACAGCACTGGCCTTGTCTGATTCTAGGAGTCGTTGGAATTCGGGGAAGACAACAATGGTGTTGTTCAGGACCATTCCTGCCCCCCCTCTCCCACTTAACTCGAAGCTACGAATAAAAGTCACAGGATATTTTGTCATCAAAGATGACAAAAGACCTGATGGTAAAACTGAGATGAGTTTTTCAAAATGAACTCTGATAGGTGATGTCGCAATCCATTCATGTTCAGGAAGAGAGAAAAAATATGTTGAAAAGTTTTTTCTGATTTGTGAGCGGTCGCTTTTTTCTTTACTGAAGAATCTTTCGATTAAGTTCATCATAACATCACCTCTTACCTTCTTTTCGGGAAAGAGATGATGCTCTTGAGGATTATTTACTGAAAAGGCTGATCTTCTGCTTCTAAAGCAATATTGACTGGCCCTTGGTACTCCTCTCCTATGACACTGAGAATTTCCTGAGGGATGCGGGAAGCGCGGTATTTCTTGCCATTAGTAGTTCGAATCCAGAAGCCATTCAAGAGTTTATCAGGACTTGAGATACGAATGGGCTTAATCGAAATAATGTGGTCAAGATTAAACAAAACTTCAACCTCTTCCATATCGCTGCCGCTCTGATTTTTACTACTGAGAATACTAAACTTCTTAAACTTCATGAGAGACTCCTTAGTGGAGATATTTTATATTGAATTGAGATTCTTTTGTTTATGAGGTGCTCAAGTTTGAAAAGATTACAGGAACAAAATGAAGAAAGATGGCAGTTTCATGCCCTGGCCATCATGGACGGCATGGTTCGCTCTCCCAAGGATCCCCAACAGGTCATTCTTCTGCTTCATGGTTTAAACGAGAGAGGTCGTAGGATCTACCGCAAACTTCTTCCCTACCTTCCGGAAGATGCCCTTATCATCGCTCCTAACGCTCCCTTCCCTCTGCCTAGACAGAAAGAGAATCGAATGGTCATGGGCTACAGCTGGTACTTCTATGATAAATTTGAGAGGAACTATTACCTGAATCAGGACATGGCCCGCAGCTGGCTGAATGAGCTTTTGAAGCAAAAAAATCCCGATAAACTTCCTCTAACGATTATCGGATTTTCTCAAGGAGGCTATCTTGCTCCCCTATTAGGAAGTGATATCCCTGAAACCAAATTAGTCATCGGTCTTGGCTGTGAGTTTCGCTCTCAGCTCATTACCCATACCTTAAAATTTCCACTCATAGGCCTTCATGGAAAGCTCGATACCATCATAACTCACGAGAGCTCTCATCGAGAGGCAGAAGGTTTAAGAAGTAAGGGAATTGTATGTCAGTGGCAACTCATCGAAGATGCTGCCCATGAAATTACACCCTCAATGGGTCATAAAATTAAAGAAATCTTGGAGGCATATGGAAACCGAAGTCTATAAAGGGAACATCATACGTGTGACCGAGGAGAAAATTGGAGAAACCGTTTGGGAGCGGGCCTATGTTCCTCATGGAGTCATCATCTTCCCTATGACTGATGATGGTAAAATTCTTTTAATTGAAGAAAAGCGCCCTCATGAATCTCCTCCCTATCGTCTAAAGCCTGTCTCAGGCATTTTAGAGTATGAGAAAGGTTCTCCGGAAGAGAATGCTCAAAGAGAGATGCAGGAGGAGATTGGCTATAAGGCCAAAAAAATGGAAATGATTCTTATGCTACAAGGATCAGGCACCATCAATCATACCCAATATTTTTATCTGGCCGAAGGTCTTATACCTTCCAAACTTCCTAATCCCGATGGGGAAGACACCATCCTCGCTATCAAGGCCTTCACTCTCCAGGAACTCCATGAAATGCTGCAAAAGGAAGAAATCCGCTGGTCCATGTCAACTTTGGGCATATTCCGACTCTTTGAAACCCTTAAGCAGAGGGGTTAACCCCTCAAAAATACGTTGCACCGTCCAAACTTTGCATTATTATCTAAAACATTTGTTAGTTATGCCGAACATGTGTATACTGAATTCACTTGTGAGGCATCATATGTACGTTTGTATCTGCAAAGGCATCACCGAAAAACAAATCCAAGAGGCCGTTACCTCTAGGAATTCTAATAATCCCAAAGAAATTCTCAAGGCCCTCGGGGTTGGGTCTGACTGTGGCACTTGCGTTGAAGACGCTGTTTCCACACTTCTGGAACAAAACGCTAGAAGCCCTTACGAAATGAAGGATAGTTCAAACAAATCTTAGGTCACTTGAACTCTTTTGCAAGATCCCTTCGCCTCTTCTACAATCACTTTCAATATTAGCTTTCGCTCGAGGTGATTTATGAAAGGCTCAACCGCAATAATCGACGCATTAAATTCCGTCTTAACTAAAGAACTTACTGCCATTAACCAATACTTTCTTCACGCCCGTATGCTTCAGGACTGGGGACTAGAGAAAATTGGAAAATTAGAATACGCAGCTTCCATCGATGAAATGAAACATGCTGATGCTCTTATTAAAAGAATCCTCTTCTTAGAAGGTCTTCCAAACGTTCAAAAACTGAACAAGATCAAAGTGGGTCAGAATGTCACGGAGATCGTGGATGCAGATCTAGAAGTTGAATACGATGCTGTTCCAAATTTAAAGCAGTGTATTCAATTGGCAGAAAAGGAGCAGGACTTTGCTACCCGCGATTTATTCTTATCGATTTTAAAATCTGAAGAACATCACATCGACTGGCTTGAAACTCAAAGGGACCTTATCAAGGCCTTGGGTATTCAGAACTACATGCAGTCGCAAATTGAACCAGACAATGGACCAGAATAATTTCTAAACACGAGAGGCCCCTATAGGGGCCTTTTATTTTATGGCGGATCAATATTTAATAACTCTTCCCAAATTTCCCAAAGGCTTCCATCTCATTACCCGTGAGATTGAGAAGCTCTTGCCCGAGTTGCCACAATCGGGTCTTCTGCACATTTTCATTCAGCATACCTCAGCTGCTCTGGCGGTTAATGAAAACGCAGACCCCTCAGTCAGGCTTGATATGGATAAAGCTTTTGATCAACTTGCTCCTGAGAATCAGCCCTTTTATCAACATACACTAGAAGGCCCTGATGATATGCCAGCTCATATAAAAGCAGTCCTAGCGGGAAGCTCTCTTAGCATTCCTATCACTAACGGCAAGCTCAATTTAGGTACTTGGCAGGGAATTTATCTATGTGAATTCAGGGACGAGGCGACTCCAAGAAAACTAGTGGTGACATTGCTTTCTTAGCTCTGGTTTGGTACACACAGCGTCACCATGAATATGAAAATAGAACTCCCTCCCATTCCCTATGGGGCCCTCTTTTTTGCTCCTATGGAAGGGATCACCGATGAGACTTTTCGCAAGACAATTCTTAAGCTCTATCCAGAGTGGGATTATCTCGCGTGTGATTTTTTAAGAGTGCCTTCAGCGGGTCGCTATCCGGTAAAGCATCTTGTTCGCCATATCGGGCGTGATCTCTATGAGATTGGATGGGTAAAAGAAAAAACACTTTACCAAATTCTAACTTCACATCGCGCCTTCACGGTGGAAATGGTTAAGGATGTTGATAGTCTCGATATCCCTTGGATGGATGTAAATCTAGGGTGTCCCTCACCGACTGTTTGTAAAAATGGCGGCGGCTCTTCACTCCTCAGAGACCTCGAAAGCCTGGCCCCACTCATGAAATCCATTAGGGATAATTTCAAGGGCCGTCTTTCGGCCAAGATCAGGATCGGCTACAGTGACTCTGTCTTCTTTGAAGATACAATTAGGCTTCTGAATGATGTTGGTGTTGAACTTATAACTGTCCATGGAAGAACTCGAGAACAAATGTATAAGGAGCCGGCCGACTGGAGCTTTATCAAAAAAGCCGTACAGATTTCAAAGGTACCCATTATCGGAAACGGTGATGTCTGGAATACAGAAGATATCGATAGAATGCTGAATGAGACCGGCTGCCACGGAGTCATGGTGGCGCGAGGTGCTCTTAAATCACCTTGGATGGCCCAGGATTATCGCCGTGGCATCTTCAAAGAAACCGACCAGGAACGATTTCAAAAAATGAAGAACTTCTTTAATGAATACCGGGCACTACTTGAGAATGAAAATGTTTCTATGAGGGGCCTCTTAAAACAGAGTAAGGCCATTTCCAAGTATATGGTGAATACCGTGGAGAACGGTGAAACCTTAAGAAGAAGGTTGATGCTAACTCAAACTGTTCCGGAATTTTTCTCTTTGATTGAAAGCCTTTAGAAGTTTTTCATACTGAAATCAACTCTTTCTTTAGCAGAAAGATTTTTAGGAATTTCTGCTCTTATTTTTTCAAGCCTTGGTACAAGGCCTGCAAGATTTGCAATTTGAATACCCAAACCTGGTCTGGCATTTAACTCCAGTATGATCGGTCCCTTGTCTTGAGTCAGGACGATATCTGCCCCAAGATAACCTAAATCCACCATGTCATAGCATTGAGCAGCTAGTTCCAAGACTTCTCTCCAATAAGGAAGTTGTAGATTGGAAAGCTTACTTCCAGTATCTGGATGAACTTCTATGACTTGATTTCTAATAACTGCATTATTGGTATGCCCGGTAGAGAGATCAATTCCTGCGCCAATTGCTCCTTGATGAAGATTGGCCCTTCCATCAGAGGATTTAGTAGGCAGTCTCACCATACTCATAACTGGATAGCCTTCAAAAACAATGACTCTGATGTCAGGAATTCCTCCATAAGAATAATCATCAAAAACAGGATGCTTATCAATTTTTTCCTGAATGATGGCAATATCACTTTGTCCGGCCAAGGAATAAAGGCCCGAAAGAATGCCGGAAATGTGATGCTTAACCTCTTCGATATTCATCAAACGGTCATTAGAGCGGCGGAAAAAAAGCTCAACCTCACCATCTTTTTCTTCCCGAATGATTTCCTTAATCACGACAATTCCGTTTCCTTGTGAGCCTTTAGCAGGCTTGATAACAAATGAATTGTACTTTTCTAAGCGGTGGTGAAGATTTTTTAATGAACCGTAGTTTTCAATAACAATATAGTTCTCGGGCATGGCAATCCCCCAAGCTTCAGCTCGTTGAGCGGTTAAGACTTTATTATCCACAAGTGGATAATTCTTACGTTTATTGTGCCGTAAGATGTAGCGCCCCACCCTATTGTTGATTCCGAGAATTCCCATATTTGTCAGGTCTTTGAAAATCATTTAGAGGAAGCCTCCAGCCTTTTCTTTTGCTTCACCAGATCACGGAAACGGATAAACTCTGAAAGTCTGTAACCCTTATATTTGCCGATAAGAATCAAGCAGCCAATGATGGAAAAAAGAAGTTCTGGATTGGTAAACATCAACATTTCAAGAGCATTAATGGCATAAAGGAAATAGCCAAGGATTGCGATGACTAAGGTTCCTAAGAGAGTTTTAAGCGTATTAAAAAGTCCTTCTTCCGCGATCATAATGGAGAGACGCTCAATATTAGTGGTCACAATCACGATTGGAAAGAAAGCTAAATGCTTCTGAGATATTATGGTATCAGCACTAAACAAGGTATAGCCCATCATTAGCATAATCACTAATGTCAGGAGAATAGAGAGACGTGGAACGGCCAAGAGGTAGAATTTGTCCAGAATATATCTCTCAAAGATACCGACCAGAATCACCACTCCAAAAAACAGCATTCCAAATCCAAAGGATGTTTCTCTGAAAAAGAGAGTTAAAATGATGGGAGTAAAAATACCAAAGGTAGGAATACCGATGATGTTTCTTGCTAGTGATAAGACGAGAGTTCCCAGTGGAATCAAAAGAATAGTCATAAACATCGTCTGCAGAGGTAAAGGCAAACGATAAAGACTTAATCGAGAAAATATAGAATCAGACTTCAGCACCTCCTTACTAAACTCGGCACGATTATAGCGATTGATGATGGCCCGCTCTGCTTGAATGGTGTAGGTCGCATATTTTTTTGAGATTAATTTCTCAACTTCATCAAAGTTACGATGAATCACGAGATGAGTGTCAGCTCTTTCTCCAAAAAGCCCTGAATTGGTATCAACAGGGATCCAGCGATTACTAAGAAAGACCTCATTGGAATAAGTAAATCGTAGTTTACCATTGTCAACGCCTGGACGAATATCAGGCATTTTGACCATGACTACAATTCGGGAAGGAACATTCTTTCTTCGCGCCATGATGTTAAAAATCTTGGCCTTGGTTAAGGGAGACCCTTTGCCTGAAGTAAGGGCTTCATAGATCGTTCTTCTGGTAAAGTTTCGACGAATTTCTTCTTCTACATAGTAGTAGATTTTTCTGACGACACTGGTTTTGTCCTCATTTCCTTCCAGGATTGCTTTTTCAAGGGACTCCAGTGCTTCTATATCTTCGGGTGATAGTTCTGGAACTTTCAGATACTTTTTAAGCCCCTTGGGATAGCTAACCGTATAGTCCTTAGGAATGTTCTCAATGATGATTGGACTAAGATCAATTCTTGCAGAGTAAGACACCTTGTCTTGGAAGGGCTCTTTAGCAGTCCATGTCGCGAGATTACTGTCAGAGCTAGAATCGATAAAAACTTCTGAACCTTTAGCGCCCAACTTCTCATCAGTGATTTTTATCCCGGGGGATGGTCGTGGAATAGGAAAAGTAAAAGTCCTAGATTCACCTTTGGGTTTAATTGAGAGATGAAAATTCCAAACATCATCAACCATTTGAGGCAAGAGGGAGAGATTTAAAACCTTTGCCTTATAGTACAGGAGGCCTAAAGGAATAAGGATTAGCCCTGCAGTAAAAATCACAATTGCTTTTTTCATTTATTTAATCACCTAAGACATGTGAGCGAGCAACATCGACAATGAAGCGGCCCAGGAGAAGGTTTCGACCAACCAGAAACTTATATTCCATTTTGGTTCTATCATTGAGGTTTATCAGTATTTCCCGCTCGATATTACCTAGTTTAACTTTTTCTTTTATGACGTATCTCTTGGTAACTAAGCCGCCTGCATTAGAAACCTTCTGAGTGGAGTCCACTTTACGAAGAACATCAACGGTGTTTCCTTCTCCATCAATAGTTTGAAACTTGATAAAGAGTTCATTACCTTGTTGAACTTCTTCAATATTAGAAGCATGCATGGAAGTTGTTTTGGCACCTGTATCAATTCGTGAACGGTGCTTAACATTCAGACCTGGAAGATGAACCCATTCCACTCTTCCAATAAGTACCTTTTCTTTTAATAATTGAGCATGTAGTGATTGGCCACTACTGCCGAGAAGAAGTGCCATGAATAGGAACAAAACTTTCAATTAAAAACCTCTTGATGAATGAGAATCAATCATAACGAAGCAAGTGAATCTCGGCAATAGTAGAGAATGGCAGCCCTATTTTAATGATATAGCTTAAAGCTCGCCTATCAGCGAATGACTTTCAGGTATTTTACATAATTTCTGATGATAGAGGACTTACGGTAGTTCTTTATTTGGGGGTAATGCAGAATAAAGGTGCTCTCATACATCATGGGTATCCAGGGAAGATCTTCAAAGACTAGCTCCTCGATCTTATGAATGATTTTTTCTCTTTCTTCAGTGCTTACGCTTTCTTTCAATTCTAAATACAGTTTATCTACAGCAGGATTGGAATAAGCTGCTTTATTGATACCTGGGAAGTTCTGAGAAACCAATAATTGCAATATGTTCTCTCCATTTGGATAATCAAACATCCAATTATCTGTAAAAAACATCAGCTCTCCCGCTCGACCTTTAGTCAGGAATTCGGAAAAACTAAGTACTTGGATGTTTACTTTTAGACCAATCGCTTCAAGCATCTCTTTGATAAAATTGGCTTCAACAAGGCTGATTCCCTGATTACCTCTGGTTGAATAGGTGATGGTGGGCATCTTCTCAGGAGATGTAAAACCTGCCATTTTAAGATATTTCCTGGCCAGCTCTGGATCATACTTAAAGCGAAATTCCTGGGTTGGTCGGTAACCAGAAATACCAGGAACGAGGATGCTATTTGCCCTAAGATTTGTATTCTGAGACAAAAGTTCAATATATTTTGAATAATCTATGGCAAAAGCAATGGCGCGTCGAAGATAAAGATTCCTTCCCACCAATGGGTCTTTCATATTGAAGGCCAACCAGCGATTTGCAAGTATTGGAAAGTGTTTGAGTTCAACATTATTTTCTTTGAGTTCATGATTTATTTGACCCTTCTCATCATAGAGTAAAGGTATAAAAGTTTTGGGAACATTGAGTAAGTCAATTTCCTTATGAATAAACTGGTCCCATCGCCCCCTTTCATTAGAAGAAACATAGAATCTGACATTATTTATAAAGGGGATTCTTTCTTTTGAAGAAACAAGAAGATTTTGTACATTAGCAAATCGATCTCCTGCAGTAGGATAAAATTCAGGACGGTAATGAGGGTTCTTTTCCATTTGGTAAAACTGGTCATTATAACCTTGATATATATAGGGGCCCGTTCCTACCAAAATCTTACTCAGGTCATTCTTATGATGCCGAACAATTTCCCAGGGAACAGGAGCTGTGAAATTCATTGCCAAATAATAAGTGAGATTTGGCTCTGAGCGCTTCAAACTAATCTCTAACGTCCATGCATCGATGGCCTTTACTCCTGGCAAATCTTGGGTAGGTAATTTCTCCCAGTCATTTCCAATCTTTTTTCCATATTCTGTAAAGCCTTCAATCAATCCAGAAAAAAAACCTTGTCCAGGACTTTTTAAGGAGTCCATTGCCAGTCGCTTGAACTGAGTAACAAAATCCTGGGCCATTAGTTCTCTTTTCTTCCCCCGAAAGGCTGGGTGAGGATGATAAAAAAGGCCTTGTTTTATTTTGATTCTAACAAGCTTCCCTTCATTATGAAGAGTGGGAAGTCCTTGAGAAACCAGTGACTCAACCTCATAAGGTCTTTTGAGATAGTGATATTGATAAAGTGGTTCAAGCACCTGTGCTGAGACCACAAGGGCATCATCGCTAAACGCACTTACGGGATCAAGGCTTTCAACCACATCATCTAAAGCTAGCTTTAAGGTTGTCTCACTCTGCTCTATCAAGTTTAACTTTTGCCAACTCCAGAAAGCTGCTCCCAAAAGTAAGAAGCTAATGACACTAAGAATGAGATAGAATTTTTTCATATATCTATTTTAACACTTTTGATTTTTGTAAAAAGTGATTCCTGCAATTCCCCAATCATTAATTGCGCCATCTCTTTGCCTGATCGAAATCCTAAACCCATCCCGTGGCCACTGAATCCACCAATAGCAAATGCATCCAGTGGTGCACTAGCTTTAGTAACAAAGGGAAGTTCTTCTTCTGTAAAGCCCATAATACCAGACCATCTATGAACGACTTGAAATTTTAATTTGAGATTACTGTGAAGAAATTCTTCAAGAGCATCCTGAATAATGGGAGTGACTTTCTCAAAGTCTCCCATCTCTCCTTCGGTATCGACTAAGCGTTTTCCTCCTATGAGCAGGATATTGCCTTTTAGCATTCTCCAATAAACTCGTTCATCTGGATGGTAATAAAGATCAGGACAATCCAATGGCTCATCTAATTGAACAGCAAGCATTTGGGCCCTTCGAGGAGTAACTATCTTTTTAAATGCTGGATGAAATTGCGGAAAGTAGCCGTTTAAGGCCAGAACGACTTGCTTCCCCCTGATTAGACAATCTTCGGTAAGTACTCCCTCAGAGACCAGCCGATAGGCCGACAGATTATTTTGAAAGCGGACCTTTCTCTTTAACAAAATTTGCTCTAGGTGAGCTAAAAGCTCACGAGGGTTAATCTTATATTCTGGTCCACTTTGATATCCACCTGCATATTTTTTTTGAAGTTTAAAAGGAAGCTCTCCTTGCTTGACCCATTTAAAATCAAGCCCAACTCCAGGTGGCACGTCTTCACATTCTAATAATGTAAGGGATCGAGTCACTTCAAAATCAAGCCCGGAACTCTTAGTGAGAATATGCTCGTGAGTTTCTTTAAGGGAACTTTCTGCAAATTCGAAAAGCTCCCGGGCCTCTTGAGTTCCCCACTTACTCGATAAAGATTTATAGAAGGCAGAACTTCCCTTGGTAAGAAATCCAGCGTTTCTCCCACTGGCCCCAGCACCAGGAGAAAGTCGATCAAGGATAGTAATGCGAAGGCCAGGTTGGAAGTGGGTAAGCCAGAAAGCAGTCGAAAGACCAGCAAAACCAGCCCCCACAATTATGACATCGGTATCATGAAATTTTATAAAATTCTTTGACCAGAAAGAAGCAGTCATTGGAGTACCCCTGATTTTAAAATGATACCATCAGGGCATGCAAGTGACGACTTAGAAGAACTTCAAGAAGCTTTTTTTATGGTTTTCATTTCCGGATAGAAATCTTCGCCAAAGTCGGCTTTGTATTTTAAGAAAAGCATGTAATTTGAATATTCAATTTCAGACATAAGTCCAATTTGTTCATCTAGAGATCTTTTAAAACACATATCTATAAAGTTCAGATGAAAAGGATCCAAATTAGAGTAAAAGTCCTCAGTCAGAGGAACTGTCTTCAATAAATCTCTTAAGCTTTTTGCATGGTACATTTGGTACTCCTCTATCCTAATGTCCTTATCGGTCGAATGCTGTCTTGAGTTAGATAAGATTGAATTTTCTTTGCGACACGTTTTTAAGAACTTATACTCACATCAGAGTGAACCTATCCACCACAGGGGGGTACTTGAGTTATAAAGTCGTCTTTATTCTCAACTTTATGAGCTGCTACTTCATCATGAAGTTAGTAAGTTGGTGGGTGACACCTGCCTATGGTCGAAGGTCTTTTAAAGAAGTCTTTTTTCATCCTTACCTTTCTCTCAGCACTTTAAGACATACGAACCTTTCTCTCCCTTCTTCAAGTTTTAAGAGACTCGGTATTTTTGGAATACTGCTCATTAGCTGGCTTTATTTGTCATACACCTACTTGCTCCCCCTTAATTACTGGAAGACTTTGCTCATAGCACCTGCCGTTTATTTTCTTACTGAAGCGATGGGGGCCACAGGAGAAGTCTTTTATCTTTGGTCAGGACCGGGAAAATTTCAAATACATAATTTCCCCTTAAGCTCCAAATCACTAAGTCACTTTTGGGGAAGGAGATGGAATCGTTGGGTACAGGACTGGCTTAAAGATCTTAGCCGTTGTTTCATTCAAAGCACTCCTCCTCAAAGAATGATAATAACCTTCATCATTTCGGGCCTATTCCACGAGATCATGATTAATTTACCTTATTGGATCATCTTCAAAAAAAGTTACTTCGGGACTATGATGGCCTACTTTCTTATACAAGCAGTTGGAATTTGGCTTGATAAAAGTTATTTTAAAAGACAACATTCTTACCTCAGAAGAATATTTCTCTGGATAATGGTCGTGGGCCCATCGCCACTTTTTATCAATAGGCCCTTGCTAACTTTCTTAGGATTGAATTATGAATAATTTTTTAGGCACCTTTCTGGTAGAAATCGCTTTTTTTACACTACTTGGTGTCCTGTATTACTTCTACCAACGTAAGAAGATAATGGATTATGAAGAAAATAAAGGTCCTATCATAGCTGGCTATATTCTTCACTCTTGCGTGACAGAGAGAGGCGAATCCTCACATGTGGAACTGGATGTTATTATTGAATCTCTTGATGACTATCTTCACAACAGAACCAGCACTCCCCCCAAAGCACTGCTTAAAAAGTTCTCTCAGTCACCTGATTGCTCCCCTGAATTGAAAGCCGTTATCGAAGAAGGCCTCGAAGAGCTGGAACAATAAAATGGAACGGAAGAACTATATAACTCCTCAAGGACATCAAAAACTTCTGGATGAATTAAATCAACTCATGAAAGTAGAAAGGCCAGAAGTCACAAAGCTAGTCCAGTGGGCTGCGAGTAATGGTGATCGCTCAGAAAATGCAGACTACCTATATGGTAAGCGCCGGCTAAGAGAGATTGATAGAAGAGCAAGATTTCTCTCCAAGAGACTGGAGGCTGCTCAAGTTATTGATCCAGAGAAAATGAAGTCTGATCAGGTGCAATTTGGAGCTACCGTTGAAGTCTCTGACGAGGATGGAGAAACCAGAACTTTCTCTATCGTCGGAGTCGATGAGGTTGATACTGAGAGCGGGAAAATTAGCTGGCAGTCCCCAATCGGAAAAGCGCTATTAGGAAAAAAAGCAGGCGACGAAGTCCAATTTCGAGTCCCCTCTGGTGAAAAAAGCTTTGAGATCCTTGAAATCATTTATAGAACCATTATCTAAGTAGAATCAGCCCCCACATCTGTCCCTAAAACAAAATCTTTTTTTGACATTTTTGTTGAAATACGGAAAATTTACGCATAAACTGGTTCTAGATACGGAAACGATACGGAGGACTCAGATGGCACTGACTAAGAAGCAAAAAGAAGTTTTGGACTACATCACAGAGTACGTTCGTGAAAATGAATTTTCTCCAACTCAAAAAGAGATCCAAGAACATTTTGGCTTTAAATCATTAGGCTCTGTTCAAGACTATATCAAATATCTCACAAATGGTGGCTACCTCGTAAACGATTCTCATTCAGTGAGGGGCCTTATGCCTTCAACCGTACAACAAAATACTGAAGAGATTCCTCTTTTAGGCTCTATTGCTGCCGGTGTTCCTATTGAGGCCATCGAAAACACAGATATGATCAGCGTACCAACTCATATGCTTGGCCGAGGTAAGTACTATGCCTTAAAAGTTAAGGGAGAATCTATGATAGATGAAGGAATCCTTAGCGGCGATGTCGCTATCATCAAGCATCAGAACCAAGCTGATAATGGTCAAATTGTTGTTGCCGTTGTTGATAATGAAACAACTCTCAAAAAATACTTCAAACGCTCGAAGCAAATTGAACTTCATCCTGCTAATAAAACAATGAAACCCATCATTGTAAAAGACAAGGAATGCGAGATAAGAGGCCTACTCGTAGGTCTTCTAAGGACTTACTAGTTACCATTCTGTCCCAACACAACAAATGAGAGCACCTATATTCGTCAAGGAGGACGTTTATGCTGGCACACGCACGCACACCACAGAATCAGTTAAGCGATGTAGAAATTTTTGCGAGAATTAAATGTGAACTTATAGACCGTTACTCTATTGATCCCAACCTCGCCTCAGAAATGGCGTGGGATCTTATAGAAGTCCTGACGGCCGTTGACGGTGATATTGATATTTTCGAGAAATACTTTCTGCACTAAGTTTCTCTCTTAATACTTACTAAGCACACAAGATCTTACTCTCTGCCCGAATGAAGCGAGCTCGGAAAGGCATGTGTACTTTTATAAAAAAACCGGAGGTATTTATATGGTTTCGGAAAATGATCTTTGGATTAGTAAATCTTTTCTTCTACTGATAGGTAGCTTTATTATCTTTAGCTTGATTGGAGTATTTTAGGCTTATTTTTTCTGTAACTGTTCTCCTATGATGAGCTTTAATGCCTGGAAAGAATGTTCTCTTTGAACGATTGCAATCTGGGCATTGAGCTCATTCAGGTCTCGCTTTTGGCTATCAGCAATTCTCTCTTCGATAAACTCTTTTGCTTCAGGCGTGAGTTTATCGAATGTAACGAGTACTTCTTGCTCGATAACTGCTCCATTTTCTATTGCTTTGAACTTATAGATCATTCCTCTCTCTTTAATCTGTTGAAGAATAGAGAGGTCCGCTTTTGAATTTTTTAAATAGCTGATAACTTCTTGTCCAAGATCCTGAGAGTCTGCTGAATTCTTTTTGATAGTGGAAGACTCTATGATGATTGCTCCAGTCTTGGTATTGACGGGGGGGGGGTCGGTTCTTATTGCATTATGAGTGGTACTCTTTGATCGAGCGGAATTAAGACTTGCTCCTTGAGTGCCGCTCGTTCCTGATAGTCTGGCCATGGCGGTCGGAGCATGCTCTGGTGTCGAGGATTGACGAGAAGTCTTAGATAAAACAGGTAATGCATTTCTTGCGTTTTCGATGTCTTCTTTTTCAACTTTTGATTCAGTTTTTGTAGCAATGACTGGTCTTTCGATTGCATTCTTTCTGTCCATCAATTCCTGGACTTTCTTCTGAAGAGCTTTAAGCTTTAGCTCCTCATTCTTACTTGAAAGCTCTAAAAGTTTTTCCTGATCTCTTAAACTCTCCTCTCTGATGCGGTTCAATTCACTCATGGACCTCTCATCCATATTCGCTAAGTGCTTTCTTACTTCTTCCCGATTTGAATCACGAGTTAAGAAATTAGAAAGCTCATTCTGAACAGACGGTTTAGTAGCTGCCTGGGCCATACTAGGGAGGACAGGGGTGCTTTGTGGAATACTTGCCACCGATGACTCTCTAAAGCTTCCTTCAGCTGATGAATGGGGTGTAGCGACAACTTCACTAGTAGAACTTTCAGAGACTCTGTGTTCTGGTTTAATGGATTTATTACCAGACTGATCAAAACTTACTGTTTTTCCCAATCTCTCCGCATTCTTAAAGACATCTTGGGAGGCTACCCCTCTACTTGAAACAGATTCTTTCCACTCTTTCGACAGGCCAGCAGCTTTAGAAAAAGTTTTTTTGATGGGAGACTTATCCTGACTTAAGGCCTTATGTGCTACCGAGAAGGCATTCTTCTGCTCTTCTGGAGGCAAGGTCTTTCGCTCCCAATAATCTGAGTGAGCAGTACGACTCCTGCCCTTTATATCCAACTCTTTGAAAACTGAATCACCAGTTGATTTCCCTGTCGATTTACAAAGTAGGAGAGAGTGAAGTCTAGGATCGGTTTCTTTCCCCTCTTCTTGAACTTCCTTTAAAATTGCTTCCAAATTATTATGATCAAGCTTTCCAATCAATTCATCCGAAGGAGTGCAAGCAGCTTCTGCAAATTGAGATATCAATTTCTGGCATCGCTCCCCAAGATGAGAAGGGAGAATTTCGTTATTTTTCTCAAGCAATTCGACTACATCTTTTCTTTTATTAGAACCAACTTTATCCCGCAGTTTTCTGAAGATACTTTCATTGGATAAAGCTAAAGAGAATCCAGGATGAACACCTATCGTATAAGTCAGTTTATCCTGGAAAAACGATATCGGATCTTCACCAGACTTTTTAAAAGCCTCTAATTGCTCTCTTCCCATCATTTTCTTAGATAGAAAATCCTTCTTAAAAGCTTCTTCATTACTTCCCTTAATGTTAACCAGGGTTAAGACCATTGCTTCAAGAGGAGTTTTACCTGAATCCAACATTTGACTTAAAATTTTATTATACTTCTCATTTGTAAAAATTTCTGAAACCAGATTTTCACTCAGTTTCACCTGAGGATTCCGAGAGAAGCCGTGCCTCAACTCATTAAACTGAGTTCGAGTAAGAGACTTTCCATCCCGGGTAATTTGCAGGACATCCTCATCGATCATCCTGAATCTTTCCTCTAGGCTTCTCTGATTCTTATCAGAGTCAAGTGAAGTCAGAAAGAGATTCATCCTCGCTTCAATTTCATTTTTATCTTTATTACCACATTTGTTAGCAACGGCATCTTGATACTCTTTGGCATGATTACATTGAAGTTTTTTTGCATTTTCCTTCTGAGCCTCATTACCAAACATGCCAGCAGTTCGCTCTAGAAAGAAACTCATATCCTCCATATTGGAAGCATACTCATTAAGAAACTTCTTACCAAAAGCTTCCAGAATTTTCTTGTTAACCTTATCTCTTTCAGAGTTTAAATTTTCTTTCAGGCTAAGCGTCTTAAAGTCTTTATAATCTTCTTCTAGCTGCTGCTGAATACAGTTACACTTTTCTTTAAAGACAGAAGACTCAGGACTAGCGAGAGTTTGAGACTTAGGTGGATTGAGAAAAGCCAAGGGATCAATAGCAGTAGCCGAAGACAGACTCATTTGAGAAGATGTTTTATTGTATCGGAGATAAGAAGTTGTGAAGTTATAAAAATCTTTAAGTAGCGGAAAGCCATTTTTACATTCTTCTGCAACCTCCTGACAATTCATCACTGACTGCTGAATTGTATTGGGCGCTATAACTAAGGGGGAATGCATCCCTTGTACTTGCTTCTTAGCAGAATTAATAAAACTCGCCTCTGCTAAACTCTCACCAAACTGCTCTTCAATATTATCGATGCAGATGCGTTTTAGCATCTCATTGGATTCACCACTTTCGATAGCATCTTTAATGGGGTCTTGAAGCTTAACCCAATTGATATTTCTATAAGGTCCAGAAGATGAAAATTGATAGGGAGGATGAAGAGCGGAACTCTTGGCATGTTGCACGGCCTCGTCACAAACTCCTGCGAGATTTGCGGGAGAGGAACTAGTCATTACTACCGGCTTAACAAAAAGAAGATTGCTATGAAAAGTTGAAACTGTTTGGGCCCTCACCAGGAGACTGGTTTCCACAAGCAGTATAAATAACAGCATAAACTTAAGCATGAACCTGGCATTTCCTTTACAGGATACCCATCGGTATTTCTTGAGTAATTCTTAAGATTAAGCCTGGAATTTAGATAAAGTAGTAACTTTCGACCATTTCTTTACTTAGGCCTTGATGCTGAAAATAGGGCCTTAAGACAAGATGCTTAATAACTATATGATTTTTTAAGATGAAGCCACAGACCTGCTCTTTGATAACCACGAATTTTATATTCTCCGGTAAGAAGGCGCGCCAATCTAAGTCGACCCCTGCCTCAAGCAGAAGGGCCTCCACCGCTGGAGTATCGGCTTCCCCTACATCCTGAAACTGAAGTCCACACTTCTTTAAGGTATAGCCAAAGGGACAATGCAAGCAGGCCGACTTGCAGCAGGTTCCTCGGTTTTTGAGAAACTGACTGGTGAAGACGGTATAGCCTTCCGGCGTTGAGTAAGAGAGTTCTTTATGCATATGGGGATTATAGTGACTCAAAGAAGTAAGTAAAATGTAAGATTTAAATTTTGAAAGAAGTTTTTAAGTCAGATTTAACAATCAACCTAATGTGTCTTACAAATTCTTACATTGCGAGAGATGAGTTAACTTTCTAACATTNNTGGGGCAAGTTTACTCGAGGTAATTTTATTTTGACTAAGGGAATAACCGTATCATTTTGGATGGTTATGGGCGCTGCCCCTTTGGCATCCACCTTGCTCTATTAGAGGGAAAGCAGGGGGAAAGAACTCCAAAAAAGTTCATTAAATGTCCCAGGGAAAGCTTAGCTAACCACTAAACTTTTCTTCAAACAGCCTTCCACTAACTTCACCGTTCTTCTCCCTGTAGGTTAATTTTAAAAAAAGCCCGAGTTCAACTCGGGCTTTTTTTTTGCACTATTCCAAAAGCAGCACTACCGCCACGGCGGTAGCGACCCTATGAAGATCAGGGCCTTCTGTTACTACGGATTTGATTTCATCCATCTGGGCTTCATCGGCCATTATCTCCTCAAAGAGCTCTCTTAAGGCCGGCTGGCGAACTTCTTCAAGCAATCTCACCTGACCCTGCATAACATCGGTATTGAAAGCAACCAGCTCATCCTTAATCTGCTCTCTCCCCGCAACTCCTCTATTCTGAGTAGTCGCCAAAGTCGATATAAGCGGAGAGGCCATCGATAAAGCAGTTCCTTCCACTAATTTTAAAGCTGTTACTATAGGTGAGAGGGTCGTGGCCGCAGTGACTTCGATGATATTCTGAGCAAAAGCATTACCCAGACTAAGCATGAATACCAAAGCAAGTAGAGATTTTTTCATCATTCCTCCTTTAAGGGATCAGATCATCATTAAAATGAGCTTATTTGTTATTTGTTTTATTTGTTTGTAACTTTCAATTTCCGCTAGCTCCTGAGAAAAAATACTCTGACCTAAAATATTATCCAGATGGAGTAACTGCATCTCAGCTGATTCTTTCAATAGCGTTTTTCGACTCTCCAGGAAGCTGTCATACTGAGTAGTAAATTCCAGAGTTAGAGGAACTCCATAAGCTCCTTTTACGATTTGCCAAGGGTGAAGACTTAAGTCAGAAAGAGTCTGACCAAGTATCTGAACTTCTGCTTTCAATGCAGCATTCTTATTCATTAGCTCCATCGCCTTCTTAGGCAGAAGAAGACTGAAGCGATTAAACAGATATCGCTCCAGATAGATAAGCTTCATCACCGTTATTTTTTTCTCCTGAGTGAGTGTCGTCGTTTGATTAAAGAGGTCTTGATAAACTTCTGATCTTGTTTTGGCTGTCGTCTTCTTTAAAAACTTATCAAAGTTTTTTTCTTGAAATATTCCCTCTTTATAAAGATGCAGATAATACTCTTCGAGTTCATCGTATAAACGAGGCATGAGATAGCCCTGAGCTATCAGCTCCTTGCGATCAAGTGCCTCAAGGCCCTCATGAGTGAGATTGTTTTTTGAAGATAGAATATCCTGATAAATCTTTAAGGGAGTAAGAGACCCCACCAGATCGGCTTCTTCTTCAGATAAGGCATGCGCTAAATGTTTTTGAGTCTCAGTACCGCAGTTGTTATTCAGAAAGTAGTATTTACCTTGATAAGACCAGTATCTCTCCAGAGTAAGATCGATAAAGTCACGCTGCTGTTCTTTATTCAGCTTTATAGGAATGCTGTAGAGATCCCGCAGTTCAAACTTAGTATACTCCTGCTGAACTTCATGAAACTTCAGAACAAATAACTGGGAAGGATACTTTCCGAACATGCCTTTGATATAACTAATGTTGGGTCCGTTCATATAGGCGCGATAGCTCAGGGCCAAATGATGAGAGACATCTCTTAAGCAATCGGGCCCCACAACTTTTCTATGAGGAGCACACACCACCAGACGAAACATGGAGTGTCCCCAGCGAGACATGAGCCCCTTACCCTTCCCTGCAAAAAGATAGTGAATCTGGTAAATTCGGTCAGGATTAAGGGATGTAGTAGTCTGATAGTTATCTTCTAGATAGGCCGACTGATTGATGACTTGATAGTTCATCTTGCAAGTTCCGGCCAGTGGGATATTTAATTTCCGACTAAGGAATTTGGCGCTCGCGGGTTTGCGACATTCAAACTCCTCATCAAAGATTAAATACTCAACGTTGACTGCCAGAGCTTCTTCCAGATTTTTCAACTCATAGGCATCGGGAGAAGCGGAAGAGTTTTGATTTAGTACTTCTTTCTTACGAGATCCTTGAACCTTCTTAACTCCCACAATTCTTTGAAAATCCGGATCAAGACTAATTTTTTCAAAGTTATCTTTAACGTGAATAAGTTCATGAATAATGGTTGCTTGAAGTGACTTCAAAAAGGTGCCGTGGCCGCAATTTTTCTTTTCTTTCACGATTTGCGAGAGCTCAATCAAGCGAGAACTGATAGCTATCCGATGCTTCCTAAGCCCTCGTTTGGTAGTACCAAGAGTGATCCTTTCATCGAGCTCACAAAGATTATAGGTAAAATATTTATCTCCAGAGAACTTCTCTTCTTCGAAGATAATTTGCCCCTTAACCCCCTCTAAGAAGCTTCCAGGAAGCAGGGCCAGTGAGGACATTACGGTATCTTTAAAGTAGTCCGATGAGTTTGCCTTAAAGGAAATCTGAGCGCTGTGAACAACGCCAATTTGCAGGAGGAATATAAAGATAAAATTCTTAAGCATGGATAACCTTTTTAAAATTATACCAATGCCTAAGTTTTTTTAGGTCCTTTATGAATTTATTTCGGGGTATGTCTAAAATTTAGTCGATGATGTCAGCACTAACTAGTCTAGGGATTAAGTTATATATCTAAATGGGAAAGCATTATGAGTCCAAGACTCTCTAATAAAAATTGTGGAGCCATAATGATATGACTCCACAATATGGTTCTAATTAATGAAATTGATCACTTACAAATTATCTCTAAGTTTCCTCTCGATAATCTCTTAATGTCTGAGACAGTTGAGTTGCTGTTAATATCGCCTTCGAGAGTCCCAAAGACATCAGAGGCCAATTTCACCGTTACGTAATCTTTTCCTGCAAATACTCCTCTCTCAATTCTAGAAATTGAAATACTGCTACCTGCTTTGAAGTTTAATGTTTGAGAAGCCACTTGTAAGCGTTTCATGAAAAGCGTCAATGAAGCCTGGTCTTTTGAATGACAGTCAGAAAAACAATAACCGCCAAACATACCTTTACCAACCGTGATCCCTTCTTTTGCACGAATCACCAGCTGAAGGTTGTCTGAATCCAGATCAATTAGTCTATCGTTGTCACCACAACTAGCGAATACAGACATTGAGAATAAGACGACTGTGAGTCCAATAAGCATTTTCATAAAAACTCCTTGAGGTAATGGTTTCTGTCCATCAATTTTTTTATATTTCATTCGCTATGATCACAGATTTTTAGAAACCCGTTATACTCAAAGAAAATTATCCATGGCATGTATAGAAGTTAGACATTAAAACAGGGCCCTAAGAGATTTCCTTTATGACACCTTGGTCTGGTGCCAGCACGCCAATTAGAGACAAAATGACATCATTCCCGACTGGATTAATACAGCTTTTCAATACCTTAGGCTTGGCATCAAACCTGCTTTAAGAGTGTTGAGCTGAGGATCAGGACACCACAAAAGTTCAAAAGTTCCCCGGAATAAGAAGCTGACCACTTCGAAATTTCTCACCTGGCCCGCCCCATCTTCAATGTCCCTTCCTCAGCTAGGTTTTTATTTCAACCACTCATACAGATGATAATGCTCTCCCGACATACCCAGAGATTCATAGACCTTCTGAGCACCCACATTACTCTTATCTACGTACAATCTAAGACCCCGAAATTCAGAAGACTCCTCCACCATTTGCTTAAGGTGAAGATAAAGCTTCTTATAGACTCCAGCCTTACGGTGATCTGGATGGACATACACGGAATGAATCCATAAGACCGTTCCGTTCCGCCAGTCACTCCATTCAGGAACTGTGAGAAGGCATCCCACCACTGCTCCGGCCCTTTCGGCAAGCCAGTACTTACCTTTGGAGGGATCATCCAGAACCGCCGTTACACCTTTAATGACCGTCGGTGGTTCGAGTTTAAGCTTTTCGGTTTCAAGGGCCATCTTCACTTGGAAGTCAGCAATGATATCAATATCAAATAGGAGTCCGGGACGAATAAGGACATCACTCACGATAGAACTCCTCTGACTCTTTTGGAGAATTCTCTCATGGCCTCATTGATATTCATGCCCTTATCGATGTAGTGCCTGAGTTCAGCTGCCTGAAGATAATCACTCATCTGGTCTCCGGCATCTTCCTGAGTCTTTACCGGAGCCACACCTGTATTCTCAAACTCATCGGCAAAGCCATTGAGTTCATCTACGGTATATTTCTGGGCCAGCTCTTTTACTGCTTTAACGTCCATAAATTATCCCTTCATCTTTTGCACGAATTCTCTGAAGCCCTCTTCCTTTGTGATATTCACTAGGTCCATTGGCTCGCCATTTTTAAAACAACCAACAGAGGGAAGGCCAGGAAGCTCTACCATTTCTTTGATCTTAGGATTCTTTTCCACATCGATTTTAAAAATCTTTACCCCTTCTTCCGTTGCGACACGGTTAAACATGGGAGCGGCAACTCTACAGGCCCCACACCAGGAAGCATAAAAGTCGATGAGAACCAGAGGTTCCTTTTCAATAGTTTCAAAGATGTTTGAATCATCAAGTTCTTGCATATAAAAATCTCCTTAATTGATAATGAGTCGTAATGAATCTAGTGATAATTCCGCTTTATCCATGGCCTTAGACATATTGTCACGATTGTATTTCAAAAGCAGAACCTCTGTCTCCGACACGGTAGGGTTAACCGCTCTTAAGGCTTCTAAACGCTCTATTTCTGCATTCATGGCCTTAAGCATGTCTTCCTTAAACTTATCCTTATACTGCTTTGCTCTGGCAGCACAAAGCTCTCTGCCCTTTTTGATACAACCTTTGATAAAATCTTTAGGTAAATCACCTAGCTGATTTCTCTTTTCGATGTTTAGTGAAGTGCTATTCTCATCGATAAACTTCTTAGGCATCTTAGCGGTTAAGTCCTGCATCTGAGAATTTAGGAGAACTCTTAGTGGAGTTGGTGGAAAGAACTTTTCCAATTGAAGTTTCTTATCAGCAACACTTTGAAGAAGATAAAAGCCTTCAAATAAGAAAGGCTCCTTAGAACCCATGCTCCAGGTAGATATGGTGGCGTTCCCCATTTCCTTGGATGAAATAAAATCCATGATTCCCACTACCATGGGATGATCCCAGGTGAGGAAGGTCACATCTTCCCGTTTAAGAGCATTCTCTCTCTTAAACGTAATAGTCATGCCTTCATTATCGAGCCCTGGAAAGTGCGGCAAGTACATATTATCCCCTGGCCTAATCAAGAAGGTGTCAGGATCATCCATGTCTTCGGCTTCCACCCCTAACTGATTAAAGAGTGTCAGCATGAATTGTCTTAAATCAGTGGCTTCATCTACGGCCTTAAGCTCTTTTACAAACTGCATGGCCTTATCGTGATGAAAGGAATTGATTTCCACTAGCTGATCCTGTCCTTCCTCTAACTTCTTCTCAATGCCCTGATGAACTTCTTGAGTCTTAATTAGAAACTCTTTTATCTTTTTTTCAGGATACTCTCCCTCATCAGCAGCTTGCAGAAGTTCTAAGAGATCAGAACGAATGGTGGCGTATAGCTCAGTGGCCCCCCTAGGGGAAGATTCAAAGGCATTAAATCCTTCATTATACCAGCGCACAAGAATCTCATCGCTTGATTTTTCAATGTAAGGGACGTGAATATGGATATCATTCTTCTGCCCTATCCGGTCGAGTCGACCAATTCTCTGCTCCAGAAGATCCGGAAGCTTGGGAAGATCGAAAAGTATGAGATGCTTAGCAAATTCAAAGTTTCTTCCTTCCGAGCCAATCTCGGTTGAAAGTAGGATATCGGCTCCTGCAGGATCTGCAAAATAAGCGGCTTGCCTGTCTCGATTCATGAGATTCATGCCGGAGTGAAAGAAGGCAACCTTAGCGGTTGACTGCTCTTTTAATACTTTCTCCAGCTCAATTACGAGCTCCTTATCGTGACAGATAAGAAGAATCTTAGCGTCTCTATTTTGTTCAACAAATTGCGCCAGCCAAGATGACTTAAGTTCAAAGATCTTCTTTTCGGGATTCTTGGTTTTGCCAAGTGTGAGTGGATACCCCTGATAAATTCTTTTGGGAAAAAATTCCTGATAGGTCGCCATAGTTTTACGGGTATTTCTAAAATACACTCTACCGGTACCGTGACGGTCCACCAGCATTTGCAAGGCCTTCTCTTTATCTAGCCCTTCAATATCCAGACCCAATTTATTTTTGAGAGTTTTCTTCTCTTCAGCATTTAAAGCTTTATTAGAGATGAGTTTATTGGCGAGATCGGATATTGGCTTATAACCCGTAGTCTCTTCGATGAATTGATTAAAGTCATGGAAGCGATTTGAATCCAAAAGATGAAGACGAGCATAGTGACCGGCCAGTCCCAAAATTTCCGGCGTTCCTGAGAGAAGGAGTACCCCGGGAGTGTCTTTAGCAAGGGCCGCTACAAAGTCATACTCCATGGAGGAATTATTCGGCGACCATCTAAGCTGATGGGCCTCATCTACCACCAAGAGATCCCAGTCTGATTCCAGCACCTGCTCCATCAGCCAGTCTTCTTTCATAAGATACTTTAAAGAAGCCACGAAGAGTTGCCCATCTTCGAAAGGACGATCTCCTCTCTCCAGTTGAGAGTCGTGGTTAATGGTGGTGAAAGTCATCTGAAACTTTCTAAGCATTTCCACAAACCACTGATACACCAGGGAATCCGGCACGATGATAATTGCTCTTTCTACCCGACCGGTGAGAATCAGGTGATGAAGAATGAGACCTGCTTCAATGGTTTTTCCAAGCCCCACTTCGTCGGCCAGAAGAACTCTGGGCCGGGCCCTTTTGGCCACTTCACTTGCCACATACATCTGATGAGGGATAAGCGAAACCCTGGGACCACTAAAGCCTCTGATAGGAGAAATAAATAACTTTCTCTGATTGAGTAATACATCGTAACGAAGTTTAAATAGCTCATTAGAATCGATATTTCCCGCAAAGAGTCTCTCTTCCGGTTTGGAGAAAGATAAGGTATCCGCCAAATGAGTCTCCATGAGACTAGTGCCGGCCCCCGTGTAAGTCACAAGACCATCATCCTCACTTGCCTCTTCAACGAGAAAAACTTCTCCGTTTTGACCCTTAACCTCATCCCCTTGAGAAAACTTAATTCTTCTAAGAGGAGCGGTTTGCGCCCCATAACGACGATCGACCTTAGCGGCTGGAAAAAAGCAGGTTACTGTCTTCCCCTCAACTTCAACGATCACTCCTAACCCCAGCTCTGGCTCAGATTCTGAGATCCAGCGCTGACCTATGATGAACTGCTTCATCTTTTCCTCCATCGAAGGTGACAAATTCACGTGATTGGAACAAGATATTACCAAATGTCTCAGAGGGGTTAAAGCTTATGATGAAAAAAACTTGGTTTCTTATTAGTATCATTTTCTTTTCCCTTAGCTCTCAGGTGCGCTCCGAGGCAATCCCCTATGGCCCATGGCGTTTTGAGTTAGAAATGAAATACGCCAAAATTCCTTTCATCATTGAGTTCAGTCAAAAAGATAAGAAACTGCTTGGAACACTAAAAAATGGAGAGGAATCCATTACTCTGGACAATATTGAGCATCAGGGAAAAAGCGTCAGCATCCCCTTAGGTCCATACGAAGTCTCTCTTGAACTAAAGCAAGAATCGGCTACGAGGCTTTCGGGACATTTAATAAAACATAATCGGAATCCCAAAGTTTTACTCCCGGTAACGGGTGTTGCAGGAAGTCCTCATAGGTTTATTACAGATAAAAAACCAACGGCCCTATCTCTAACTGGTAAATGGGCCGTAACCTTGGAGCATTCTCCTAATGGCCAGGATCCGGGAGTCATTGTCTTTCAACAGAAAGGAAATAATTTATCGGGAAGTATTCTCACTCCAACCGGAGATTACCGTTACCTAGAGGGTTATATCTCAGGCAATGAATTCGAAGCCGCAAGCTTTGATGGAGTCTATAACTATCTCTTAAAAGGTTCGGTGAAGGACGGTAAACTTCAGGCATCTTTATTAAGTAACTCCATCACTAAGATTGAAGGCAAATTTGATAAAAATGCCCAACTCCCCGATGCCTATAAGCAAACTCAGCTGAACTCTTTAAGCTTCACCTTTCCTAACCTCAATGGAGAAGGAATATCATTAAGTGATCCTAAGTTTAAAAATAAACCCGTCATCATTCAGTTTTTTGGCTCTTGGTGCCCAAACTGTATCGATGAGATGAACTATCTTATTCCCTGGTATCAGAGTAACAAAGACAGAGGAATAGAGATCATTGCTCTTGCCTTTGAGCTCAGCCAAAATGAAGCTCTGGCCAAGAAACAACTCATGAAAGTTCAGAAGAAATATACTATCCCATATCCGCTTTTACTTGCTGGCTCCACAAGTTCTGATAAACCCATGGAGAAGATTCCCGGTCTTAAGAATTTCAAATCCTTCCCAACCACTGTATATTTGAATAAAAAGCATCAAGTGGTTAAGGTCCATGCCGGTTTCACCGGACCTAGTACTGGTGAATTTTACGAGAACTGGAAAAAAGAATTTAATCAAACCGTAAACGAGCTTCTAAAATAATTATGCTAAAGACCATTGGCCTTTTATTACTCTCAAATGTTTTCATGACCTATGCCTGGTATGGGCATCTTAAGACTTTATCTGGTAAACCCATCTGGATAGCTATCGCCGTAAGTTGGGGAGTGGCCTTCTTTGAATACTGCTTTCAGGTTCCGGCCAATCGTATTGGGTATAGTTACTTTAACCTCGGGCAACTCAAAATCATTCAGGAAGTCATCACTATGGTGGTTTTCTCAATCTTCACTATTGTCTTTATGAAAGAGCCCCTCAGTCGAAATTTCTTCTACGCTTCACTTTGTCTAGTGGGAGCCGTTTACTTTATCTTTAAAAAGTAGCTCTACTCCTCTTCAACAGGAAATGGTGATTCAGAAGTGTTTTGACCAGGAGTAGGAAGAATTCCCATTTGCTCAATATTAACTTTATAAGCTTCAGCTGCCCCGTGAGCATAGACCAGCTCACCGCCCAACTTTCCACTTCGATAAGCAAAGTAGCCAGACAAAAGACTTAAAAGAAGGACCATCATCTGCAACTGAAATTGATTCTCTCTACGAATAAAAAAAGCCGCTATCCCCACCACCAGAACTAAAACGGTAGAGCCAACAAAAATCTCTCCAGCTTCTTCATGCTCGTGCACAAGATTTTTTGCGACTATATCTTTTACTCTATGTTCTTCGGTTTCACCTGTCTCGAGAGCAAAATATCCTGCTCCCGTGACAAACATCGAGAGCCCCACGATCACTAGCCAGCTCACAGGATTCATATGCTTTGCTCTAATCATCAAGGCAAACACCAGAATCAACACCGGCAATATAAAAGTAATGATGATGGGAAAATGAACAACTATTGCATGAAGAGGAATTTCCATGAAGCCACCTAAGGAAGAGTTTTCTTTATTATAGTCACTCTTCTGTGGAAAGTTCCAGCTTATCGGCCTTTTCTTGGATTAATTGCAAGAGCTGAGAGATGTGCTCAGTAGTGGTTTGATGATTAGGAAAGACCAATCTAAAAAAGACCGTCCCATCTGCGCGTTTAGCATAATTTACCAGAGCCTTGCCTTCGGCCACCAGTGCCTTTCTCACCTTCAAGGTGAAGTTACTCAGATCTTTATGAGTTTTTGAGGTGACCTGGAAGCACACATTCAAATAATGAGAGTGATAGAGTTTAAAGCGAGGATTCTTCTCTATCTCGGCCGTCGCAAAATGGGCGAGATTCAATAAGTGCTCAGTTCTTCTAATGAGCCCCTCTGTGCCGTGAAAGCGCCAAAGCAGCCAGATCTTTAAAGCATCGGCCCTTCTTCCACACTGAAGAGAATAGGTACCAGTGTCCCAATCAGAATTATCATACTCATGAAAGAGATATTCTGAGCCTCCACCCCGATTGGTGTTTTTAAGAATTCCCGTATGCTTAGTCAGAAAGAATGAAGTCACTAAAGGAGCACCCAGAGTTTTATGGGCGTCAAAGGTAATGGAATCGGCAAACTCAATTCCCTTAGTGAGATGTTTATGGGACTTGGAGAATAAGGCCCCGCCTCCCCAGGCCGCATCTACATGGAGCCAAACTTGATAGCTTTCACAAATGCGGGCGATCTCAGTCAATGAATCAAAGGCCCCTAAGACAGTAGTCCCAAGAGTTGCTCCCACCATAATCGGAGTGTAGCCATCCTTAATATCGGAAGCGATGATTCTCTCCAGCTCCTCAGCAATCATCTCTCCCTTCTCATTACTAGGTACCAGGATAAGGTTCTGAGTTCCGATTCCAATGATATTGGCGGCCTTATCAAAGGAATAATGGGCCTCGGCCGAAATATAGACTCGGAAATTATTATGGGAAAAGCCTGTTTGCCTGATACTAGGATTATAGTCTGTGCGAGCACACAGCATGCCCAGGAGATTTGCATTACTCCCGCCGGTAACCATAATACCTTCACCCTTCTCTAGTCCTACTAACTTTAAGAGCTCTGCCACCAAACGTTTTTCAATAACTGTCAGGATGGGGGCAATCTCATAGGTCGCCATGGTAGGATTTAAAAGAGTACTCGCCACCTCTCCCACCCAAGCAGCGGTATCAAAGCCACCAAAAAGCTGGTTGAGAAATAAGGGATGAATGGTCTTAACACTATTTTCTAAAACCGCTTTAAATTCTGAGAGCAGTTCATCATGCGAGATCCCTTGAGAAGAAAGAAGAGGCAATTCTTCTTTTAAGGTCTCTGGACTCTTCACTTTTATAATGGCGTCTGCATCTGCACTTTCAGAGATGTATTTTTTGAGTGTCAAAAAAACGTCATTTATGAACTTTTCTTCGTTAAGACTTAACATGCATGTACCTATTTTTTAGTAAGCTTTATCAGAACCTTACACCCCCTCGCAATACTGCAAGCAAATGTTAGATAATTCAGCAGTTTAGCTCACTTCTACCTATTGGCAATCAAAAGAAGCCCTGCTTTAATTTTCAATACTTAAACACACAGTTTAATTACAGGTACAACTCTGTAACAAGGAGAACCAAGGATGACAGTTCGACTAAACAGTCACTTGTCTAATGAGCAAATTGAGATGCTCAGAGACAAGCTTTTAAGTGAAGCGGAGCGAATCCGTTCAAATTTTCAACTCAAGAAACATGAGTATGAGAATAATTCAATCTCGGGTGCTAAGGACGAAGTTGACTCGGCCAATGATAATATTCTCCTGGCCGCCGATATGCGTTTCTCAAACCGCGAAAGTCTTTACTACAAAAAGATTATGAAGACCTTAAGTAAGGTTGAATCAGATCATTATGGTATGTGTGATGAATGTGGAGATCCAATCACTTTCACCAGACTTATCGCTCGCCCTACCTCCGAGATGTGCATTCTTTGCAAGGAAGAATCAGAGCGCGAAGAATCTCAGAACTTCTTCGATCGCCGATCAAAATCTCTTGGTACTGTAATGAGTGTCAACGGACATTAAAAAATGATTGAATACGTCGTCGAACATAATCCTGACGACCGAATACTTGCTCGGGCCTCCCAAATCTTACGAAATGGGGGGCTTGTTTGTTTTCCCACTGAAACAAACTGGGTCGTGGTAGCAGATCCCTACAATAAAAAAGGCGTAGATAAACTCTATCAACTACGCCATGTGGAAAATACCAAACACTTTACTATTCTTTGTTCGAGTTTTCAGAAGGCGATGGAAATTGCCTTCATCGACAACAGTGCTTTTAGCCTGCTGAAGAAAGTCATTCCCGGTTCTTTTACTTTTATTTTTGAAGCTCAGAAAAAAGTAACCAAACTACTTAAGGCTTCTCGCTATGACCATCAAGTCGGGATTAGATTCCCGCCCAAACAATTGTGCCTGACCTTCCTTGATCGTCACGACGAAATCGTCATCAGTACTCATATTACGGCTGATATGCTAGAACTGGAAGAGACTGCATACATCTATTCGGCTTTAATCGATGACCAATTTGGAAATCTTATTGACCTCATCCTAGACCCCGGTGAATATGAATTTGTGGGTCAATCAACTATCGTAGATTTCACTACCGGCGAACCCGAAGTCATACGAGAAGGCGCCGGTAACCCAGATATTTTTAGAAGATAGCCACCCTCTATTTTTTAATCTTTCTACACGAGCCTTTAGAGTAGGGCTTTTTTCCCGGCACCGGTTCATATCCCGCCCAACAGCGATTTTTATTTGTAGATTTTTTCTTTTTCACGCCGCCCCCTCATGAAATGTAATTCGCGGCTCTACATCGGTAATAACTGAGTTGAAGATAAAGCCATCTTCCAGTGCTTTATTAACAAAGTTCTCAGCTTTCATTTCGTCGATGACTCCGTAGAGATCGATATTCATTTCTACTCTCTTCATCACTGGTCCCTTGTCTTGCTCAATATCGACAATTAAGTCGGCTGATACTTTGATACTCTCGTAATCAAGTTTTAAATGCTCAGCATAGACCTTAAAGGTAGCAACAAAACAATTTTGGAGTGATAAGAGAAAAAAATCTTCGGGACTGAATGCCTCACCGGTGCCCTCATAGGCTTCAGGAATAGAACACTCTGTTTTATGTTCTGAGGCCACCGTCTCCCAGGTTTCATCCGTACCTGCATGGGCCACAGCTTCAGCGTGATAGTGTCTAGGATATTGGACCATAGTTACCTCCCTCAGAAAGATAACTACATTTTCTGCACATCCGTTGCCAGATTCAAAGGAAGCAATTTTCTTGGTTAGGAAAAAGGCAAAAAAAAAGACCGTCTTCAGACAGTCTTTTTTAAATCGAGCTATAAGATGGTGCCCGGTGAGGGACTCGAACCCCCACGATCGCTCATTAGGTTCTAAGCCTAACGTGTCTACCAATTCCACCAACCGGGCACTGATGTGGATGGTCAGTATCGCTAATTTTGAAGTATTTTGTCAACATTTTGATTAAGCAGCTTTACCAGTTTTTTTCGTGGCTGCCTTTTGGGCCTCTTTTTTCATGCGATCTAGCTGGTTCTGAAGGGCGGTTTTCTCCTGGCGAAGCTTATTGGAATCCTTCTTCAGTTCATTCAACTGATTTCGGCTCTCAATAAGATCCTGAGTAAGCTTTTTAACACTTCCCTCCAGCTGATTAATCTTTGTATTAACAGTGTTATCTGTGGAGTTCTGCACCCGTTGATTCTTCTGAGAATCCCCGAACCTGAGCTCCATATCTTTTAGTTTAGTAACAGCATCCTTGAGTTGATTCTCAAGAATTTGATTTTGAGCAGTAATCTTTTTCAGAGTCTCCTGAGTATCCCCACTTTCAACAGTTGCTCCTTTTTGACTCGCCTCGGAAGAGGCCCTTCTGAGTTCAAATTCTAACTTGAGATTCTCTGCCCTCAATGAATTTATTTGGGCCGCATCGGTGCTAATCTTGGTTTGGAATTTACTGAGTTCTTTTTTCGCCGCTTCGAACTGATTCTTAAGCTGGTTATTCATCATCTGTATTCGTCTAACTTCATCTTTGCTCGTGCTATCATCGGCCTTGGATTGAATATTGGTAGCAAGGCTAGAAACCTTAACCTTATAAACCTCAAGCATCTTGGATAAATTCTGATTCTGTTTTTCCAGATCCCGCATGATATTGGACTGAGACTGAGATGGTCCTGCAGCCAGGGCACGGGTAACTTGATCAAGCTTCTGCTTAAGATCATTGATCTCAAAATCTTTCTTATCCGTAATCTTCTGAACGGTTTCCTTGATCTTATTAAACATAAGATCTTTTGCCCTGAGCTGCCTGTTCACCTTCTCGTACTCTTGAACAAACATACTTTCTTTCTTGGCCGATTCGATATGAACTTTCTTCGCCTTAATCTCTTCTTGCTTAGCTTCGTTAATTAACTTAGCTTCTCTTTCCAGTAGAGATTTCAAAGTTTCTTGGTCCTTCTCGCTCAAAGCTTCTTGTTGAGCGAGTTTTTCCTGGAAGTGCTGTCTTAATTCTTCGTCATTATCAACGATAACTGATGAGACCTGAGCATCCGCCTCTTCTTGAGCTTTGGCCTGTACTTCGGCAACACTACTCTTAGTATCTTTGAGAACTTTAACCTCTGCCATGAGTGTTCTGAGTTTTGCCACCAGATTTGCATTATCATGATTAACTATCGCCAGTTGCCTTCGCAGCTCTTTCTCCGCCTCACTTTCTTCTTTAGTGAAAAGAGGATTGGCTTTTGCTTCAATTTTATCGACGATAATTTGTCTGATGGTGTCTTCATCTTCTTTGAAAGAAGAACTAAGAGACTTCACCAAGATATTTTCTTCTTCTTGCGTAATAGAGTCTTTCTCTGAGAGATGGAAATTACTGTCTAGTGAGTTCTTTAAACTCGTCTTTAACAGCTCCATAACTCGAGCTTCATCCTCAGGAGTCTTGATAGACGCTATGACCTTATCAACCGAATCCTCCATGAACTCTGCTTTAAGTCCATTATCAAGCTTAATCCTTAGATCATTTATAAGGGCTTTATGTTGAGAACCAATGATGGTGGTATGGGCTTTAATGAGCTTTGGAATTTCAAAATTCTGGAAGGCATTAATGTCTGTGAGAGAGAGATCTTCCACCGGCTTATTAAGTTTTTTAGCAAAATCAAAAAGTCCTGTTTTGATACTTTCAGGAAGCTTCTGCCCAAGGGCCTTTAACTTCATGACATCATCATCTTTGGCCTTATCCATCAGACCGGATGAAACCTTGATGGCAAAATTATCAGGATCTAACTTCTGACCACTGATGCGATAGATATCTTTTTGCTCTTCAACCGATCCTTTAACGAGATTAAGAATTTCCTTCATCTCTTCATCGGAACCCAGAATAACCTTACCCTCTTCAGTTTCAACACTTCCAGAAACAACTTGGGCAAAGGTATCCTCATCGATATTCCCTTTGATAATTTGTTTTACTTTTTCAAAATCAAGGGAAGAAGAAATCTTTTGGGCAAGAGCTTCGCTCATTTTCTTACCAGAGATTCTCTTCACTTCTTCATCTTGAGGGGCATCCGGAAGAATAATCTTTCCAGACATGTCCTCGATCTCTGGTCGAACAAGAAGCGAAGAAGTAATACCTTCTGTTGGATAACTAGGTAAGGTGGCTGCTGAAGAAAGATTGGCAAACATCAATCCTCTATTTTCAATTTTAATCTTCTCATCTTTGGTCCAAAGACCGGTTACAACGACCTTGTTAACTTGTGAGAGAAAGGTAAAATCAAAAAAATCAGCTGATTGTACCGAGATATTCAAAAGATGTTCTTCTGCCTTCTTACAGATTGTACTGGAAAGACAAGAAGAGACATCTTCCAGCATTAAGTCCTGCGTAAAGAAGTGGAGTTGGACACCAAAGATACCGTCAAAAGTTCCATAGGTAACTTCGATAGGAAGACCTATTTTCTTCTTATTTTTTAATCCTGTTAAGAACATCAAAAGATGATCAAAGAAAGTTTTAACTGATAATGCTGCAACACCATCGGTAAAGGCCTGATGGACCATCTGATCCAGGTATTCTCCAGTATTAAAAGGATTGGTGATATTAAAAGCACCTCGTTCCTTAAACGTAGGATAATTGTCTCCCAAATTAATTCCTGCATATTCCTGAAAGAACTTATCCAGAATAAATGGGCCCAACGGCCCACTCATCCATAATTCATCAAAAATGAGCTTCCCATGACTCACAATAAAATTCTGGATATCATTAACTTTAGTAAGAGAGATTAGCTTAATGTCTTTTTCTAAAGTCTTATAAGTCTTTCTTAGAAGACCAAAGTCATGGATGTCTTTAGTCAGAATATGAGTCCAATCTGCTTTTTCACTACTCGTCAATGGATCGATGACCTTGATACCGTTTTTAGCAAAGTACTCTCCGAGCTCGGGCGCAAGCTCTCCTGTGAGATTAAGAATAGCGAGAGTTCTTTGTTTATCGGTCAAGCTCCGCCCTCCTTCGCATTCACAAAGTATTGAAGGTTAAGACAAAGTTTTTTATAAACCTTACCTACAGGGAGGTCTTTTAATTTTTCATTCTGAAAATTTAAAATATAAGAAATAACCTCATTCTCAAAATGATGTTGATCTTCAATCTCAACCAGGGAATCGGCCAGAATCACAATAGACTCCCAACTAGAGATAAGTCCCTTATGAACTCCGCGAGGAAATCCTCTTCCATCAGCTAATTCATGCTGATAAAGAGCGATTTCTGCTAATTCGTTGAAGGCAAGAATATCGGGAGCTTGTTTTAAAAAATCGTAACTCTTTCGAGGATGCTCCAGAAATACATTTACTTCAGAAGGAGTAGCACCTTCTTTTACCATCCAAGCTTTACCACTGCCTGGCATTCTATTCTCTATATTGCAAGCTTGGGCCACATAATAACTGTACTCACTTTCACAGAGCCCCATATCCTGAGCAAAAGTTACGTTGAAAAAGTCTCTCAACATGAGTGGATGATAGTAATCATTAGACATGGCTATAATGACTGCAAAGGCTGCAGAATAAAGAGACTTTCTAAAAAGATGCATGTCTGTGTTGTGCATCTTTAATAATGCTTCCTCAGGTATTTTATTGAAGTTTTCAAAACAAACAGAAGCAAAACTGAGTATATGCTCTTTACCTGTATAAGCTTTTTGAAAGAAGCTCACGATCTCAAAAGTTTTAACTCTCAGATCGCGCTCAAATTTCAAATACAACAACTCTTTAAAAAGAACATTAAAGCGTTCTTTAACTTCTTCATTCACCACAGGGGTAAATTCGAAAATAGTGTTATGAGGAGCATGCTTCTTAATGAAAGCAGGATCTACAAATAGTCCTGGCTTCATGAGATAAAATTTTCGGCCTTCTTTGGTTGCCAGATACAGATGTCCATCGCAAATATTCTTTTTCGCGAATTCCCGAATGGGCAATTGAATAGGATTTAAAGAGGCGTGTTTCATTATATAAACCTAATAGTTCTCACTACCTAATCGGTATCTGACATATATAATTAAGAGTCTTCTCATAAGAACTTTGCTCCAGATAGTGGACGATATTCATTAGGTAACATAGACTTCACTTTCAGGAGTTAAATGATGGATATGATGCTGATAGATTGGTGGGTTATACTGGGCTATATTGGACTGGTTTTCTTCTTAGCTCTAAAGGCAGGTAAATTAGTTCCATCCTCCGGCTCAACTCCTGAGCAATTAGCTCAGGAAAAATACCTGGCAGGAAAGTCTTTAACCTTTCCCGAGAGTATTTGCTCCATCATTGCCACAGAAGTCTCGGCCTTAACCTTCTTAGGCATTCCAGCTTTTGCCTTCAATACCGACTTTTCTTTTGTACAGATATATATGGGGGCCATCATTGGCCGCCTAGTGATCGCTTTGGTTTTTCTTCCCAAGATCTATAATGAAGGTCTTACCATTTATGAAGTCATGGCCAAACACTCCGGACTGCCTTCGGGACAAAGAGCAGTCGCCCTTTTTTACAGCATCGCTAAGCTTCTCTCTGTTGGAGTGAGACTATTTTCTGGGGCCATCTTGGTTTCTCACTTTATGGGGATAAATATTTACTTTGGACTCGCCACTGTAACCTTGATGACTTTTATCTATACCTTAATAGGTGGATTAAAAGCGGTAGTGAGAACCGATATCCTACAGATGGGTCTTTTTATATCAGGTGGCCTGATCGCCCACTATCTCATACCCGAAGTCAGCGGTAACAGCTGGGGCGAAATGATGAATTTAGCGCATTCTGCTGGTAAGACATCTTTTTTTGATCTTAGTAATCCTCTTCCTTTCATCTTCGGAATCATGGGAGGAATCTTATTTGATATGGCCACTCATGGAGTTGATCAAGATTTCGCTCAACGATTGACTGCTAATAAAAGTATGAAACGCGCCCAGCAAGCAATCTTCTTTTCCTCCTTCATGTCGATTGCCGTTGGCTTTCTCTTTCTAGGGGTAGGAGCTCTACTATGGAGCCATTATCAAGGACAAGGTCTCCCCGTCGGAGTCGAAAGTGCAGACCATCTCTTCTCCTACTTCATCGTTAACCACTTTCCTCCAGGCATCAGAGGGCTAATGGTGGCAGGAGTTTTGGCCGCAACTATGAGTACACTCGATTCAACCATTAACGCTCTTTGTGCCACGGTCTATAATGATATTCTTCCTAAAAGAAAGATTGAGAACATAAAAATCGATTCCTTCATGGATACTATTGTCATAACGGTTCTTCTTTTTACTATTGCCGTTATCGCTTCCAAAAATGATGGTCTTTTGATGTTAGGTTTAAAGGTTCAATCCTGGACAGCAGGTCCATTGCTGGGATTATTCTTAAGTAAGGTTATAATTAAAAAATGGTTTCCCTACACGCTTAGTGCAAAAAGCGTAGCGGGTGCCTATGCTTTCGGCACCCTGGGAGTGTATCTCAATACACAAGTTCTTGATTGGAATTGGAATCTGAATGTTTACTGGGGATGCTTGATGGCCCTCTTATTTCTGAAGATCTACTCCAGGATGAGACCAGTGAAGCTAGCGTAATAGGCCAGCTTCACCTTTAGGGATTGCAGATAGCAGAGCTCTGGTATATTCCTCACGAGGATTTTTATAGATCTTGCTCGCCTTATCCATCTCGATAATCTTACCAGCATTCATCACGCCCACTTCATCGGCAATGAAGTTAACAACGCTAAGATCGTGAGAAATGAAGATATAAGTAAGACCAAACTCTTGCTGAAGATCCAATAGAAGATTTAATACCTGGGCCTGAACAGACACATCCAGGGCCGAGACCGATTCATCGCAAATTACAAATTCTGGACGAAGCATAAGCGCACGAGCGATACAAATTCTTTGTCTCTGACCACCGGAGAATTCATGCGGATAACGATTCATGAGAGTAGAACTAAGTCCAACCTTCTCAAGAAGCTCCTTGGCCATATCAACACGCTCCTTTCTGGAACCACCCACTTTATGGATATTAAGTGGCTCAGTTAGAATCTCGGTAATCGTCATGCGTGGATTAAGAGAAGAATATGGATCTTGGAAAATGATCTGCATTTTTCTGCGAAGTAGACGAAGCTCTTCAGCATAAACATGCGTAATATCTTTTCCATTATAGATGATATTTCCGGAAGCAGGCTCTATCAGTCGAAGGATAGAGCGACCAAGTGTTGTCTTACCACACCCAGACTCTCCTACCAGACCAAGTGTTTTACCTTTCTGCAATGTGAAGCTTACGTCATTCACGGCACGCATATGATCAACGGTTCGACCTAGAATTCCACCTTTAATCGGAAACTGAGTAACAAGATTTTTAACTTCAAGAAGAACATCACTCTTCACTTCAGGAAGAGAATCCTTTTCAAAGACCTGTACTCTTTCGGCCGTTATTTGTTTCTCTGCTCCATCTTCTGTCATGAAATCACTAACAGTAAGAAGTCGTCTTGGGTTTGCTCCTAACTTCGGACGGCAAGCAAGAAGTCCTTTGGTATAGGGATGTGAGGCCGTAGTGAAAATTTCTTTAGCATTATTTTTCTCCACGACATTCGAGCGGTACATAACCACCACATCATCGGCAATATCTCCAATGACACCCAAGTCGTGAGTAATAAACATCATACTCATCTTGTACTTCTGCTGAAGATCATGAAGAAGTTCAAGAACCTGCTTTTGAATTGTTACATCAAGTGCAGTCGTTGGCTCATCTGCGATCAAAAGTTTCGGATCACAAGAAATCGCCATGGCGATCATTACCCTTTGCTTTTGACCACCTGACATCTCGTGCGGGTATTTATGAGCACTCTCTTTTGGATTAGGAATTCCTACCTGATCCATGAGATCAACGGCTTTCTCCCAAGCAACTTTTGGAGACATGCCCTTATGTATTCTTAGGGTTTCAGCAATCTGCTCCCCTACTTTGAATACTGGATTCAGAGAAGTCATCGGCTCCTGGAAAATCATGGAAATCTGATTCCCCCTGAGGTCGCGCATCTGATTTTCATTACACTTTAAGAGATCTGTTCCATTAAATAGAATCTGACCTTGTGGAATGATAGCGGCTGGCTTCTGAAGAAGACCCATGACTGCCAGCGAGGTCACACTCTTTCCAGAGCCCGATTCACCAACAATACCGATAGTTTTCCCGTGTGGGATATCAAATGAAATATTATTAACCGCGCGAGTGATGCCTTCAGAGGTTTGAAATTCAACCACAAGGTCGCGTACGGAAAGAAGTGGTGATGTCATATCTATTTTCCTTTAAGCTTCGGATCAAGGGAGTCACGAAGAGCATCTCCCAATAAATTGAACGCCAGAACAACAACAAACATAGCAAGGGTAGCTCCCGCTAGCTGCCACCAAACGCCACGAGCAAGTTCAAGTTTAGCATCATCGATCATCGTTCCCCAACTCGGCTCACCTTGAACACCAATTCCTAGATAAGACAGAATAACTTCTGACTTAATAGCAATCTGGAATTGAAGGGAAGTATTGATGATCACAATATGAGTTACGTTAGGAAGAATATGCAAAAATAGCTTTCTAATATGTCCGCCACCAATAGCACTGGCCGCCTGAACATACTCTCTTTCTTTATGCTTCATCACTTCACCACGGATAAGTCGGCAAAGAGTTACCCAACTGGTCGCTCCCAAAGCAATATAAACTGCAAAGAGTCCCTTACCAAGAATCATGGTAATAGAAATAAGCAGCATGATATTTGGAATAGAGGAGAAAGTTGTATAGAGCCAGGTAATGAAGTCATCTACCCAACCACCGAAATAGCCGGCCACGGCTCCTAGAATCACGCCAATCGGAATAGCAATTAATGAAGTAGCTAAGCCCACCGACATAGCAACCTGAGTACCTCTGACGACTTTGGAGAATACACTTCTTCCAAAAATATCAGTACCAAAAAGATGCTCAGCACTTGGGGGAAGATTGGATGCACCAACTTCCTGTGCCCAGTCGGCAGCAATTATTCCAGCAGCTGACAATAAAGCAACTACGGCATAAATCACTACCACCACTAAGGAGGCCAGGGCCCACTTATCTTTGGTTAATCTTTTAAATGCGTCTTT
>DFXX01000097.1 GCA_002381765.1 Bacteriovoracaceae bacterium UBA4097 | reverse complement strand
GGCCTTGATACATCAGTTTTATGAAATCAACTTCAAATGCCTCTTTTTCCGAGGGTTTAGCTCAAAGGAAAGGGGATCATATCGAGCTCACTTCCCGTGCGCAAACTTCTGCTTTAGGAGTAGATCCTCGTTTTAATTACGAGCCCCTGTTTTTTACTCATGCCTCACCCGAAGATAATTGGGAGTGCACTTTTTTAAATCATAAATTGCATATGCCTATTTGGGTTTCCAGTATGACTGGAGGAACCGGTCATGCGCGAACCATTAATCATAATCTCGCTCGCCTTTGTGGTGCCCATAAACTAGGAATGGGGTTGGGTTCATGTCGCGCGCTGATCTCGGGCCATGATCGACTGGAAGATTTTCAAGTTCGCGCGTTGATGGGGGATCAACCCCTGTTTGCGAATCTGGGAATGGCGCAACTCGAGGAGTTGGTTTTAGCGGGCAAGCTTCATCTTGTTCATGAAATGGTTAAGAAGGTAGAGGCCACGGGCCTTATTATTCACCTTAATCCTCTTCAGGAGTGGTTCCAACCTGAGGGCGATCGTTATAAAATTTCTCCACTGATAACTCTCTCTCGCTTTCTTGAGGATGTTAACTATCCGGTGATCGTGAAGGAAGTGGGGCAAGGCATGGGGCCTCGAAGTTTGAAGGCTTTGCTGGAGTTGCCTATTTCGGCGATTGAGTTTGGGGCCTTCGGAGGAACGAACTTTTCCCTCTTAGAGAGTCTGCGTGGATCCAGCGAGGAAGTGAAGAAGCCCTTTATTCAGGTGGGGCATACGGCAGAAGAAATGGTGGAGATCTTAAATAGTCTTCCCATTGGTAGGCAGGAGTTTATCATCTCTGGTGGAGTAAAGAGTGTGCTCGATGGATATGAGCTCAAAATGAAATTTAAGGCGCCTTCTGTTATAGGCATGGCCAGTGGCTTTTTAGCGCCGGCACTTATGAGCTACGAAGCTCTTGAGACATATTATCTAAATTTGAAAGAGTCCTGGCTTACCGCCAAGGGTGTACTGAATTTAAAGGGGGAGAATTGAATACTGTCAGTGGTTTCTCCAAGATGACAAAAGTTCAGAAGATTGATTGGCTGGCTTCCCAGTTTGATGGGGAAGAAGCTTCGATGATTAAAGATCTCAATCAATTCTGGCATCAGGATCAGGAATTTCAAAAACGCTTTGATGAATTTTCTGAAAATACTCTTACGAATTATGATCTTCCATTTGGGATTGCTCCCAATTTTTCAATCAATGGCAAGACCTATACCGTTCCTATGGTGATTGAAGAATCATCGGTGGTAGCAGCGGCGTCCCTGGGGGCAAAGTTCTGGCTTGAGCGCGGTGGCTTTCATGCCCGCGTGATCTCCACCACGAAGGTGGGCCAGGTTCACTTTCAGTGGCAGGGCGAGAAGTCTAAGCTTGTTCATTTCTTCAATCAAAATAAAAATACTCTCTTGAGTGCTGTCTCTCATCTTGCGGCCAATATGGAAAAGCGTGGCGGTGGAGTTACTGCTTTAGAGCTCGTGGATATGACGGATAAGATTGAGAACTACTGGCAGCTCAAAGTCTCTTGCGAGACTTGTGATGCCATGGGGGCGAATTTCATTAATTCAATCTTGGAAGAGCTCGCGCAAGTTTTAAAGCGCATGGTCTTAGAGGCCAGTGAATTAGAAGCTAATGAGAAGGAAGTGCATATCATTATGTGCATTCTTTCTAACTATACTCCGGACTGTGTCGTTGAATGTTCGGTTAAGTGCTCTATCGATGAGTTAGGAACTTTCTCAGGTGGCATGAGCTCGCGGGAGTTTGCTGAGAGATTTGCCACAGCAGTGCGAATCGCGCAAGTGGATCCCAACCGCGCGGTTACTCATAATAAGGGCATCATGAATGGAATCGATTCCGTAGTGATTGCCACCGGTAATGACTTTCGCGCCATCGAGGCCTGTGCTCACGCCTATGCTGCTCGCGATGGGCAGTACCGCTCATTATCCAGTGTCAATCTTAGTGATGATACTTTTGAATTCTCGCTTCGCCTTCCCCTTGCCGTGGGAACTGTAGGAGGACTAACTTCTCTGCATCCCTTGGCAAAAACATCTCTTGCCATTTTAAAAAACCCAAGTGCCAAAGAGCTTATGCAAGTGATGGCAGCTGTGGGTCTTGCTCAGAATTTTGGTGCCGTGAAGTCGCTCGTGACAACGGGTATTCAAAAAGGCCACATGAAGCTTCATCTCTTGAATATCTTTAATCAATTGGGAGCGACTCCTGAGCAGGTTGAAAGAGGGAAGGAGCACTTCTCAGATAAGGTGGTTTCTTTTACAGCAGTAAGAAACTTTCTTGAATCCATGAATCATTCTCACTAAGGGTAGACATGCAGGATCAATATTTTTACGGACACGGAAAACTTCTTCTCTCTGGTGAATATTTTGTTATAGACGGAGCAGAGGCCCTGGCACTTCCTACAACTGTGGGCCAGAGCATGAAGGTGAAGTATCGCCATTCCTATCAGCCTACTCTTAATTGGAAGAGTCTCGATCATTGTGGGAATGTTTGGTTTGAATCCGATTATGAATTTTGGCATTTTAACCCTATAAAAAGTCAGGACGGAGAAAAGCAGGACTTTGTTCGCAGAGTTCTCTGTGCCGCTCGTCTTCAGAATCCACATTTTCTTCGTGATGATATGGATGTATTTGTGGAAACAAAGGTTGAATTTCCGATTGAATGGGGACTGGGATCGAGTTCTACTTTTCTCTATAATGTTGCTCAATGGGCCTATGTGAGTCCCTTTGAGCTATTAAAGAACACCATCGGTGGCTCTGGTTATGATATTGCTTGTGCTCAGGCCCTGGGGCCAATTAAGTTTCAGATCATTGATAAAAAGCCTCAGTGGGAAACCGCGGCTTTCAATCCGAGCTTCACGGATGAGCTTTTCTTTATTCACTTAGAGCAGAAGCAGTCTTCTGAGAAAGAAGTTCTAAAATATAATGAAATGAAAATTCCAAATAAGGAGCAGATCGTCTCTGAGATTTCTGCTCTTACCCGTGAGATGCTCACCGTTTCTGATCTTAATAGCTTTAATAAAATCATTGCAACTCATGAAGAAATTGTGGCGCGCGCACTTGGTTATGAGAAAGTTAAAGATATTCGCTTCCCAGATTTTTGGGGAGAAGTAAAATCCCTGGGTGCTTGGGGGGGAGATTTTGTACTGGTGACTTCCGATAGATCTCCTCGTGAGACGCGAGAGTATTTTGAAGCTAAGGGCTTTAATACTGTTATCCCATTTGGTGAAATCGTCAGAGCAGATCAGAGGTTTTAATGTTCTCCCATATCTCAAACATCACTCCGGTAAATTTTAAATCGGCCTGGCGCTCGCCATCCAATATTGCCTTTGTAAAATATTGGGGAAAGAAGGGGCATCAACTTCCGGCCAATCCTTCTCTATCCATGACCTTAAGGGAATGTGTTACCGAAACCACGGTGAATTTTTCTCCAGCGGAGAAACTCGCAGTGGAGCTCAGGTTGGAAGGCAAAAGAGAAGATCGTTTTGCTTTGAAAATTAAGAATTATCTCGAGGGTCTTTCTTCAGAGATGCCTTGGATCCAGGGTATCAACCTTAAAATTGATACCCGTAATACTTTTCCGCATGGTGCGGGGATTGCTTCTTCAGCTTCCGGGCTCTCGGCCCTGGCCTTAAGTTTAACTGATTATATTCATCATATGATTGGCGAGAATCAGAATGAACTTTTCTTTCAACGAGCTAGCTATCTCTCACGCCTTGCAAGTGGCAGTGCCTGTCGCTCCGTTTATGGTGGTTTCACCACTTGGGGTGAGGCGAATATCCCCAATGCAAGTGATCTCTATGCTACCCCCTTTGAAGTGCATCCGGAACTTGCTCATCTGCAAGATACTATTTTAGTCATTAGTGATGCCGAGAAGAGTGTTTCCAGTCGCGCGGGCCATGAGAGAATGAATGAACACGGATATGCAGCCGCCAGATTCATCGAGGCCCAGAAGAACTTTCTGGATACGGTGAGTGCGATGAAAGCAGGGGACTTTGATCGCGTGGGATTAATTTTAGAGAATGAAGCCCTGCAACTTCATGCCATGATGCTGACCTCTCCTCATTCTTTTACCCTTCTGCGTCCCAATACCCTGGCCGCCATTGAACTCATTCGCATCTTCCGAAATGAAACCAAACTGCCTCTCTATTTTACTCTGGACGCTGGGCCAAATCTGCATTTGATTTATCCTCCTGAGCATAAGGCGAAGATCCTCACTTTCATTGATAATGAACTCAATCCTCTTTGTCAGAATATTATTTACGATCAAAGAGGAGAGGGCCCTCTTCCATGCCGATAGTAAACTCATTTCCCGCTAAGGTTCTCCTCCTGGGTGAATACACCATACTAAATGGCTCTAAGGCCCTGGCCCTTCCGTATGGCAGTTTTTCAGGGAAATGGTCTTTTGAGGATAATCAATCTGAAGCAAGATCAAGCTCTCAGCAAAGTCTGAAATCATTTCTGGATCATAGTACCCAGGAATATATCGATCACGAACTCTTAAAATCTCATGTCGATCAGGGACTCTGGTTTGATTCGAGTATTCCGCAGGGCTATGGACTAGGGAGTTCAGGGGCACTTATTGCGGCCATTCATCAGACCTATGCTCTGGGTAAAGGCGAGATCGCTTTTGCCCGCACTTCTCTGGCCCACTTGGAAGATCACTTCCATGGCTCAAGTTCGGGGCTTGATCCTCTGGTTAGTCTCATCCAAAGACCACTTCTCATTCATAGCTTTGATCATGTGGAGCCGATGGAGAAGCCGCTCAACCTTAAGGGCTTTTTTCTTCTGAATACCGGTAAGCCTCGTCAAACGGGACCTTTAGTGAGTATCTACCAGGAGAAGTTAAAGGATCCTGAGTTCAAGCAGGGGTGTGCCAATGTTCTTGCTAAGGAAGTGAATTTTGCAATCGAGGCCCTCTCGCAAGGAGAGACGGCAAATATCTATCATCACCTATGGCTTATTTCAAAATTTCAGTGGGACTTCTTTCCGGAAATGATTCCTACTCAGATGAGAGGGATCTGGACCAGGGGTCTTGAGAGTGGAGACTATATCTTAAAGCTTTGCGGAGCTGGTGGTGGAGGTTTTCTTTTGGGTTATTCAGAGAAGTACGATCTCGCAGGCATGCAGTCCATGATTTCTTCTCATGAACTGCGATCCCTTACTTAAAAATTCTTAGTGTTCCATTTGAGGGCCCTCATCGTTTTTCACGAGAGAGAGCTTCACTGAGTATGACATGGATTTTGCAGGCATAAATTCAAATTCAGTATTTTCAGGCTTTCTTGTTCTCCAGTCTTCCGTCACCATGGAAGCCTTGGAGATCTTTCGATCCATCACAATTCCAGTTTCAAACTGAGGACGAAGAGCTTCAAAGAGACCAAGCTTTGCCTGGATTCTTTGAACCGGGGCCATATGGGAAATAGTTCCCAGAGTTTTGTGAATCACTTCCTCGCGATTCTCTTTATGATACGTTTCAGTCACAAAACCAGACTCTGAGAGCACTTGAGAGGAAATAGCTTCACCAGAGAGAACCCATTTTCTGGCAAAAGTAGGGTTTACTAAAGTTGAGAGCATGCTCATGCCGCCAGCTGCCGGTATCATTCCGTACTGACAGTGATTGAAGCGAATTTTTGCTTCATGTGAAGAGAGTCTGATATCTGCCCCAAGAGCAAATTCTGAAGCAAGAGTCTGTGCTCCATCGCCTAGATCGATAATAATGGTCTGAGGGAGTTGCATCATGGCGAAGATAATCTTCTGAAGTTTTGCATTCATCTTGCTTAAGTGCTGGGGAGTAAGACTTGCAAGAGTATTTAAATCCAGCCCAGTTGAGAATTCTGGAGTGGATGAGTTAATGAAGATGGTGTTGATTTCGACTCGTGACGTGCACCATGCAAAAAGTGACTCCAACTCAAAGAGCATCTCCAGGTGAAAAGCATTCTTCCAGTCTGGACGATTAAGTGTCACAAACAGGGTACGAGTCGTCTTTTCAAGCCGGGTGGAGAGGGTTGTGTAGTTGAAGAGTGTCTGCATGTCACCGTCCTTGGTTTCTTGCTTGGTTGAACTAATAAGAAACTTCACCAATCCCTGGCAAAGAAATCTCACAGCTATTTTTTCAAACTTTCAGTCCGAGTGTCAAAGAAGAAAATAAACCGGTCAATTTTGCTCAGGGATAGCTAGTGAATATTTACAGACTTAGGGTGTTTTAGTTAGAAGACATCGGTCTTAAAAATTCTGTCATCCTGAGAATGGTCTTCCTGGATCTCAAAATTGATCCTGCCGACTTCGCGACCGTCCGAGGTTTCGACAATAACTCGCCAGATTCCCGCATGATAAAACTTCTTTGTTCCAAAGCCGCGAAAGCCCTCATCCCGCCCACCCAGGATAGTCAGGGGGATGGTGTCCTCTAGGCGCCAGCCCTGTTTAGGATTGTGGTAATACCACCGAAGAAGGACCCTATCTTCAAAGCGGCCAGGGGAGAAGATAGCTAAAAGCACATTGAGCTTATCCCCAGGACGGGCCCTAAACGCTTGCGAGCCCTTGGACCAAAATTTCCAAGAAGGGGCGAGATGAGTACCGATATACTTGCCCTCTTCTTTAATCACCTCGTAGTAGACACCAATGCGCTTCACTGCAATGGGTACCGGAGGAATTAAGGAGGAGTAGTAACCTAGAAGAAATAAGAGATGAATAGCAACCGATGGCAGGAGAACAAACTTCAGAAGAAGTTCCCTTCCGGCTTCACCCTTAAAATTAAGCTTCCAGACCATAACCATCATGAAAAAGGAACTTAGAAATCCCAACCAAAATGGCACAGGACCCACGTGTCCGATAATGATGGGATAGAAAAAAGCAAAATAAGAAAGCACGCAAATATTAAAGAGAATCACTCTTACCGGTAGACCCAGGCGCTGAATCTTTGGAATTTCATTGGCAAGCATAAGTCCCGCTAAGAGCAGGATAAAAAAGAAAGAGGTCACGGCCGAAGCCGAGGTGTAATAGAAAATAGTGTAGGCAGATAAAAGAGAGCCAAAGAGAAAGTGCACCACGAGATCATGGTACTGCCAGAACTTCTGCCACTTTTCAGGCAAGATCATAGTTCCTGCGCGGATTTTTATCTCCATCACAAGTAGCGTTCCTAGGGCCAGAAGATAGACTGCCTGCTGTATGAGATTTAAGAGATCATCGATTCTTCCCAGTGTGAATATGTCGATGAGAAATCCCGCTACAAATACAAGGACCCCTACCAGCACCTCATGGCGCTGATAGAATTCCAAAAACTTGTTTTTAGCTTGAATGAAATGCTGAACCAATTAATGGCCTTCGAGAAATCTCTCGGCTTTGATGGCGGCCTGACAACCAGATCCAGCAGCAGTAATGGCCTGACGATAATAAGAATCCTGAACGTCTCCGCAAGCAAAGACTCCTGGGATATTTGTTTCTGGACCATTCTTGGTTTTAATAAATCCGTGATCATCCAGATCCAACTGACCCTTTAGGAATGATGTATTTGGTAGGTGGCCAATAGCGTAGAAGAGACCATCGGTAGCTCTCTCTTCAGTTGCACCAGTTTTGAGATTTTCCACCACGATTCCAGAAACACCAGCTTCATTGCTCTTGATTTGGGTTACCACCGTATCCCAGATAAATTCAATCTTAGGATTATTAAAGGCGCGATCCTGCATCGGCTTAGAGGCGCGCAGAGAATCTTTTCTATGAACGACATAAACTTTTTTAGCAAACTTTGTAATGAAAGTAGCATCTTCCATAGCGGTATCTCCGCCCCCCACGATGTGGACGATTTTGTCGCGGTAAAAGAAGCCGTCACAGGTAGCACAAGTAGAAACCCCACGACCAGTAAGCTCTTTTTCATTAGGAAGACCCAGCCATTTAGCAGATGCGCCAGTCGAGATAATAACTGTCTCAGCGGCATAAGTGTGGCCATTAGAAGCCGTGACCGTGAAGGGTCGCTTGGTCATATCGATATCAGTGCACATAACTGGCAAGAACTCAGCATTAAAGCGGGCCGCTTGCTTTTTCATGGTACCCATAAGTTCCGGGCCCATGACACCGTTTTCAAATCCAGGAAAGTTTTCTACTTCCGTCGTAAGAGTTAATTGTCCACCTGGCTCATGGCCCTCAAGTACTAATGGATTAAGATCAGCACGAGCGGCATAGATGGCCGCAGTTAAACCAGCAGGGCCAGTACCAATAATGATAACTTTACGGGTTTCCATGGAATAACCTCGCTTAAAATCTTAGTGTTTTTCTTCTGGGATATCTGTCACTCCCAACTTCTTTTTAATGATGGCCGGACGATCATCCATTTCTGGATGCATTTCGTAGTAGGCCTTAACTGAAAGAAGATCCTTAGGGTTGGGGGCCTTAGCAGTGGTAACAAATTGTTCACCAGTGATCGAGCACTCTAAGTTATAAGTCATTTTCTCGCGTCTGTTGCGTCTCATTCTCATGGAGTATCCTTTTATTCGTTACTTCTTTATAGAGTTTTTAGAACGCTTTATCAAGGACTTAAAGCCTAGAGTCGATTCCCTGACAATCCTCGTAAATCGAGTATTTTCATAATGTTATTTCGATGTAACAATTGATTAACAGCTATGAAATTTCAAGGATGATCATTTGATGTTCAAGATAGTATCAGGATTGATGCTGCTCCTCGTTACTTCTGTCGGGTATTCTCTGACAGAAGGCAGGCTTTTAAATCTCTCGGCAAGCCGGCAAACCGCAGTTTTTAACTTGGGATATCATGATGGTATTCGAGAAGGAGACTACGCAGTTATCGTGAAGGATATTCATTCTCCGGATAAATCCGGCATCAAAGTTACTCCAGTGGCACGCGCTCGCAATATTAAGCTCACTTCGGATAGTTCTGTTTGGGTTCTTTATCACACCTATGATCCTAAATATTTGGTGAAAGACGAGAACTTCAATGTGATCTCGGAATCCAATATGCTCAATGGCCGGCGTGAGATTGAAGTCGGTCGCGTGAAGATCGTTGTTCCCAAATCAAAAGATGGCCATAAACTTCCCAAGTTAAGTGAGAAGTATCAAAAGGTGGATATTCTCCACGATAAAGAGTTCAAGAGTGACTTTGATGTGGAGCTTTTGGATTTAGAGGAATGGGAAAAAGTTAAGGGCGTGAGATACCGAAGTGCTCTTTATCGAAGTCCTCATAAGGAAGAGTTTCGAAAAAGGCTCAGGCTCGAGACCTTTGAGAAATTAGTAGCGGGCTATCTTAAGCGAGTCAATGATCCCAACTTTAGCTATGAGAGATTTTATGCTCAGCAGATGAAGGATGAGTACACGGGAGAGTTTAGAAGAGAAACCAATTTTGGAACTGAGTACGCAAATTTTATCCATGAGCAGTCTCAGCGCTCGGTAGCTGAAGCCAAGCTCTATCGCAAGATCTTAGAGAAAGGGGAGAGTTGGTCGGAGGATTTCTCTGATGAAGAGCTCACTGGGGTCTTAAGAAGTGTTTCTGATCTTCAGGAAAATGATCGCCGGGGAATTTTCTCCCGGGCCCCTACTCGCTATGCTCTCACTCTTGAGTATGGCCTTCCTGTGAATGATCCCCAAACCGACGGGGATCCGGGGTATAGAAATGAGTCACGGTATTCAGTGGCCGTGGATCTTGAGGCGACCCCTTTTCTTCGTCATAAAACCCTGGAGCGCTTTACACTTATGGGTTCAGTTCGCTCTAATAATGCCGGGTTTGCTGTTGATGATTACAATGCCGATATGCTGGAGTGGTCTGTAGCTTTAGGGATTAATTGGTATCCTCTCTATACACCTTATACCACGGAAGCTCCGGTGGTATTCATTGGATCATATTTTAGAAGTGGAATTGCCAGGGCCGAGATTCCTTCGGCCAATGAATCCGGAAATTATGGAATTCTGTCCTACCCAGGATTCAATGCAGGTCTAAGATATATTTTTAAAAATGACATTAGTTTACGTATTGTTGCAAGCATGGAAACATTGAATTTAGAGCGCTACAAGTCGAGTGTAGAAGGCTCTATTCTCCCCACTAGTACCAAGGTATTTGATGGAAGAATGAATGTTGGGATTGGATATTCTTTTTAAGAGGACATGATGAAACACAGCTTACTATTCTTTTTTATGATTCTTCCTCTCTTTGCTCATGCTTTGGAAGTGGATGAAAAACTCACTGTGAGAATTATAAAAACCTCTGAGTCTCGTAAGACCATCATGGTAAATCGAGGAATCGAAGATGGTCTGGTTGAAGGGGATCACGCTCGTTTTATCGTAACGGCGGGAATTGTGGCCCGAGCAGTCTGTGTCAGAGTTTCTCCCACTCGTTCGGTCTGGTCAGTTTACCGGTTGGTGAATGCTGATTTTATTGTGAATGATTCGGTGATGTCGCTGAAGATTACTCCTCCGGTAAAAATCACTAAAGATTCCTCTCAGGCCTTGGTAAGAGAAGATGTTCCTTCGGGAACTCCATCTAATCCCGCTGAACTGGGAATTCCTCTCGCGGATGGGGCCCAAGACATACATAATGGACAGGATGAAGGAGCGGATTCGGATCTGATGTCACTTAATGAAGCCGAAGCGGCCCCTCAGTTGGTTGAAAAAAATATTGAAGTTTTTGGGATCTTAAATATTTCGGGTCTTACCTCGGAGTCAAAGTCAGAGGGCACTGAAGATTCCTTCACTAACTCACAGGCCTATCATCATATTGGTCTAGGGGCCGAATATTACCCAAGAAACGAAAGAGAGTGGTATTCCCGCTTTAGTCTTATCGCTTCGGTTAATTTTATGAGACAGAATAATCAGGCCTATAATGGCGCGAGTTCAACCAATGATGTGAACGAAGTTTCAGCAGGGGTTAACTGGCACTGGAATAAGCCCAGTCTCGCCTTTACCTTTATTCCGTTTATTCATGCCAGTGTCAGCATGGGGGCCGTAAAATCTTCCTTCCAACCAGGAAGTGAAAATACTGCTGGAGAAGAAGTCTCCAATACGGGTTCAACTAATGGGGTATCTGTAGGATTTGGTTATAAATTTTATACCAATAGAGGCTTCGGTGCCCGGGCCATGGCCGATTACTACTTTAGAAATGAGACCTATGAGAAAGATGATCTTAATAACTCCTACACTAAAGCAGTAGCGGGACCAAGACTCATGATCGGACTCTCTTACCGCTTCTAGAAGCAGGACTTTACTACTTCGACAGGTAAACCCATCACCGTCTCTAAGCTCGCTGGATTCTCTACCATCGAGAGTCTTCTTTTTATGAGATCTTCAAAAGTTGTCACTCTTTCAGTCTTAATGATCTTCTTTAAGAGATTAACTGTGAGCTCTGGCTTTTTGCCAAAGGTCGGCATTAGTGAAGTCTGTCTAAGAGGATTAAGGGTGAGATTTGGGAGATACCTCTTACCAAGTCTAGGAACAATCTCCTGAGCAAGCTCACCGGTCATGCGTCTAAAGGTGGTGTATTTTCCACCTAGAAGTACATAAGTATGAGAGTCGGGACGGAAGATTTTATGAAAGCGACTGACCTTACCCAAGGCTTCGGTGTGTCCTTCGGCCTTAACCAGAGGACGAATTCCGGCAAAGGTCGAAATGATGGATGAATGATCTAATTTTGAATTAGGGAAGTACTGCTTTAAAACACCTAATAAGTACTGAACCTCTCCATCTGTGGCCGTGATATTAAACATCTCTTGATCTACTGGAGTCTCGGTCGTTCCCACCAAAATGGAATCTCTTTGAGGAATAACAAAGACCACTCGATTATCTCGAGTGGTAAGTACCACCGAGCCCTGAGCTCGGATGGCATCAGGTTTTAACCACAGATGTATTCCCTTAGAAGGTACGAGTTGCGGTGACCAGGGAATATTGAGTTTAGGCAGTAATTGGTCGGTGAAGGGGCCAGTGGTAAAGACCACAAAGGAAGCATGGATTGTGAATTTCTCGCCGGTCATAAGTGATTTATAGGTGACTTCATAACCATCTTGAACACGTTTGGTCTCTATGACTTCATGATAACTCTTCGCTTCTGCATGAGGCTCTATAAGAGCATCATAGAGGCATTCGAGAGTGAGTTTGGCATCATCTACAACTCCATCATAGTATTTACCAGATCCCTTGAGACCCTTTGGTTCCAAAGAAGGAATGGTCTGAAGTGTTTGCTCTTTATTCAACATACCGAAAGGTCTGTTTTGAAAGTGAGAGAGAAAGTCATAGAGAAAGAGGCCCGACCCCAACATCCAGGGAGCGTACTTAGAGTAATTATAGAGAGGGAGGTAGAAATCCCGTTCAAAGCATAGATGTGGCGTGAGTTTTAACCAGAGATTCTTTTCTTCCAGAGCTTCTTGAACCAGACCAAAGTCAAAGTTCTCCAGATAGCGAACTCCACCATGAAGCATCTTGGAAGAAGCTTCAGAGGTTTGAGAGGAGTAATCTCCCTTATCCAAGAGAAGAGTCTTCACCCCATTAAGAGCGAGATCACGGATAAGGCCTGCTCCATTGATGCCACCACCAACGATAACAACTTCATAATGCTTCATAGCTTATTGACCCATACAAGGTTACCGGTGCAGGTAAGGCGATACTTGGCACTGGATGAACCAAATTCAGAAGGAAGAGGAGTTAGTTGATAATTAAGCCCAACAACTGCATTGGCATGTGCTCTTAGAGCATGGGCCTTAAGTTTCTGGGCGAGTTCCTGATAGTAGCGGGGAATTTCTTCCGAGCTCTCATCTTCCACAAGATAGCTCTCGATCATCTTATGTTCAGAGGCCACACCTTGATAGCGCACGACCTGATGACCTTCTAGTCCGGGAGTTGCGGCCACGATGATATGAGAGATATCCAACTTGGGGTCATCAAAATGAAAGTGATGTGACTGATTCTGATAGAGATTAAACTTGGAAACCATACCTACTTCGGGGGCTTCCTTATGTTTAGGGGGGTGGATCTCATCGGAGAGTCCTACCTGAATATCGATATCAAAACGCCGGAGTTTATGGGCTAAATAGATCGCAGCATACTCGGAAATTCTTGGAACAAGAAGTGTTCCCCTCATGAGTCTATTTTTTAATTCTTCTTCTGAGTCGCTGATGAGCTTAAGTTCTCTCATAAGAGCGATAATGTCGTTCACATCTTCAATGAACTGCACATTCCGGATAAGAACACTGAAAGAAGGGTTTCCTTCGGCACTCATGCCAGTAAAGCTCGTGCTTTCAGCAAATTTTTTTAAGTCTTCGAAGTTTTCTGGGGTTTTATACTCTCGAACGGGTTCTTCAAAGGCCGGAGAGAGGATAGGCTCCGGATCGGGTTCAGGAGATAGTTCCTCAAGTGGTTCTAGTTCTTCATCAGGAGAGGATTCACTGAGAGTAAAAGGTTCTTCAGTCTCAAAAGTTGCCTCAGAAAATTCTAGATTTGATCCAAAATCACTGGACCCCTCGCTTTCAGATAGAAAATCAGTAGAGGCTTCTTCTGATTGATTGTCTTCGGAAGCAAAGGAGGTATCAAAAGAGGATTCAAAGTCTGGTTCTTCAGTGGTTTCAAAGGATGATTCAAAAGAAGACTCGAACGGCGAATCTTCTTCTGAATTCTCAATAGAGTTTTCGGCAGGGAAGTCTGGAATATCTTCTTCATCCTCAGTGAGTTCGTGAAGATATTCCCCCAGATCTTCGATTCGTGTCAGATCCTTCTTCTTATCACTCAAAAAAGACTCCCTCTTTAGGCCCCGTGACAGGCCTTGTATTTCTTGCCTGAACCACATGGACAAGGATCATTTCTGCCAACTTTCATGGTGGCACGGATGACTTTCTTTTCATGGGTATCGGTCTTGGCCTGTTCAGCTTCTTGATGGGCCTTCATTTGCGCTGCCAGCATTTCTTCCTGCTGGGCATGTATGGCATCGATTTCTTCCTGAGTCATGAGTTTAACGTGATTGATTCTTTCCACTACCGCGCGCTTAATAGCAAACTTCATGTTTTCATAAATAGTAAAGGCTTCACGCTTGTATTCAACCAGAGGATCTTTTTGTCCATAAGAGCGAAGATTGATACCTTCTTTTAAGTGATCCATGGCCAATAGATGATCTTTCCAGAACTGATCAAAGGTAGCGAGGAGTACTTCTCTGTAGGTGAGTTTTACCTGGTTTGGATCAAAGCTACTGAATCTCTTCTCTAAGCTCTCAATTCCGACTTGCTTGATATAATCTGCGAGATCCCCTTGCGAGCGCTTAGAGCATTCTTCAAAGGTAAAGACATGATCCGTATTGAAGATACTTTTTAGTGTTGTATTGATATCTTCCCAAGGGAATTCACGGATAGAAGCAGATTTTCTATCTGGCTTAAACTGCTCTGCCAGATTCCAGGCCACTTCTTCAATAAAATCATGAATAAGCTCTTTATTGGCCTCATCGTTTAGAATGTCACGACGGATCTTATAGATCACCTTACGCTGCTCATTCATCACGTTATCAAAGTCCAAGAGATGCTTACGAATATCGAAGTTATGAGTTTCAACTTTTTTCTGGGCCTTCGCTATGGCATTGGAAATCATAACGTGCTCAATTGGTTCGTTTTCCTTCATGCCAAGCTTAACCATAATGCCCTTGATTCTATCCGAACCAAAGATACGCATGAGATCATCTTCTAGAGAAAGAAAGAACTTAGATTTCCCTGGATCACCCTGGCGACCAGATCGACCACGAAGCTGGTTATCGATTCGACGAGATTCATGTCTTTCGGTACCGATAATAAAGAGACCACCATTTTTCTTCGTCTCTTCGGTAAGTTTAATATCCGTTCCACGTCCGGCCATATTGGTCGCAATGGTTACACCACCAGGCTGACCGGCATTGGCCACAATTTCGGCTTCACGGGCATGGTTCTTAGCGTTTAGTACTTCATGCTTAATGCCTTTAGAGTTTAAAACATTAGAAATAATTTCTGAGGATTCAATCGAGATAGTTCCCACAAGAACGGGCTGACCTTTTTTATGACACTCTTCGATCAGCTCTGCCACAGCTTCATACTTAGCTTTGCGAGTGGCATAGACTACATCCGCCATATCTTCTCTTATCATAGGTAGATTGGTAGGCATCACCACCACTTCTAAGCTGTAGATCTTTCCAAACTCTTCGGCTTCTGTATCAGCAGTACCTGTCATACCAGAGAGCTTGGAGTAGAGTCGGAAATAGTTTTGGAAAGTAATACTAGCGAGGGTTTGGTTTTCAGATTTTACCTGAACGCCTTCCTTAGCTTCAACCGCCTGGTGAAGTCCATCGGACCAACGTGAGCCTTCTTTAAGTCTTCCAGTAAATTCATCAACGATGATGACCTTGCCGTCACGAACCACATAATCCACCTCATTCTTAAAGAGAGTGTGGGCCTTGAGGGATTGGTTAACGTGATGGAGAACTTCGATATTTCTCATGTCATAGAGATTACTGATTTTCAAAATTTCTTGGATCTTTAAGATACCAGCTTCAGTTAGAACTGATGAGCGGGCCTTCTCATCCACAGTATAATCGGTATCTTTACTGAGTTGAGGGATAACCTTATCCACCACTTGATAAAGTGAAGTATCACCTTCAGATGGTCCAGAAATGAGGAGAGGAGTACGGGCCTCATCGATAAGGATGGAGTCAACCTCATCCACGATACAATAATGATGCTCTCTCTGAACATAGTCGGTCAGATCAAATTTCATATTATCTCTTAGATAATCGAAGGCAAATTCATTGTTAGTACCATAGGTGATGTCGGCTTCATAGGCCGCTTTTCTATCTTCATCATCCATATTGGCGGTGATACATCCGACTTTTAAACCAAGCCAGTTGTAGAGCTTACCCATCTCTTGTGAGTCACGAAGAGCAAGATAATCATTTACCGTAACCAGATGTGCCCCTCGACCCGTAAGGGCGTTGAGATAGAGGGGAAGAGTAGCGGTAAGGGTTTTACCTTCACCGGTCTTCATCTCAGCGATCTTTCCCTCATGGAGAACGAGACCACCTAAGATTTGCACATCAAAGTGCCTCATCTTCATCACTCTTTTACTCGCCTCTCTCACCACAGCAAAGGCGTCAGGAAGAATATCTCCAACGGTCATGCCTTGATTAAGAAGTTTGTCTCGGAAAAGATTGGTTTGAGATTGAAGCTCTTCATCACTCATAGGACTATATTTGGATTCCAGTGAATTAATCTGATCCAAGAGTGGTTTAAGGGCCTTGATGTCCCGGTCTTGCTTGGTGCCGAATAGCTTTCGCATCACAGAGTCTAACATGAGATAACCTTTTCTTATTCAAGGATAAAATATAGTGGGTCAACGGCAATGCCATTAACTCGTACTTCATAATGGAGATGGGGACCCGTAGAGTGGCCGGTGCTTCCAACACCAGCTAACAAGGTTCCTCTTTTAACTTTTTGTCCAGATCGCACATGCAGGTTTTGGTTATGAGCGTAGATCGTTTCAATTCCATAACCATGATCCACTTGAACGAACTTTCCAAACCCAGCCTTTACACCAGAGTAGGTAACTATGCCATCGGCCGGAGCAGAAACTGGAGTCCCATACGGTGCACCAACGTCCAGGCCTTCATGCATTTTAAGTTTTCCTAAATAAGGAGAAATCCGTTGGCCAAAATAACTGGTAATCCAGCCATTGGTGGGAAGAATGGTAGGGGTGGAATTAAGAAATGACTCTTTATCCAAGAGATGTTGATCGAGTGCATGAATATTACTCTCAATGCCTTCAACCACTTCTTTAATTTGCGAATACTTAAAATCGAACTTTGCGTAATCGGCCGAGAGTGAAAAGCTGCGTCGAGCGAGTTCTGACCATTGGCGAGTAAGAATATAGCTTCTCTCAAGTCCTAAGTTGGCAGCAATCTTTTTATCATAGAGGGCCTTAAGTTCACGAAACTTAGGATTATCTTCGATCTCCGTATCAAACTCAAACTCCATAGAGGAGTTTAAGTCTTTAAGAGTGAAGGACTCTTTGCCTTCTTCTTCCTTTTCAGGATTATAAACCGGTCCCTTGGCGGCCACATCTTCTAGACCCGTGATGACTCGGAGTTTTCTCTCAAAGGTATTGATT
>DFXX01000010.1 GCA_002381765.1 Bacteriovoracaceae bacterium UBA4097 | reverse complement strand
GCAGCATCCTGAGATTCAAAAACATCAACGCGATTATCTTCTCCGTAAATGACTTTGGCGCCATTAGAAGCAGCTATCAAATGACTTGTAATGAAGAGAGAGGCCAGTAGTAATAAAGATTGGTAAATTTTCATCGGAAATCCTTTTCCATGTAAGTTTAGAACTCATCAAGAGTACACCCTTAAGATTGTTCCAAACTGTGCAACACAACGTAAACTAACAGTTTCTTACAGCTGAATTGAGGAAAAGCTTTGATCAAGAATGGGAGTGTCTAATGAAAAGCGCCACACTCGTCCGTCAGGATCGAGAAGTTCACAAGCAGATTCATTGGAGTTTAAGAGAAGAAAGCGACTCGGACCCTTACGATAATAAAAGAAAGAAATCTTGTGAGTCATGGCCAGAAACTCATGTGAATCAAGACTAAATTCCACATTTGTTGCTACAAGATGAGGGGCCTCAGGAACTTTTTTTATCTCAAGCCAAGTATTCATGAGATCGAGCTTCATGGAAATATCTGTCAGCTCGGTAAGATCTAACTCGAGAACTTCAATCAGAAAAGATAGATAATCCTCAAAGTATTGGGTCTGCAATGTGAGTCCTGATAGTCTCATGAATTTAGTATAGAGGAAGTTTACTTCTTACGTAAATCACTTAAGAGCTCTGGCCGGTGAGTTCTTATCCAGATTTCTCCCGAAAGCTTAGGAAGAAGTCGAGCGACTTCTAGAAGATGACATTCATCCAGCTGCTGACGGTTTCCTGGATTAAGTGCCGAGATGCCATATTTGATTCTAAGAAAAGATTTGCGCGAAAATCCCAGAAGCCAGCGCGAATGGGGAACGCGCTTCTGTAATTTTTCAAAGTGATTTAAAATATACCAGTTTTGCTCATAGTTTTTAGAAAATCCCAAACAAGGATCAAAGATGACTCGCGGATGGATATAAGGTCGGAAAAAAGAGGCGAGCTCATCCAGAAAATCCTCTTCCACGCGCGAGCTCAAATATTCCATATGGGATGAGGTGAGCTCTCTGATAGGGGCCAGATTATGGCAAAGCACATAGTGAAAATGAGAAGAGAGCTTTAGAAAATCTTTTACCGATTGATCAAACTTCCCCGAGACATCATTCCAGATTAGGGGATTCTTAAGGCCCTCCGACATCCATAACTCGGCAATCTTAAAGATGGTTTCCGGATGATAAGTATCTATACTGATGGAGCACTCCAGGCGCTTCAGCATGGGCAGGACAACTTCCAGTCGCTTTAGTTCCTGATAAAAATCGATGGGATCATTTTGAGGGGCGGTAGACTCAGCTCCAATATCTAGAGCATCGATGGGACCAAAGAAAGCGAGCCTTTCCATAACTTTTCCCGGAGTGGAGAGCTCTCCTCCGTCGGAAAAAGAATTGGGGGTGAAATTCATCACCCCCATTCGTTTTAAGCTTTTTTTTTGGCAACCATTCATTAGGCCGGAGTTGGTTTACCGGTATCAAAGAGCGGACCAGAATCCGATGAAGGAGTCTTAGGGGCCGGCCCCTGTGGCTTCTTGGTCATTACTGGCTGACCAATATCCTTGCCTGCCACGATATCTTTGATTTGTTGAGCATCAAGAGTTTCCCATGCTACCAGGGCTTCAGTAACCCGGTGAAGGGCCTCGATATTCTCATTAAGAATTCGCTTAGCTACTTCATAGTTAGTCTGCACAAAGTCAGCAATCTCAGTATCGATCTTGCGTGAAGTCTCATCAGAAAACTGAGTAGGGGCCTCTCCGCTATAGATATTTCCACCGCCATGACGGGTGTAATTGATCGGTCCCAGCTTCTCACTCATTCCCCAATTACAAACCATATTACGGGCCAGATCGGTCGCACGCTCAATATCGTTAGAAGCACCATTAGTCATTTCACCGTAAACAATCTCCTCGGCTACGCGTCCACCCATAAGGAAGGCAATGAAGTTCTCCCCTTTCTCTTTAGAAAGATTGAGCATGTCCTCATTAGGAAGAGTTTGAGTCACACCCAGCGCCTGACCACGAGGAATGATAGAAACTTTATGAATCGGATCGGTATGGGGAAGATTCATACCCACCAGGGTATGTCCGGCCTCATGATAAGCGGTCAGTCTCTTCTCTTTATCCGAAATCATCATGGACTTACGTGCTACACCCATAAGAACTTTATCTTTAGCATTTTCAAAATCATGCATCGATAGAGCTTTCTTCAGATCTCTGGCGGCAAGAAGGGCCGCTTCATTAACGAGGTTCGCTAGATCTGCTCCAGTAAAGCCCGGAGTTCCTTTGGCAATAGTCTCAAGATCGATATCCCCACTGAGTGGAGTCTTTCTGGTATGGACTTTTAAAATTTCATGACGTCCACGAACATCCGGACGACCTACGATCACTCGTCTATCAAAACGACCTGGACGCAAGAGGGCCGGATCTAGAACATCAATACGGTTAGTGGCCGCCATGATGATAACACCTTCATTAGATTCAAAACCATCCATCTCAACCAAGAGCTGGTTCAGAGTTTGCTCACGCTCATCATGACCTCCACCCATGCCAGCACCACGATGGCGACCGACGGCATCGATTTCATCGATAAAGATGATACAAGGAGCCGACTTCTTACCTTGTTCAAATAGGTCTCGGACGCGACTGGCACCCACACCCACAAACATCTCCACGAAATCAGAACCAGAAATAGAAAAGAAAGGAACTCCAGCTTCTCCTGCCACAGCTCGGGCCAGAAGAGTCTTACCAGTTCCGGGAGGGCCAACCAAGAGACAGCCCTTAGGGATTTTCCCCCCAAGAGTGGTATACTTTTTAGGATCTTTCAAGAAGTCGACGATTTCAACCAACTCTTCTTTGGCTTCCTCCACTCCTGCTACATCAACAAAGGTAATGCGTTTATCATTTTCGGTGAGCATCTTGGCCTTGGACTTACCAAAGCTCATGGCCTTGCCACCACCGGCCTGAAGTTGGCGCAAGAAGAAGAAGAAAAAGAGAAAGAGTAGAATCATCGGTAACCAATTAATCAGAAGGGCCGCTAGAAAACCTTGCTTCTCTTCTTTCTTATAATTAGGAATAATTCCATGATTCTTCAAAATGCGGAAGGTTTCATCTCCGGTATTACCCGTGAGTTCAAAGTAAGCGCCATTCTCATAGCCCTCTTTGAATTTTCCTTGAATGGTATTATCACCCTGAAAAGTAACTTCCCGGATATTTCCACTCTCGACGGCCGTAATGAAGTTGGAAAAGTTGATATTTTTAGCCGAGACTGTCTTCTGTTCAAGCATCTTCATAACGAAGGCCATGATCAAGATCACGACAATCCAAAGCATTAAGGTTTTCTGTTGTTTCTTCATGATGGAACCTTTTTAAAAACTCTAATAAAGATAGGGACCCAAAGGGCTGACTAGATTATAAAGGAGTCATCTATTGTTGGGAAGAAAAGAGATTAGAAAGGTTACACAGAGGTAAGAGCCTGAGTCTTTCAGGCAACTTCTCTTTTTTATTTCTCCACACTTCAAGACACTTACTAAAGGTAATAAAGCGAATTCCTCGGTTTTTACAAACTTCGGAAACCCTAGGAAACAAAGGGTCATAGACAGAAGTGTTCAAAGTTTTGCAAACGGATTCTGATTCAAGCACTAAAACAATCCCGGGAAGATTGAGAAGAGCATCTTTGGATTTTAAAAGATTACTCCAGGCATGCTGGAGCTCCACTCTCTTGTAGGTCGTCATTTGGGCCAATTCACTTGAAGACAGCTGAGATAACACAAGAGCAATATTGCTATCATAGTTCACCATCCCCTGAGAATAGATCATCAGCATATTATGGGAATGGTAGGCTTCCATTCCTCCACTAAAATGAAAGGGGCCCTTTTTACCATTATCAATGGCCTTGAGCATTCTTTCTATGCTGGTCACGATCTCTCCCCGATCAGTATTTGAATAATGATGGATGAGCTCCTGAATTTGAATTTCAGAAAAATGTTTTCCTAAAAGCGCCGCTCCCTGCTCAAAGACAAAAATTTCTGAGGTGCCTGAGCGATTCATAATGCTGATCTTCAGAATCATTGCCGAAAAATTGGCAAAATGAGAGTAGAACTTAAGATACTTAGGGTAGCGTTTTCTAATCTTCGGAGTAATGAGATGGCGGATATAGTTGCGATCATGACGAAGATCCCAATTCGTGGGATCCTCTCGGTAAGGTATCCCCTCAAAGCGCGCCAATCTTTTTATCTGGGCCCGGGTAACACAGGAAAATGGCCTAATGATCGCCCCATTTCTCACGGGAATACCTAAACTCGCTTTAGGATTATTAGAGCGATACCGCTGCATAAAATTCCATTCATAGGAATCATCCAAATGATGGCCGATCCAAAGCCTCTCATTAGGAACCAGTTCCTTTAAGCTCATTTCACGGCGAAGCTTTCTGGCCCGGGCCTCAAAATTCCCTTCATGATGAGACAATCCTTCTATATGAAGAGCAGTAAAAGGGATCCCCTCTTGGACGCAGAAGTTCTTGATTAATTCCCCATCTTTATTCTGGCCACTGCGGGTATGGTGATGAACAAAGATCGCCCGTACTGGCCCGATTTTTCCCTGATTGTGTAGAGTCTTTGCCACCCACAGTAGCGCCATCGAATCCAGGCCTCCGGAAACCGAGACCGCATGAGGGGACATAAGTTCACCGGGAGAGGCAATATTATTCATAAAGCGCCAGAGGTGCTTAAAAAAGAGGGAACGATAGGCTATAGGACTCAATTTTCTCATAGGCAAACACTTGCTAATACAGGGAATTACTGTTGACAGCGTGGCTTAGTACCATTTAGTATGACACTACTTTTTTCTTGGGGCAATGTAGCTCAGTTGGTGAGAGCACAGCATTCATAACGCTGGGGTCGGCGGTTCAACTCCGCCCATTGCTACCATTCTTTTCCCATAGAAATTACAAGAATTCAAAGGCTTGCAGCATTATAGAGATTATCAATCTTTTAGACACTTTTTAGGCGATCTTTTTCCCATAAAACTTACCAAAGGTTACAAGCTTAAGAAAAGCTCAGGATCATACCTGCGCTAAACAAAATCTCCAATGATTTGGGCAACTTGTTTCAATGTCCCTTTTTGTCCAATCTTAAGACAATTGACCACTTACTAGATGAGTTAAATCAACTAAGTGGCTAAAAATACAAGAATATTACAGTGTCACGGAATTTGCAGAGAAGAGCCCGGGAAGTGAACCATCTGATCTTAAACCTGTAGTTTTTACAGGAACAGAGAGTTCTGAGTGCGCTGCGTCAGTCATAACGCTACACTTTCCCACAAATCTTAAGAGTCATTAGTTTTTGGGATAATTTTTTGAGAGGTTCATGTGATTAAAGTGAAAAACCATCGTCGTAAGCTTCAGCCTTATAACCCTAACCAGGGTTTTATCGGAAGTGTGAAGGTAGATGTGGCCAATTACATCTTCTCTTCTCGTCGAAAAAGGGCCCCTTACAGTCACTCTAAAGCTTTGGTGAAGAACCTGCTTTCTAGGGAAGTCTCTGTTCACTTAAAAGAGTCTAGAGGGCTGACACGTTTCATTAGAAAACGTGACTTAACATTCCAAAAGTCTGATGAAGCAGGCAACTACAAGATCTTTACTGTGCCTTGTACTACGACCATCGTGCCTTTACAAAAATCTGTCTTTAACACTATTGAAAAAGCAGCGCAGACACTTATTGTGTCCTTACGCTGTGTTATCCAGGATATTTACGGTTCTAAATCCGTTAAAGATTCCGGCTTTGTAAAATCACTTCCGGAAGAAATCAGAAAAATCTTTATTCTGGCCATTCAGGAATCACCTAACTACTTCCCTCAGCTTCACCACCCAAGCATGAAGAAGTACCCGTTTTTTGATAATGTGGGTCTGGATCTGGTTCTCATCGAAGATTATCTGGAAAGATCCAAGAACTTTGAGGAGATCCTTAAGTCTAAGAAGACTGAAAAACTACCGCAGCTTCCTTTTAGAATTCTCGAGCTCAATGCTGGTGCACCGTCTGGAGCATCTAATAATATGAATGTTCTGGAAGGTCACTACGAGCAGAACCCAGAGGTTCTAGACTCACTAGGCAAACTTATTCCAAATGATCACTTCCAGGTACTGGCCGAGACTTATAAGACTCTGGGTGAAGACTGGACTGGTATCAAAGACGGTATTCAAGTCATTCTTCCTCCTGGAGGAATGAATGGTGCTGCTCCAGAGATTCATAATCTTGCCGCCTATTCAGGTCTTGTCTACGCTGATCCCGTCCAACTTTTCCAGGACGAGAAGGGCTATATCCGCCTTAGAACCATTAATGGTTCAAATCCGATCGTAACCGCTATCTACTCTCGCATTAATGCAGACTCAGCACTCTTTGACGCCGATAAGGGTATCATTCTAAAAGACCCTGATACCAATGAGCCAATCTATCTTCGTGACTCTCTAAAGTTGGGTGAAGATGGAGAATCGCCGATCGTTAAAGATGTGAATGGTAATCCTATTCCTCTTCAGTCTGACTATGCTGTACCAGGACTTCTGGATGCTATACTAAATCGCCGAATCTACATGGGTGGCCTAAACCGCATTCTGGATAACAAGATTATTCTAGCAGCTCTCACCACCTACGCTCCTCGCTACTTTTCTAAGAAGCTAAAAGAGCTAGGTCTAGCGACCAATGGCCCAAAGATCATCCCACCAGAAACTCTTCCTCCGAAAATGGAGTCGGTGATTGAGATAGCAAACAATCCTGATGAATGGGTAGTGAAGGCGCCAAATCTTTCTGGTGGCTCAGGTATCTACATCATGAAAACTCTTTCAACAGAGTCAAAGAAAGAAATCATTGAAATGATCCGTAAGGACCCTACTCACTTTGCTTATCAGAAACTAGTTAAGATTGCGCGCATTCCTGTTGCCATGAAAGACAGACAGGGAACTCGTTTTGCAAACCTTGCGGCCGATATTCGCCTATGGGTTTTCTATGGTGGTGGAGCAAAGGCCTTACCTAAAATGACTCATAATGCTCTCGTGAGATATGCCCCGGAAGAAAAAGGTCCGATGAGCTCCATCGTAAACACATCTAAGGGTGGTGGTTATGCTCCATTCGTAGTAGTGGACGATGTTTCTTCTCCAGAGGCCGTAACAGCTGCAGAGTTTATAAAGCCGCGCTCACCGGTACCGCTTCAGACGCATCTTCCGATGTTCGTAGCTGCTCAGCTTATTCAAGTCTCTCGCCTGTCCACTGAGATATATAATCATCTTAAGAATGGTACCGCCGATAGCTATACCCTACTCGGGCTTACTCTTTCATTGAAGACTCAGTGTCGTGAAGTCCTGAGCTTCATGAATCCTAGGGCCATTGAGCCGATTTATCGCATGATCGATATTCTGCAAAATAAACAAGCCTCAACCGAAATCTCGGCTTATTTTGAACGAATCAATGCGAACCAGATCAGTCTGGTAACCATGCTCGAGAAGCTAGAAAGCAAGAACAAACTTCCGAAGAACTTCCGTGAACACATGGATGAGCTTCTGGCGCTGGATATGGATCTGGTTTACCAGAACTATACAACTGAACACAGAAACCATGACCGCAAGATTCTTAAGAATCTGAAATCGATGCTCATGGAGAAGGCCGGAACAAATCAAAAGCTGGTTCAGGATTACAAATCACTACTTAAGATCTTAAGAAGCAGTATTGAAGCTTCCTTCCCAAGAGAAGTGATAGCTGGCAAGGCCGGATCTAACTTAATGAAGATGATTGAACTCTTTATGACTATTGTCAGAGAGCGTTTACAGGATTCTGAAAAGGCCATTGAATTTGCTAAGCTCTTCTCTCCACAAACACTTCATCCTGAACTTAAGTTTGAAACGTTTGGTCTTTCAGAGAGCAGCCTTGCTAAAACTAATGGCTTCTTGACCGCGACTCAAAAAGAGTTTGCGACAGGTGAATTATTAACCGATTCAGACTTTATTCCTGATCATATTAAAGCCGCCAGAAAGGCCTGGAAGAGTGTTGAGTCCGAAGCTAAGAAGGTAGCTATCTCTAAAAGAGAGAGCTACCTTAAGAAAAAGCGCCAGGAACACTTCAAGAAGTTTCCCTTCATTGAGCGCATGAATGAGATCATGAATCTGAAGAGTGCTAACGTTAAAGAGTTGATGGAAATCCTTCCTGCCATGCCATACGCTAAGTTTAACTTAGAGCAGTTTGCTAAGAAGCAAGGACTCACACTTCAGGAGATCTTCTCCTCTGAACTGACTCCTAATAAGATTTCTATCCTTTCGACGAAGAAGATTCGCGAAAATCACCTCTCGGCACAAGAACATGCCGGTGAGTGTTTTGCAAGAAAGCGTAAGTCTCATGGTCTATTCTCAGATTCAGATATCTTTATCTGGATCAGAAAGGAATTAGATCCATTAACTCAGATCTATACTGCTGGTCATGAAGTTATTCACTACCACCAGATTGAAGAGACTACTAAGCTTGAGGCCCGTGCTCTCTCTGATGGAGCGATAGCTCAGGCCTACTTCCTGAATTTCTACGGAAATTTCCTGGGGGTCTCGGCAGCTTCTCTTGAAGGTCTATCGCTTGATATTTCAGTCGAGCGCCAGCCACTGTATGGCCTAGCAGATAGGATTGTTCCTTATTTCTTCTCGGATCTCATTACCGAGATTAGAAATGGAATTAATGGAAGTACAGAAGAATATGACGCTGTTCTGAGTAAGTACGGCTCACTCTTCGGTTACATGATGCCAAATTCTAATCAAGTTAAAGTGAAGGCACTTCAAGAAGTCCTTCCTGCTCTTGAGAATGCGAAGAATATTCGTTTTGCTAAAGAGCTTGGTCTGGATATTCCATGGGATGAAATTCGTTCGGCCCTTCCAAGTGCCAATGAAGCTCAAATCAGAACTTATGGACCGAAGATCTTAAAGGCAATCACTAAAGCAAAACCTGATTATGAGGCCCTAACGGCAATTGGTAATCATCAGTTCTATGGAGTGAGCTTTGCGAGAAAGCTTGATCTAACCAGATCAATCACTTTAAGACCGATCCTGAGTACGATTTCCTTAGGCAATAGTTATAACCAAACTCAGCAGCAACAACAGCAGTAAAAGAGACGGATGACATGCTTAAAGACCTATTAACCGCTGATGTTTCGAACTTGCTGCCCTTTCTGGATACAGTTATCCAGGATGGTGGCAAGAAGAACCATGCCCTCTCTGAGGAAATTAAAACCTTCCGTCAGAACATGGGCTATAGTGGATATGAATATGTGGGAAATAACATCTCCGGACAACTCTCTCTGGGATTAATTCTTGGAGGAACAGGGTTTGTTCTTAAAAGAGTCATCATTGAGAATGATATTCAGTCTCAGAGATTTGATTATTTTAATATCCAGGGAGAGGTGACCTTCACTGCGGATCAGGAAGCCTTAAAACCGCTTTTCTTGGACCCGTTAGAGATGGATGTCACTTGCCCTATTCTCGATCACTTCTATAACTTTCTTCATTTTGAGTACAAAGAAGCGGAGGAAGGCAAATCCCGTACGGAGTTGGTTTACACTGTTGAGAAGAATCTAAAACGACTTTATAAATCAAAAGATTTAAGACTTCCTATACAGGACAGAACTCGTGATCCTGCTGTGACGAATGTCTATATGAAGATGTTAAAAACAGAGATGGATCCAGTGCTTACTTGGGAAGAGCGTCAGTTAGTTTTCAGAAACTATCGAAACACACTCAAGAAGATCATGAGAACCAAGACTCGTGCACATAAAATGTCAGCACTAGTGATGGGCCTTTCTCTGTTTTTTAGAAGCCTAAGTAACTTCCTGGTGAGATTCATCTCTCGACCGGTGAATAACTCCTTGGGAATTCTTCACCGCTATACCATAGGTAAAGTCATCTGGTTCTGCCAGACAGTTAAAAACAATCTGGGGTACTCAGTGGCCCTTGCCGTTTATGGCCCCTTCACCTATTACTTTATCACCATGCCGATGAATCCTCACGCCATGCAGGCGGTAGGTAGAGTTCGCGCTTCTTATCTAGAGGCAAAACATCAGATTGCGGCGATCTTAGATAAGGGAGATGTTGTCATCAATGATTTGTCTTCGAAAGAAGCTATCGCTGAAGATGAAGCTCCAGCAGCAAAACCAGCAGTTGATGAGGTGTCTACTTCTCAAGCTGCTCCGAAAATCGAAGGCAGTGACCGAAGTGAAGCCCCAGATCTTTCTCATATTATTTATCAATCGGAAGTCACGGCCAAAAGCTCTGGGCCACTCATGCTATATATGGGTAATTCAAAGAAAGAAGAGTACTCACCTTCCTTCATGAATATTCTTCTCTCTCCAGATGTGGAGAAAGTGAATAATCAGCCTTGGCTTGAACGCATGTCCAACTTTAAGCAAATGCAGATNNGAGAACACCTGGGAAGAACTTGAAAGATATAATAATAAAATCTTTAAGTACCGTGAGGAGAATCCAAATCTATCGGCCAAGATGAAGCAGTATCTTTTTAATGAGGTCGAGAGAACTCAGCAGCTCCAGCTTTATTTATGGGACCGCATGGGTCGCTTTATCCTGGATCAAATTTATGTAATGCTTGATCAGGATAATGAGCAAAAAAGAAATGACTACTATGTGGGAAGATCATTCGTCTTCATGCAGGAGATGACCGATATTCTTAACTGGCGCTACAAGGATTTCAAAAAGCCTGAAGGTTACGAGCGCATAGAAAAGCTGGCCAAATTCTATAGCAATAACCGTAAAGAGTTTGGCTCAGTCATGAAAAATCTTAAGGAAAACTCCGACTTGTTTAAGCAGAAGGATATTTACAATACTGCTGAATTTCGGTCTTATATGAAACGCCAATGGGAGATCCTCTTCCTTCAGAATGCAAAAGCTGAGGAAGCATCCAATATGGGTCTTAACATGTATATCTGGTCAGTGAGAAACACTGCCTGGGTACTGCAGTCCATGTATTCGGCCAAGAGTGAAGAGCTTGCTATGCTTATTAAACGGGACACCACCGGCACTCTTTTTTCACCTGATGAAATGCAAGCGAGATCAAAAATCTCAATGCTATATGAAACGCTCTTTCACAACTTGACTCTGGAATATGTAGGTATCAGAGAGGAATTGAACAATCGCCTGAGTAAAGATATCGAAGGCGAGCAAAGAATGATCGTTATCAGTAACCTCAAAGAATTTCTTACAGACCGAGAGAAGTTGGATGGACCTGGATTAGCGAAACTTGAAAAGAATAAATCAGAGGCCGAACTATGAAAACAAACCAGAACATCTCATCTCAATTTCTCATTCTTACCCTGGCCGCTTTTATGATCACTCTGTTGATCTCGGCTGCCCAGGCCCAGGACATCAACCAGTTAAATAATATTGCTCAAAATAATTCCACTCAGAACCAGGCCCAATCAAATCAGGTCAATGCTGGAGGTGGAGCTGCCCAGGTTTTGCAAGTTCAAATGCCTCAGAAGAATCTTGCTCGCAGAATTCTAGAAAACACGACCTTCACTTATTATCAGCAGTTTCTGGGTCCAACTATGTCCGGTTCAGGTAGTGAAACCTATAACGTCTTCCAGGAAGGAGTAAATGCTCCTGGTACAGGAAGAGCCCCTCTTCAAAGTTTCCATGCAGTTAATCTTCGATATCAAATCAATAATGACTGGGCGGTAGGAACGAGCTTAGCGGCCGTTAATGGTTATACCGATGAAGTCAATAACAACGGCATTGTAAACCGCCCTGACACCGAGTTCTTCAACGCTCGAGCCTATGTGGCCCTACCACCTCTTAGACTCTCCTTTGGTACTCTCTTTAGTACTCTCTCTTATGAAGCGCCAACTTCTGCCATCTCTCGCGATGATGGCATGACTTGGGGATGGGTTCTCTCAGAGAGTTTCTCCTTTAATATTCCTAATCCAAAGTGGTCAGTCGGTATTCTTGCTCAATATTACCGCGCCTACTTTGAGCATGAGAGAAACGTCAAGCCTCCTCAGGACTTTGGCTATTTGCCGACTCAACTTCAGTCAGTCATCATCAGCGGTGGGCCATATGCTAACTATCGCGTAAACGATAACTGGATGATTGGATCATTGATTACTCTTGATTGGGATCAGAAAGGTGTTCAAACCGATTCACGTGAGTATAACAACAATCTCCCTCACAGAGGCCGCCTAAGTGTGAACTACTACCCGAATAATATTAAGTTCATCTCGAATGTTGGTGTGTTTGCTCAGGCGCTTCTAAAGTTCAGACCAGAGACCACTGCAATGGGTGCTGATTTACTGGTAAGATTTTAAAAGTAATCTGAATCCATCTCCGGCCCCGAATAATTAAAGATCAGACTTCCAGGCAGATCTTCTCGCAGCAATTCCAACTGCGATTTGTTTCTGCCTTTTCTATCTAAGTGCCCCACTGGAGTTTCCGGAACTCCCAGACATCCTTCAGTCGGTTCTAAAAAATCATTCATAAAAGTAGCAGACTTCACTCGAGAGAAGGCGGCTTCCAGCTCGCGGACAGGGCCATTTTTCACATCGACTTTTTTAAGTTCAGAAATTGCATCTTTTGTTGAGGAGTAAGTACTTTTATTTGAATCATATGCAGGAGTTCCCAGAGCGTATTCGGCCATCGGAGAGCTCCAACCATGAACGATAACTGCCCTTGCAGCGATATTGGTATTATTCTTATCAATCCCATTTAGCAGAACATTAGGTCCAAAACGACTACCATTAGCTGCCTGGGTGGCAATAATGAAGCCATCAGATGACATAAGTGAACCCGGATTATTTGATACATCGGGAGATCCACCTTTTCTGTCTTTCCCAGCAGTCCCGCCCCCAATACCGTGGGCGACCCAGGTGTTATGAATGACTTTATTTTCCTTTAAATCTAGTACAAACATTCGTCTTTCATGTGAGGGTCTAGAGTAGTCAACGATGGTAATTTGATCTTTATTCGGAAGACTACTTCCATGCTTTTTTAAAACTTCTTCCCTTCCGGCCATGGCCTTCATAAAGGCATCCTTACTGACAAAGGGGCACTTCACTATACCCTCTGCCTCAGTAAAGACATGACGTTTTACGAGCTCCTCTTTCAAGACCTCATTAAGCGTCCCAGGTTTATACTGATCAATGAAGTCCTTCATGATCTCTACCTTCACCTGGGCCTTAAGACTTTCCTTATCCTGATCTGGGGTATCAGAGGCTTGAATTTTTCTTATGGCCTCTCGGGCAAATTCTGATGCCGAGGGAGATATTCCGAAATTCTTGATAAGATCTTCCAGCTGACTATTACTCCCTGACCTGCCCATCCCTGAGAGATAATCGATGAAATAAAGATCTCGAGTAAGCTTTCCCACTAAAAGAGCACTGGGCTTCTCATAGGGATTATTCATGACTTTATGAGGGTCACAGAAGGCAGAGGATTCAAACTCCGCCTTAAGTCTGTCATAGAGAGTATCGCTTGAATCGACGAGCTTTTTTAGATCATTGACTTCCTTTACCACATTTATCAGGTGGGGATGAACATCAGCGCACTCATCGGAATGAATATGCTCTTCAGAAGGGGCCGGTGGAGGAGTCGCAGGAATCACTGGTCGTGGTGTTCCTCTGGCACGATTGGGCTCGGGAAAGGTTTCAAGCCAGGCCTTATTCAGGGATTTCATTCCATCAGGAAATTTCTTCAGAAGATTTTTGCACATGCCTGTGCCTTTCTGAATACCCTTATCTCCCTTCTCGCAAATGGAGGCGGCCAAATGAGAAATTTCTTTTAATTCTTCGGTCTGCGGACGAGTAAGTTTTTTTAGAAAATCATAACTTCCCTTATGCTCTTTCTGAAATTTCTCCTCACACTTTGCGAAGGCCATTTGTTTATCTGATTTTGAACTAAAGGAGACGCACAGGGATTCACCAAATAAGAGGGGCTGACAAAGAAGCTCATTATTTCCACAACTACCGTTTTGATAATCAGCATTGGACGTGATGGGAGACTGACAGAGACGCCGATTCCCACTTTTCACCAATGTACTAGGCCAACCGGCATAAAAGCAATCATAGCGGCCGTCCGCCCAGGCCTCATCAAAGAGTTTGAATTTTTCTAGGAAGCGGGATTCTTCCAAAGACACAAGATCATCAGCATTCTTTTGCGCGAGCTCATGGAAGAGCTCCTTCATACTTTTGACCCAACTGACTCTCATAAGAAAGTCATCTTCCGGCAAGGCGTGAGCTTGAAAGGAAAGTATCAAGATGAGAAGGGGCCAGAGAGCGAGTTTCATAACCTCCCTATCGGGAAGTTATGAAATTACCTGACTAAATATTAGCTTAATGAACTAAGTTGTTGAATTTTCGCGTTTTCAGCTGCTGCTGGGCAAGCTCGCGAACGATATTTCCTACGGCATAGGGAACAGAATCATGCTCTTTAGCAGAACGATGCCCATAGCCCATTTTATGCGTCCATTCGTGAGCAAGATTTCCCGCAACCTGATGAGCTCCGAAGCCTTTAAAGAATTTCCAATTGATATTTATCAGATTGGTATCAGGAGTGGTATAACCCACGACACTTGACCAAGGTCTATTATACAGTTTCAAGAAAAAATTCATCTCCCCTTGAGTTTCCGGTTGAAGATCTTCTCGCCCTTCCATAAGAAGTGCGTAAATTTCTTCATTGCTAAGTCCCTTATTGGAAGCAAAGGCCCTCTCGCCTTTTGAATTCTTAAAATTTAAAACCCGCTCTTTAAATTCCTCTGAGTTCATCACCACTTCTAAAACAGCAAAGGCGTCTTGAAGTTTATCCAAACTCTCGCCCGAGAAGCCCGTGATTTCCATGCCTCTCACTGTAAGATAGTCTCCTTGTACAGTGTCGGGATGAATATATTCAGATGATTCCTGAGTGAAAGTTTCCATAGTATGCGGGTCGTGGTGGTTATGAGCGGCTTCCGTTCGGTATTCAGCACTGGAAAGTGTGAGGGAACTGAAGAGGGTCAATGAAAAAAGCAGCTTTTTCATAGTCGATCCTTAGAAAGGGTTATTACCTTTCTGATCGCTCGATCCCCGGAAACTATTGAGGAAATGAGATTTTGCGCAAGATACGGGAAAAATCTTCCTAGGCCCTTGAGCTAATTGCTCCACTATGGGAGAAGGACCTTATGAAATGGACCCTGCTCTTCCTCCTCCTATCACCTTCTCTGTGGGCCAGGCCTGTGGTCTTGCTTAGCTATTATGATGCCTTTGGAGCTGCTCCCTTTAATAACTCCCAGATCATCGCGCGCGAAATTCAGAAGCTTATGCAAGACTCATCTGTTGAACTTCGTTTATGTGCTCTGAATACGGTCTTTGATAAGTCCTATAACCAGTTTGAGGATTGCCTGAAAGCTTTGGATAGAGCACCTCAGCTTGTCCTGGGATTAGGAGAAGCCGCCTGTGAGATGAAGATCGAGTTGGTGGGAAGAAATTTGGACAAGACCTTTGGTCCAGATAATGAGGGACAGGAGCGAAATAACACTCTCATCATTCCTCATGGTGAAAAATATTTGGGATTCACCTATCCTTTAAGTGAAATGTACTGCGCTCTTGAGAGTGAAGAGAGAAAAAGCATTGTAGTCTCTAACAGTGCAGGCAGTTTTGTCTGCAATAATACCGCTTATCAGTTCTCTCACTTCTACCCGGAACTCGCTTCCGGGTTTATCCATGTCCCGGCCAATAATTGTCAGGGTCTTGAAATGAAAAATAAAGTAATTGTTCAAAAGCTCGTAAAGATGATTAAGCGTGGAAGTGAATTTACTTCAGGAAATCCAACTCGCTTGCCAACCACTAAAAAAGAAATAGATGAAGCTCGTCAGAGTCTTCCTAGAAATGAGAGCTGTCAGCAGGAATTTTTTAAACGAGCTCGCGGAGTTGATCAACGAGGCTTTTGGACTGCCTTAAACTAAGCGAATACCCATTTTTATAAAATCCACCCATGAAGGATACATTTCCTTCAGTAAAGAGATAAGGCTCCCGTTTCTGGGCCTTCTCTCGGTGCCCTACTTTGACCTCGCCTAAATCAAACGCAGGCAGTTTAAGCTCAAGAATATTTGCTAAAAGTTCATAGATTCTTTTCAGTTCTTGAATTGGTGGGAGATTATGAGCGAGCTCGTCGGTACTGGAACCAATCAATACTTTTCCAGAATGCTTGCGATGGATAAGATTGCAGCCCTCTAAGGTAATCGAAAAAGTAGGAAGCTCCCAATGGATATTGGAAAACTCTAGGTAAGAGCCTTGAATTGCCTTAGAGCTATTGAGCTTAGGATGGGTTGAGAGATCCTTCCAGTGCTTAGACATACTTCCCGTGGCAAAGACCACATGATCAGCCGAATACTTTGCCTTATTCTGAGTCATGATGGTGGAGTTCGCTTTATCAAGTCCAATGACAAATTCACGGATGTGTCTAATGGATAATTTCTTTTCTGCCTGAGAGGTGAGCCAGGGCAAGTACAATACAGGGTCGATCATAAAGGCTTCTTCCTCTGCAAATAAAACCTCTGCTTTGAGTTTTATCTCTCCCAGGTTTTGCACCTTGAGGGCCGTGGGATAGCGTCTAGCGAATTGATCAAGTTTGGTCAGGGCACCGGTATATTGAGAAATAGGAAAAACTCCGGCGGGATGATCTTTTTCACAATGCTGTTTAAAGATAGCAAGTCCCTCGAGTATCAAATCTCCCAGAGGAGAATGGCCCGCACTTACACCCCGGGGTGCTACGATGGCGGTAGAATTTAAGGCACAGGGAGAGGCGAATTCGGGGGAATCGAAGAAAAGAATCTCCTCGTACTTAAAATGATGAGATGACAAGGCATAAAGTAGACTTCTCCCCGCAATTCCTCCTCCAATAATGGCCAAAGTCGTCAATTTCAATCCTTTCTGTTTAATTCGTCTTTCATTTTCCCACAAAATCTTGCCAATTTCTACACTCAGTCGTTAACCTTATCCTTCATTCTACAGAGACATTTTTGGAGGATTTCCCTAATGGCCGCTCAGACACTCGACCCGAACGCTATGATTTTTTGTACTCAGAAACTGGGGATTGCTCCCAATAAGGTCATGGCCACCTGCAAACTTCTGTTTGAAGAAGAATGCACCATTCCCTTTATTTCCCGTTACCGGAAAGAGGCCACCGGTGGACTTGATGAAGTTCAGATCCGTGACATTCAAGAAACTTATAATGAATACGTAGAAACAGAGAAACGCCGCGTATTTATTCTCGATGCTATTAAAAAGATGGAGGCCCTGACTCCCGAGCTTGAGCGTCAGATTAAAGCAGCTCAAACGCTTAATCAGCTGGAAGATATCTATGCTCCATATAAATCTAAGAAGAAGACCAAGGCCATGATCGCTAAGGAGAATGGACTAGAGCCACTTTCTGAGATGATCCTGAGTGGGGATAAAGATGTCCGCACCATGATCGCTGAGCTGGAAGAGAAATTTGTTAAACCTGCTGCAGGTAAACTCAAGGATGTTCAGGAAGCTATCAATGGGGCCTGTGATATTCTTATCGAAACCTTCTCTCACCATGTGGAGCTCAAAGAGAAAGTTCGTCAGACTTTCTGGGATAGTGGTGTCATGAAAGCGAGCCTCAGAAAGGATGGAGACAAGGTTGAAGATGCTCATAAGTTTAAAGACTTCTTTGAATTCTCTGAGCCATTATCAAAGATCAAGGATCCCAAGGCCTCTCACCGCTATATGGCCATGAGACGAGGGATGAATCAGAAGGTTCTTAAAGTGGATGCTGAGATTCTTCCTGAGACCGGAATGGGTATAGTGGAGCAGCACTTTTTCCCTAAGGGAGAGAGACTAGCAAACTACGATCTTCTTAAAAAGTGTGCTGAAAAATCTTTTAATAACTACATCCAGCCTTCTATGGATCTGGAAGTAAAAAATGAACTTAAAAAGATAGCCGACACTGCAGCGATTTCGGTCTTTGGTGTTAATCTAAAAAATCTTCTGCTTCAGCCATACCTGGGCTCCAAGGCCGTCCTCGGAATTGACCCTGGTATCAGAACGGGCTGTAAGGTTGTGATCGTTGATAATACCGGTAAATTCATGGGTGATCACGTGATCTATCCCTTTGAGCCGAGAAACGATAAAGTGGGCTCCGCTCAGATTCTCACTAAAATGATAGAGATGTTTAACATCGAATACATTGCCATTGGAAACGGAACCTATGGCCGCGAGACCCTGGAGTTTGTGGAGTCTCATATTCCGCAAGTTAAAGACGGAAAAGTTAAGGCCACCATGATTTCCGAGGCGGGTGCATCTATCTATTCGGCCAGTGATATTGCTCGTGAAGAATTCCCGGATAAGGACGTGACCGTGCGGGGAGCAGTCTCAATTGCCAGACGCTTCCAGGATCCCCTAGCAGAACTCGTGAAACTCGATCCAAAATCCATTGGGGTTGGACAATACCAGCATGATGTAAACCAGGTGCAGCTAAAGAATAATCTAGAAGCAGTAGTTGAATCATGTGTGAACTTTGTGGGTGTGGATCTTAACACAGCTTCAGCTCCCCTTCTCTCATATGTATCAGGTATTGGCCCTACAGTTGCTCAAAACGTTATTAAGTATCGCGATCAAAATGGCGGCTTTAAGTCTCGCCAGGAGCTCTTAAAGGTTTCTCGTTTCTCTCAGAAAGTTTTTGAGCAATCAGCGGGCTTCTTGAGAATCTATAACGGACCTCATCCACTAGATGGAACCTTCATTCACCCAGAGCGCTATCCAACTCTTGAGACTTGGGTAAAATCTAAAAACAGAGATCTCAAAGATCTTCTTACCGATGATACTCTTCAAAATGAACTCGCCTCTGATAAGAACCTTAAGGCCGAAATCGGAGAGATGACTCTCACCGATATCGTGAAGTGCCTCAAGGCACCGACGCAAGATCCACGTACGACCTTTAAGTCAGTGGAATTCACCAAAGGAATTTCCGATCTTAAAGATATCAAAGTGGGCCAGTGGTATAACGGAGTTGTTACCAACATCACGATGTTTGGCGCATTTGTTGATATCGGTATCAAAGAGAACGGTCTTTTGCATATTTCTGAAATGAGTGACCGCTTCGTAGAAAACGCCATGGATGAACTCAAAGTGGGCCAGGAACTTAAGGCCCGAGTTTTGGGAATCGATATGGAACGCCGTCGGATTTCTCTCTCTTGCAAGGCCGACTCGCAAGTGGAAGGTGTAACTGGTGTAGATCAAGGTCGCCCAAGACGTGGCACCGGAAATAGACCGGAAGCTCCTCGTCCAATGCAAAATGGACCGCAATTTAAGAATAATGCCTTTGCGGGTCTAAAGAATCTTCAAGTTAAAAAGTAGAAAAATGGCCCCTGAAAAGGGGCCTTTTTTTTTAATTATTTGCAAACGCTGCTAAGTAATCTGATAAGTGCTAAAGACTCATGTGAGTCATCGATATGAAGCTTACCACTTACTCCATTAAGAGTAACAACCCAAAGAATATCTTCAACATTAGTTCTGTTAGTTGTTGAGGCCAGGGCCTTTTCAGCAACTTCTTCTAGACCGGTAAAAGAAACTTCTTTCTTCGTGCTGTAGCTTAGTTCACCTTTTAGGGCGGTCACGGTTTTGATGACCTGATTATCTCTAATCAAGCATTCGGTATTTCCCATTTTGCTATAGAGCTCAACACCCGCAAACGAACTGACTGAAATAAGAGCGATGACGGAAGCTGATAAAATTTTATAAAACATGGAGAACTCCTTTATTTACTATATCAAAACAGTAAAATAAGGTTTTTCAGAAGTAAAGCTGTTCACAGGGCCCTGTACGGCGGTGTAAGATATCTTAGCTCACCCTATAGTTTAACTGGATAAAACGGGGACTTCCTAAGTCTCTGATCTAGGTTCAAGTCCTGGTGGGGTGGCCATCTTTATGCTTGCATTGCGCAACTGAACGACTTTGGAAAGCTCACTGTAAATACCGTGCCACTTTCTGGGTCACTTTTTACGGAAATTTTTCCTCCGTGGGCCTCCACCACTCCTCGGACCAGGGCCAGCCCGATACCCCAACCTTTAATCTTCCCTTTCTCTGCAGTTTCACTTCGACGAAATTGGAGGAAAAGTGATTTCTGATCTTCGGGTGAAATGTAGCTACCTTTGTTCAAGACAGAAATATGTACATCGAGAGGACTCTGCTCCAGAGTAACCCACACGGGAGTATCCGATGATCCATATTTAATGGCATTATTGCTGAGGTTTTCAATAACTCGGCGGACTCCTTTAACATCTACAGAACACTGAATAGAAGGAGCATCATTTAAGATAAATCGATCGCCGTGAATAAGAGAAAGCTCTTGAAGGGTCACCTTTATTAAGGAGGTAATATCGACCGACTCTTTATTTACTTTCACACCTTCCCCACTACGGATGCGATTGGCATCCAAAAGATCGGTGATCATCTGCCCAGCTCTATTCACATGAGTCACAATGGTTTGGGCCGATTTTTGAATGGCCTGGGAATCATTTGGTTTACGCAAGATCATTTGCGCAGATCCAAGCACCACAGTTAAAGGAGTTCTTAGATCATGAGTCAGAAGAGAGACAAAAACCTCTCGAAGCTCCCGCTCGGTCTCAAGATGTTGAATATGATCTTGGGAATGATAAAGAATTTTTAAGCTTTTGCGGGCTTCTTCCTCCTGATTCTCATGCTCTCTTTTGGTTTTGTAATACCTATCAAGAGCGACACTTACCAGGTTAGCAAGTGCGATGACAAAATCGAGGTCATGTTCATCAAGCGGAGTTGTTCCTTCTAATTGTAAGGATCCTAAAGAAGGAAGATTATCTATAATTAAGGGAATGTTGATGAAGTAACCATTCTCATTCTGCTTAAATAAAAGGGCCTTATCACTTCGAAGAAATATATTCTCGGGGGTTTCTGAATTAAATAAATCTGTAGCCTGATTGACTGAGGCCCCTGAAAAATAAGCATAGGCTTCTTTGGCATTACGAATAGCCTTTGTTACAACTTCATGACTAATTTCTTCTGGATACCAGATGGCAGTATGGGGCTCATTCTCCCAGTGCTCAATTAGCACAGCACTGGAAAGGGGAAAACATTCTGCAGCACATGCTACGATTTCAACAAAGGACTCTTCAATCTTTGAAAAGACAGAGAGTTTTTTACTGATGGAGTAAAGTGTTGTGAGTCGATTAAAATCTTTTTGCGAGGTATCGCCTGCTTGATTGCTCACTTTTTCCTTTTGACCGATTTCCCTATAGTTTTTTGTTTCCGAGAAACAGTCTTAATCTTTTTTTGAATGATTTTTATGCCATTCATAGCAATTTCGAAGTTATATTTGCCATTAGCATGGGCAGTATTTCTGAGCTTATAAATCTCGAGATAACGATCTCTCTTCAGAGTCTTTTCATTGGTAGTGGCCGTAAGTAGGATGATACCATCCACCACGGTTTCTTCGACTCCAAAGCGGCTAATTTTCTCACTACCGTAAGGTATATCAGTGGCAAAAAAACCTATCCCTTGCGACATCTGAACAAGTGTAGAGAGTTGATACAATTTCTCCCTTACCTTTTGTGGATCAGTTATCTTGTGAACAAAGACTGAAGAAGAATCTACAGCTATTCTCTTGGCACCCATTTTTTCAATTCTATCTTTCATCATAAGAAGATTTTTCTCAACTATGATATCCGGCTGTGGAACATAGATAATTTCAATATTTCCTTTTTTAATTTGGCCCTCAATATCCCAGCCCATGCCCTTGGCATTGGCAATTATTCTTTCTCTGGTTTCTTCAAAGGAAAAGAGAATACCTTTCTCCCCAAACTCCTTGGCCCCCTTGTAGAGAAACTCCAAAAGGAGAAGAGTCTTCCCTGTTCCTGCAACACCGGAAATTAAAAATGAGGAACCTGCGGCCGTTCCTTCTCCCAACAGTCTATCCAAATCAGGAATACCCAGAGTTACTCTATAAGGCCCATTCCCCTTCATCATGCGGTCGGAATCAGGTTCTCTTTTAATAGTTAATTTGGATGCATAAATTTCTAATCCTTCAGCATTAATAGCGAAAGGATGCTCATCACGACTATGATCCGTGCCACGCATTTTAATTACTTGCATAAACCTCTGATGCTCACCAAATTCCATACGGATCTTAAGAGTGATAATTCCGTCGATGATAGAAAATAATGGATTAGTTTCAACATCTAAAGCACTAAACTCTCCCAGGAAAAAAGCCGTGCACTCCCAGGCCATAAGATTAACAGCAACCTCATAAGAGAATTTTCGAAGTTCTTCCCGATCATTGGCCAGATCTTCAAAAACCTTGAAGCTGTCAATCACAACAAAGCTTGGAGTCACTTTCTTAATATGAGTCATGAGAAGCCCCACTGCTTCTTCCAGACCTTTGGCCCTTAATATCCCTCCCAGATCAATGAAAGTTATACTTCCGTCTTCTATTTTCTTTGAATCATAAAAACTGAATTGACTGAGATAACGAAGAGTTTTTGCTGTGGGTTCTGATAAAGTCTGAAAAATAAGTGCTGGTTTCTCGGGTGTTGCATTCTTAAAGAGAATTTGATGGGCCAGAGTGGTTTTTCCTGCTCCGGGGGTTCCTGCAAAGACAGTAAGCTCCCCAAAAGGAATTCCACCATGAAGAATTTCATCCAGATTACGAACACCAGTTTGTATTCTATTTAGTTGAGTTGAAATTTTCATGATTCCCCCGAATCGTTCGATGACACTTTCTTGAGTTCGTTATGGAGAGACTTATTTAAGATATTGGCCGTTAATCTTCCTATTACTCTCAAAATTTCTGCGAGAAAAAAGGTAAGTCCAAAAATGGTTTCTTGATGATTTTGTTGTTTATCTAGTTTTGAAAAATCGAGATTATGCTTTTGCAATATTACTTCTTCAAGTACCGGAAACTTTTGCTGAACTTGATGAAGAATGCGGTCCAGTAATACCACCACAGTAATATGACTCAGAGTAAGGCTAGCCCGCTGCTCAATGGCCAGAATGGCCTTCACTAATAGCTGAACTTGCTCAGTGTGTGAGAGATTTTTCCCAGTTTTTTCAAACCACTTCTCAACTTCTTCATAATGAATATCACTATCGGGAACGCTCATGGCATCCTCCAGCTATTCCAAGGGAATAATAACATCCAGATAACATAAATATAAAGTGACCTTAGACAAGCAATGAACAGAATGAACTAATTATACTAGCGGAAGCTTTAAGAGCAATGCTCGGTGCGCTTCACACGGCCCAGGATTCATGGTTACGAACGGCCCTTCCCAGGAAATCCAGCAGTAAAATATGCCGTCTCATGATGCGGGAATGACGGTGCTGCTTAATAGGATGGAAGAGACCAAGCTTGGTGAAAAACTGAGCGGGATTCTTTCGGATCCAACTCCAGGAACCCAATTCCAAAGTTAAGGGAAGAAAGACAGAGTCTTTTACTTCAGGATCATCAAAATGGGCGTCAAAGATATAGTCCCAAAGATCTCCATGGGTGAGATAGTTTAGAGACTGAGCTTCAAACTTATAAATATGATGGGGAAAGGTTTGATCCAAGAGGGCCTTGAGCTTCATGGCCTCAGGCAAAAGCGGAAAATCTTTTTTGGTCCGGGCATAGGGATACCAGATCTGATCTCGCACTCCAAAACCAGAATGAATATCTAAAGCAATGCTCGCCTCCGAGGGGAACATCTCTTCTTTCACAAAGTTAATAAGGATCTCAGATTCCTTCTCGAGATTTCCCGTTCCCCTAAACCAGGGAAGCTTGGGACTTAGGCGATGGCCTGAAATTAGAGGGAAAACATGTTCTTGATCGGCCTCAACTGGAGCATTTCGCATAAGGTCCACATCATTAAGATTACTTCTCGTGGAGCGGGCCATGCCACCAGGATTCACAATGGGGATGCACACGATTCTGTATTTTTCTAGCTTATGGCAAAGATCCTTATCCCATGTCATTTGAAAAAAAAGTGATTTAAGAAATGAAAGAATGATCTGAGAGCCCACTCTCTCTAGTCCATGGACTCCCCCGAAGAGACCAAGGGTGGGTCTGGTTTTATCTTCGGAGCCAATAACAATGGACTCGATGGGATACTCATACTTTCCGTGAGTAATGCTTCCCAAGGTATTATATCTCACCAGNNTCCTTCATTTTATCCACGATCCATTCTGGATCATCACATGATATATCATGGCCCGCTGTTGGATGCTCAATAATCCTGGCCTTCCATTTTTTTGCTATTGCCCGTGAGCAGTTGACACTCACCAAACGATCCATACTTGAGGCAAGAATAAGCACCGGAATATTTGGCGTGAAGTCTACTAGCTTACATGTACTTGCTGCAAATAGTTGCCTCATAGCATTGGGAAAACTCACCGGCCGCTCTTTTTGAATCTTCTCCCATGATTTGAGAGTTTCTTCAAAGACCTGGGGATGATTCGAAACTAGGTTTAAGATCGCTGCTTCTTTTTTTCGGCCTTTGAGGAAAGGAACTATAAAGAGATAAGGATAGGCCTGAGGCTTGAGTCTATGATGGAGAGGAGAGAGCCCTCTGAAGCTAGAGTTCATGAGAATGGCCCGCTTAAAATCCTCGGGATAGCTTTTTATCCACTTTCCGGCAATCATCCCACCTAGCGATATGGAGACGACTATCGACTCCTCACCGGGTCTATGATGAAGAAGAAACTTCTCTCTCATTTGCTCCACCATCTGATCCACTGAAGTGGCAGAGTCCTGCTGATAGAATTCTCCTGATCCCGAGAGGTCAAGAGTTGTAATCCTGCAGTCTGGAAAACGAGTTTGAAGATGTTGGGGCAAGTGTCCCCAATGAGCGGACTCTCGGATTAATCCCCTGATAAGATAAAAATGTTTCAATGAAAAATGCCCAGTTAATTTGCTATCTGAACATATTCTAACTGATTCTTGGAATTAAAGTTAAGATTATCTCTAAAACAACCATTAAGAGTGTATCGCACAAAATCCATAGCAGTTTGAAATGTAGCATCAACGTCGATCCAGGTACCGATCTCTGGATTGAGTTCCACGATATCCATAGAGGCGAGGCGCCCGGTTTCAGAGAGTGCTCTTCCCATAAAAAAGACTTCTTCAAACTCTGGCCCCTGACTCTCACGGGTTCCGGTAGAGATCACATCTTCCGAGTCAAAAAAATCGATATCAAGGCTTAGGTGGATAGGGCATTTTCCTTCGGGATCCGCTTTATTTAAGGCCTCTTTCATAATAGCACTAGAGCCTCGGCGGTTAATTTCTGCCGATGAGTAGTACTGTATGGAGAGCTTCTCGATGATTTCTTTTTCTCGAGCGTCCAGGGATCTAGGTCCGAAAAGAATAAGCTTATTGGCCGGAAGAGTGCGAGATAGCCAGTTGAAGGTTTCTCTATTCTGGGCCCCTTCTAGAAGAAAAGAGAGGGGCATTCCATGAAAATTCCCCGAGGGTGAAGATTCCGGAGTATTGATATCCCCGTGGGCATCGGCCCACACCACAACCATATCGGGACGCTGATAAAGAAGACCATGAAGAACTCCCAGCCCCATACCGTGGTCCCCTCCGATATTTAGAAGAAAACTTTCATCGAGATTTTCTCTTTCAATGAATTTTGAAATGCGCTGGCTGGCCATGGCCGATTCCACTTCATTTTTAATTCCATTATAGACAGAATTCGACTTAGGAATAGTTAACCCGATATCTCCCAGATCTTGAGTAGGAGCAAGCTCGCTTAGCATATCTACCAGACCATATTTTCTTAGAACATCGGCCGCGAGTCTTACTCCCGACTTATCCTGGCCATAGGTGAAGGGAATTCCCAGAAGTTTAATGTTTTGCGTAAGCACTAGCGATCCTTTCATGACAGATATTTTTAAGCTCTGAGCGATTTCCCTCTGGGGAGATCGCTTCTAGCTCAATTACCCGTGCCTTGAGATTTGAGGCCAAAAACAGATTAAAAAGATGATCCGGGAAGGTCATTTTCCCGTACCAAGGAATAACGTCCAACCCCTCATCATAAACGAGACAAATGGGAATGATGGTGGCCTTGCAATCGATGGCGGTTTGAAAAAAAGTTGATTTAAAGGGCAGGATTCCTCTTCCATCAGAGCTCGTGCCTTCCGGGAAAAGAAAGACATCAAATCCATCTTTGAGTTTTTGAGTCATGCTGACTATTTCGCGATTAAGGGTATCTTGTCCCCTCTTCTCTTTTCGGCGCTCCACTAGAAAGCATCCGGCTAGCTTAATGATTTGCCCCAAGACCGGGACTTCGCTCATCTCAACTGAAGTGACAAAGAGCGAGGGATAATGAGCAAACAGAATAAGCACATCCACGTACGACATGTGGTTGGCAATGAGGAGTCGCCCCTCCAGAGCTTGGGTTTTATTTTCAACCTTATGCTGAACATTTAAAACCTTAAGCCCCATCAGGGCAGTCAAGCGAATGCTCTTCATAAAGTAGCGCATTCGCTTTTTATCATCCCAGATCACCAAGCTCACTAGAGCATGATGAAAAAGAAAAAAGAATATCAGAAAGCAGAATAATACATACTTCACGATTCCTTTAAAGAGCACTAAAAGATTCGGACTAAATATTCTGCTTTCTGTTATCATCCGAACTTCCTTTCAAAAGAGGCAGGAAGCAAAGAAATATCAAGTATGGTCATAAGATCCAGGCACTCCATCTCAGCATCATAGGCACCCTGACGAGAAAACTTAGCTCCGGCCAATAGATACATATTCATAAGAGAGTTCATGGGTCTATTTTTAGGACGCTCGAGGTTTTCCGTACTATATGAGAGATTAAGAGCAGCCGTTGGCCGATACTTTGGTCTTATGCCAATTTCAAAATCAGTCACCAGGGCGTCTCTTCTTTCAAGATCTTCCATAATAAATGGCAGCGACTCGAGATCTTTCTTAGGAATGCTAGAGCAACCGAAGAGATACTTGGCCTTGGAGCGGCGAGCGTATTCAATCAGTCCCTTCCAAAGAGAGCTAATCACCACTCCTGAGCGGTAATCCTTATGCACACAAGCTCGACCCAATTCAAGCTTCACTCCCGGAGTTTTTAGAAAGTCAGAAAGCTCAAACTCCCCTTCCGAATAAAACTTAGAAGAAACACCAGAAAGAAGAAGTCTATAGCAGGCCACGATCTTGCCATTCTCCTTATCCTTCACAATCAAGTGATCGCAAAGGAAATCATGCATATCGATGTCGTATGAGAAAAATGAGAATAAAGATGGAAGTTCTGAGAATTCTTTAAAAAAAACATCAAAGCGAAGCTTCATCACTTCTGCGAGCTCATCCACGCAGTTAAGAGTTTTTACCTGGTAGTACTGATTTTCAAAATTGATTTCGACCTTAGGTCTAATAACCTTAAGAGACTTGAGCCGAAAGTAATGAGGCATCCTGGAAAGAGCAAACTGTGTATTCATAAACAAGGCATTAACCATTTCATCTCCTTGAAGTGCTACATCTAGTTTGAAGATCTCCTCTTTATTTGGCCTGTTAAGTTACCGTTAAGTGTGTCAAGAAATGGTCAAGGTCTTTCTTTTTCTTACATTTTAGTCTCCATAAAAAAGGGGCAACCTGTTGTTATCTATAGGCCATTTTCAACTTTTCAACTGTCAAAATTTTGTACAACAGCATAGAGAATTTTCATTGAATGTTCCGGTATAACTGAAATCTGTGATGATAGGGGAATATTAACAAATGATGATTTGAAACCATTAGTTAAAGGAAGATAATATGAAATATTTAGTATTAGTATCAGTCATCATGATGTCTCAGCTCTCCTTTGCATCTAGTAAGCCAGTAATCGGAGTGGCGACATCGAGTTGCTCCAAGGGTTACTTTTCAGATACTTGTAAGGGAAGAGGTTTCTTCATGAAACAAAAATTTAAGAAAAAATCCATTCAAGAAGCTACGAAGTTAGCAGAAGATGAGTGTGTTTCCCAAGGTTTGTATCCGGACAAAGTTTATAAAAAGGATGCTTCTTGTTCAGAGATTAATACTCATATGGGTTATGAATTATTTTGCACTGCTCGAGTTATAATGAGCTGCCTCTAGCTATTATAATAATATGAGTTGACTAGAATTAATTCTAGCCCCTGAACAGAATTACAAAAGATATTAAAATGGATGCCGACTTTAAAAAGCGGCATCCATTCTTTTCATTCATCTCTACTTCTGTATTTTCACTTATTATATCTCGGCCTCTAAATTGGCAGGAAGTGTCTTAGTGTTCTTTGCTCCCAACTCTCTTAAAGCTTCCATACGAGAGGCCACACTCCCCTTACCCGTCACCATGCGCCCCTTAAGAGTTTCAACTGAATCCCCCACGCGCTTAATTTGATTTCCAATCTGATCGATATCCTGAGCCACCAGAACAAACTTGTCATAAAGGGCCCCCGCTTGACGGGCAATCTCTAGCGCGTTCTTGGTCTGCCTCTCCTGCTTCCAGAGGCTCGAGACCGTTCTCAGAGTTGCCAAAAGTGTGGATGGTCCCACCAGAATAATATTGTGTTCCCAAGCGTAGGTGAAGAGCTCCTTATCTTTTTGCATCGCTAGCATAAAGGCTCCCTCGATAGGAACAAAGAGCATGACGTAATCGGGTGTTGAGAGCTTCTCAAGACCCTGGTAATTTTTTTGCGAGAGACCTTTAATGTGAGCGTATAGAGAATCCAGGAAGAGAGAGAGATCCTCTTCCTGGTGATCATTAACGTAGCGCTCATAGGCCACAAGACTTACCTTGGAATCCACTATAAGATGCTTATTCTCCGGAAGATTGATGATTACATCCGGCATTTGATGTTTGCCTTCTTCGTTTTTGAGATTCATGTCCTTACCCTGAAGAGTAAATTCCTCTCCACGTCTGAGCCCCGAAGCCTCGAGGATCTTCTCTAAGATAAGCTCTCCCCAATTACCCTGAACCTTCACATCTCCTTTAAGAGCGCGAGTGAGGTTCTCGGTTTCAAGACTCATCTTTTGATTGGTGAGGACGATGCGCTCGATTTCAGACTGAAGCTTTAAGCGATCCTTAGTGTCGCTCATATGCATCTCTTCCACTTTCTTTTGAAAGTCGGTCATGCGCTCTCTGAATGGATTGAGGATGAGTTCCATGCCTCGGAGAGAGTCTTCTCTAAAGCGCTTACTTTTTTCTTCAAAAATTTGTTGGGAGATTTCCTTTAGCCGGAGCTCAAGCTTATCAGATGACTCAAGATGATATTTTTCCTGGAGTGCAAGTTTTTCTTTTAACAGAGAATTCTCTATCAAAATTTTATGAGACCGGAAGTGATAGATCGCTAGGCCTAAGACTATTCCACCGATGCCAACCAAGAAAGTAAGTGCCATGATTTCTCCTCTGTCCCTTCATTATTCCACAGCAATAAGAATTGAGGAAGTATTTGCCCTAGATAGAATCAAATGAGTTGAAAGTTTAAAATTATGAAATGAAAAAAATCACCTTCCTCTTTCTCATATCAGCACTTCTCGTTACTCATTCAGTTCTTGCTCAGGAAGAAAAGGGTCAGCTTATTAGCGATCGTCCTGGGTTTACAGACTCTCCCCTTGCTGCGAGGCCTGGAAAATTTAGAATTGAGGCCACCGCCTTTGGACTCACACATAACGAGCATGAGCAAGGCCAGGCTTTTGGAAACGCTTTCCTCAATGCTGGAATATTAAAGAACACAGAATTCCAACTGGGATTTGGTGGTTTTATTAAACGGCCCGGAACAGATGGCAATGAATCTGGAATGGGAGATGGAGTTATAAGATTAAAATATAATATTTTGGGTAATGAAGGCGGAGATGTAGGAATCGGCATTCTTCCCTACGTCATCCTACCTACTGGCAAAAAAGGTATCGGTAACGAAAAAGTTTCCATGGGGATCAATTTCCCGCTCTCCTATGGAATAAATGAAAAAATGTCTTTAGGAATCATGCCGATGTGGTTTCACGAGGCCAATGAGAAGAGTACGGGCCTTCATCATGATTTTGAGCTCGCTACCGTTCTGGGCTTCAAAGTTTTGGAAGAACTCGTGCTCTTTGTCCAGGCCCTCAATAAGGCCAGCACGGAAACTGGTTCTGGCTGGCAGGCCCTTTATGGCGCCGGATCTGCTTATACCCTCGGATCTGACTGGCAATTCGATCTGGAAGTAAACTCCGGTGTTACTGGGAGGGACGAAAATTTATTAGTTACGACTGGTTTAACTTATATACTTAACTAATTTGGTTGATATCTTTTTAGGGACTATTTTATTTTACTCAAGATAGAGTTAGAATAAGCCATGGCCAAAAACACTACCGCACTTACGACTCAGGTTAATCCCGATCTCGCTCGTAAATTTAAGGAAGCCGCTGAAAAGAAAAGCGACATCCAGGATTTCATCCGGGAATTTTTGGTGCAGTTCCTTTCAATCGATACCAAGACCGCCTATATTAAGGACTTAAAATTCTTCTTTGATTTTTTAAAATCGGGAAATGTTGCCATCTCGCATCCTTCAGAAATTCAGTCCTATCATTTCCAAATTTATCGAGATCATTTAATGGAGAGGGGTCTCGCTTCTGCTACCGTTAACCGACGGCTGGTGTGCATCCGCTCATTTATCAAATGGGCGGTGGCCGCTCGACTCATGGATCATAATCCCTTGGATACGGTCAAGCTACCCAAAGTTCAAACCGAATCCCCGACTCTCGCCTTTGATGATGAAGAAGTAGTCAGAATGATAAATGCTCCGGATCTCGCCACTCATAAGGGAAAAACTCATCGGCTGATTATGGTTCTTCTTTTTAGTTTGGGACTTAGACGATCAGAACTGACGGGTATCAAGATGCATCAGTTTGCCCAGGATCGAGGTCATACCATTTTAAGAATCCACGGTAAGGGTGATAAAGTGAGACTTATTCCTTTAAATAAGGGAGTCGCTCATGAGATTCAGGAATACATTCAATTTCTCAAAGACAATGGAGTTGAATTAGGTGCCGAAGACTGGCTCCTTCAAACAGAACTGAAGACCAGAAATAATAAACCCATGGATGGCTCCACTATCTACCGCGTGATAGAGCGTTACGCTAAAAAATTGGGAATCAACAAGGCAGTCTCTCCTCATTCTTGCCGGGCGACAGTTATCTCTCATCTTTTAGATACTCAGGAGACACCCATCAGAGATGTAGCGACCTTTGCAGGTCACTCCAATATCACTACGACTGAGCGTTATGATAAAAGAAGAAAGAACCTAGATAAGTCGGCCGCTTATCAGGTGGATTATGGTCTTAAAAAAACCAATGAAGGTTAAGCAGACTTGAGTTTGTCAGAGAGTCTCTGATAATGATTGCGCACCAATGCTCGGGTATAGTCAACAAAAGCCTTGAGATTCTTAGCACTGACCTCGCCATTTTTAGCTAAGCTCTCATAAGAAGTAAAAAGATAGACTTTCTTATTCTTATAGAAATCAAAGCTCGATTGAATGGAGAAGCCCGCCAAGGTACACTCTACAGCGTCTTCCTTACGAGATGAATAAAGGAGATTGAAAGTGTGTTCAGAGAGATAGGCCTTAAGCTCTGGTAAAGGCTTATTGAGAGAAGAATGCAAAAGATTCGTATCAATTAAAATTCGAATGCTTGGCCCTTTTGAGAGCTCCTTATTATAAAAATCCGCATCTACTGAAAACAACAGACCGGTCGTGGTCATCTGCTCAAGATTAATAAGTTGAGCATTTGCAAATTTATCTCCATATTCAACCAGGACTTTAGACTTAAGCCTGATTCTAAAATTGCGCTTAGGAAGTTCACCTCTCAAGAGAGAGACTAAGACAAAATCCTGATAGGTTTTATTATTAAAGCACTCAGCTATTGACAAGGTTTTATAAGGGCCAGATCCAGAAATAAAAGAAATTTGCAAAGGACCAAAGGGATCGATTCCCCCTAAGAGATGAGTCTTATTGAGAATATGTTTTTGATAAAGATCAAACATTGTTGTCTGATGAACTTTACTTCTGGTTTTAATCCAGACGGGAATCAGTGAGAGCTGCTTCAAAGAAGTCTCTCTTTTTTTGAAGTCCTCTAGTAATGAAGGATTCGATTCCATGCTCTCTTTAACCGCATCACAAGTTTCATGAAAATCGGCCCAATGAAAAACCATATTTCCATGATCACAAAGAGAAAATTCCTCACCCAGACTCTGGTGAATTTCAGCGTCGTTTAAGAAATTAGCAGGAAAAAGATTGGTCAATGAAACTGGGGGCATGTGTGTCCTCGATGAGTGAAATTCATCCTGAATCCCGAATCATTTTAACCTGTGACGGGAGAAACCCCTAGGGGATTTTTTCAAATTATCCTAAGCTTCTCACGATAAAGATAAATGATTGATTTTCTTTGCGGAAATGCGCGAAGGAAAAGTAACTAAAAATTAGTGAGATTCCAAAGGGAATGATAAGACTTAGGGTTACGCTCTCAATGTCTAGACGAATAGGCAATTGTCTTTCAACAAAGATATCCGGCATAAGATCATGACCGAATTTTTCCAGGAGAAGTAAGGTGATATAACCAGAAATTCCTCCTACGGCACAGGTAAGAGCAGAGAGAATAAGAGTGAATTTAAAACACAATTGTATAAGTTTTTTCTGGGCCATACCCAGTATCCAAAAACTCATCAGATCCCGACGAATTTTCGAGTAAAAGATAAGAAGTCCTGATGTAATAGCGATGGCCACCAGTAGGCTCATACTGATAAAGAGAAAAAGCATAACCTTGGTTTCTAGGTTTAAAGACCATACCAGGGCCTGATTCATTTCTTCCCAAGTAATCCAGCGTTTCGTCTCGGCCGTGGAAACGGAGAGAATTTTCTTTCTCACCAGAGGAGAGACATCTTTAAAAATTCGAATTTGATTGATCCCTCTTTGCCTTAAGAGATTTTGCACAAGGGATAAGCGTGACCACACTTCAAACTCATCAACTTCGATTAACTCGGTATAGATATAATCAGAAAGAGATTCAGAGATAAAGCGCGGCACCTCTCCTAGCAGGGAGTCGGTTACCCCTGGAGCAATGATCTGAACATCATCAATGATTTGAACCCGAAGCTTACTGGCCAGATCACTACCCACGACAAGACCTTCAAAATTTTTATCCATAAGAAAGGGGATCGGATCATCACTCAGATCAATGCCGTGAAGCTTAGCAGGTGCTACGATATTTCGATGCTTAAGCATCACTTCGACTTCTAGTTCAGAAACAAAGGGCACACCTTCATTTTTTAAAATTTCTTTTATGGCATCGATATTATCAGACGTAGGGGAAGTGAACTGAATGATATGACTACCGTGAATATTCTTCGAACGAGTGATAAGCCCCTTCTGCAGTCCACCCATTATCCCCTGGATCACCATTAAGGAGAAAGCAGATATGAATAGACCCACAACGGCTATAAATAGCAGTCGCTGTCGGGTCTTCGCGTGAAGTATATAACCAAAGAAATATCTAAAAAATGGCCAGGTTTTCATTAAAGATCGTAGAACTTTTTCTTATCATTAATCATCATGCTCAAAAAAGGAGCAATCTGATATCGATCCTGACTAACTTCTTTTGAGAAGTTATTGAGTCTTTCTGCAATTCGATCTAGTCCCTCTTGATCTGCCCATTTTAAAAGACCTCCCTTAAAGGGAGGGAAACCTGTCCCATAGATCATTCCGATATCCACCGTAGCGGCCTTATCGCAAATTCTATCGGCCAGAATATATGCGGCTTCATTTACCATCGGAAGAAACAGGCGCATTTGAAGAGTCATCTCATCTCGCTGGCCTTTCTTATTTGGCAAGAGTTTTACCACTTCCGGGTTCTTTCCAATAACCTTGCCTTTCTCATCATAGAGATAAAAACCCTTACCGTTTTTCTTACCTAGAAGTTTTGCTTCATAAAGTTTAGTTGAAAGTGAGCTGGGAGTTGCCCTCTCGCCCAGACCCTCATGCATGATCTTTCCTACCTTCACACAGACGTCGAGTCCGATCTCATCCATAAGTCTGCATGGACCCATTGGCATACCGAAGTTAAGAGCTGCTTCATCCAAAGTTTCGATGGAGACACCCTCTTCGAGAAGAAAGGCCGCTTCATTAAGATAAGGAGCTAAAATTCTATTGACTAAAAAACCCGGGCCATCTTTGACAACGATGGGCGTCTTCTTCACATCCAGGGCCCATTTAAGAAGAGTTTGCACCACTTCTGGCCTAACTTTTTCATGGGTAATGATCTCAACCAAAGGCATTTTATTAACTGGATTAAAAAAGTGAAGTCCAGCAAATCGGCCAGAGTCTTTCAGGGCCTTACTCATTTCTTCAATCGAGAGAGAAGAGGTATTACTGGTGAGGATACAATCGGGACGAACATAACCCTCAATCTCAGTAAAGACCTTCTTTTTGACGTCCATATTTTCGACTACGGCCTCTACCAGAAGATCAGCACTCTTCATGGCCTCAAAATTTAGAGTAGGCTCAATGGAGCGCATCTTACGATTGAATTCGTCCTGACTCATGCGCTTTCTTTTTACAGCACCTGAGAAATTTTGCGAAGCCTGTTTAAGGCCCAACTCCAGAGCTTCCTGAGTAAGATCCTTCATAATAGGGGCCTGATTGTTTTGAGCAAAAAGCCAGGCAATTCCTCCCCCCATTACACCCGCACCAAGAACAGCTCCTCTTTTTATATTTGGGAGCTGATCTTTATTTTCAACTTTCTTAGAGGCATCTGTAAGAAAGAAGATGTGCTGAAGATTCTTACTTTGTATACTTTGCGAGAGTTCAGCAAAGGCTTCGGCTTCCATTCCTAAATAGTCTGCTCGAGGTTTACCAGCTCCTCGTTCTAAAACTTCCAGAATTTTTAAGGGAGCAGGATAAAAACCTTTAGAAGTTTCCATGACTTTTTCACGGGCCTTCTGAAAGATAATTTTTCGAGTAAGAAAGTTATCCATGGCAGCGGCCTGAACTTCTTCCTTAACTGACTTCTTCTTCACTTTTTTTCTGAAAAGATATTCAGGGGCCATCTCCTTCATTCTTTCAACCGGAAGCATCGCATCTGCTAAACCCAAGTGAAGATTCTTCTTCCCTTTGATCTGTTTTCCAGTGAGGATCATATCCAGAGCAGTTGGAAGGCCAACTTTTCTTGGAAGGCGATAAGTTCCACCGAATCCTGGTAGAACCCCCAGCATGACTTCTGGAAGTCCCAGGGCGGTCTTTGTGCTATCGGAGATGAAAATCTTTTTACAAGTTAAGGCCAGCTCAAGTCCACCACCTAAGCAAACTCCATCCACCAGAGCAGCTGTTGGCATCTTGAGATCATCCAGAGCATTAAAGATACTATGGGCCTCATCTAAGGCGCGAAGAGCTTCTGATTCAGTTTTAAGTGAGTTAATCACTGAAATATCAACTCCCGCCAGGAAGACTCCAGGCTTATGAGAAAAGAAGATTAACCCTTTCACACTTCCCTTCTGATCCATTTCTTTTGCTTCAAGCACGGCCCGCTTCAACTCATCGAGAGTCTCACGAGTAAAGGTGGTCATGGACTTTTTCTCATTGATACCAAAGCCCACCCAAAGGATGTCGTTTTTTGCTTCAAATGATATATGCTGATAACTCATAATGCTGCCCTTTTTTATACTTTCAAGTTCTCGATAATGACTGCGCCCCCTTGACCTCCACCGATGCAAAGAGTGGCCAGACCATATTTCTGCTTACGGCGCTTAAGCTCATGAGCAAGAGTTACTACTAAGCGAGATCCCGTTGATCCAACCGGATGCCCCATCGCAATACCACCTCCATTAACATTTAGCTTCTCCAGAGCGATTTCGCCCATGGTTTCATCTATCCCCCAGCGGCTGGACAGAGACTTATCCTTCATGACTTTCATACAAGCAAGGACCTGAGCTGCGAAAGCTTCATTAAGCTCAATGAGATCCATCTGATCAAGCTTCATCCCTGTGCGCTTTAAGACGCCATGAGAGGCCAGAACTGGACCGAGTCCCATTCTTTCTGGCTCAAGACCTGCAAAGTGATAATCCACCATTCGTGCTATAGGATCGAGATTATATTTTTTAACAGCTTCTTCGCTTGCTAGAAGCCACATCGATCCACCGTCTGTGATCGGGCAAGAGTTCCCCACAGTCACGGTTCCTGTTTCTTTTTCAAAGTAAGGCTTGAGCTTAGCGAGATTCTCCACCGTGGAATTTGCCCTTGGGCCAATATCATCGGCAATCATCTTATCGAGCTTCTCACCAGCAGTGATAGGAAGAATTTCATCTCGAAACTTTCCTTCCTTAGTAGCTGCAATCGCCTTATGGTGAGAGAGATTGGCAAATTCATCCTGTTCGAGGCGTGATATGCCGAATTCGCGGGCCAGGGTCTCGGCCGTCTGTCCCATGTTGCGCCCGCAGAAGGGATCCGTGAGTCCTTGTTCTATGGCAATTACGGGAGCAAGGAAATTAGGTCTGAAAGATGAGATGATCTTCAACTTGGCAGCTGGACTCTTGGCCTTCATCATTTCCATGAAGAACTCAGTCATCTGCTTATTAAACATAAGCGGCATTTGAGTCATATTCTCAACTCCGCCAGCGAAGATAAGATCATTTCTGCCGGAAGCGATCTTTATATAGGCCTGAGAAAGGGCCTCCATACCTGAAGCACAGTTTCTGTGAACAGAGTAGCCAGAGGTTCGCTTATGAAGACCGGCCTCAAGGGCGATCACTCGGCCAACGTTAGGATATTTAGCAGGTGTGCCGGTATTTCCCACGATGACTTCATCCACTTGATCGTGAGGAATGGCATACTTATCAACAATGTGACGAATAAGATAATGACCTAAATAAGGGGCCGCAATTTCCTTAAGCTCTGCCCCCGCTTTTACTTGGGGAGTGCGCTTACCATCAACGAGATAGACTGGTTTCATAGATGATCCTTTGACTGGAAGAGGAAGAATGAAAATACTGAAATTATTCTAAGACATCTAAAAGAAGGAGCGAAGTCAAAAGCATTTTTGTCGGGCATTTTTTTTGATGATTCTGCAAATAAAAAAGCCCCGGAAACCGGGGCTTTTTTCGAGGGGGGGTATCGATAAAGGCTGGGGTGGTTAAAACATTACCACCGCACCAACGAAGATCGAGAGAGCATTCGCATTGATAATTTCGTCACCTAACTCACGAAGTCTAGCTTGGTCTGGTGAGTTAGCTGGATTCTTAGCGTCTTCACTAGAAAGACTACTTCCAAGTCCGGTTGCATACTGAGCTTCGATATTAAGACCAAAGCTGCGAGTAATCATGATTTCCGAACCGATAGAAACATTCCCTGAGAAGTAAGTGGACTTATAAGACTCATCTCCAAATTGCGCATTTGAATATGAGTAAGGATTATTCTCAGAATATTTAAGCTCAGAACGGTTAATCCCAAGTCCCGCTCCCAGATATGGGCGGAATCTCTCACCCTGGGTGATGAAGAACTTACCATAGAGCTCTAGCCCCATAGTATTGAACTGCATCTCGCGTCCTTGTTGACCGTAGTTATTATAATAACCACCAGTCCACGCCTGATTGCCATAGTAGCTATTGGCAAAATCTTCAGTCTTAAGTTGAGCATAGTTTAGACCCAGACCCACACTGAAGCGGTTATTGAGATTTGATTCAAGCTTAAGCCCTGCTGAAAGAGATGCTTCAAGAGATTCTGTTTCTCCGGAGTAAGTTGTTCCCCCAGCAAAAGGAAGAAGCTTGATGGTTTCAAAAGGATTGCCACTTGGCATTGGTGCGACCTCTGCAGTCGAGACAACTGGAGCGGCTTGAGAAACCTTAATCTCTTGAACAAGTTCTTCTTTTTTACGATTCTTACTATATTTACTCTTATAGGGCTCACACTCAGCTGCATTGGATTCTTCCATAATACAGTTAAGCTTTTTCTGATTCTCTTCAAACTTCTTATTGAACTCTTTGATGGCAATACTTGATTCAATTTTCGAATCAATGTACTCATCTTGGCTGTCCAATAACTTTTCAGTTTGATTGGTGAGCTTTCCAAGATCCTTGGCCTTGGTCTTATTGAGAGTTGTCCCCACCTTCTGCTTTTTTAGCTCATTGCGGATCTGCTCTAACTCACCGTCTGTTACTGGCCGCTCTTCGGCCAAGTAACCATCAACATTGATAGGGTCTGAATTCAGGACTTGCTCTTCAGACTGAGCAAAGGCACTGGCAAAGCTTAAGCTCAGGGCCAGCACGACTAGTTGTTTTGTTTTCATACACTCCTCCTCGAAAGGAACTGATTACGATTTATACCTAAGAGTACCGCCTTAACGCAGAGCAAAGAAGCACTCAGGAAAAACTTACAAGGGACTGTTAAAACTTTTGACACAATCGCCCTAACCTTTTGAATTTAAAGACCTTCTGGACCAGTAATATTCTGTATAAAAACTTCATCCAGCTCTTCGTCAAGCACTTCTACCCCTCCTTGATAAAGAACTACGGGATAAAAGGTCCCACCAGGGAGAGCTTCCAAGGCCACATGATCGGGACTAATGGTATAACGACCCATCATCTTATCCGTGGGCCACTTAACATGATGGTAAACAACATAAGCAATCTCTGAGCACACGATCAAGCGATCGGTTTCAACATCGAAGTTAAAATCATAGCCCTTTCCAACCTGATTGAAGGCACGCACGAGATAATCCTGAACCTGCTCACGGGAGAGATCCTTAGGCCTTATGGCCGCAAAATCATCGATATCTAAGAAGTGCTCAAGAGTGTTCAGTTGAACACCTGGACGAAGGGCCTCAACAATTTGATGACCAGCGCGAATCATAGTGTGATAGGGCACGATCGAGGGATGATTCCATAGACCCAGTTCCTTGAGCTCTTTTTCCGTACCTACCCAAATTGCCACATGGCCATAGTAGCCCGGAATAAATCTGTCGGTCAGTCTGAAGGGAGTTTTCTCAAAGAGAACATCCAAAGGTTTAAGCTTAGAAGAGATTCTATTTCTCTGCTTCTCAGTGAAGTTCTTCATCTTGCCACTTCGGCTTTGAAAAATCCCCATGGCATTTCCAAAGAGCTTACTGGTCTGAAAGGCAGAACCTCTGGTGGTATACTTCAAATCATCATGGAGTTTTTTAAACAGATGAGTGAAGCCTTTTAGATCTAGGTAGCCTGTGCTCTTTAAGTAATCAACGATGGGGCTTGCTCCCACTAGCTTATTCATGTATCTCTCAAATGAAGAGACATGATACTTCTCGATTTTCGCCAGCACTTGAGTTCTTTCAAAGAGATATAAACCCTGAAATAAAACCTTTCTCTGCTTATAACTAAAGAAGCTCTCAGTTAGTTTATCTAATTGAAATTTATCCCCTGGAAAATCACGGTTTAATAAGTAGCGGATTTTATCATGGGAATAGTAAGGAGCAATCAGAGTTAAGTAATTATCAAAAAGAACCAGGCCAAAAATCGTGGCCATTTTAAGATGACGGATCTTCAACTCTCCCGCTTCTTCCTTAGGGTTAAGATAATGAAGCTTCTTCCCATGCCAATTGCGACCGGTTCGAGTTTCTACATCGGTACCGATGATAAGCTCATCCCTCGGACCTATTTCTTTTTTAGCGAGCTCCACATACTCAAACATCTGGGAGCGAAGCTCCATATAGCGTCCACTAAAGTCATAGATATTTTTAAGGTCTTCACCGGTAAGACTTCCACTCTTATCAAATTTATCACGATGCTTATGATAAAAAGCAATACCTTCACTTCTGAGAGATAGATTCGCCTCAATTAATTCATGGAATCTCTCTTCACTGTACTCGAGATTTACACCAGCAAAGAGCTGAGTCGAAAGGGTAAGAAGAAGTCCAAAAAAAAGACTAATGGATTTCATAACCACCTCCATCTCATCAATAACTCAGTCCAGGTATACTTGATCATCTTATTCCAGGGATTGAAGAGATAATAAGAAAGGGGGCGTCTCCCGACGATAAGATCTTTATACTTACTCTTAACGGTTTCAAGCTTTTCGGGATCAAGTGGACAGGTAAAATTCTGCTCGGGATTCTTTTCTTTAAGTTCTGCAAGCGAGGTTTGCACGCCCTTTAAACCGTTAGCTGTAACAATGGAGGCGCAGTTTATTCCTTCATCGAATCCATCATCCACGTAATATTTTAAATCTACTTCTTTAACGAGCTTCCACTTCTCATCTACACAGCTGATATATGGCCCAATGTTATCTCCTAAAAGATCATCCCCTTCCTGCAGTAAATGGTTCCAGAATCTCATCCCTTGAAAGTTTGCAACAAGATCAGCATAGGTAAANNCTTTAAGGTCATGCCTTTATAATAAAAGCGTCTGAAGTAGTGATAACCCTGGCCAAACATATGCTCAAATTTATCCGAACCAATATATTTTCCATCAAAATTCATGGTCATCCCAATACCGATACCATCTTTATCGGCCGCAGGACGAGCTAAGAGATATCCGTCCGTGATGCGATGATATTTGAAGATGGATTCACTACGTTCTAATTGATGACGAGGAACTTCGGGAGATTGAACGATATAGTTAATGAGCTTGCCTTCATTGAGAATGATATTATAGTCATGCCTGATTTCCTCATAAAGATCCTGCTTCTGACAACTTGAGCGCTCATTGGCCCTTCTGATTGCCTCAACCAGCATTTCATTGGCCTTAGAATTTATGATTTCAGATGAATCTTCCAGGGGCTCATAGCGTTTGGTAAAGGAGTCGATCTCACTACTAAAGCCTGTAGTGGAACTCATGAGAAGGGCAAGGCCCAATAATAAATGCGTTTTTCTTTTCATTTGCATCTCCCGGAACAAAAAAACTTATTTGCCCGGAATTATGCAATGGAATGAAATATTAAGGTGGTTTTAGGAAAAATTTACAAGAAATGATTGTCTATCTTACGCTAAAGCGCCGGTAGCGACCGCTGGTATCTTGCTCAAGTTGAGACTGCAATCGATTTAAGTTCTTGGAAATAATACTATTGGGATTTGTAAGCATAAATTCTTCCATCTTCTTTTTAAAAGCAATCCCAATGGTAATGGCCACCACGAGTATAAGCATATACTCCACACTGGTCTGACCTTTTTCTTTGAGAGAGAAGAATTTCATAACTTTATTATAACCTAAATCTCTTCCACTCCATAGCACAGGGCCAAAAGGCCTAAGGAGCGGTACCTAAAGGGCCCCCAGTACTCAAAACCCACAATGGATTCATTATCCTGAGTGATTTCAAGTGGTAAGCGAGTCAGAATAGGCGACTCGCTCTTGCGATGATCTCTTAACTGCCTTAAATCTAGAGAGACACTATGAGAAGCACTGGGAACGAGGCCCTTTTTCTCAAAAGGTAAACTTTGGGCATCTTGAGCGAAGGCTTCATTTAAAGAGCGATCATAGAACTCGGCTTTCGAGCCTGGCATTTCCAGATACGGCAAATGATAGTAGGCCAGCTCATCCTTATCATAGGCAAGAGTGCGGTATGGCCGATCTGATCCCAATAAAGAGAATTCGGCCATAAAGGTGAGATTGGTTGGTGGATAAGGCATGGCCGCTCTCTTTTGAGGAACCATTTGGGTCTTTCTATAAAAGGGATAAATGGAAGAGATCTGAAAGGGAACTTCTTCGGGCAAATGAGAGAAGAAGAGAACTCGGTTGCCTGATATAACGCCTTCAAAGCTCGCCAGAAGAAGATTCTCAAACTTCCCATTATGAAGCTGCCAGTACTGAACCGTACTTTCCTTATAGTCACCACCTAGAAGTGAGAGTCTCCTCTTTAACTGAGTCATAAGGAAAAAGTCTTGTAGCCGATAGACGGGAGAAAGAAGTCGGAAAAAATAAAACGGAATCTCTTCCGGAGCTAGTCGGGTTTTAAGTTTCTCCTCATTCGCGATTCCCATGAGATGAAGCAGACTCGCGTACTTAAGATTCTTAGCATGAGAGTATTCAGCATTTATAAGTTCACTAAAGCGCTGATAAACACCCTTAAACCATTTAGGCCCTAAGATTTCGAAACGAAAACCTTTGGGCCGCATACTTGATTCAAAGCTCAGGGACTCATAGCGGTTAAGCTCGCTCATAAAGTGATTATCAAAGCTCTTCTCGCCTTCTAAATAGATGACATCGAGATCGGTGGTGTCGATGAGCTCAGGAAACTTTCGAAGAAGTTCTCTAAGGTTTTCAAAAGGAGTTTTACCCACTCTTAGGCGAATATTGTCTGTGACAAACTCGATGGAAGCAGGACTTAGAAACTCTCTAATGTTTAACAGTTCGGGGATATCATATTTCTTACCAAGACGCAGATATGCACTGACCTCTAATTCCGTTATAAAACTTCCCGGATAACTTTCGCCCTCAAAACGCTTATCATCGATGAGTAAGGTTGAATGGCCTCTCTTAAGAGAAATAAGACCTCTTAAAAGCGACATCATATTGAGTCCGACTAATATTTCCTGGTAACGGTTTTTTAGCATGAGATGACTTCCTTTCTAAACTCAGCATAACTTTTAAAGACATTTTGAAGAGAATCCTCGCTTCCTATGAGACTCCCCTGAAGGAGCCACTTTGAAAAGTCTTCCGGAGTATTCACTTGGCTCATTCGATTAAGGTTCTTGGCAACATCAAATTCGGTTGATCGCTCATGCTTGGGGCCACAAGCGATGCTCTCGCTTCCTGCCACCAGGGGCTCTAAAATAGAATGAACTCCTACTCCAAAACCACCCCCCACATAGGAGTGTCCAAAATCAGCATAGAGTTCACACAGCACACCTTTCTTATTAATTAAGAAGGTATCGCCTTGCCTCTCAACGGGAGCATCACTGATTTCAATTACTACTCGATCAAGCTCTTCCAGAGACTGCTTCATGGTCTTTAAGATATCTCCAGACAGTTGATGAGGAACCACCACGACAAAAAAGTCTTCAGGTAAATTTTTAAGTAAGAAAAGATCATGTGGCCAGGCATTGCCGATGATAAGGCGCTTTTCACGAGGATAATGCACCATTTGCTTTTTGAGATTCTCATAGGAAGAAAAAACTCTTTGAAACTTTTCATCTCTTGCTACAACTCGCCGCCGGATCTGCTCCATTCTGAAATCATAGTGCATACCCTTAAAACCAAGTTCCATTGCCTTCTCTAGATCGGCCGCTGAGGCAAAAATGATTTTGCTTGCATTTCTATAAAAGAGAGATTTAAACCAGGAAATATCTTTTCCTTTTACTCTCTCTTTTTTTAAGCTTGCCCAGATGATAAAGAGCTCATGATTTTTCTTCTTGGCCCACAAAAGGAACTCGGGAAAAAAATCATATCGAACGAGGACAAGCTTTTTAGAAGTGCTCCACCTACTAAAACAACGGGACATTCTGAAAGGGGAAAAAGCAATGATGGGGTATCGAAGATAACGGATCACTTCGGGATGCTTCTCATGGAGTTCACGAATTGCTTTCTCTACACTAGGAGAGAAAAAAACCAATTCAACTTTTTTTCCCGCAAGAATAGCATCATCCACTAAGCTTGCTACCTGCTGATACTCCCCTTCACTGGAAAACTCAAAACAAATATCGGCCACTTCTCCCAGCTTCTTAAATGACTGGGCCCCAGGCTCTTTATCATTTTTTATTTCAAACAATCTTCTTTCTTGAAACTCGGGTAACCAGAAAACAAAAAGGCTCAAGAACTTCAAAAAGGGATAGAGAAGCCACATTAGAGGATTCATGCTTCTCCCAGAATTTTTAAGGAAGCCGCTCCCACTTCCTCCACGGTAATCATCTCCATACAGAAATGCCTTTCCCGATAACAAGGAGTCTTTCCTGTAGTCGAACAGGGCTTGCACCAAAGCTCTTTAGAAATGTGATGAGAAGACTCTCCATGTGGAGCAAAACCAAAACGTGGATCGGTGGGACCAAATAAGGTGAGACAGGGTACACCATAGGCCTCAGCGATATGGTTCATACCAGAATCGTTTCCGATGCAGGCAATAGATCGAGAAAGTATACTCATCGATTCTTTAAGTGACGTCTTGCCTTGAAGATTATGTAAGCGAGGTGAATCGATCTCGCTGAAGGCCTTACAAAAATCATCTTCCGGGCCTGCAAGAATCACAAGATCATGCGAGGTCTTTTCCAGAAGATACTTCGCGAGATTTACAAAACTCTCAATGGGCCATCTTTTGTAAAGAAAGGAAGCCGAAGGAGCGAGCACAATATAAGGCAAAGGAAGCGCATAAACCGGAAGCTCTCCTAGGGAAGTGAGCTCTCCATGAGGGCCACTTCTATATTCTCGGGTCTTCCATTTTCCCTGACCCTTGCCCAGAAGCGAATCAAAGTCCGTAATAATTCTTTCTACCTGAGTTTCCAGACCAAAAAGTTTGGGACTAATCAGACGCTTAAAAATCACACCCTTTAATTTCGTAAGAAAAAATCTCTCCCAGCGCCGCTTATCAACAGTGAGGGCCGGAATTCTCCAGAAAGCAAGTTTTAAACGAAAGGAGCGCATGGTGGCGTGTAGATCGAAGATAAGATCCAGGGGATGTTCAGAATCAAGATGCTTAATCTTTGCAATGAGATCTTTCCACTCCTCGCCTCCCCGACGATTAAAAGAGATCACCTGATCGATTCCGGGATGAGAATCCAAAAGCGAGGTGAATTCCTGAGAAGTCAGAAATGAGAGCCTGAGCTCCTTACCATAAAGGGCACGCAGCCAATTCACCGTTGCTGTCTGGAGGGCCACATCTCCCATGCTGGAGAAGCGGACTAAGAGAATATGCATAGGATTTATTATAGACAGCGCTACATGAATAAGGAAGTTAATATCAGCTTCCGGACAGGTTTAGTCCAGAAGCCGGGCCGCCTCTTTAGCAAAATAGGTGAGAATGATATCGGCACCTGCTCGTCTAAAACAAGTCAGAGTTTCCAGGATGACTTTATCATTATCGATCCAACCATTCTGGGCCGCGGCCTTCACCATGGCATACTCTCCGCTCACATTATAGGCGGCAATGGGAAGATGACTGGCTTCCTTTAAGCGCCAGATAATATCCAGATAAGGAAGACCTGGCTTCACCATCAGAATATCGGCCCCTTCTGCTTCATCTAGTGCGGCTTCTCTTAAGGCCTCATTCCCGTTAGCGGGATCCATCTGATAGGTTTTTTTATCACCCTTTTTAGGAGCAGAATCCAGGGCTTCACGGAAAGGACCATAGTAGCCTGAAGCATATTTGGCGCAATAACTCATGATAAGGGTATTTTTAAATCCCTCATCGTCCAGGGCCTTTCTGATAAAACCAATACGGCCATCCATCATATCCGATGGTCCAATGATATCCACTCCAGCTCGCGCTTCACAGATGGCCTGCTTAGCTAAGACTTCTAAAGTGGCATCGTTTAAAATTTCTCCACTCTTTGGATCAACTAGTCCATCATGACCTTCTGAGGAATAGGGATCAAGGGCCACATCACCCATCACCATCATATCTGGTAGAGCTTCTTTTATGGCGGCAATGGCCCGAGCATTAAGGCCCTGGGAATTATAAGCTTCTGAGGCCAAAGGATTTTTTAGTTTCTCTTCGATGGCAGGAAAAAGTGCAATACACTTCACTCCCAATGAATGCAGCTCTTTGACTTCTTTTAGCAGATGATCCAGTGAGAGCCTGGCGTGACCCGGCATAGATTTGATAGGAATTTTTTGATCCTTGCCATCTACTACAAAGAGAGGAGCAATAAGGTGCTGAGGACTTAGATGAGTTTCCTGCACCATGGACCGAATAGCGGCACTTTGTCTATTTCTTCGAGGACGATTGATGATTAACATAATTAAACCTTTTGCAGGGATTTGAAAACAACGGCATACATCTGGATCTGCTTCATCATGGCCGCGAGACCACTGGAGCGATTCATTGAAAGATGCTCGGTAATTCCAACTTCTTTTAAAAAATCTGGTTTTGTATTGAGAATTTCTTCGGGAGTAGCATCAGAATAAACGGCCAGAAGAAGGGCCACAATGCCCTTAACTAATACCGCATCGGAATCTCCATAAAAATGAACTCGACCATCTTTGAGTTCAGGATAAAGCCAAACCTGCGACTGGCAGCCCTTAACCTTGTATTTTTCATCCCGCTTATCTTCGGGATATTCTCCCAGAGAGCGGCCTAACTGAATCAACTCTTTATAGCGATCTTCCCAGTCATGGAACTGGAGAAATCTTTGGGTTATCTGAGTAGTTCTGTCGGACATATTCACGTAACTTCCTCTTGTTAGTGGCCCAGTATGCTCTTAAGGAAATAATTAGTCAAAAAACTCAATAAAAACTGCATGGGCCTTAAAGCTTTAAACATTTTGTACCGAATAATTATTTATGAGTACTTTAGGCTTAAAACCACTGACCAAAGAATTTATCCAGGAAATGGGCATTTCGGCCCATGATCTATGGGTGGTTAAGATAGGTGATGAAAGCTTTGGTCCTTTTGATACCACCTCATTGAGAGAATATGCTGCTCTTCATGAAGAGCTTTTTGATGAGGCCCTGGCCAGCCGTCTCGAAAATAATGATTTACTACCCTTCTTCGGGCACGCTCCCTTTCAAAGAAGATCACCGCAAATTGTGAAAGACAAGCAGCACACTGGTCCCTACTGGATCATGGAGCAGGGTCTTAAGACTGGCCCCATTACCAAAGAAGATATTCAATTAAAAATTAAAGATGGCGATCTCGCCATGACAGATCTCATCTCGACAGATGATGGACACACTTGGGGCAAGCTTCATGAACTCAAGGCCTTTGATCGCAGAACAAGAAGCTCGGTTGAGCCTCCGGTTTCTCCGGGAGAAGCGAGCTTTTCAGAATCAAATGTCGAATACGTAGAAAGAGAACACCGCTCTAGCATCATCAATATGACTGAGGAACTTGCAAGTGTTGCTCATGGTGCGAAAGGTAAGTCTCAGGGTCTTCGTTTAGATGAAGTCCCTCTTCATGGTGAAGATGATGTTCCTGTAAGTAAGTCCATGAAGTATGCTTTCCCTGTCTTTTTAATGGTTGTTATGAGTGCTGTAGGAAGTGGAAAATACTTCTTAACTCAGGATGAAGTGCCCACTCCAAGTGTGACTCCACCTAAAGCAGTGGTTGTTACCCCAAGAGAGATACCGGCAAAGCCAGTAGTGCAAAATAACCAAATGCCTATCAGACGACCTGCAAATACGGTCCAGAAACCTGTTGAGGTCGCTAATCCAGTAAGACCCGTCACGCGAGTTGCCCCTCCGGTGGATGCTCGCAGTCGATTCGCAGCTCAGGCCAGAGCAAGAGCTCAGGAGCAAGCAAGAGTTCGCGCTCAGGCGCAAGCTCGAACATCGGGTCTCACACGCCTTCCTAATAAGGCGAGAGTCATGCCTAAGAAAGCGGGTAGTCAGCAGCAATCTTATGGTAATCCCTATGCCGATGAGTCCCAATATCCAACAACCATGGAAGCCCATCCAAGTGATCGCTATCCTGCGGGCAATGAGCCAGATCCCTATGGTCCAACTCCAGACGCGGAAATAAACAATCGCCCGGAAGAGCACTCCTTAATTGGAAATCCTGCTGAGCGTGAAGAATCCAGAACTCTGGATGAAGTCATGGAACCAGGAACAGTCATCGAAGAGATTTCTGACTTTTAACCGATTCCTGTACACTCCATCCTGATCTGTATATACTCGAAGCCGTGAACGCCAATCTCAAGCAATTAACCTCTTTATTTCAGTCCCCGGTAACTCCGGATAGTCTCTTTCTTTCTTTGGAAGGTATCGAAGGTTCTGGAAAATCTACGCAAATAAAAGAAATTGAGAAATATTTAAAAGAAAGGGGTTATAGGACCTTACTTTTAAGAGAGCCTGGTGGAACGGGTTTTGGAGAAAAACTCAGAGAAGCCGTTCTTACAAGCCCCGTAAAGCTTCACCCTTTGGCCGAGTGCCATCTCTTCCTCGCCTCTCGAGCTCAACTCTTGCAGGAGAAAATTCTTCCTTTCCTCCTAGAGCCCAAATCAGTGGTGATTCTTGATCGCTATATGGATAGCACTCTCTCCTATCAGGGCAAGGCCCGCCGTTTAGGAATGGAGACCATCCTGACACTCCATCAGCACCATCCTTTAAATTTGATTCCTCATCGAACTTACTTTCTCGATATAAGTCTTGAGACCTCCATGCTTCGTCAGGCCAAGCGAGGCCAGGAAAAAGATTATTTTGAGTCCCAGCAGGCCGAATTTTATCTGAATCTCATCGATGGCTACCGTGAGGTGGCCCATCTTTTCCCCGAAAGAATTTTAAAAATCGATGCCGAGGAATCAGAATATCTGGTGACGAAGACAATTCTAAATGATTTGAAGAGGCGTCTTCCATGAAACTTCATGATGTCCTCATGAAGAAGGCCCAGAATAAAGAATTGGGTCACTTCTATGTGCTGGAAGGCAGCGGTGAATCTCAAGAAACTCAAAAGCTCTTAGAGGACTTTGTTCATCACTTTATCCGTGATTATTATCAGAAGATCGAGGGCCATAAGCAGAGCATGGAGAATCTTATGGATCATCCAGATGTTCTGGTTCTAGGAAATCTCACACAAACAGAAGACCCAACGGATTCCCCTTTTACGGTTTCAGAATCCGATGCGGTTTCGCGCTTTTTTGAATTTAAGGCCGTTCAAAGTAAAAGAAAATTTGCCGTTATCACGGAAGCCCATCGAATAAATACCATTGTGGCCAATAAGTGGCTGAAGCTTCTAGAAGAGCCCTATGGCGATAGCACCATCTTTCTCATCAATGGTCGCCGTCAGAAGCTTCTGGATACGATCCATTCCCGTGCCATTCATTTAAGGATTCCTCTTCCCAGAACAGAACTCTCCACAGAAGATTGGGATGAATTTCTCACCACAACAAAAAGCCTCAGTCTCTCTCAGTTTTTAGATAAGTTTCAGAAAGGAGAACGTGATCTCGCCTTTTGGGTCAATGAGCTTATTCTGTGGGAAAGCCAGCAAACTGACGATCCCACTCCTAAACAGGCGCTGGAAGAGTGGCTTAAGAATTATCGCGAGATGGAAGTTTTTCATCAGCCGAGTGCAACAAAATGGTCTCTTTTTTATTCTTATCTGCATGAGCGGGTTTTACCGCGCGCAAGTCATTGACATACCACAGAAATACTTTAAATATAGGTGAATGACCATAAACCAAGACGTAGGTGAGGACAAAGAGCCCACTGCGGAATCTATACATTCTGAGAATACCTCAGAGAATAATGAAGACGAGTCGTCTTCTGAAGAGAGAGAGAGCCGAGAAGAAGAATCCCGATTTAAGGAAGGCCAGATCCTTCGTTTTGTCCGGGTTCGCTTTCCAGGTAACTCCCGCTCCTTCTCCTTTCTCGTAGGCAAAAGACATATCGAATACGGCCAGAAGGTCGTGGCCATGAGTGACCGCGGAATGGCGGTCGGATACGTTAATTCATTCCCCTATGATGTGCCTTTTAATAAAAGCATGCTTCCCGTTCGAAGCATCGCTAAGGTCGCCAATGAAGAAGATATCATTAAAGACCGCGAGGCCTATCAGCAGCAAAAAGATGCAGAGAATATTTGTAATGATCTGATTGAAGATCATAAGCTTGATATGCATCTTACCCATGTTGAATTCACTTCCTTCGGTAAAAAAGCCATTTTCTATTTTATCGCTCCCTCTCGGGTTGATTTCCGGGATCTGGTTCGTGATCTTGTTGGAAAACTTAAAACTCGCATTGAACTCAGACAAATTTCCGTTCGTGACCGATCGGCCTCTGTAGGTGGAATTGGTCCCTGTGGCCGAGAGCTATGTTGTTCTTCCTTCCTTACAAAATATGGGAATGTTGGGATCAAGATGGCGAAAAACCAGGATCTCACACTTAATTTTTCAAAACTCAATGGTGTATGTGGCCAGCTTAAATGCTGCCTGCAGTATGAAGACGATGTTTATAGAGAGAAAAGAAGTCATTTACCTCGAGAGGGAGATATTATCTCTACTCATACTGGTGAAATTGGGAAAGTTCTGCGCATTCATCTATTAAGTGAGCAGTTTGATATCCTCACTAATCGCGGAATCAAGAAGCGTTTTGTAGTGGATCTCTATAAAGAGAGTCTCAATAAAGATGAGGCCAACTTCCCTAAGGAATTTGATAGCGTTTCTGATGAAACCCATAAAGTGGTGGGAATGGAAGAAGCTGCTGCTAAGAAAGTTAAACTTTTTGAAGAAGAAATTAAGTCGTATAAAGAGGAAAGTAAGTCCTTTGCTGATAATACCTTTGAAAGTCTCTTTGGTGAGAAGAGTCTAAACCTCTCCATGCCAGAACTGGAAGAGCCTGAATCAGATCGTCCTCGGCATATTGTATCTCCCGATGAAGAAGAAGAAATTTTTTATACTCCATCTGAAGAAGATACATTAGTGGATGATGATGATATCTCCTTTGTAGATAATGAACCTATTCGCACCCATAGTTCTCGCCCAGAGCCTCGCCCTCATGGGAACAATAACAATAATCGTCCTCAGCGGGATAATCGCGACAACAGAGGTCCAAGAAATCCAAGACCGCAAGGGCCTCGAGATGGTCAGCAAAATCGCCCTCGTCAAGAAGGCCAGGGACCTGCTCAACCGGGTCAGGGTCAAGGACAGGGAAGAAATCGCAGACCCAATCCAAACCGCGGACCTAATCAAGGCCAGGGTGGAAATAATCCCAACAATAATAATCAAGGCAGAAATCGCCCTCCTAGGTAGGCCATGAGGATACTTCATACTTCCGATTGGCATTTGGGTAAACGCCTCTTTAAACTCGATCGCTCTTTGGAGCATGAAAAGTTTTTTGACTGGCTTATAGAGACTCTTATTTCAGAAAATATTGACGTGCTTCTCATGGCCGGCGATGTCTTTGATACGCCTACTCCTCCTCATCATGCCCTTGAGATGTTCTATAATTTTCTTCATCGCCTCTCCATAGAGACCAAGGTTCAGAGTTATTTCATCGCCGGCAATCACGATTCAGGACTTTTAATCGAAGCTCCCGCAAGACTCCTCACTCCTCATAGAGTTAAGGTTTGGGGCAAGCTCTCTGATAATCCCGAGGATCATTGGATAGAAATTAAGGCCAAAGATGAGGTCATCGATCTTTGTGCCATTCCTTTTTTCCGCTCTCATGAGCTTCTGCCTCAAGGGGAAGGTGACGCTCTTTTAGCTCTTAAAAAATACATCGATAAAAAGTCTGATCACGCAAAAATCTTGATGCTCCATCATCTGGCCGGCATGTATGAAGCCGCGGGCTCAGAGCAGGTAATTGCCTTAAGTGGAGTCGATTCTATTCCTTCCGAGTTAATTGGGGATTTTGATTATGTGGCCTTAGGCCATATTCATAAACCGCAAAAAATTGGAGCTAAGATTTTTTATTCAGGCTCCCCTATTCCACTGCGCTTCTCGGAGACTCTCGCCAAATCTGTGGTAATCATTGAAAGTACAAAAGAAGGGCTTACTTCAAAGATTCATCCCATCCCAGTTATGCGGGCCATGATTAGTATCAAGGCCGATGAAGAAAATTTTAGAGAAAAGATTAAGAACTTAAAAGTTGATTCACCACTCACTCCCATGGTGGAGGTGCAACTCACTCTGGCCTCACCTCGCATAGGGCTGATCGATGAAATAAAATCTTTGCTCGATAAAAAAGAAATGGAGCTTCTCTCCTATCAGGCCAGTTACACCAGTGAAGAGAAAAGAGAATCCCGAGGAAGTGCCCTGTTTGAGCTCTCCACAACGGATCTCTTTAAAGAGTTCTATGCCACCAAGTATCCTCTCTCGCCTGAGATCCCGGAAGATCTTATGCAAGACTTCACCTCCCTCTTGGAGAAAGTAAAAAATGCGTCTCATACGCCTCAGGGTTAAAAATATTGCAAGTCTTAAGGGTGAGCACATCGTGGACTTTGCCGCCATTCAGGAGCACTCTCCACTCTTTGCCATAACTGGTGAGACGGGATCTGGTAAATCCACCATTCTAAATTCCATAGGACTTGCTCTTTATGGCAAGGTCTATAAAACCAATGTAAATCAGACCGATGTGGTGACCCTGGGTGAGAAAGAGGGTCAGATTGAGCTTATCTTTCAAGTCGCCCAGAAATATTATATTGCCGATTGGCGCGCCAAGGTCAGAAAGCAAAATGGAGAGCTCCTTAAAGCTCCGCAAACCCAAAGAGTGGTGCATCTCTTGGAAGGTGAGGATTTCAACTCGACTCGCTTAGAGGTGGTGGAATCTGTCGATCAACTGCTTAATCTAGATTTTGATCAGTTCTGCAAATGCATCATTCTAAACCAGGGAGAATTTGCGCGCTTTCTTATGAGTCCCTTTACCGAAAGAAAGGAAATTTTAGAGAAGCTCTATCCTGGAGAGATGCTCGATAGCCTGGGCCGGGAGCTTAAAAGTAATCTTGATTCCGAAATGAAGGCTTTCCAGGAAGTCGAGACTCAATTACTTACTATGAAGGGCGAAAACTTAAGTGGAGAAGACTTAAAAACTGAAAAGCTAAGATTAAGTAGAGAAGCCGCTCATTCTGAAGCCTGGCTAAGAAAAATAGAAACTGTGGCCTATCACTTTACAAGTCTCATGGCCTATCATGAGAAGTATCTCGAAAATAAAAAGAAATCTGAACTCATAAGGAGTGATCTCTCGCTTGCGACCACTAAATATAATCATGCTCTCAAAGAATCCCAAAGGCTGACTGAAATCTATCAAGCTCATAAAGATAAGCAGGAGAAGGAGCTTCCTCGCCTGCAGGAGCTTCTAAAAGAAGAAAGTTCCCTTAATCATTTGGAAGTCAACTCTGAAGAAATCAACAGAAAAATAACTGAATGCTCTCTAAGAATTCAAAAACTAAAAGATGAACTTATCTCTCGAGAAAATGAGTATAAGCACTGGCAAAAGAGTCATGCCTATTTGGGAGAGAAGATCAACTTTCCCATCGAAGACTTAAAAACTAATATTTCTACTCTTGAAAAACTCTTTGATCTCCAAACAGTATTTGAAACTAAAGAAAAAGAAAAAGAAATTATTGAAATAAGGCTCAAGGAGCTCGAAACCCAAGGCAAAGAAATCGCAGGAGCTCTTACAATTGCTCAAAAAGAGCTTGCAGGCATTCCAGATGATATTGCAGAGACTCTCGTTCATTTAAGAAAGCAAAAAGAGGACTTCCAAAAACTTCAGGAAGAATGGCATAAGAGTGAATTTAAAGCTGCTGACCTTACAAAGCAGATTACTGAACAGAAAGCAGAGCTCACTCAATCTCAGAAAAAATCTGAGACTCTTAAAACATTTCTAGAACAAAGCCAGCAGGAACTTAACTCTCTAGAGTCCTCGCTGAAACTCATGGAACTCAGAGGGGCGATTGAGACCTGCCTTATTCACGCCACCACAGAGAGGCCTGATGCCTGCCCGGTTTGCCACTCCGAGGTCAAAGCTTCCACTTGGCAGAGTTTACTCGATTCTCTAAGTAAGACTGATTCTCTTGCCATGAAAAACAGGGCCAATGAACTCTCTCACCTTATTATTAGTGTCAATGAAGAGAGCAAGCTTCTTATAAGCTTACAAAAAAATCTGGAAGAATCCTTGAGGCTCAAGACTCAGGAACTCATGACTCTTCAAGAAAAACTAAAAATGCCCCTGGAAGACCGAAAGAGTCTGGAGGAGGAAATTGGAGTTTGGGAGAAAAGGATCTGGGAGCAAGAGAGCAAAAAGAAAGAAGCCCAGAAGCTAGAGGGTGAACTCAAGAAGGCCCGTGAAGCCTATACTCAGGCGAGAGGTAATTTAACACAGATTACGACTCTTATCTCAAGCCAGGAAGAAGCCAAAGAGAGTCTCTTGCAAGAGCTAGTGAAGCTCATTCCCAATGAACTTACCCAGGAGATACTCCTTAAACTTAAAGAAGATTGCCGCGGTCTCGCGCAATATATGCAAAGTGAATCTCGAGGAGAGAAGATTCATCAGGAAAGAGATTTTATCCTGAAGAATCTTCACAATCTTTACACCCAGGAAAATGAAGAGACTCAGAAGCTTAAAGAACTGGGTCATAAAATAAATGAGCTTAAGGCAAAGCTTCTGATTGAACTCAAGGGTGAGAAGGCGATAAAACTCATCGAAGCCTTAAATGCAATTGTTAAGGCCAGTGCTGAAGAATGGAGTAAGGGCGAGAAGGAACTTAAAACTCATGAACTGAGCCTAAAAGAATTCCAGAGTAGGCTTTATACCTTGGATGAACATTTAAAAGATCTGGATATGCAGTTTACCCGAGAACTTCATACCATTAAGGAAGAGACCAAGCTTCCCCTCGCCCCTCTCTCTGAAGAACTCACTACACTCATCACCCGACTGCAAAACCTCTCGCTTGATTTCACTAGCTCAGGGGCCCTTTTTATTTCCTTAAAAGAGCTTTTAGATGAACAAAAAGAACTGTTAAAAGAGGAAACTCATACTCTTAAGATGAATCACGCTCGAGTCAGCGAGCGTCTTCTGCATTGGGAAAAACTTCAAGATAAGATTCTGATCCTGGATATGAAAAAAGAAGATCTCAAAAAGAATATCCTTCGCATTGAAAGACTTTCCGAAGTCTTGGGTAAAGATGAACTGCGCTCCTTTGTACTCTCGCTGGTGGAAGAGAATCTCATCGTGCAAACCAATGAAGAGCTCCAAAAGCTTTGCCAGGGGCGCTATGAGATTATCCATCAGGCCCGTGGAAAGGGAATAACCCCTGACTTCTATATTCTGGATAAATATCGCGAAGGCGGCCGCAGAAAGGTCTCTACTCTCTCAGGGGGAGAAACCTTTATGGTTTCTCTGGCGATGGCACTGGCACTGGCGGAGATGACTCGTGGCCAGGCCGAGATCGATTCTCTCTTTATCGATGAGGGCTTTGGTACTCTGGATCAGGAATCCCTGGAAGATGTGCTGGATATGCTTAACCAAATTCAGACGCGCGGACTAATGGTGGGAATCATCTCTCACATCAGGCCCCTCACCAATTCACTGCCGGTGAATCTTTTACTGAATAAAAAGCAGGATGGAACTTCTACTATGAGTCTTCAGTTCAATTAATTTACTTCCAAGAAAATTTGCGTCCAGTAGATAACGCCGGTCGAATTTTTGGCAAAACCCAATCCGGTATGAGTGTAGCGGGTGTTTTCAATTTTTGATTTGTGGGTGGGAGATTTAATCCACCCCTCAAACACCGACTGAGGAGTCTTATAACCCGAGGCCACGATCTCACCACAAAGATTACCACTACCAATGGCATTGATAATGAGAGAGCAGCGAGTAGCAGATCCTGTGTGACCAAATGGAATGGTCTTATCGGCCATCTTCTGACTATGGTCCAGCGCCGCAAGATCGATATAGGGAGAAACTTGCAAGGCCCTAAGTCCTAGATCACGCCGATGAGTATTTACCAGCTCAATATATTCATCATTCCAAGTCGGCCCTTCGGGCAATAGTGGTGCCTCGGTAGTGGCATCAGAAATTGACTCCACCACTTTTTCCATGGGATTGATGTCTTTTAGGGTGTCTTTATTGCAGGAAATAAGAAACATAAGAAGAAAGAGAGTAAGTGTTTTCATATTGTTCATTCTATGAGGTTAACACTTCAAGTCAAAAACTCGCCTCTCAGGACTATTTTTGCCTGGGCAAATTCATGGATTGATCATAAGTTTATTGGATGAAAAAACTCACCTTTTGTCTCGCTCTTATCTTCTCTCCTATCGCTTTTGCCCATGAAGCTCCTCCTCATCTGGATCTTGAAATGACTTCCCTCGAATACCAAGAGCATTTAAAAACTATAGAGAGTTTGACTGAAGATCATCCGGCGATAACAGAGGCCTTAAATCTCGGGAGCCGTTTAAGTCAGTGGATTACTCTCATAAATGAGGGGCGCAGTGAGAGTGCCGCCATTCGCCTCACCTCTTCCGCCACCCGTGGAGGAATTCCGATCGATAAACCTAGTACCTACTCTCCCGAACTCATTCACGAGCGGATTGGAGAAATCTTAAAGGATCTACCAAAAGAATTTAAAGACATCCTGTTGAGTCGCACGGATCTTCCTCGTACTCTGCCGGTAGATGATGAGACCTTTATCAAGTACGCGCGCTTAATCGATCGCCAGTACCAGAGTGCTGCTCGCTTTAAATCCATCGATCAGTGGCGCGGCCACTATGCAGATGCGGCCAATAAAGATGTGAGAGGCTACTACTATCTCACCACCAATAAAATCCAAGAAGCGGAACTAAGAGACAGGGCCCTTATTCCAGAAGAAAAAATCGCTCCCATTAAAGAAGCTTTGATTCAAATCTGCCAGAATGCTACTTCCAATCTCGATCGCTGCTCAAAAAATCTAGAAAAGGCCTATGAGAAAAACACCCTGGCAAGATTTTATAAAAGCTATTTTACCCAGGCCCAAAAGAATTGGGATTCCTTCTTCATCATTCCTAAGAATGCCCGCCGCCGGGATATTGTTTGGGAAAAGAATATCGCCATCGTTCCTTTCAATACTCCCAAGATCGAAAAGTTCATTCCCTATCTGCAGGATAATATCGAAGATGAATTTCGCTTTGAGAATTGGGGCCTAAAGCTTAATTTTGGAAGCTTTACCAATGGTCCTCGTCTCATCTTCAGACCCAATGTGGTTCCTCATGTGAACGCCTTAGGAGGAAATGAAATCGTCATGGATTCTAATCAGGCCATTGAGGAATATGAATCTCAGTGGACCATCCGTCATGAGTTTGGCCATGTACTGGGACTTCCTGATTGCTATCATGAATTCTACGATATGAAGAATAAGGTCTATGTGAACTATCAATTTGATATCACGGATCTGATGTGTTCACGGGCAGGAGATATGAACGAGAGAATTTATCTGGAATTAAAAAAGGTTTACGAGAAGTAGGCCTTATTTCTGGGTTTTAATTAACAGGACTTCTTTCTTTTTTCCTAAAAGCTCTTTAACTTTGGAGTTCTGCGCTCCCTTAGGACTAAGGGCAATGACTGTCAATGCAATGAAGAGCACACCTAAGACTATAAAATCAGACACACCTTACTCCTGTTAATCAGCCTTCATTATAAGCAATTTAAAAAAATTCAAAACTTAAGATTTCTGAAGAATTCCTGGTAAAATGGTAAGGGTCACTAGCTAATAAACCATTACTCTGTTAATCAGCCCCTATGCATGCCTTTGCCCTCGTTCTTATTCTCTTGAGCTTTAAGGCTTCTGCCCTAATCCTTCCTGAGGCCTATCTCTCAGGCCCGGAAGTCTGTGCCAAACATACCAGATCCAAGGAGCGAGAAATCTGGCTCCAAGTCCCCGTAGATTATCAGGATGAAAGTAAGGGAGTCACTCCCCTCTATGCCTGGACTAAAAAGACTTTTGATCCCCAGAAGAAAACCATGATCTTTGTCTCCGGCGGACCCGGAGATACCGCTCATCATTCTCATCTGAGTCTATCCGACTGGAATGTGGTCTTCTTTGATCAGCGCGGGAACTCCTGCTCGCGCCCGATGACCAGAGAGCTCTACCTCACGCCTAGTTTCTATAGCTCAGAAAATACCACCCGCGATATCGATGAGATCAGAAAGCACTTAAAGCTTGCTCAAATCTCAGTTTACGGAGTCTCTTACGGCACCGTACCCGCTCATCTCTATGGCCACTTCTTTCCTAATTCAACTCGCGCCATTGTTCTTGAAGGCATCATCTACCAAGGCGGAGAAACCCTCATGCGCCCAGTAGAGAGAACGCAGATGCTTCAAGACTTCTTTGATACACTTCCCGAGAATACTCAAGAGCGAATCCTTGAACTCTCACATCACCCTGAAGTCAAAAGCAATTGGTTTTCCAATGTAGGCATGAAGATGCTCTATCAGGATAATGCTCATGAAGTTTTAAACATCTTTCTAAGTAACATCATCTGGAACGAGGAACTCTTCGTCACGCTTATGAAGTCGTTTGAAGAAACCAATCCCAAGGACTCTGAATTTGGCTTCGGAAATGTCATGATGGGCATGATTGGCTGTCAGGAGCTTGGAATGAATTTAAGTAAAGCTAGCTTCTATTCAATCTTTCACAATAAAAAACTTATAAGTGATAACAAGAATCTTCAGCAGCAGCACTACTGCCAGGATCTGGGCTTTCTTCCCGACACCCCAACTGAACTCTACAATGCCTCCCAAAAACCAAGCCTCGCTAAAACTACCTACTTCCAGGGTACACTGGACGGCGCCACCGTCAAGGGTTCGGCCATAAAGCACTTCAATCAGGCCACCCGGGGATTTGCTCAACTCATCCTTATTGATAAAGCGGGCCATCTGCCTGTGTACGGCACCATTGCTTCGGGTTACGGCAAGGGAGAGGATTTAGAACTCAGAAACCTCGCCCTCGCTAAGGCCCTTAATGGAGAAATTATCCCTAAACCCCTCCTCGATCAACTCTCTTATCTCTCAGTTTTAAAATGGACTCAGACTCTAAAATCAACTCCCGACCTATAATCTTTACCTAAACCAATTCCCCTCATTTGCACCTTATAAGAAATTGTCTAAAAGGCAGCATGCACATCTTTCATACTTTTGTAGCACTCATTACCTTCTCTATTGCCACTCCTATCATGGCCATGGACTTCCCTGCCCGCATGCAGGAAGCTTACACCAGGACTGATAAGAACTTTGATCTGGACTGCGTGTATACCTACAACAACACTTTCCAGCTGATTACTCCAGTCTCTAAAACTATCAAGGGCCCGGACTTTATTCAAAGAGAGTTCATTCTCGAGAACTCCCAGAGAAGTGTACCCATGACTTTTCTGGTTAAAAAAGATGATCGGAGTTTCAACTACACCCTGACCTTCGACAATAAATACAAATCAGAAAACAAAATTAAAAACCGTGACTTCCAAATTTCTCCCGTAAATAACCGCGAGTTCGCTCAAGAATTTGAGACCTCAAAAATCTACTGCCAGGTAAACTTCGCCTACGCACATCCGACTCCCATTAGCGACGGGAACTACCACATCAATGTCCATCCCCATGTGGCCTATGACTGGCAGAACCTCTTGCAAGAAACCACTGAAAGATATCTCGCAGACTCTAACTACAAGTCCCTCATCCTGCTTGAGACCGGTAACTATCGCGGAAACCTCGTCAACATCGATAGCTTCCTCTCCAACTTTGATTACAAGCTTCCAAAAACCGACTACGAGACCAATCTCGTCACCGTTCCCAGCGATATAGAACTCATCGTCTCTCCCGCTGGCAATAGCCGCTACCAGATCAAAGCTGAAAATGAAATGAACATCACTTTCACCGGTGGCAATCACAACTACTGCATCTGGAACAGCTCCCGCTGGCTTATCATGGGACTTATGCGCTCAAAGACTCAGGCCAAGCTCAACCTCATCTATGATACCGCTTCCATCGTGGCCCAACCTCGTGGCATGGAAGGCATTGGAATCAATTTCCCTAAGCGCGATGTTAATCACTCTAACCTTCTAAAAGACCTCCTTTTAAATACTAAGAATAGTGCCAGCTATCACGCCAACTACCTGGACTTCTTTAAGCGCATTCTCCTTGCACGCTTTACCGGCATGTATAAAACCGTGAAGATAAATTACGAAGCGGAGGGCTTTGTGAGAAATGAAGTGATAAAGGGTAATGGGGAGAGAGAGTTGGAGATTAATTTCATTTATACTGATTCTTCCCTATAAGATTACAATATTTTATAAGATTCTGTTCAAAACAGTCTTTTAGACTAAGTATAAATTATACACCTCCCCCCTCCCGCCCCAAATTTGCCCTATACTCCCTCCAAATGTATAAAATTCCGTTCATCATCATTATTCTCCTCATGACTTCCTTTGCTGCTTTGGCAAACGAAATTGATTTGTCTCGAGTGAAGAAGGTCTACTATCTTCTTGCTTCCTCTAAAGGCATGACGAGATCGGCCTTTGGGCATGGGTATTTGCGACTGGGCGAAGGCGAGAAGCCTTCAGGTCGCGATTATGTGATCGAGTTTGTGGCGGATGTTCCAGAGGATGAACTCAGTATTGTTCGGGCCATTGGCATTGGGAAAAATTATCAGCGCACAGTAGTAATGAAGAGATACTCGCAGATCATGCCCGAGATGAATAATATCGCGGATCGAGATTTGACGAGTTATGAGATTCTTCTAACGGATGAGCAGCGGGAGAAGTTTTTAACTGAACTTGCTCGCCTTCTGAAAGAAGGCTCAATGGATAACTATTCTTTTTTTGGGAAGAATTGTTCTGAGGCAGTAGCTAGCCTGCTTAAAATGGTGGGAATTAATTCTGGAGGATTGAGTGGAATTATTCCAACCGCCATTCCGAAGGTACTTGAAAAGCAAGGCCTCATTGGAAATGTCTCGGCCGATCTCTCGCTTTCAGGGAGAAGAGTTCAGTTAACTGAAAAGTATTCTGAGACCCTTAAAAAGGTTCTAAGTGATCTGGTGTTTAGCCTCGAGGATTTGAGCTCTAGTGATCTTCAGATGCGGCTTGCGGCCTATGCGGCCCTGGCCGAAAAGAGCTTAAATCTAAGTGGAGATGAACTTAAGGTTTTAAAGACCTATCTCTCAAGTGTGACGTTTTTAGAGAATAGAGTGACTCGCAGTATGCTCATTGACAAACTCACGGGAGAGGAATCCTTTCAGTTCCAGGAAGTGGTAAGTCAGGATCAAGTTATAAACTCAAGCTTCACCCAGTTCTCTCAGACGCAATCGGTGAAAGTCTCGCAAGTTAATTTTAATTATGATGGCAGTGATTTTTGGCTTAAGTTCACCATTCATATACGTGGAAGTAATAGTAAGGAATCGACCAAGTCTAAGTATCGTTATGTGAAGATCAAGCTCGATAATAGCGAGATCAGAAATGATTCGGATGTTTATCTGGGTGGAAAGTTCATCGGGATTATTGCTCCTGAGAAGATCAATGAAAATAGAATCATTGCCACTCATGCCTGGATTTCTGATCTCTCTGAATTCAATAAGAAGACCCGGATCTTGAAGCTCAAGGCGGTAGTGACTTCACAGGAACTCCATGAGTTTGATGGCAAGAAGGCCCAAAAGATCAATGAAAGCTCACTTAAGAATAATATTCCCGAAATGCCCATGTGCTTTGGCCTAGTGGATCTTCAAAAGAATCTCTTAGAAAAAGTGATCTTTCAAAAAGACCGACGTGCTTTAAGTCCAGACGAGAATCTTTATCTTGTAAGTGAGCTTATGCGCGGTAGTATCGTGATTGTTCCGGGCTTTGATAATATTCAAGAGTGGACGAGATCGATGGATCAAGTAAAGCTCGCCTCACTTATCTATTCCTATCAGGTGCAGAACTATAGCTCTCTTGCGGGAGCGGTGAAGACTTACTTTAAGCAGAAGGCCCTGAATCTTGAGGGACTCAAGCTCATCGATTCTCTCACGCAGAAAGGAATTCAGATTCCGATCTTCTTTGAGACGAAGTTTAAAATAGGCCACGCCGTTCTGGTGACAGGGATTAAGGCGAAAGGTGGAAATGAATATTTCATCGAGGCCTATGATCCGAATCTCAATTCCGGTTTCACGAGAGATGTTTTTATTTATAACTCCAAGACTGAAAAACTCACTTCCTTTTTATATGGAACCAATACCGCTTACCTTTTAAAGCCTAATTCCGATGTGGATTTTTTCACCAGAGATATGTCTCTGGATGAGGACATGAAGGGCTACCTTACTCTGGCATCACTTAAACTTAATAAATATACATTCTCGATTAATGAAATATTAATGGGATATTAACCAAGGGAGATTTATGAAAAACGTACTTATGCTCGGTCTTTTAATCGGTTCATTCAGTGCACAGGCTTTTGTTATCGTGGGTGGAGAAGCTGGTAGAATGTCTTGCTCTAGAGAATTCAGAAGCAGTGGCCCGGAAGCTCGTGCTCTTGCATGCTTAGTTTCAACGGTAACTTCTCTTCCTACAGTAGTTATCGAAGGTCAAGATCTTGACGTGAACTCTGATGAGGCGTCTTTCCGTCTTGTTGCTGAGGCCAATGGAAATGCTGAACCTCAGTTGATTGCTCATATCGCAGCCGAGATGAATGTTTCTACTGAAGAAGTAGCTGCTCAAGTTCTTCGCCTTCAGGAAATGAATGCCGAAATTTCTGTTCTAAGTGTTGTTCAGTCTCTCTAAATTTTTCTTAAGCTTTTGAAAAAAGGGAGGCCA
>DFXX01000012.1:2511-2643 GCA_002381765.1 Bacteriovoracaceae bacterium UBA4097 | reverse complement strand
ATTTAAGAGTACATAAATTTATTGCGGGATTACTTGATTTTTATTGTATTTCTTCTCTTATATCCAACCTTACAACTTCTTTGGTTTAGCTTCATCGATGAATCGCATCCTATCGCTATAATTTTTTTTAAT
>DFXX01000012.1:0-2328 GCA_002381765.1 Bacteriovoracaceae bacterium UBA4097 | reverse complement strand
GTCGGGTCAATCTCAGCGATAATCTGACCAGCAATATGGACCGCACCTTCGCTTCACGTGGATTTAGCGGTAAAGGACCTAAGGGCTGGAAGCGTTCTGATGAAAGAATCAAGGAGGATGTGAATGAAGCACTTTTTAAAAGTTATGAAGTAGATGCCACGGATATTGAAGTCGATGTGAAGGATGGGGTGGTCTATCTTAGAGGCAGTGTTCATGTCCGGGGAGATAAAAGAGAGGCCGAGGATTGTGTGGAGAATATACATGGAGTGGTGGATGTTCAGAACCAGCTAAGTTTTTATCGAGTGGTTTAAGAAAGAAGGGCCAGATTTCTCTGGCCCTCTACGAATCATTATTTAGAAAGTTCTACTAACTGATCAACCAGATTGATCAACGGCTGAGGCTTGGGATACTGATATTCACAAGGAACAACTCGGATATCTTTTTTATTCTTACTATTGATAACTGTACACTTCTCATTCCATCCAAACTCTTTAGTCATTTTGTAGATGAAGCTATGAGCACCCTTAGCAACATTCTGCCAAGAAGCGGGAGCTGGTTTACCTGATCTGACGTCCCACTTCTCTAGATTAACGGCCGTGAAATACTTCTTATAGTCTTTAGGTATAACCCAAAGGAAGTCTGGCTTGAAATCCCCAGATATAAGAGTTCTTGAACCTTTCTTACTAAGTCTCCACTGTCCACCAATGATGTTGCCTTTAGCATCTAGCTCAAGATCGTACAAATATTTGAGTTCCTTAAATTTATTCGGAGACTCTTCAGTTTCTTTGTACATTCCAGGTGTGTAGTAATCGGTATATTCGAATTCTACTTCAACTCCAACGATGCTTCTTACATTAGGTGTGCGAGCTGACTTAAATGGGTCCACATGGCGATAAGCGCTGTAAGCGAGTACGGCATTGTTCAGATTTGATTCTTCACCTGTCTCAACGTTGAAGTACTTAAACTTATAACCAGACACTGGCTGATTCGCTACCGGAGCCTTTGGGTTAATATCAACGATAAAGCTACGCCCTTGCTTACCGGTCACATTGGCAAGAGTTAAGTGGAACATACCTGGGTGAATATCACCACATCCTGGAACATTTTCGAACCCAGGAGGGATGTTTGCGTTTGGTACATCGATATAGCGGCCATGCTTATCTGTCTCAGGACGCTTATTCCAACAACGATTTCCTTCCAGCATGACATTTTCTTGAATCATCGAATTTGCCCAAAGTAGGGAGACCAGGGCCTTAATATCATCTGGATAAAAAGGAACTTCTCTTCCATCAGCTAGAACAACATTAACAATTTTTTTCGGCTCAGGAACGTGTCCAGCGGCAGTGGCCCAACCGTGACAGATTCCTTCCCAGAGGGCCATAAAGCGGTTGGCCTCAGGGACGACAAAGTCAGGACTCGGAAGATCGATTTGAGTGATGAATCCTTGCTTCTTAGAATCTCCCCATCTCCAGGCATAATCCCAGATCTTAGTACTAAGATCATAACCTCTGTCATTGAGTAGGAGGTCATACTTCTCAGATGGAGCTAGGAAGGCCAGATCATCATCGGTCATCTTCTCAACATATGTAAGGTAATCTTTCTTTCTTGATTCAAATCTTTTTACGTTTCCTTCCCAGGTCACAAATTGCCAAGGACGGATCATCGTTCTGTCCTGATAAGGGCTAGCGATCATACCCTGGTTCAGCGGCCAGTATGAGCCCGACCATGGAACATTCTTAGGGCGAGCGCGGTCTAGACCCATGCGAGAGATATCATACACACTGGTCAGGGCCTTAGGATCTTCGGACAAGGTCTTGATCTTTTCAGCAAAGTAGTTCTCCTTAAAAGGAGTGTTTGGATACATTCCCTGAGCAAGTGCACTCAGTGAGAAAAGACTTAAGAGAGCGGTCATTTGGAATTTCATAGCTTTTCCTCTGATTAAATTCAGACACAGGTTGTTTTGCCTAGTGTCATATCCTGATTAAGGATTTGTAGCAAGTTGATAGAAAAATTTACAACTCCATATAAAAAAAGGGAGACCATTGGCCTCCCTTTTTTCAAAAGCTTAAGAAAAATTTAGAGAGACTGAACAACACTTAGAACAGAAATTTCGGCATTCATTTCCTGAAGGCGAAGAACTTGAGCAGCTACTTCTTCAGTAGAAACATTCATCTCGGCTGCGATATGAGCAATCAACTGAGGTTCAGCATTACCATTGGCCTCAGCAACAAGACGGAAAGACGCCTCATCAGAGTTCACGTCAAGATCTTGACCTTCGATAACTACTGTAGGAAGAGAAGTTACCGTTGAAACTAAGCATGCAAGAGC